>NZ_CP017599.1:6965916-7642714 GCF_001767235.1 Moorena producens PAL-8-15-08-1
CNAGTGTGAGATAGCCTGCCCCCGTAACGCACCACCGANTTCNCGCATCAAAAATTCAGATACACCCCTTTTTTTTTTAACAGTAGGAAATATNAANAGGATTTTTTTGTTATGATNAAATTATTAAGGATTTATCATAATCTCTTTTAAACTAANANGAGTTAGCTTNAATTATAGTCACCTAAAAAAACCATGTNCAATACTTTATCNAAAACCCCTAAANNTGCCNATGNNCAAATTGCCTTGATTAGTATAGGATTTNTAANAGTATGAATTAATTAATTTTNAAANTTAGCCAAAAAATATAATANAAAAACCTCCATCTCCCCATCTCCCCANNTCNCCCCATCNCCNCACCACCTTTNCCACCCTCCCATTCTCCCCATCTCCCCACACTTCCCAACCCNCCCCATCTCCCCACACACNNCCNNCCTCCCNNCNNCCCACACTTCCCACNCTCCCCATCTCCCATCNCCCATCTCCCCATCTCCCCATCTCCCCATCTCCCCATCTCTCCATCTCCCTACTCCCTAAGANGAAAGTCCCTTCCACCTAATTGAGAACCACTACAGCCNATAATATGTAAAGCGCAATAAAANCTAGGAGGTGATCGTGATGCTGCTCAACTACCAATACCAGGCTTATCCAAGTAGTCAACAAAAACTAGAACTAAATGATTGGCTACGGATTTGTCGGTACTGGTACAACTGGCAGTTGGGCGATCGCTTTCGGTGGTGGAATGAAAAACCGCACTGCTGTTAATTCTTGTCCCGTTGATTACTTATCTACCAGAACTCAGAGATAACCCCGGGTTATTTCAGTCAAAAAAAGCTGTTACCTCTGGGAAAAAAGACTTGGTGACAGTTGTCCACTCAGGTGAATTGCTGGACTTTACCCGAGTTCCGGCGAATACTTTACAGGACGTATGTAAAAGAGCAGACCTAGCTTTCAGTCCGATTCATCAAAGGCGATTGTAATGGTAGTCGTAGCGGGAAAACCTAGATTTAAAAATCAAGCTAGATACAGGACTTTAAAGATAGATGGGAAAGACTGTTTTTCTGTAGCTAGAATCGAGAGGAAATGGATATTGCTTAAAGATAAGTAAACNCAAGGGCTGGCCNNAAGTACGACTACATCGTCCGCTGCCCGACGGGTTTAAGCTCAAGAATATTCTAATCACCAAAAGAAAACCATGGTTGGTAAACAACCCTTATGCTTAGAAAGATTCTACAGTACCAACGCTTACACCAAAAANGNTTTTCCCACTTGGGGATAATAGCATAGGTTGGGATGCGGTACTTTACAAGAGACGATTTATCTAGCAACATCTGAAAACACCAAAACTACCTTCACTTAAGTCTTACCGTAAAAANTCATTCTGATTTAGAAAAGGTACANAAAAAAAAAGAATGCCAGACAAAAGGNAGTAAAGCTAGAAGGAAATTGCAATCGCGTGAAGCGAGAATACATTCAACGGATTGCTNAGGAGCCGGAAGGATTATGCCTATAAAACAGCTCATGCTCTGGTTAGAACCGGAAAAAAAGTTTCTATTTTATNAAATTTGAACTTAAANGGTTTAAATAAACGAAATAAACCCAAACCAGATGGGAAGGGTGGATATTTGCCTAATGGACAGTCTGCTAAATCTGGATTAAAAAAGTCTTGGTTGGACGCCAGGGTTTGGGCAGTTCTTTGAGGTACTGGGACTACATAGCTGGAAAAGCCTGGAGCAGTAACNAAAAAGTGTAACCCTGCCTATACCTCTCAGCTGTTAAGCTATCGAGACGAGTTTNTATTCACGGATTGCCNCCCGCGAGTATTGGGATGAGCAAGAAATGTTATTGGTTGAATCGCGACGTAAATGCTNGCAATTAACCTAAAACGAGTGGGGCTGGGGCGTGTTCCCACTATAAAACGCCGTAAAGGGAATCGGTTATAGATAGCTCTATAACTATANTANACCTCAAGGAAGTTTTAGTAGCTCTAAGGAGTGCTAGAAAGCTTACACTTAACGGTAGGGAAGTGTAGGAGCGTCACCTATGGAAGTGATCATGACCCGTAGGGGATACTTCTAGGAAGCTGTTANTGCGATCGCAAATTATTCGAATTGACCTTTGGTCNCGCTACGCGATGCTCCTTTGGAGCCGCTACGCGAACGCAAATTACGCGATCGCAAACAAGAGATGGATNTNAGGCAGCTANATGTATCTTTGCTAGGACTATTAAAAGATTGATTATAGGGAAACAAAGTATCCAGTAATCGGTTCAAGCTCCCCTGCCCATGAACAGTAGGCTGAGTCTTCGGAGCTGGTGATTCTGTCTGCGACTCCGCCGTCGTCTCAGCTTCAATAGTTTCTGTAGTATTCGTCTGTGTAGTATTCGTCTGTGTATTATTAGTCTGTGTATTATTAGTCTGTGTATTATTAGTCTCTATAGTATTAGTATCTGTTGTATCTGTAGCCACCGTATTACTAGTGGATGGCACTTGACCATTCACAGATTCCGTGGTGAAGCTTTGATCAGGTACAGTTGATGACAACTCCTGAGGTTTCTGCTCCAAGGTATCAGGAGTTGGTTGAGACTCTTCCGGTAATGGACGCCCCTTATCCCCCAACACCGACGCTGATGGCACAACTTGTAAGGATTCTACAGAATGATTCCAAATTGTCGTCAGGGAGCCAATACTAGCATTAGCGCCAATTTTTCCCTTCCCCACGACCAGAACCCCAGCGCCTAAACTCGCTCCTGATTCCACCTCCACAGTACCTTTGTGAGCATGAATAATTGCTCCCATACCGATACAAACACCGGCTGCAATCGTTATTTTACTATCTCGATCCGCTCGCAAAATTACCCCTGCTGAAATAACAGCACTAGGATCAATGCTCACATTTCCTTCCACGTATATATGAGAATTATTACTCAATTGAAGTTTAGGCAAGTGCATAATTTTTGGCACAGTAGACTTCGCCGCAGTTTTGGGGGTAAAGGGTTTTGGGTAAAGGGTTTTGGGATTAAATTTGACTCTAGCACTATCATTTTTGAGGGCTTCTTTACCGTTGCAAGAAGTCTAATACCTATAAATAAGCTGGTCTTGATTTAAATTAAATGGTTCTCGCAGCAAGGGAGTAGGGGGATAGGGTTTGACGGTTTGTTTTCTAAGGGATGCAGTACGGTATTGGGGCTTCTTCCCATCTCCCCACACTTCCCACACCTCCCACACTTCCCACACTTCCCTATCTGTTCCCTGTTCCCTGTGCTATGCTTATAAATTAAGGCTTTTGAATCAGCGTCTCTAGAACACGCCGTTTAGCTTTCGGATCAATACCAATCAACCGTATATACTCACCAGCATGTTCAACCATGCAGCCTTCTAGACCTTCAATCACCTCTGAAACCCGAGTAGAATCAATGGGGGAGCAACTCTGCCAAGAACTGGTGCGGAATCGACGTTTATCCGCATGTTCAGTACCAATGCGATAACCTTGGGACAACAAGCTACGGATCTGCTCAATGGTATCTTGACTCAAGGATGAACCAGAAACCTTGCTGCCATTGAATCCTGAGGATTTCGTTGAACGGGCAGTATAGCTAGGAGTACTACTAGTCTTAGGGGCAGATTTAGCAGCAGGCTTTGCAGTGTCCCCTGGTTTTTGAATAATCTTTTCCATCACCCGGCGCTTGGCTTTCGGGTCAATGCCAATCAGTCGGACATACTCACCAGCGTGGTCTGCCAAACAAGCCCCTAGGTCTGCCAAAGCTTGTGATACGTTATCGGAGCTTATGCCAGGGGCACTCTTCCAGGAACTAGTCCGGAAGCGACGCTCATCAGCATACTCAATACCAATCCGATACCCTTGGGACAACAGTTGACGAACTAGATCATCCACTGATGACTCTAAGCCATTACTAGACACAGCCGCAGGACGTTGGGGAGCAGAGCTGTAGGGGCTGTAGCTTTTTGAACCAGATCCAGTGGAACTCCGAGACACTTGGCCACCCGGTTTTTGGATAATCTCTTCACACACCCGGCGCTTAGCTTTCGGGTCAATCCCAATTAGTCGGACATACTCACCAGCGTGGTCTGCCAGACAATCACCCAAGGATTGGAGCACTTCTGATTCACGATCGGAGTGTATTCCGGAAGCACTCTTCCAGGAACTAGTACGGAAGCGACGCTCATCAGCATATTCAGCACCAATTCGGTATCCTTGGCCTAACAGTTGACGAACTCGTTGTTGAAGCTCTGAACTTAATCCTGTATTTGAAGACATTGATCTGAAAGATTTATGGGAACTATCAGGGCTACTATGACCATTAGAGTCAGCATTGTCAGCAATTTCCTTACGGATGGGAATCATGCAGGAATCATCCTCTGCACACTGATAACCCTCCCGCAATGCATCATTGATTGCCACCACATGGTTAGCAAACGTTCTATCTTGCTCTTCTACATCCGGTAGTCGGTCAGCTTGCTGCTGATTAGTAATCACCGCTCCGGAAGGAACATATTTACCGGGAGGAATTTCGACATCCTGAACGAGGGCATGCATCATCACAATACAGCCCTTGCCAACTCTAGCATTAAACACCGTAGAGCGAAAGCCAATAAAGCAATCATCCGCAACATAAGCAGGACCATGAATCAGGCTCATGTGGGTAATCGATGCATCCTTGCCAATCCAAACTGAGTACTCTTTCTGGTCATCCCCAACAACCCGACCGTCTTCAAGACCATGAATCACAACACCATCTTGAATATTGGTACCTTCACCGATGTAAAATGGTCCCCCTTCATCAGCTCGAATCGAGGTTCCCGAGGCAATCAATACATCTGGCCCAATCTCTACATCTCCAATAATGTTGGAAAAAGAATGGACATAAGCTGTGTCATCAATTTTTGGTTCAGCCAGATCCCGTGACCAAGGTGTTGGGGGAGCTGCCTGGGTGCTAAATGCCATAGATGTTTTCCTCCTAATTTTTATTTGAGATACACTGTCATGAAATAGATTTTTGTCAAGCCCCACACTTGAGGATTGGGGGTTAGTTATTTCTGCTGCTCCCACTCGGGAATTGTAATCACGCAGAAATTGCTGGATTGTTAATAGTTAACCTCTACCGTTATGGCTTATCGTTACAAATAACTGCTTTGGAAAGCAAAAGGGCCCAAGTCAGAATCGAGCAATGGATAACAAGCCATAAGCTACTACCCAAAGCTACTACCCAAAGCTACTATTGTCCGAACCTACTCACTAATACTGGTCTTTTTTGCTGTAGAGCATGCTATTGTCCACACTGACCGTGTCAATAATCCCCACCACCATAGCGTCGATGGGACGCTTGTCACTCTCACCAACTTGCCGAGCCGCGCTGCCACGGCTGACTAGCACCCACTCATTTATACCAGCACCGACTATGTCAGCTGCTACCTCATACTTGGGGAGTGGCTCTCCTGCATCATCTAGGTATTGCAGGAAAAGGAATTTAGTTCCTCTAAGACTAGGATCTTTATAAGTACTAACGACCGTGCCTCGGACCTTGGCAATTTGCATTGACCTAACTTATTAACAGGACTTGGGGTGACAGGACTTGGGGGGAGATGGATTAGGGAGCAGTTATATGGCCAAGCCAAAACTAGTGGATCAAGCAATCTCTCCCCTCATGGTAAGCAAATCCCCTACTTGACACCGGCATGTCTTGAATCTCAAATTGGCGGACGATTATGGACGGTTCATCGGACGGATGGCGTTAGTACTCTCCCGGAACTGTTCCACATCTTCGGTATAACGAATTGGTAGAACATACTCCAGGTTTTCGTGAGGTCGAGCAATAATATGGGTAGATAATACCTGACCTCCATTAACACGCTTAACGTTATCAACCCCAGCAGATACGGAAGCTTGCACCTCAGACACATCTCCCCGCACAATCACGGTTACACGAGCGCTACCAATTTTTTCATAACCCACAAGGGTGACACGAGCCGCTTTCACCATAGCATCTGCGGCTTCTACAACCGCTGGAAAACCAAGGGTTTCCACCATTCCCACAGCAATTGACATGAATTTTACTCCTAGACGTTTATCAAGATTTTGATCAACCCACGCGCTGACCACACGTGGGATGGTTGTGACGGCATATAAGCCCTTAAGCTAAACCTATAGTCACTGCATACCAACGAGTTCAGCACCCAAGCTTGTGCCAATTGCCTCTAGACTCTCTATGGTTTTTAGGAGCATCTTGGCTAGTAGCTACGGAACTGTTCCACAGCTTCGCTGTAACGAATTGGTAGGACATACTCTAAGTTTTCATGGGGACGAGCGATGATGTGGGTGGATACCACCTTACCTCCATTCACCCGGTTTGCTGATTCTATTCCAGCAGATACGGAAGCTTGCACCTCGGAAACATCTCCCCGCACAATCACGGTTACACGAGCGCTACCGATTTTTTCATAACCCACAAGGGTGACGCGAGCGGCTTTAACCATCGCATCAGCTGCTTCTACAACAGCTGGAAAGCCCTCAGTTTCAATCATTCCAACAGCAATTGGCATTTCGCTTTTCTCCTAGTGGATTAGTCAAATAAGAGTGATGAACGCTCCCTAACTAACCTTGCAGTGTAGTTAGGGCAGTGTAGTTAGGGTTTCTATGGCATTGCAGATAACTGCAATGTTGCCGGGTAAATCGGCCTTTTCGATACACCGTCAGAACGTGAGCCGACCAAGCCCATTGCAGGTAGCTAACTCAGGTAGCTAAGTGTATTGGTCGTGCTTCTGTGCTTCCCTTGCTCCTCGCTTAATCCGCCTCATGGTTAGTTTGGGGGGGATTAAAGGGTGGAGGGGGGTGTGGGTTTGCCTAACCAAAAGTGATTGTTTCCCTGGCCAATAGGCCACGCTACGCTAACACCCCGGCTGAAACAAAGATAGTAGACGGGGAATGCCCTCAACATCTTTGTTTAAACGACAACCAAAACTAAGCATAGAGAACCTTGGCGTATTTGACAATATAAAATATGATAATACTTCTTAATGAGAGACCTTAACATAACTTAACATTACGAGGGGGTCAGCTAGATTAGTTAACGAAAATTCACCGTTTTGGAGAATGGTTGCTTTTGTTTTATAATTTTTTTATAACTTTTAGATAAGTAATCCTCACTCAACCCAGAATTTGAGTGCGGTCACCGAGTTCCTGGCTGACGGCACGGGGAACTGGGTCGCTCTAACCTGACTAAGCATAAATCGGTGGATAGATGGGTTGTCAAGCCTGATTTGACCTTTAATCCATTAGCTGGCTCGGTTGTCAAGCCCGACTTGACCTTGAATCCGTTAGCTTGCTCGGTTCTATAAAGGTTACTTGTCATGATGTCAAAACCCGTGGTTTATGGTAAAAATCAAAAAAATATTCGGTAAAAAACTGTCGAAATTATGCCCGAGATAACCGTTAACTGATAAAGTTATAAAAATACTAATGATTTAAGACAAATCACGACATTATTAGCTGTAAAGCGAGGAAAATCGTCACTTTAAAAATTCGTTTGGGCTAATTAGTACCGATTTTTATTTAATTGATTCAATGAAATGATGAGGTCAAGGCGTGATGACTGAGTTGCTTACTCAGACGATTTGGGTAGTTCCCATTTACGGTTGGATTGGGGCATTTTTAACTATCCCCTGGGCAACAGGAATAGTGCGTCGTACGGGACCAAGACCAGCGGCTTACTTTAACCTGTTGATGACACTTTTGGCCTGCATTCATGGCTGGCTGATCTTCCAGGCTTCATTACAGGAAGCAGTGCAAGAGATACAGTTTCACTGGCTAATGGTTGCTGATATTGATATATCTTTTGTTCTGGAAGTCTCACCAGTGAGTACTGGAGCAATGGAGTTTATCACCAGCCTAAGTCTATTGGCCCAACTCTATGCTCTCGGATATATGGAGAAAGATTGGGCATTAGCTCGCTTCTTTGCCCTGATGGGATTTTTTGAAGGGGCATTGATCGGGATTGTCTTGAGTAATTCCTTATTCCTGACTTACGCTCTGTTGGAAATGCTCACGGTGTGTACTTTGTTAATTGTGGGTTTTTGGTATGCTCAGCCTTTAGCACTCAAAGCTGCCCGAGATGCTTTTTTAACTAAGCGTGTAGGAGATATCTTGCTGCTAGTTGGGGTGGTGACCTTAGCGACCTTTGCGGGAAGCTTAACCTTTTCAGACTTGTATACCTGGGCTTATTCAGCTAATTTACCGCCACTGGTAGGTAACTTACTGGGATTGGCTTTGATTGCTGGTCCAATTGGTAAATGTGCCCAATTCCCCTTGAATTTATGGTTGGATGAGGCGATGGAGGGACCTAATCCTGCTTCAGTACTGCGAAATTCTTTGGTGGTGACTTGTGGTACTTATGTGCTGATTAAACTGGTGCCGATCGTGACCATGATCTCACCGTTGACCTTATCAGTGTTAGTAGTTATTGGTACTATCACAGCACTAGGAACCTCACTGGTAGCGATCGCACAAATCGATATTAAGCGATCGCTTTCCCATTCCACCAGCGCTTACATTGGTTTAGTATTTATCGCGGTTGGAATGCAGCGTGCTGATATTGGTGTGATTTTACTGGTTGCCCATGCCTGTGCTAAAGCTCTGATGTTCATGAGCATCGGGGGGGTAATCTTCAACACCAATAACCAAAATTTAGCTGAATTGGGGGGCTTATGGTCAAAAATGCCTGCTACTAGCACTGCCTTTGCCGTGGGTATGGTTGGTCTGATTGGACTTTTCCCCCTGGGTGGCTTTTGGGCAATGAGTGAAGGGATTAACGCCTTTTGGTTTGATGCCCCTCTTCTGGTCATACCCTTTCTCTTCGTGAACGCAGTTACTGCCTTAGGTTTAGTCCGGGTGTTTCGGCTAGTTTTCCTAGGGAAACCCCAAGCGAAGACCCGTCGAGCACCAGAAGTACCGTGGGCTATGGCTTTACCAATGGTAGCGTTAACGGTAGTGACATTGCTGGTACCCGTGCTAATACGTCCGATGGAATTGCTATCGGAATGGGAGGATCTCAATCTCCTAGCCGAGGTAAGCTTGATAATCTCTAGTGTCGTAGGTTGCACTACAGGGGCTTTAATTTACCTACCCAGAACCTGGTCGCGCTCAATTCGGATGCCGCTGAAATTGTTCCAAGACCTATTCGCCTATGACTTTTACCTGGACGAACTGTATCGTTACACCATCGTGTTTGCTGTTCTCCTATTTTCCAAGATTACAGCTTGGGTTGATAGATATATCGTTGATGGGTTAGTCAATCTGGTTGGTCTAGGAACAGTATTTAGTGGTCAAAGCCTAAAATACAGCGTTTCGGGTAAATCACAGTTTTATGTACTGACTATCCTTTTAGGAATCAGCTTATTAGCAATCTTCATCACCTGGCCCTTGAATCAGTGGTCTTGGAGTCAGTGGTCATTGGAGCAGTGGTCATTGTTGATAGGTGATTAGTTGAACGCGCACCCGTGGCCAATAGGCCAAGGTTAGCAGGTTGTTCGCCTTTGGCGTTCCCGTAGGGTAGGTTAGCAGGTTGAAGGTTAGCCCGTTGAACGCGCACGGGTGGCCAATAGGCCAAGGTTAGCCCGTTGTTCGCCTTTGGCGTTCCCGTAGGGTAGGTTAGCAGGTTGAAAGTTAGCCCGTTGAACGCGCACGGGTGGCCAATAGGCCAAGGTTAGCAGGTTGTTCGCCTTTGGCGTTCCCGTAGGGTAGGTTAGCAGGTTGAAGGTTAGCCCTTTGACTGTTGAACCTTCAACCCCAAACAACCTTCAACCCCAAACAACCTTCAACCTTCAACCTTGGCCTTTCGGCCACGCGATCGCGTTCAACCAAACAACCTTCAACCTTCAACCTTCAACCTTCAACCTTGGCCTTTCGGCCACGCGATCGCGTTCAACCAAACAACCTTGGCCTTTCGGCCACGCGATCGCGTTCAACCAAACAACCTGCAACCAAACAACCCCATAAGAACAGTTAGTAAAACAATGATGAGGAGACTGGTCGATTTATGCTGAGTGCCTTGATTTTGGTACCAATACTGAGTGCCGCGATAGTGGGGTTTTGGCCCGGGAATGTCACGGCTAAAGCAGCTCGTCAAGTTGCCTTGGTGGTTACTGGTGGTATTTTCCTCTGGTCAGTAATATTGATGACCATGTTTAACCCCGGTGACGTAAATCTACAATTTCAGGAAAATATTCCTTGGATTCAGGCAATTGGTTTGACCTATAGTTTAGGGGTAGATGGTCTATCGTTGCCGTTACTGATCTTAAATGGTCTGCTAACCGCAATTGCCCTGTATTGCACAGATTCCAACACCATTCGGCCTAGGTTGTATTACGCTCTGATGCTCTTGCTCAATGGTGCTGTTGCCGGTGCCTTCCTAGCTCAGGATTTACTGCTGTTTTTTATCTTCTATGAGCTGGAACTGATTCCCCTATATTTGTTGATTGCCATTTGGGGGGGTAAGCGCAGAGGCTATGCTGCAACCAAGTTTCTCCTCTACACAGCCCTTTCCGGAGCCTTGGTTCTAGCGTCATTCCTGGGCTTAGTGTTTTTGAGTGGTTCCTCTAGCTTTAGCTACGCCGAGACCAGGGAGCTAGCATCATTACTACCCGTTGCTCAGCAATTAGTTCTCTTAGGAGCGGTTCTAATTGGCTTCGGGATTAAAATTCCCTTTGTGCCATTCCATACCTGGTTGCCAGATGCCCACGTGGAAGCATCAACCCCAGTTTCAATTCTATTAGCTGGTGTGCTCCTGAAATTAGGTACCTATGGTTTGTTGCGGTTTGGCTTAGGTTTGTTTCCGGAACCTTGGACAATTCTGGCACCTTGGTTGGGAATTTGGGCAGCAGTGAGTTCCCTCTACGGAGCGTTCAATGCCATTGTCCAGAAAGACATGAAAAAAATGGTGGCATATAGTTCTGTCGCTCACATGGCATACATTCTGTTAGCTGCTGCTGCTGCCACTAAGCTAGCGTTGGTATCCTCAGTTTTGCATATGATCAGTCACGGTTTAATATCAGCGCTACTGTTTTTATTAGTCGGTATCATTTATAAAAAAACTGGCTCACGGGATATCACTATCCTCAATGGTTTATTAAATCCGGAACGAGGTCTGCCAGTAGTTGGTAGTTTGATGGTGCTTGGTGTAATGGCTAGTGCTGGTATCCCTGGCATGGTGGGATTTATCTCTGAGTTTCTGGTCTACTGGGGTAGTCTCCAGGTATTACCAATCCCAACTATCCTATGCATGCTCAGCACCGGTTTAACGGTTGTTTACTTTTTACAACTAATTGGTGGAGCCTTCTTTGGTCGCCTGGCTACCCATTTAACTGATTTACCGACCGTTAAGTTCACAGAACAATTACCAGGGCTGGTTTTAGCCCTATTGATTGTGGTTCTGGGACTACAGCCAGGATGGTTACTTAATTTAAGTGAACCGATCACAGCAACTTTGGTAACGACACCACCGAATGTAGCTGTGAATGTATCAACCAATAGTTGAAGGTTAACAGGTTGAAGGTTAACAGGTTGAAGGTTAACAGGTTGAAGGTTAACAGGTTGAAGGTTAACAGGTTGAAGGTTAATCGGTTGAAGGTTAGTTGGTTGAAAGTTAGCTGGTTGAAAGTTAGCCCTTTGACTGTTGAACCTTGGCCAAAAGGCCACGCGCTGTCTTGATGCAGTCGCTCATGGCGCATGGGTCTGTGTGCGGAACCTGCGTCCGCACCTGTCTTGATGCAGTCGCTCATGGGGGGAACCCCCAAGACCGCGCTGCATCGCTCTCCAGCCCCGTGGAAACCCCCGCATGAAGGCGCTGCATCGCTTCGCAGCAAAGCGGGACGCGCGTCCATCCCGTTCAACCAAAAAACCTTCAACCCCTAAAAAACCTTCAACCTTCAACCCCTTTAAAACCTTCAAGCCCTTTAAAACCTTCACCCTTCAACCCCTTTAAAAACTTCAACCCCTAAAAAACCTTCAACCTTCAACCCGAAACAACATTCAACCCCTAAAAAACCTTCACCCTAATTATTATGGTAGTTAGCCAAAAATCCAAACCAAAGCATCCCCTAGAGGAGTATATAAAGCGACTACAAACTGGTAGTGCCCTGCTATCGGATTCCCCAGAAAACCTGATGGAAGTAGTGGGTATACTTCATAGCTACGGCATTGTTTTAGATGCTTACTCCCGCAATCTTATCTACACTGCAGATCATCAATTTTTAGTATTTTTCCCCTTCTTTAAATACTTTAATGGGGATATTTCATTTTCAAAGCTTTTGCGTCATTGGTGGCACGACCGAATTAACTTTGAGTACGCCGAATACTGTATGCGCTCGATGTTATGGCACGGTGGTGGGGGCTTAGATAGTCATCTCGATACCGATGAATTTAAGCAGCGATGTGCCGAAGCAATTCAGGCAAAGTTTAAGAGCAATCCCTTGATGCTGGGAATGAACAAGCTATTTCCTGAATTCCTGCCCGAACAAGTGCGAATGCTTGCCTATACCAGTGGATTAGGGCAATTCTGGCGGGTGATGAGTGATATATTCATGTCCCTATCTCAGGGCTATGACGAAGGGGAAATTACGTCGATTCCCCAAGTGGTAGACCATATTAAAGCAGGGTTAGTCGCAGCAGCAAACAAACCCATTACCTATGCCCCTCAGATTGGTGATAAAAGGTATGAGATTATTCCCGAATCAGTTGGTTTGACCTTCCTGTCTGATACAGGAGTACCCTATGTAGAGGCAATTTTCTTCCGGGGAACACCCTTTCTGGGGACAGTATCTCTGAATGCCCAAGCCTACCAGATTTCTCCAGATCAAACCCGATTTACCTATGGCGCATTGTATGCTGACCCATTGCCTATTGGTGGTTCTGGAATTCCACCGACATTGCTGATGCAGGATATGAGGCATTATCTACCCAAGTATCTCAGGGATTTTTATATGCGATCGCATCGGGGTGAAATTGACTTGCGGGTCAGAATATGCGAGACTTTCCAGAAATCTATGTTTTGTGTTACTACAGCTGCGATTTTGGGGCTAGCCCCTCATCCCATGGATACCACAGATCCTGGTGAACTTGACGAAAATCGAGCGTATTTGGAATACTGGATGGATCGATTGATCCCCTCCCGCTTGAGAGCAGCTAATGGTCAAATGACCAACGCCTAAAACTGTCCATTACCCTGAACTACGTGTTTAAGGGTAGTGAGAGTCTCCAGGCTAATCATGCCGCGATAATGTCCTTTTTGGTTAGACATACCTAGAAACACGGAGTCTCCTGGTTGCGGATTCCGTGAAAATCTTGGTGAGGAATTAATGTAAACCGATGCACTATCTACACCTAAGGCAAACTGACGGCTTTCCTGATAAGAATCTGTCACCAGGCAGTCAGCATGACCGCTACTATATTGATTAATCCAAGCAATCCCTGACTCTATAGAATCTAGCACTTTCAAGGCAATAGTTTTGGTCAAGTAGGCTTGACCCCACTCGGATTCTGCTGCCAAGGTCAATTGTTCAGGAAACTTAGCCACTAGATTGGCATCACCTCTGAGTTCAAAACCATTTTCCTTCAGGTTATTCAACAGGGTAACTAAGGCAGAGGTTTTCTGATTCTGATTAATCAGAATCTTTTCAATAGCATTGACCGGATCCGGCTGACTGGCGTGGCTATCTAAAACTATATATCTAACCAGATCAACGTCACCATTAGCAGACCAGTAAAGGTAGCAGTTACCCATGGCCGATTGCAAAACCGGTGCCGTTGATTGTTGGATCACCTGCTTGAGTAGGGTTGGTCGTCCGTGGGGAATTACCAAATTCAGATATGGATTTTGAGTGACCAAATCCCGAATCGAAGCTCCCTGTCCAGAGGGCAATAGTTCCAAACATCCGGTTGGCAAACCGACCTCATCCAAAGCATTTTGCAACGCTTGAGCAATCACCTGGTTAGACTGACTGGCTTCGCTACTGCCTTTGAGAATCAGGGAGTTACCAGTTTTGACACAAAAGCCTGCGGCAATTGCACCTAGTTCAGGAAATGCCTCATAAATTAGAGCAATCACTCCCAACGGCATTAGCTGACAGTAGGTCTGAGATTGGTCAGTTTGGTAAGAGGCGTTCATCACCCGCCGGATTGGATCAGATGACTTTCCAATCCTTTCCAGGATTGCGATCGCCATCTGTAGCCTTTCTGGTGTTAGCTTCAGCCAGTCCAAAATTAGATCTGGCACTGCCATGTCCCTACTGGTTTCCAGATCTAGGGTGTTAGCTTCCAAAATATCATCAAAGGAGTTTCGCATTCCTTGAGCCATAGCCTCGATGCCACGAGAGCGCTCTTCTCCCTTGGTGTTTGCCAATGCCCAAGAAGCATGGTGGACACTGGCCATTAAATCATGTAACTTCGAGGCCTTGCTCCCAGAGTCTGTGTTCATTGTTAGTTAACGCCGGTAAGCTAGCCAAACCATCATAGCCGGAAGTACTGCTAGGAGTACTGCCAGTAATGCCCAGACTATGATACCTGGCCCTTTTTGGGAGTGAAGTGCCAAAGGCAACCAGACAATCAGCAGAACTAAGACAATACCCAAGGCTACAGGTAAGTAGCTTTCACCAAGACTACCATGGATTGTATACCAACGATGTCCTGTCCAACGCCAAGCTTTTTTATAGGGGTAGTGGGTGGATAGTTGCTCCATCACATAACCACTTTCGTCTACCACAAAAATTTGCTGACAGCGATTGCAGCCAAGGGCTTCTGTCAGTGTAATTGGCACTAAATGACCCCGACGCCGACAAGGGCAGGGATACTCGGAGTTTAAGTCAATCTTTTGACCCTTTTGAGATTGCACAAGCGTTATTAAAAACCAAAAGACATCTGCTTAGGTGTATCAAAAAACCTTTAATTGGTAGTGCTGCATGATCGATATAAATATTAGAACACGCTAATAGCGTATCGTGTCCCCATATATTATATAAGCTTATTCTTTAAGGTTATTGATGGGAGCATGTCAATTTTGTTAATCCCTGATTTAGATCCCCCATTATCCCCCTTAATAAGGGGGACTTTTGAATCTAGTTCCCCCCTTTTTTAAGGGGGGCTAGGGGGGATCTATTTACCTAATTACAAAGGTGACATGCTCCCTTATTGATGGACACTGCTACGGTTTGCATCAAGTTGGATACTTGAGCTGAAGGCAGCATAACCAAGGTTCCCTTACTCTAGGTATGACAGGTTTATTGACTATTAGTAAGCGGGTAACGCGATTCGAACGCGCGACATTCACCTTGGCAAGGTGACGCTCTACCACTGAGCTATACCCGCACCTCAACTTATCTCTTTATAGTATGCCAGATAAGACAAAATTTGTCAACCCCTTCTACTGAGCTTTTAGATTCAAGAAAATTAGGAAAATTTCCCAAGATTAACTCATATCTTAGGAATCAGGTTCAGATTCTGAAGCAATTGTCCAATTTGTAGAGAATGGTAGAGTTTGTTGGCCCAAAGTTCCCTGCTCAGACTCTTCATAGCCTAATATTGAATTTTGACCTCGAAAACTTCGCATCAGGTTAGCCATTTCTATGGCATTCATGGCATAATCCCAACCTTTATTGCTCTTGATTCCCGCCCGTTCTAGAGCTTGCTGCATGGTATCTACAGTTAGAATACCAAAAATAACAGGTACCCCGGTTTGAAAACCTGTGGCAGCAATGCCCTTGGCTACTTCAGCAGCGACATAATCAAAATGGGGAGTTTGACCCCGAATCACTGATCCCAAGCAAATCACTGCATCATAACGACCGCTAAGAGCAGCTTGGCGAGCCATCAATGAAATTTCAAAGCTACCCGGTACCCAAATATAGTCAACTTGAGTACCTTGGGGATTGGGATCAATGCCATGGCGTTTTAAGCAATCTTTACACCCGTCTAAGAGTTTACCTGTCACTAGGTCATTAAAGCGACCAATGATAATCGCAAACCTCAGGGAGGTAGATGATGTTAAATTTCCCTCGAAAACTGCCATGACTATCGCTGTAAAGGTTGGTTAAATTAATAATTTGGGTCTAACTGACGGAGATTATAACCTAAACCACCAAAAAGTTGAGGGCACCGACTAGAAGCACTAAAAGCACCCAGACCCCTGAACCAAGCCAAAGCAAGCGTTTTGATTGCTCCCAGTTCTGAGGTGTGGCATAAGCTACTGGTACACCGACTACCAATACAAATGACAATAGGACTAGGGCAGTGAGTAATAGTTGGAATATAATAGTCATTTTCTGTGCTGATACCTTGACGCTAAACTTCTGTATTTTGATGCAGTCGCTCATCGGTGGAACCCCCAAGGCGGCGCTGCATCCCTAAAACTTGTTTAAAACAGGCTAATGCCTAGCTAAGCACTATAGATTTTACCAGATGGTTTTACCCTTTCTGCCAAAATTTGTTGCAATCAATCCCCTTTGAACTTTCCGATGCAGGTGATGAGTTTGGGGCGGGGGTGCGGGGAGTGTGAGGAGAGGGGATAAAGGGTTCAAAAAGTCTAAAATATTAATAGGTCAATAGTATAAATGACGTAAATAGGTAAATAGCGAGAGATGGGCAGATGGGCAGATAGGCAGATGGGCAGATGAAATTGATGTTTAGCTGTAATGGGCGAGATAGGGGACGCTAATGACTATGGATCTGATTTTGTGTCATACCACTGCTGACTTTGATGCCCTAGGAGCAGCTGTAGGACTGACTCGCCTCAAGCCAGGAGCAAAAGCTGTACTAACTGGGGGGACTGATCCGGCTGTAAGAGATTTTTTGGCACTGCATCGGGATGAGTATGCCCTGATCGAGCGCCGCTCTGTACAATTGGCTCAGATTAATTCCGTAATTATCGTAGATACTCAAAAACGCGATCGCTTAGGGAAAGCCGCTGAGTGGTTAGACTTACCACAGTTAAACGCCATTGAAATTTACGACCATCATCCCGTACCCCAAACTGATATCCCGGCTACCTATACACAGATTGAACCTGTGGGAGCAACCACCACGTTAATTGTGGAGCAACTACAGCAATCCCAAATCGAGTTAACTACTGCTGAAGCCACGGTGATGGCATTGGGAATCCATCTCGATACAGGTTCCCTGACCTTTGACCAGACCACACCAAGAGATGGGGCTGCTTTGACCTGGTTAATGGAGCAAGGAGCTAATCTGCGTCAGATAGCTCAGTATGTTGATCCAGGGCTATCTCCTCAATTGGAAAAATTATTTAGGCAATCTCTAGACCTTTTGCAGCGACAAACCCACTTGGGTTACACCATTTCTTGGGTATTCCTAAACACTCCTGGGCATGTGCCTGGCTTATCGAGTTTGGCATCACGCTTACTAGAAGTAACTGAAAGCGATGCCCTGCTTTTGGGGGCTGAGTATAAACGAAAGTCAAAAGTAGAAACCCCACAACCGGCAGATTTACCAATTGCAAGGTTTCAGGTTGAAGGTTATTCACCGTTTCCGGTTGGCGGTTTAACGGTTGAAGGTTCTGAAAATTATTATAACCGGCAAAATTCAAAAAGACAACCTAAGAGCCAAAATAACCTTGAAACTCAAACTCAGACTAACGTTCAACCTTCTAACCTTGGCCAAAAGGCCACGCTACGCGAAGGACCTTTACCCCAAACTAAGGTCACTATAATTGGGCGGACCAGAATTGAGGGGACGGATTTGAACCAGTTGTTGCAACCCCTAGGAGGAGGTGGACATTCCCAAGCCGCTGCTGTTACCTTACGAGACTGTGATGCCCAGAAAATCCTAGAGCAGCTGGTCAACCAACTAAAAGACCAAATGCCCCAACCTCTGACGGCTCGGGATTTAATGTCGTCCCCCGTGCGCACCATTCGCCCCAATACCAAGATTAACGAAGCCCAGAGAATTTTGTTGCGCTATGGTCATTCGGGGCTTTCAGTAGTAGACCAACAAGACCAGCTGGTAGGAATTATCTCCCGACGAGACCTCGATTTAGCCTTGCACCACGGTTTTGGCCATGCCCCAGTCAAGGGCTACATGACGAAGGATGTTAAGACCATTACTCCGGAAACCTCGATGGCAGACATTCAGTCCTTGATGGTGACTTACGATATTGGGCGTTTACCCGTTCTAGAGGATGGGCAACTAATGGGGATTGTGACCCGGACTGATGTATTGCGGCAACTGTTTCAGGAAGAGTTGAATGAAAAGCCGTTGAAGGTGGACGGGTCAACCCTGAAACCGGCCAACCTGAAACCGGCTAACATAAAACCTCTGTTGGCTTCGAGCCTGTGGGAACTTCTGACCATAGCTGCCGAGAAAGCTCAGGAGCGGGGTTGGCATCTCTACCTAGTTGGGGGAGCTGTCAGAGACTTGTTACTAGCGGATGGGAAAAAAACACTACTCCTAAATGATATAGACTTGGTCGTAGATGGCTTTCACCGCTCAGCGGATGCGATCGCAGGAGTAACCCTGGCCAAGGAACTCCGGAAAATTTACCGTAACGTGCGCTTGGAAGTACATGGGTCTTTTCAAACCGCCGCCTTGCTATGGCATAATGACCCAACATTGGGCTCCCTTTGTGTAGATATTGCTACTGCTCGTACCGAGTTCTATCCTTATCCCGCCGCTAATCCTGAAGTCGAAGCTAGTTCCATTCGTCAAGACCTTTACCGCCGAGATTTTACCATCAACGCCATGGCAGCAAGGCTAACAAAGGTTAATCCCCAATCTCAATTGCCCCTGTTGGACTTCTTTGGGGGTATGTTAGATTTGCGATCGCATAAAATTCGAGTCCTACACGCCAATAGCTTTATTGAAGACCCAACCCGAATCTATCGAGCGGTAAGGTTTGCCGTGCGATTGGGATTTGAAATTGAACCCCAAACCAAGGAGTATATCCACTATGCCATTGAAAGTGGGGTATATCAGCGCACCCTAGCCGAAAACACCAAAGTACCAGCACTCCAAACCCGACTCAAAGCAGAACTTAACTATATGTTGCAAGCCCCCTACTGGCAACCAGCATTGCAGTTATTGTCCTCATTGGGAGCGTTGCAGTGTCTTCATCCTACCCTAACCCTAGATAAACCATTATGGTGGCGAGTGCGTTTGCTTGGGCGCTGGCTACAGAGATTTGACCCCGAGCAAACCTTAAGGCACTGGCAGATGCGTTTGGAAGTATTAATTGCTGATCTAGCACCAGACGAACGGGTTAAGGTAGCCAAGAATTTACAGTTGCCCGTAGACAGTGTTGAGCGTCTTCAAAAACTTGAGGGATGGCAAGCCGATTTCCTAGAATCTCTACCAACATGCCAGCTCAACAGTCAAATCGTCCACATGTTGCGCCAGTATAAATTACCTACCTTAGTATTGATTGGGGTGTATAGTCCTAGAGCGATCCGACGTAACATTTGGCAGTATCTCACCACTTGGAGGCATGTCAAACCTGCACTGGATGGCAATGATCTCAGAAAGTTAGGCTATAAGCCAGGAGCACACTATCGGGAAATTCTGGATGCACTCTTAGACGCCACCCTAGACAGGGTGATTCAGGATCAGGCTGAGGCTAAAGCATTTCTGGGAATACACTATCCACCTCTTGAGCAAGAATACGGTAAAAGGTATAAAGGCAAACCGACAACAGATAACTGATAATGCTAGAATTCATCCGGTCAGATCTATCCAAATTAACCGCCTACACACCTCATCCTGGGGGCGAGGAAGGGAAAACACCAGAATCAACGGTTCCCCTAGATCGCCTCGATACCAATGAATGCCCCTTTGACTTACCAGCAGAGTTAAAGGAAAAATTGGCTTGGAGCTATCAACAGCTGATTGAAGCTAATCGATATCCCGATGGTGGACATGGGAAACTCAAAAATGCGATCGCAGAATACGTTAACGAATCTGCTGCCCTAGAAAAGGTAGTAACACCACACCAGATTTCCGTAGGCAACGGTTCCGATGAACTAATTCGTTCTATCTTAATTGCCACCTGCTTAGGAGGAGAAGGCTCGATCCTGATCGCTAATCCCACCTTCTCCATGTATTCGATACTGGCACAGACCTTAGGAATACCAGTAGTGAGTGTAGGGCGTCGGGAAGAAAACTTTGAAATCAAGCTCGACGATGCCCAAGCAGCCATTGAACAGACCGTAACAGAAACCTCGACCCAACGACCACCAATACGAGTAGTATTTGTGGTTCATCCTAACTCTCCCACCGCCAACCCCTTGACTCCCCAGGAATTAGAGTGGTTGCGTGGTCTACCAGAGAATATTTTAGTGGTTATTGATGAAGCCTACTTTGAATTCAGCCAAGCATCAGTAGTCTCAGAATTAGCCGAGCATCCCAACTGGGTAATATTGAGGACATTTTCCAAAGCATTTCGTTTAGCTACTCACCGTGTTGGTTATAGCATCGCTCACCCAGAACTAATTGCTGCTCTCGAAAAAATTCGCTTACCCTACAACTTACCCAGCTTTTCCCAAGCTGCTGCCATACTCGCTCTCAATCACAGACAAACTCTGCTAGCATCAATTCCCGAGATTATCGCCGAGCGAGATAAGTTACTAAAAGCCCTATCACAACATCCAGCCTTACAGGTTTGGCCAAGTGCTTCCAACTTCATCTACCTGCGTCTAGCACAATCGGGCAACGAGTCTCCTAGCAAAGACCTGAATCAGGTAACTCAGGCCATGAAAGATCAAGGCACCCTAATACGTCATACTGGAGGAGGATTGCGGATCACCGTGGGCTCTCCTGAGGAGAATACTCGTACATTGCAACGATTACAAGCAGTTATCGCCTAATTTACTTATACCCTAATTTACTTATACCAAGTTGCGGTCAAACGTACAACTTTCTCTTCCGCCAATCTCTGTATCTCCCTATCTCCCTATCTCCCTATCTCCCTATCTCCCTATCCAACCAATCTACTCTCTTTGAATGCAACTCGGTATCAGGTGTTTGTTAGCGAACGGAGGGTTTTAGCAATTTCTACCAGCTGAAACCCAGGAGGATAAACCCCCTCAGCTTTGATGCGCTCGATAGCAGCCGGTGGGATAGCCAAATTTAGCTTTCTAGCAACAGCTCTAACTATATCACCCCGGTCAATGACACCTGCCACAGTTCCTGCAGGAGAAAGTACGCTCAGACGCTTAATATTAAGCTCCTCTAAGCTGCTAATCACCTCCACCAAAGGTGTTTTCTCCTCCACTTTGGGAATTTCTGATAAAGGGCGCAGTATAGTTTCCAAGGTCTCAGTGTCCCAACGACTACGCTCGACAAAATTTAAATCCTCAATTTTCACTAGCCCACGATAGCGTCCATTAGCTGCAGCGTAGTAGGGCATTGGGTTTTGCCTATCGGTTAAGATATACTCATCCGCAAAAGAACGTAACGTCTGGTTGGCTTCCACCACCCGAAAGTCACGGGTCATGGCATTAGATGCCATCAGCTTAAGTAAGACTTCTTGCAAGGTGGTTAGCTGGTCATAGGCACTGGCATTGCGAAAAATAAACCAGCCAATCAGAGTTGGCCAAATGAATGCCAAGGTACCCGTCAGCAGAGTCATTCCTAATCCCAGGGATAGGGCTACAAGCCCAAACCCCTTACCCGTTCTGGCAGCCCAACGGACACCTGTAAAGAGATCCCCAGTTAGTTTCCAGACTGCTGCTTTCAACACTTGTCCACCATCTAAAGGTAGACCAGGAATTAGGTTAAATAATGCCAAGACTAGGTTGATTCTAGCTATCTCATTGGCGATGGTATATCCCCAAGCCGAGGTGGGTAATGTCAGAGTTAGGACATAAAACAGACCAAAGAGGATGAAACTCACTAATGGGCCTGCGATCGCTACTTGAAAGGCTTCTGCTGGAGTCTTCGATTCTCGGTCAATGGACGCAATCCCGCCGAATATAAATAGGGTAATCGAATTAACTTTGATACCTTGGGAGAGGGCAGCTAGACTGTGACCTAATTCATGTAAGAGTACAGAACTAAATAACAACAGTGCCATCGCCAATCCAGCTACCCAAGCCAAAATCGACCCTAGGCTAGAGTCGAACTCTCGCGCATTAACCATCGTTACCAATAGCAAGATGAAAAACCACGATGGGTCTAAAAACAGTGGGATTCCGAATAGAGAGCCAACTCGCCAACCTGATAGCATCACATTTTCCTTATCTGAGACGTTCCATACCTCCACATACCAGGATAAAGTAACTCCTCTGTTCTCGGTTATGGCACTGCCACAGGTACCCGCTCACTCAGACGACTGTTTAGGTCTGCAAGTAGGTCATTGCCACTACGACGAGCTTCCCAAGGACCGGTGTTATATTGATCGATTATCCACTGCCCATTGATAAAATCTTCTGACTCAGCCAAGGTACCAATATACTGGATTGGAGTCGATGAGCTGGTGAGGTATCGCTTAGTAAATTGGATACGCCGTCCGATTACCTCACCACTTAGCTGGGCTTCTCCTAAGTAGCCGTCGTCCAAACTATTGCCAGTGATTGTATTCTTGCTTTGAACCAGAGTTGCTTCAAACCGGGTGGGTACTCCCCCTTGCCAGTAAGTTCCGAGCCAAGTGCCAGTTAAGTCTGCCATGAACACCAAGTTTTTGTGAGGAGTTAACTCACTATTATACTATAATTTTGGTATATGTAGCAAATTTATATCGGTGGTGAGATTAAGAATACACCGAAGGAGGCTCTATAAACTAGAGGGGTAGGAGTTAGGTAAGGTCGCTAGGTAGCACAACCCTCGTGAAACTTATAACTGTTGATCGGATGTGGCTGAAAGCCCTACTTGCCTCCAGACAAGTGACTCCTTAGCTACGGAAAAACCAAACGTTTTAGTATCCTTAATTAATCTAGATTAACTTTTTTTGTTGCTAATATCTGCTGCTTCATTAAACGTATAATTATCCCAAACATTTTTCCCATCAGCTCCAGATTTCTGAAAGACATAGGGGCGGTGAGGAATTGATTGAAAATAGTCTTTATCAAACCAATAACCTTTTTCTTTAGCTTCTTGAATTTGGATAGCACCAGTATTTTCATCTATTACAATTAAGTGTCCAGTGAGTCCATAAATTACTTTTCCTGGAAAAATATTACGACGAGAAACTGTATGATATGGCGGTTTCATAATCCCACGATAAAATTGATCCCGTTCCTGAGGGGGAATACCTGCCATTGCGTCTTTTAATGCTCTTTCTGTAGAATCAGTTCGATATAAATCAGCTAATTTCATCGGATCTGTTTCCGCTTCATGATGATTCCTTTTTTGATTTTCTAAGACAATCTCCCAAGGCACAAATATGGGTTCTATTTCACAAATATGGTTTTGTAATTGTTTGAGAATTTCCGCTTCATTATTGACAAGGGAATCATTGAGCAGCTTTAACATTATTAAAACAATCCGGTCTCCTTTATTAATTGTCTCACTGTTTTTGATTTTATCAAAAATTTTCTGTATTCTTTCTTGGCTAGCCGAAGGAATATTTTGTTTTAACCCATCCCAATCAACATTACTATCCAAGGAAAGATACTGTTCTTCCAGCATAGTTGCTGTTTTCATCCAAATATCATATCTGGGATCGACAAACTTATTATTTAAATTCATTAACTCAATAAACCTCTTTTATTTCGTAAAAAATATCCAGTATTATGCCTAAATGATGCTAAATCATTAGGGATAAAACTCTATCTATACTTTAAAGGTGCAATAGTTCGAGCGTCAAGCCAGAAAAGGCTCCATAATTATCATAGTTAACCCTAAGTTGTTGCAGTTGGGAATCTGTCACTAGCCAATTAGCAACAATTGTAAAGTTCTTGCCAATATTCACTTGCTTAGGACAACTCAGAGAAATGCCATCAGGAAAAAAGAACATGTTATTTCCTGCCAAGGGCCAGTGTAGTTGAGTGGATATTGGGTCAGAAACCTTTAAATCTGGGGTCATGGTAACAGACGTTCCTTGCCAGTTACCACTTAGATTTCTCTCAGGTAAGAGATTGATTTCCGTTGACCAATAGTTACTGGGAAAACCTGCTGCATCTTCACGGATACTTACTGCCCTCATCAAACTGCCATTACTCTCATAAATAATCGCAACACTATGTCTTATATTTTCATGTTTGAAGAACAATTCAGCCGGTTGAAACACCGAACCTGGTTCTAACTGTTTAGCTGACCATGTAGCTGCACCTTGTTCAAAGAAAAATGATCTCATTGACGGCAATGCTGGGTGAATAATTCCATCAGGTAACACCTTATCCTGTTTATTAGACTGCCATTTTTTTTCTTCTATCCTACCGTCAGCGTATATAGAACGATTAGTCTGATAAATTTCTGTTTGTTCTGGATTGCTGCGGAAGCTTCTCAGACTTTGAAATGATTCTATTATCTCTCCTTCAGGAGAATACCTTGTCCAAATACCATGCCAATCCCGCAAATGGTTGGCCGTGAAATTTTTCCAGTTTTGCTCTTTTAATTCCATTTTTTATCCCTCCACTAAAGTCCAAAAATAGCCATCAGGCGCAATAAACGAGAAACTCCTCTCTCCAAACTCGTTCTCATATACCTGGGTTACCTCAGTTGCTGCACTACTACTAACGCGCTGGTGGTATAAATCTATCTCCTGCACTGTAATAGTGTACAAAGAAACCCCTAAGCAACCTGGACGGGAGTGGCTATGCTTGTTGGGCAGATCTGACCCTTCAATCCGCATAATGTGCAAGCGCCCAGAACGCACCTGGGATAAATCCGTAGCTGAGGCACCAGGCGGTATGAAGTCAGTCGTGAACAGATGCTCTCCATTTTCTGGACCCTTTAGTTCGAGGATATGTCGGGAAGCTTCACCGTATTGGCTTTCTCTACTATTTACCCCACAAACCAAACCCATTACCTGTTCGTAAAAGTCCAACTGCTCTTTACCACCTGTTACCACCATTCCTAGGTGAACGAACTCTGAGGCTTTGAAATGAGACTCTGGGTTAACAATTCCAGACAAGGGCATAGTGTAATCATGGCGTTCAAAAATGACTTGCCGTGTCAGAGGCTGGATCAGAACCATTTCATGTACACAAGGATTGGCTTGCACAAAAGGCTGGAATGGATCGGGACGATAAATCAAATTTCTCTGGGGTGGAACATAATATACAGGTAAGCCAGCAGCGATCGCATCTTCGGCATGATTAGCAACATTAAACACATCCAAAGACAGCATCGCTCCCCAGCGGCTACCCAGCACCTTCAAGGGACTCAACCCTAATCCTTCATTGAGCGGCTCCTCCCAAACCATCAAGCGGAGCAAACCCCTGTCTTTAAGTTGATTGTGTAGACGATGCGATCGCAAACTGGAATTGACGCCATATAACTGATTAGCTTCCGTTGCACTGAGAGTACCAGATTGCCCTACACTAAAGCCAAACTGTTGCCAATACTCGATCAGAGTTGCTTCATCCTCTGCTGTTACACCGATGGCGAGTTCGTATAAACCACTAATGGATGGAGCGTCTTCTTTTGCCGTTACTAATGATTCATTAGCCATGTTATTTTGAGGATTTTCCATCTTTTTCTAGGTTATTTGATGAAAGTCAAAGGGCGAAAAGTGAGAAAAATTCCCCTCCTTGAGCTAAGATACATAGTTATAGTGGCGGATTCCGCTAATAATTGGCCAGGGTAAATCTATGAAATTTTTCTTGACAAATTCTCTTTTGTCTGCATTTTAGCTCATAGGGCGAGCTCCGCAAGCGTACGCTCAATCCCACCCACAGAAATCCGTTGCGCACTCCACCCTGTTAATGCGATCGCGAAGCCGCTCCAAAAGAGGATTGCATCCACAAGTTTACTTTCAATCACACTCACCGCAAATCCGTTGCGCACTCCACACTGTTTCAAATTCTCCAAGACCGATAATGTCGGTTTAAAATCAGCTGATGTTACAGTTATAGCGCTGTTTGCAGCGCTATACTAAAGTTGGAATGAATCAATAGAGGGCGTTCGTGAAGCGGCTCCATTCGCGTAGCGTCGCCCAAAGGCCAAGGAGCATCGCACTAACGCGCTTTCGCTGTAGACCGCCCCAAACTATTAAACGTTCATGTAGCCACCGTCTACGACTAGGTCAACTGCCGTCACATAAGAAGACTCGTTGCTAGCCAGAAAAACGACCGCTTGGGCAATTTCCTCCGGTTTTCCTTCTCGATGGAGCGGCGCAGCTTCCTTGACAGCTTCGATAAACCCTTCAAACGCGCCATCCGGCAGGCCGAGTTTGCTCTCAAAGTTTGTGCGAACGATACCGGGGCTGACAGCATTGACGCGAATTTGGCGGGGAGCCAGTTCAGCAGCTAGGGAACGAGCAAAAGAGCGAACAGCAGCTTTGGTAGCAAAGTAAAGGCTGCCCATCGGCACTCCTTTTTCATTTACCGCTGAGGCATTCAAAATAATGCTGGCTCCTTCATTCAACAAGCCCACTAATTTCTGAACTGTGAAAAAGACTCCTTTGACATTGATGTCGAATTGGTTGTCATAGAAGGCTTCATCCACCTGTTCGATCGGAGCAAAGTAACCAATTCCAGCATTGGCAAATAGGATATCGAGCTTGCCAAAGGTGGCTTCTACTTGGGCAGCTAGATGATCTAGATCTGTAAGCGATCGCACATCAGCTTTAACAGGGATAGCATTTTCCCCCAAAGCATCTGCTGCTGCATTGAGTCGCGTTTCATTTTGTCCGGTAATAATCACCCGTGCCCCTTGGGCAATAAACTGCTTTGCGGTTTCAAAACCAATTCCGGTAGAGCCACCAGTGATTACTGCAGTCTTGTTAGCTAAGCGTGTCATAGTAATACCTCAAATCAAATATCAAAACATTGACCATTCGGTCTAAGTTAAGCCAAAAAAAATTAGTTACCCTTCAGAACGCACAATGCCGCTTGCACCGTCCCCTCTAGTGTGGTATCGTCATTCATAACCCGACCCAGCAAGGCCATACCCTGTGTTGTACACAACAGTAAACGAGCCAGATTCCGAGGATTTACGGTTGAATTCACTTCCCCCGCAACTTGGGCACGGGTAAGGGTAGCACAGAAGATGTCTTCTACCTGCCGCAGATACCCCCGCATGACTTTGGCCACTGCTTCATCCTCTGTATTGAAATCAGCAATATTGGTGCCGAGCATACAGCCACAGCTACCTGGTTGGCTGTGCATCTCCTGCAATTCCAGAAGCAATTGGGTCAGGTTTCCCAAAGGCGAGCCATCCGCAGATAAGCGATCGCGCATGTCCCGAATCGTTGTCTGAGCATAGTGCTCTAACGCTTTGAGGAATAGCGATTGCTTGTTACCAAAGGTGTCATACAAGCTTTTTTTGCCAATCCCCATAGTTTTCAGCAACTCCGATAGGCTGGCAGCTTCATAGCCATGGGCCCAAAACACTTCCATAGCCTTGGTTAAGGCGACTTCAGGATCGAATTGCTTTTGGGGACCACGAGTCATTGGAAACCTGCTTGATTGATGACCATGAATTAAGACTAACACAACCTAAACCGATTGGTCAAGGATTTTTTTCAAATTTAGGCAGGGAGCAGGGAATCGGGAATCGGGAGTCGGGAATCGGGAGTCGGGAATCGGGCAGAAGTCGTTTTGGATTCTTGTTTATGCAAGCCTTTTTATTCGTATTGACAAATTAAGATTAACATGGTAAAAGCAGTTATAAATCCTGAGGCTACAAATAATTTAACCACCAATACTTATGGTGACTTTTGAAATTAGCAAACCGATGACATATAGGATAAAGAATTATAATTATAATTATCCATATGAGATAAACATGGGGGAGACTATAACCATAATTTACTGGCATAGAACTTTTATTTAAGTAAGGTAGAATCACGGCTGTAATACCATACTTAGGTAGCGATAACACAATGGCAGCAAAATGGATTACCCAAAGGTGAATAATATAAAATAATAAGCGATGCAGCGCGGTCTTGGGGGTTTCCCCCATGAGCGACTGCATCAAGACAAGGAACTCTTCCAAACCTGATCAATGGCTTAAGAAATCGAAATCTTTTAATTTCAAATCCATAAAGGATTAACAATGCTAGACCAATAGTGATTAATAAGTACAGTAATGAAGGCGGATATTTATGGCAATCAAGAATGGTCTAATGCCATCAAAACCATAACTAACCCACTTGACACTCCCCGGTCATTAGACGCGGGGATTCTTCACTCATCGACTCAGCTTGCTGAACCTGACCGGAATCAAGAACAGTAGAGGCCAAATCTCCTGAAGCGTTCGGATCAATGATCCAAGTTCCGACGTGCCCCGTCGTACTTATGGCTCGATTTCGGATATTGATGGCGGCGTTATGATCTCTGTCAAGTTCACACCCACATTCACAGATATGAGTCCTAGTGGATAGGGATTTCTTGACGACTTCACCGCATTCAGAGCAGTTTTGACTGGTATAAGCAGGATTTACTGCAACAGTTATCTTGCCAAATTTAGTTCCAAAGTGCTCTAACCATTTCCTGAATTGATACCAACCTGCGTCATTAATAGACTTGGCGAGACAGTGATTTTTTACTAGATTCTTAACTCTTAAATCTTGCCTTCGGCACGCTTCGCGAACGTAGGCGACCAGATCGTTAGACCGGATTACGCAACGTGCAAGTCTCTTTGCATGTTCTTCACGTTGCCTACTTATTTTAAGATGCTGTCTACCTAGTCTATTAATCGCTTTGTTACGGTCGATGCCCGGTATTATCCGGGGCACCTCCGCTCCAGAACCGTGCGTGAAAGTTTCCCCTCACACGGCTCCTGGGTAAACTCGGTCTTTGACCGGCCTTTTGGCTTGCTCCAGTGTATCTGTTGGTGGCAGCTCTGGTGAACTGCTGATAAGTTCTTCGTTTTCCAGTTGTCGTGGTTTCCATCGACGTGATGAAGGTGTACAGACTCGTCTTCTAAGAACTTCAATCCACAGTGTCCACAGGAATGGTTTTGCCTTTTCAGTGCTTTGGAAGTAGCATCGGAGTAGAGTCTAGAGTTTCTCTTGCTCCAGTAGACTAAGTCACCGTCGTAAGGTGACTTAGTCCCTTTTACGTTTACGTGTTGGTTTTGTTTGTAACCTACTTTTGGGAATGCCTTTTTACATAGTTCGTTGGCCTGGTACCGATTTACTTTCTTTTCCTTTCGGAATTTTCGGTTTGCGGTCCGGTTCATGAACCATAGGCTATCCCTTGGGCTGCTCATGTCACAGCTGTTGTGGTGGTTACGCCATCCGCGAACGGTGGGTGCTAATTTCTGTGCTTTTATTTTGGCACCATAATTCGAGTTGTTGACTATGTTTTTAATCTTCTGACGGATTGCTCTGTGATTATCCTCTGAGGGAACGCATGAGAACTTTCCGTCTTTTCTGACGCGGAATCTCCACCCCAGGAAGTTAAATCCATCTGTCGCCCGTGTTAGTTTGGTCTTTTCTTCACTTATTTCCATCCCTCGGTCAGTCAAGAATTTCTTGACTTTTTCCAGTATTGTTGCTGCGTTATCTTTTGGTTTCAGTATAAACACCATATCGTCTGCGTATCGCAGGCTTGTGTGAATATCTTCTATGCCATTTAGAGCCACATTTGCTAATAGGGGGCTTACCACACCGCCTTGGGGTGTTCCTTGCTCTGGGAATTCCGGATTGATGCCCGCTTTTAAGCACCTGAAAATCCCCTGTTTTAGGCACGCGGGGGCTAGCAATCTATCCATTATTGAGCTGTGTGAGATGCGGTCAAAGCATTTCTTAATGTCTAGTTCTATGATTCTTTTATTGATTCCGTTAACGTTTGATTTCAAATGATTGAATAGACGTTTTTGGATATCCTGGGCACATCTGCCCGTTCTAAATCCATAGCTATCTGCACTGAATGTAGCTTCGTGGGCTGGTTCTAATGCAAATTTTGCTAGACATTGCCATGCTCGGTCGGCTAAGGTTGGTATCTTCAACATCCGAGTTTTCCCGTTCTTTTTACGGATTGGTTTTTCTCGTAGTCCGTCATGTTTCCAGTCGTGGCCGTGACGGTTCAATGTTTCAACCAGTTCCATGCGTTCCCTGAAATTGAGTTTTGACTTTCCGTCAATTCCAGCTGTTCTTTTACCCTTGTTTAGTTGTGTGACTTGACGTACAGCTAGGAGCTGTGCAGCACGGGATTTCAATATCAGTTTTTGTAAAGACCTAGCTTTCTTGAGGTCTCCAGCTCGAACCGCTTTGTACACTCTCTTCTGTAGGCGGAATAGGTTTTGTCGGAGTTTCTTCCACTTCTGACCTTTCCAATGTTCACTATGGTTGCCCATGTGTCTAACAATGCTCTCCATTAGTTTGTGTATTCTGAATACCCGTGGGCAGTTGTTAGCCCACATCCTACCCGGCAGTAGGGATTAGGAGTGACATCTCTTACCGTAGGTTCGACCCGCCTACAGACCTGTATTGCTGCCGTTTTTACTTGTTCCATCTGTTAGATTGTTATGACGATTTAGGGCAGTCCAATTTGCCTATTCCTTCCTCGGAGATTACGGTTATCCGCAAGAGAATACCGTGAGGATTAAGGAATCAAGTCTCGCATGTACTAGTCAGATTGCGGCTTTCCAATTAGACACTTTTTCAGGACTTTTACTACTGTTACCCATGTCGTCTCCCTGTTAGCGGCAGTGTGGCACATCTGATTTACCTCTGATTCCGCCCTGTTGCCAGCTTCACTCTGCTAGGATGTCACCTGCTCGGTGTGGCCAGATAAGGAGTCACATATCTCTTAATGGGGTGGGTTTTCACCACCATCCAACAGACAGTTAGAATTTTTGGGATTTTAACCCCGCGATTCCCTGAGTTATACCCCTCCTTTCTCAGGAGGCTCCTACTCAGAACAAGCCGCACCCTGCGATTGGACGAGCCTTTCTTTTTCCGATAAACTCGGCGTTGATAAAACTTTAAACGTTTTTCCCCTTTCCTGTAGAATCGGGGATTGGGTTCAGAATGACCATTAGAGTCTGTGTAGAACTCTTTAAGTCCTACATCTAATCCAATCATTTCACCTGTGTGTTCTGTTTCCTCTTTTACGTTAACTGCAACGCAAAATTGAACATAGTACCCATCAGCTCGTTTGACTATCCGAACCCGATTTATTTGCTTCTTATCAAAACGCCACAAGTCCCAGGTGCCCTTGAGTTTGAGTTTTCCAATCCCCTTCTTGTCCGTGAATGTTATAGATTTATTGTCAGGGGAAAGTTTCCAGCCTGACTTCTTATATTCGACAGAACGAGCACGTTTTTGGAATTTTGGGAAACCCTTTTTATCTCGGACTTTTTTCTTACAATTATCGTAAAAGCGAACAATCGATGACCATGCCCTTTCAGACGCAGCCTGACGGGCAGTAGAGTTCAATTCATTAGCAAAGGGGAACTCCTTGGCCAGGATTTTGGAATACCGGCTAAGGTCACTTTTCCCTGTTCCTTTATTGTCTAGCCACAAACGAATGCAGCTATTCCGGATAAACTTGACAGTCCGAATTGCTTCATCTATAGCTGAATATTGAGACTCTTTGCCTTTGGCTTTGAACTCTAAGATGATCATTGACCTTGACCTTGACCTTCAGTCACGCTACGGGAACGGTCACACTACGGGAACGGTCACGCTACGGGAAGGAATTTCGACCTCATTCGATATGTATTTATATTAACAATTTAGTATAAAAGTGTCAAGTATTAATTAATATTTTTTTCACGGCGACTCAAGTCGCTACGGGCTTTCATCCCGGAGACGAAACCTTAGAATAGTGGAGCCTTATTACAAAAACCTTCAAACTTTTACTCATAACCTGCCGACTATAAAGGCTCCACTATTCTTGCGGTAAATTCTAACCCGGTTTAAAAACACGGGGCTTTCAGCCTTAGGAGTTCCGTAATAAATCGATGGAGACCAAACGCTTAGTTATGGGTTGGGCTTTTGTGTTAGGAGTAGAATCATCTAAAGTCATGCTTTGCTAGTTTTTCAGGTGTGCCGTAGCATCTTATGAAGCTAAACTTGAGCATTAAAAAATATATCATGAAACCCAATGCTGATTTATAAGAACACCAAAAAAATATCGGTTCTCTTTCCTAGTTTTATCTATTGCCTATTCCCTATTCCCTAAAACCCAGAGATGTGTACCTCATGAGTATAATAATTTTTAGAAGATTCTCAACCCTTAACCGAACCAGCTAAAATCCCCCGCACAAAGTACCGCTGTAGAACAAAAAACACAATCAGTGGTACAATCATGGTGACAAATGCACCAGAGGTAAGAAGATGCCACTGCTGCCCACGATAACCTACTATATTTGTTAATCGGATCGTTAGTGGGGCAACGTCTGGTGTAACTCCGAGATAGACTAAAGCAACTAGCAAGTCATTCCATACCCAGAGAAATTGAAACACGGCAAATGATGCGATCGCAGGCATGGATAGAGGTACAATCACCTGGGTAACGATGGTCAGATGAGAGGCACCATCCACTGCGGCTGCTTCGATTAACTCCTGAGGCAAACTAGCAATATAATTACGCAATAAATAAATTCCTAAGGGCAAACCATAGCCTGTGTGGGCTAACCAAATACCTAATAATGTACCGGAAAGTCCTAGATATCCGTAGACTCGCAATACCGGAATCAGAGTCATCTGTAACGGGACTACCAGCAAGCCAACTACTACCATAAACAGGACTTGGCGACCAGGAAATTTCATCCAAGCAAACCCGTAGGCAGCAACAGTAGCGATCGCAATCGGAATGACTGTAGCGGGAATTGAGATAACCAGACTATTGAGAAATGCCTGTCCCATCCCTTCGGAGGTAATCACATCAATATAGTTACCTAGGTGGTATTGGGTGAAATTGAAGGGGTGTTGGAAGACTGACCACCAACCGCTTTTGAGCACATCATCTCGGTAACGTAGGGAACTAATGAACAAGCCAACAGTAGGTAGAGTCCAGATCAAAGAGATGATAATCAGGGTCAGATGAATCGGGATTTTCCAGAAGAATTGCTGTAGGTGTTGGGATTTTGCTACAAAGAGCGGTTTTGGTGCCATAGCTGGGTTAAAGTCATGTCTGGAATTAGTCTATTTTTTTACAAGATAAGCGCTTTGTGCAACCAATCCCACAACAGCAGTCGTTAAACAAGTGGGCAAAACAACTGGGCAAAACAACTGGGCAAGATGCGTTCGCGAAGCGGCTCCAAAGGAGCATCGCATCTCCCCAAGCCTGATATAATTTCAACCATAGCTATAACAGTTGCTTAACTCGGTAACGGCATCAGACTCGAATGGTAACTTGAGTAAGAATAGCAGCCATGACCCTATTCAGTTTTTACCATCAACGGCTGTTCTCCTGCTCTCGAAACCGACGGATATTGCTAATCATAACCGGAATAATAACTAGTAATAAAATAACTGCGATCGCACTACCTCGTCCAAAGTTCCGATAATTGAACATTTCCTTAATCATACGAGACGCAATCACTTCCGTATTTTGATTACCACCGGTCATCACCCAGACAATATCAAAGACTTTCAGCACCGCTATTACTACAGTAGTCACAACCACAGCAATAGTCCCTCGTATCATCGGAATAGTAATTTTCCAGAAGATTTGCCACTCACTAGCTCCATCTATCCGTGCAGCTTCGATAATATCTTTGGGGATACCTTTGATGGCAGCAGAGAGCAAAATCAAGCAAAACCCTGTCTGCAACCAAATCATAATCACAATCAGAGCATAATTATTAATAGAGCGCTCCACTAACCAACCTACAGGCTCAAATCCTAAACTGGTAATAATGCCATTGAGTAAGCCAATTTGTTCTGAGCCAGCTGGACGAAAAGCATAGATAAATCGCCAAATCACGCTAGCCCCCACAAAGGAAATTGCCATTGGCATAAAGATTATAGACTTGGCTACGGTTTCATAGCGTACCCGATCCACCAGCACCGCAATAATTAAACCCAATGCTACACTAAACCCTGTTACCAATACCAACCAAAGCACATTGTTACGAAAAGCGATTAGCATAGTAGGGTTGGTAAAGGCAAAGATGTAATTGTCCAGTCCCACAAAATTTTGCGATCGCTTATCCAAGAAGCTGATATATATAGTATTGAGGGTCGGCAGAATCAGGTAAGCGGTTAGTAATGCTAAAGCAGGGGCTAAGTATACCCAAGCCACAAAATGCGTTCGCGTAGCGTGACCGTTCGCGTAGCGTGGCCTTTTGGCCAAGGTCAATCGCGTTTTATTGGGTAGCTGATTTACCAAGCCATTTATGCCATATAATAAAGCTATCACCCCACCACAGCCTATGACAACGGCGAGAATGAAAGTAACTATTTTGAGCAATACCATCCTTTATTGCCTCATCACTTAATCACCTGATCACCTGATCACTTTATCACCTCATATATATCTCTCACCGAATCCCGTTTATTGCCATGCTCTAAGTTATAAAATTTATAATTTTTCTGCCACCGTTCCAGTTCATAGATAGATATTGATTTAGCGATAAGGTCAGTGCTCCTTGCACGATCAACTACTTGTGGATCCGTTGTCAATACTCCACAATTAATTTGGTTAGTTGATAGCTTCCAATAATCCCTAAATTGCTCTTTCCAATCAATGACTTGAGCCACTACCTTATTTCTATGCTTATTTCTTCTAGTTCTTTCGTGCTTTCCTGTCGCTTCAGTATCAATATATTTGGTTTCAATTAAAAATAAACCGTTGTCTTGACTAAGATAAACAAAATCAACTTTTCCTAAATTTGTATAGTCTTGGATTAAGGCTTTTTCAAACAACAGGAGCTTACTACAGTTTGGAAATAATGACTTGATCTTGAAAAATAGATATGCCTGTAAGAGAAGTTCTTTATCATAGGGGAAACCAATAACCCCTACAAAAAAACGTCTGATATCTTCTTCACTTTGTGGCTGTTCACGTTTACAATAGGAAACAAATTTATCAATCTGACTAGTATCCATAGCTTATTTATTCTTTAAACTTTAGTTTGACCTAAAGGTAGAATCCTAAATTTACGGTGTTGCTCAATTGTGGAAGACCCAAAGGTAATCGATAATCGGTAATCGGTAAGTGATCCAACTATACTTGAGTATCCAAACCCTATTCAGCAACGCCAAATTTATAGTAGTTACTGACATCCTACTATATCTTGCCTGCTTACACTCCAAGGGATTGCCGTTACAGCGGAACGAAGCGCAATTGATAATATTTACTCAGAGATTTAATCGTAATTAATAGCTAAACCGCGCTATTTTAACTTTGGCTAAATGGCGACTAATAACTTAAAATAATATACCAGGACTTTTGACGATATGATGATTAGTAAAATTGATTTGATATCAGTGTCTTATAGTTAAAGAGGGAGCAGGTCAAATTTGCTGAAACATTAGTACTATTTTCCAGTAGAGCAAGCTTAAACCCATGAGGGGGCTATAGATAATGTACAAATATTCATCCAGGACTAGCTCCCCTTCAGACCTATTACCTATTATAGGCACTGAAGTATAGTTTAGGACATAGTATTTTGGTTTAAAGGGAGCAGGGAGCAGGGAGCAGGGAGCAGGGAGCAGGGAGCAGGGAGCAGGGAAAATAAATATGTCCTAAGCTTTGCTTCGACTGCTATACCTATTACCTGACGGGGTGACAAACAGCCTTAAAAGCTTTACGGGGTGACCGGGTGTGGGGTGATGGGTGTAGGGGAAGATCAAAAGCTGGCTAAGTTGCGACGGGACGGTTAAATCAGGTATATGACCGATTGTTATTGCACCGGCTCACTCCAAATTCCCTGTCAGCCATGCTTTGCGCGAGTGGTTTGAAGTTACCGTAAGATAGGGTCGCCTTGTCTTGATGCAGTCGCTCATGGGGGAAACCACGCCAGTTGCTCATGGGGGAGACCCCCAAGACCGCACTGGCTCCCCAAGACCGCGCTGCATCGCTATTCAAAAGTATTTAACCCTTTTCTGCATAACCTGCTAACTATAAAGGCGACCCTATCTAAGGTTTCGTCTCCGGGGGAAACCCGCAGTTCCGAAGCTGCATCGCTTCTATTTTCCCCACCCCCCACACCCTAAACCCCATACCCTGTCTAGTTTAATGCCTTGTTGTCACCCCGTCAGACCTATTACCCATTACCTATTACCTATTACCTTAGTACTAATGTTGCTGCATAAGTGACATGCTCCCGTTAAAGATTTCCCAGGCAATTCTCATAAAGTAACATTAATAGGCCATTTTAAATAGTTTTTTGACAATCACTAATCCCTAATTCCTAATAGTTAATCTGAATAGTTAATCTGGCCAACTCTCCTCAATAGTTTTCAGAACTGTATCCACATCTGTCCCACCAATATAATCAACAATGCCACTCCAAAATGTCCCGGTACCCACCGCTCCTGGCATCATATCCGAACCATCGAAGCGCACCATATCGGCATTGGCTAAGATTTCCGCTTGACGTTTAACAATGTCATTGGGGTAAGCATCCAAACTAACCTGTTTATGGGGTGAGACATAATCTCCCTGACTTGCCCAGATAGTATGGGCTTGGGCAGTTGATAAATACTCCATCAACTTCCGTGCTTCTGGAGTATCCTTAAACATAGCAGTCACAATACCAGACACTAACACTGGCACTCCCAATTCCTGTTTAATACCCGGTAACGGAAAGATACTCACATTCTTATCTAGCGCTACATCTTTAGGTAAGAAGCTAGTAATAAAGGTAGCTTGGCGATGCAGATAGCAACCTGGGGGGTTATCAAATAACGGTGCAGTTGCGTCACCAAAGGGAGTGCTAATAATACCAACAGTACCACCAAACACATACTTACGATTAAGGGCAATGTTGCCAAACTGCTCAAAAGCATTCTTAACCGCTGGGTGATTAAAGGGAATGTTGTGATCAACCCACTGGTCATACACTTCCCCACCAACCGTGCGCAACATAATATCCTCAATCCAGTCGGTACCAACCCATCCTGTAGCCGCACCGCTTTCTATTCCGATGCACCAAGGGACACCGCCATCTGCCACAATCTGATCGGACAGTGCCATCATTTCATTCCAGGTGGTAGGGATTTTGTAACCAGCTGCCTTAAACGCAGCTCGATTGTACCAAACTAAGCTTTTGACCGCTGCCCTAATCCACACCCCGTATACTTTACTATCGACAGTTGCCAAATCTAGCCAGTTTTGAGAATAAGCAGCAGATAACTGAGATTTGTCCATGAAGGTATCTAGAGGTACCAGTTGACCTTCCCTAGCAAAGTCAGCCATCAAACCCGGTTGAGGGAACATGGCAAGATCGGGAGCATTTCCAGATGCCACCAACACAGGTAGGAGGGTGGCGAAATCACTACTGGCTTCATACACCACCTTGATACCCGTTTCTTTGGTGAAGGGTTCTAGTATTTGTTGGATTATTTGCTCCCCTTCCCCTGTCATTACTCCCAGGATAGTAACCGTATTGCTTTTAGTTTCTCCACCTTTGGGGGCACAGGCGACTAAAACTAACGATAAACCTAGAAATACAGGGGTAAATACCGTGCTAGGAGCAGGTTTAGTCCTAAATTTAGCAAAAAATTGTCCTATCTGCTCGATAAAACCTATCGTAATCCAGAATTTGGGTCTGAACATCTTTCAATTATGAGCCTTAGCAAATAATGACAGTCATACTGTGAGTATAATTCCGTTCCAAGATAACCCCACTCAATGACTTGAGCAACAACTTAGGCAGGGGAAGCTTGATAACTCAGAATACACAGATGAAAGACTCTATGTTTGAAAGGCAGGCTTAATCAACGCAAGCCTTCAGCCTACTAGGTGGTGCGTTACGGGGCTTGCCCTCATTTTCAACACTGGCGCTCGGTGTTGAAAATGAGGGCAAGCCCGCCCAAAAGCCACCCTAAGCACCCTAAGCAACTAAGCCCATCCTATGGTTGCCAACTATCAGCCATTCATAATGCTGGCAACAGAACCAACCCCACAAAAGGGCATCATGGCGACATCACCTACAAAAAAAAGCTTAAGCTGAATGCTGAATGCTGTTCGCCCAGCGTGCCCGTAGCGCATATGCTGTTCGCCCAGCGTGCCCGTAGCGCATATGCTTACCAATAAACAGTGACCTAGAGAAATTACTGATTTTAGCCTCTATCTATTTGTTAGAACTTTATACTAACTTCACCTAACTAGGATTGGAGTTCGACGTAAACTGGAAAATTTTTAAATTTTATCCCTATTACTAGGCTTGATTTATAGGGTTTATAAATGAAATGTAAACCTAGGATGTATTTTTTTAGTGGACAATAAAACTCTGGAGCTGTTTCCCCTATTGCGTTTTGCCTTTTGTATTTTGCATCTTCCCTAAGGTAGTCTGTTCACAACTCAAATAAAAACGCTATCTGATGTTAATGTGTTTGAATTGCTAATCAAACTCTTAAATAAACCTTCATCGTTAATACTTAAAAAAAATAACTTAATTTATTTATCTAAAATTTATTGATATTACTGATTATTGTCCGGATTTACGTTTTTGTTTTTTTAGCATATAGACCGTAAAAAATAAACACAAAAAAAACAAAAATATACACAGATCAACCTTGAACGTAAACGGATATATTTCATGATTAATTTAATATTAGGGATTTTAACTAGGGAAAATTTATGGTTTGTCACCTAAATCCCCTAGGAAATTAAGTGCCTTTGACTAGTTATCGCATGGGGTTATAGCTACGATTCATGGCAACTGGCGATCAGCCATTAAACATGAACCAACAAGAATCAGGAACTTCCCTGACGGCCAAATCATTCCCGTAACTAGGCTTTGTCAAGCAGTAAGAATTAACTAAAAGCAATGTCTGACACATTTTTCTCAACTGATTCACTTCTGGATGATCACCAGTGGAACACTAATACTATCACCTACAGCTTCTATAAAAGCGGTTCTTATTACGGATCTCAAACGGGGGTTTCAGAGATCTCAGAAGGAACCAAAGACAATATCAGAAGCATCTTCGAAACTCTGGAAAGATACCTTGATGTTGATTTCCGTGAGGTAGCAGATACAAAAACAGACTATGGTCTATTGCGCTACATGGTATCTGATGGTCCGAGCTATGCCTATGCCTATTTGCCTTGGGGATTTAACTCCAATTTCAGCAATTCGTGGGATGTGGCCGGGGATGTGCATATAAACGAAGCCTACGACACCACAGGTAATAACGGATTTGCTGACGACCCAGGGAATCATGGCTACATGACCCTGATTCACGAGACATTACATGCTCTGGGGTTCAAACATCCTAATAAATACGAGGAGCATGATCACGGTCCATTTTTGCCCTTTAACGAGGACAATACTACCAACACAGTAATGTCGTATAACTTTGCTGGGAAACCAGCGATTACCCCAATGACTTACGACATTAAAGCATTACAGTCTATCTATGGAGCTAGGGAGTATAACCACGGGGATACTACTTACTCCTTTGAGAGCGTTTATGGCTACACAGATGTTCATGAGGATTATGGTGCAACCAAAGAAATTAAGCAAACCCTCTGGGATAGCGGTGGTGTAAATACCTTAGACTTTTCAAACCTGACTTTTTTGGATACAGGTTACCACTTTGATATGAATCAGGGGGGTATTATAACCACCCAAAAGGCTTACAATGGTATCTCTTATCAAGCTAGGACCGATGAAAGCGGAAGAAAATACGTTACGTCTAAATTTGGAACTGCGATCGCATTCGATACAGTTATTCACAATCTGATCAACTCTAACAGTGACGATTACATCATTGCCAATAGTGCGGCCAATATCTTTAGCGGTTATGAATTTGGAATTTCCACGGGTGATGATATTATTGAAGGTTGGAACTATCTAGATACTTTAGATCTTTCCAATTATGCTTTCGATAGTGTGAAGCACAACAAAAGCGGTGATGACCTGATTCTTGGTCTACCCTCGGATAATTCGATTACCGTCAAAGACTACTATAGTTCGATTACCGTCAAAGACTACTATAAAGTCTCTGAAAGCAATCGCCTTAACATTATCTTCGAGGAGGAGAGTCCACCACCTGTATGGGAAAAGATTATTGTTCGGGACACAATAAATATTAGCAAGGTTCAGGATATTCAAAAGGAGCCTAAACCTACCAACACTGCTCCGACGGATATCAGCATTTCTAGCAACAGTGTCAAAGAATTCAGTAACAATGGTACCACTATTGCTACCCTGACTACTAATGATGTTGATGCCGGAGATAGCCATACATATAAATTATTACATGATGCTAAGGGTCGCTTTAAAATTGATGGCAATCAACTAAAAGTCAAGAATGGCAACCTCTTAGACTTTGATGACAACTCTAGTCATGATATCAAAATCCGCACCACGGATTCCGGGGGTGAAAGCTACGATAAAACGTTCACCATTGACGTCCTTAACCAGAATATTGCTCCGACGGATATTACCATTTCTAGCAACAGTGTCAAGGAATTCAGTAACAATGGCACTACCATTGCTAGGCTGAGTACTAATGATGTTGATGCCGGAGATACCCATAAATATAAGTTATTACATGATGCTAAAGGTCGCTTTAAAATTGATGGCAATCAACTAAAAGTCAAGAATGGCAACCTCTTAGACTTTGATGACAACTCTAGTCATGATATCAAAATCCGCACCACCGACTCCGGGGGTGAAAGCTACGATAAAACGTTCACCATTGACGTCCTTAACCAGAATATTGCTCCGACGGATATTACCATTTCTGGCAACAGTGTCAAGGAATTTAGTAACAATGGCACTACCATTGCTAAGCTGAGTACTAATGATGTTGATGCCGGAGATACCCATACCTATAAGTTATTAGATGATGCTAAAGGTCGCTTTAAAATTGATGGCAATCAACTAAAAGTCAAAAATGGCAGCCTTATAGACTTTGATGACAACTCTAGTCATGATATCAAAATCCGCACCACCGACTCCGGGGGTGAAAGCTACGATAAAACGTTCACCATTGACGTCCTTAACCAGAATCTTGCTCCGACGGATATTACCATTTCTGGCAACAGTGTCAAGGAATTCAGTAACAATGGCACTACCATTGCTAAGCTGACTACTAAGGATGTTGATTCCGGAGATACCCATACCTATAAGTTATTAGATGATGCTAAAGGTCGCTTTAAAATTGATGGCAATCAACTAAAAGTCAAAGATGGCAGCCTTATAGACTTTGATAACAACTCTAGTCATGATATCAAAATCCGCACTACCGATCAGAGCGGTGAAAGCTATGATAAAACTTTCAGTATTCAAGTCCAAAACCAGAATATTGCTCCCACGGATATCAGCCTTGATCGGAACAGTGTCAATGAATTAAGTGAAAAGGGTACCACTATTGGTACCCTCAGTACTAATGATGTGGATCGGGAAGATAACCATACTTATGAGTTATTAGATGATGCTAAAGGTCGCTTTGAAATTGTTGGCAATAAACTCCAGGTCAAAAATGGTAGTCTTTTAGACTTTGATAACAACTCTAGTCATGATATCAAAATCCGCACCACGGATTCCGGGGGTAAAAGCTACGATAAAACTTTCAGTATTCAAGTCCAAAACCAGAATAATGCTCCGACTGATATTAACCTCTCTAGCAACAGTGTCAAGGAATTCAGTAATAATGGCACTACCATTGCTACCCTGAGTACTAAGGATGTTGATTCGGGAGATAACCATAAATATAAGTTATTACATGATGCTAAAGGTCGCTTTAAAATTGATGGCAATCAACTAAAGGTCAAAAATGGCCACCTCTTAGACTTTGATGAAAACTCTAGTCATGATATCAAAATCCGCACCACGGATTCCGGGGGTAAAAGCCACGATAAAACGTTCACCATTGACGTCCTTAACCAGAATAATGCTCCAACGGATATTACCATTTCTGGCAACAGTGTCAAGGAATTCAGTAACCATGGCACTACCATTGCTACCCTGAGTACTAAGGATGTTGATGCCGGAGATCACCATAGCTATAAGTTATTAGATGATGCTAAAGGTCGCTTTAAAATTGATGGCAATCAACTAAAAGTCAAAAATGGTAGTCTTTTAGACTTTGATGTCAACAATACTCATCAAATCAAAATCCGCACCACCGACTCCGGGGGTGAAAGCTACGATAAAACGTTCAGTATCGAAGTCGAAAACCAAAATAATGCTCCGACTGATATTAACCTCTCTGGCAACAGTGTCAAGGAATTCAGTAACAATGGCACTACCATTGCTACCCTGAGTACTAAGGATGTTGATGCCGGAGATCACCATAGCTATCAGTTATTAGATGATGCTAAAGGTCGCTTTAAAATTGATGGCAATCAACTAAAAGTCAAAAATGGTAGTCTTTTAGACTTTGATGTCAACAATACTCATCAAATCAAAATCCGCACCACCGACTCCGGGGGTGAAAGCTACGATAAAACGTTCAGTATCGAAGTCGAAAACCAAAATAATGCTCCGACTGATATTAACCTCTCTAGCAAGAGTGTCAAGGAATTCAGTAAAAATGGCACTACTATTGCTACCCTAACTACTCAGGATGTTGATTGGGGAGATAGCCATAGCTATCAGTTATTAAATGATGCTCAAGGTCGCTTTAAAATTGATGGCAATCAACTCCAGGTCAAAAATGGTAGTCTTTTAGACTTTGATATCAACAATACTCATCAAATCAAAATCCGCACCACCGACTCCGGGGGTGAAAGCTACGATAAAACGTTCAGTATTAACGTTCAAAACCAGAATATTGCTCCGACAGATATCAGCATCACCGAGCAGGGCGGTGAAAGCAATGACACACTAATTGGTGGCTCGGGTGATGACACTCTTTCAGGAGGTGATGGGGATGACAGTGTTGTTGGAGGTTTCGGTAATGATAAGATTTGGGGTAATCGCGAGAATGATACACTAATTGGTGGCTGGGGTGATGACACTCTTTCAGGAGGTGATGGGGATGACAGTGTTGTTGGAGGTTCCGGTAATGATAAGATTTGGGGTAATCGGAATAATGACACACTAATTGGTGGCTCGGGTGATGATACTCTTTCAGGAGGTTCTGGGGATGACAGTGTTGTTGGAGGTGCCGGTAACGACTACCTCAGGGGAACTTGGGGCAATGACAATCTCGATGGTGGGGATCATGATGACACTCTTAAAGGTGGTCAGGGAAATGACTTCCTTGAGGGTGGTTCTGGCAATGATTGGATCATGGGAGATGTAGGTAACGATAACCTAAAAGGTAGTTCAGGTGAGGACACTCTGAGCGGAGGTTCGGGTTATGACACCATCGAAGGTGGTGATGACGATGACTACCTCAGAGGAAATGCGGGAGATGACTTCCTTAAAGGTGGCGATGGCGATGACTACCTCAGAGGAGACCAGGGAAATGACAGCCTTGAGGGTGGCGCTGGTAACGACTCTTTGATCGCAGCTTCGGGTGATGACCATCTTGATGGTGGGGATGGCAATGATACCCTAAAAGGTAGCTCTGGCAACAACTATTTGATCGGAGGTTTGGGAGATGACAGCCTTGATGGTGGGGGAGACCATGACCTGCTTGAAGGTGGCTCTGGCAAGGACACTTTGATTGGAGGTTCCGGTAATGACACCCTCAATGGAGTTGGAAATGATTCCCGAGGTAATGGTGAAATTGATGTTCTTGTTGGTGGAGGTGGATCAGATACTTTTATCCTAGGAGATGATCATGGCGCTTTCTACCAGGGTGGGGGTCACAATGATTATGCAAAGATTGATGACTTCGATTCTCAAGACATGATTCAGCTCTATGGTGTAGCGGATCAATATGATGTGCTTGAGGCTGATAATGGCTTACCCGGTAGCACAGCTTTGTATTTTGAGGGTGATTTGATGGCAGTATTCAAAGATGCATCTGTAAGTGATGTCAGCAGTAGAATGGAATTTCTTTCCTAATCTGACCAGTTGTAAGATTGGCAAGATGACCGCAGTTAGGTAATATGGGTAAGAATCTACCGGGTGCATCTCTATCCATGCAATTAGGCAAAAATTCCCACACTTCCGACACTTCCCGCTGTCCCCACACTCTCCTTATTTTTTACAAAAATAGCGCTACTCGCAATGGCATTGGCAAGAGGCAAGAGGCAAAAGTTGACGTGCATTAGCTTTGCAGCTTTTATAAATGTCAAACATGCTATATGAGATGCACCAAATCTACGGAGAGTTGGACTGATTTTTCTGTATGTTTTAATTTAATAGGATTGCTATACTTTTATCTGCTGGTGTTTACCAGTTCTCAATTACTAACTAACTATATTTTTCATCCATTAACAAAATATTAACAAAAACGGTATAACGCCACCCTTTAATTTATAAACTAAAGGGTGGCGTTACATTTATTGTTTATTTATTCTGTATAGTCTTCAGGTTTGAATCTTGGTATTGCCTTCGTTAAAAAGAATTATCATTGATAGAATTATCATCGATGTCGCAATCAGAGGTTTCACGAGTCCCGTGATTGACCTCATGGTTATAGTTACTATCTCTGAGCCTTGGCTGATTAACATCTGATGAGCGTTGATCAGTCTCAGGAATTTCTAGAGCTTTTCTGTGAATAGGTGCGCTTTCCGTGATGGCGTTCGCGTAGCGTGACCTACGGTCAAGGGATGGCTCGCCATCACGGGTCGCATCTGATGATGCTAGGGAATCGATTGACCTGGATTTTGGTGAGGTACCCCTCCAAGTTTTCCAGGCAGCTTTGAAACCCTTAAGCACATTACGAGTATTCTCTTTGACTTTTTGGGCTTGGTTTTTAGCATTGCTAATACTGTGGTCAACCTGTTGAACCACGTGACCAGCACTTTTGACTCCTTGATTAAGATCATCTGTCAAGTCGCTAATTTCCAAGCCTGTCAGCCGAATGGCTTCTAGGGTCGGTGGTAATTCCCGATTTAGGGTATCAGCTAATTTTTCCACACTACGAGCTGCCCGCGCTAACTCTTGTACAGCAGGTAATAACGTTACTAAAACAGCGGTTAAACTAACTGCTACCAGCAGAAAAGACAGCCCGAGCCAAAATAGAGGATCAATCACAAAAAATCCTAGGATGTTGGGAAGCCCCGTCTATGGGGGAGAGTGGTGATGACCGTTGATTTATTATACAGGTTAACCTGTGGTATGATTCAGTAACTGGGAATGGAAAATCGGAAAGACTATATTGATAATCTAGATTAATACTCTCCCTCGCCTTCAGTAATTAAGCATAAGTAAACTTAACAGACTAGCCAGCTTGAAGTCTTGATAAAACACCATTAAGCTCGCCCAAACTTTCAGAGCTAATTTATAAAGTAAATATTAAGAGCTCAAATCCCTTGACAGATATGGATTTCAGGTAACAGGGGGCAAACTAGGCCGAATTACTGAAAGCCTTGGACCGCAATGTTTATAGCTCCGTTTACAAATCAGCTCTCATCAATTTTATCCTATCAGTTTTCGTGACATTTGACAACGTATTTGACAACGTTTAGTGATATTATTGGCTAATACTTGCAGCATAGGATAAATTTTTCCATTTCCGATCTTCCCGACTCGGCTAACCGACACAAAAGCAGGATGTTGCACTTGTAGGGGGCTAATTTATGGAGAAGGGGAAGAGGGGGAAGAAGCGGAAGAAGGGCACGTAAGAAAAAACCGATGAGATTGGGTCAATCAGTAACACCAAAAAAAAGCACTAAACCTTCTTACCCCCCGTCCGGGATGCCTAAAGCTAATTTTGATTAGCGGACGAGTTTGACTCTGCGGCAACTGCCGACTCGGACTTTTGAGGCTCTACGCTTTCAGCCACAGAAACTTTTTCAGGGACAGAAGCTTCAAGACCTGCTGCGATCGCTACCTTTAGTCGAGCTAGGGTATCATCCCAGTTACGCAGTGTGGAATCGGAAAGGCGATCTGCCTGTAGTTGCACACTGCTAGAAAGATCTTCGGCTAATTCGGGTAAGGCATCTGCCGATTTTTTCAATAGCTTGCGCGTATCGCGACCAGTACGGGGGGCAATTAGCAACCCTACCACTGTTCCTACGGCACTACCCAATAGCATGCCACCGATAAATGCTCCAGCACTTTTTTTTGACATCTTTTGATTTGTGTTCCTCCAACAATTTTAGATAAATGGGATGGATAAAACTTTTATACTAAATGGTTTTGGTTTATTATCCTACAAGTAGCTTAATAATTGATCAGTAGTTAGTAGGGTAGGAGTGTAGGGTTTCTCACGACAGGTACGGTGAGGGTGACCTCAGTTGCCGCCTAGGGTTGGTTACGGCTATGCTGGGAATACTACAACCCCATACTAGTCACAACCTGATACTAGTGCGATCGCTCTTGAGTCACTAACCTATTCTTGCTAGTAGGTTTATAACTAAAGCGCCACCTAAATCCTCCAATTTTTTGAAGCATACCCAACAGTAGAAAAATTTGCTTGAGTGTGTGTAGCTGAAGCTGTAATTGTTGATACTCCTCTCTCAAACCATGAATACCTACTTGCCCAAGAACAATTGCCTTGGGAGCACTATATAACTTTTTAGAGATACGAGGTTCAACCCTTTCCAACCGATTAGCGATAGATGAAAGCCACTGTCCCAATCTCCACACTTGGCAAGCAGCGTATAGACACAACAGGGAGAGCACAATATTGATAACGATTACAACTATCATAATAAAGATGCCAGTGATACAATTGACTTTAAAATGATGATAGTATGGCTAAGGTTGGGCAACTGGGAGAAAAGTTAGTCGCTAGGTGGTTACAAAGCCAAGGCTGGGTCATCCTAAACCATAGCTGGCGGTGTCGATGGGGAGAGATTGACCTAATTGCCAAAGGAAACCCGGTGGCATTGGCTTTTGTCGAGGTTAAAACTCGCAGTCGAGGGAATTGGGATGCCGATGGTAGAAGAGCAATTACACCACAAAAGCAAGCTAAACTCAGGCTTACAGCTGAGTTATTTCTGTCAGAACATCCAGATTTAGCTAATCTACCGTGCCGATTTGATGTTGCTCTTGTCCGTTGCCAGTGCCTGAGCCAACCTTTACACTCTATAACCGCAGATCAAGAGATCGAAAGTCAGATAGTTGAACTAGCTCAACCGGTATTGGTGGCAGGATATAAGCTGATGCTACAACACTACATGCAGTCAGCTTTTGATTAGCTCCTCGGCTTGGGTGTTGGGTTTGGCTGCTAGCTCATCCTTTCTTAATCATCAACATTGCCTTGTGGCTTGGTTTTGCCTGATTTTTTCGGGACTTGCTTCTTGGTATAGTACTACTCATTAAGCTTAGGACATTGATAAAAGCTGAAAAGCTGTTTTAGTAAGCTTTTGCCTTTTGCCTCTTGCCTCTTGCCTGGCGCGTAGCGCTATATAGTGAGCGCCCTTTATCTCAACAAACCCAGCCTTGAGAGGCTTCCCAGGTGGGAGTGTCACAAACATACGATTTTTTCAGGCAGACAGATTCTCCGGTATTACCTAATCTTAAAGAAGAAACAGATACCCATTGTCATAGCTTGGGATAAACTGAATCATATCCATCACTCCTCAAGAGTAGAAAAATGGAAAGCCTCACCATTGCTATTGTCGAGTGGATCATAAAACTGTTCCGCCTCTACCTGGTCGCTGGTTTGATTTTTGCGGTTCCTTTCGTCATCTTTGGGGTGCAACGGGTTGATCCCAATGTCCATGGATGGGCGATCGGCTTTCGCATTATGATCATTCCCGGTGTGACTGCCTTCTGGCCGATGTTTGCCACTCGCCTGTTGAGAGGCAAAACTCTTCCGAGTGAACGCAATGCTCACCGTATATCGGCCAAACGACTGACCTGAAAGGGAAATGCCATGATTCTCGCTCGCCGTAAAACTCACTTTTATTCCTTTGTGGTACTAGCAGTTGTCCTACCAGTGTGCTTCTTAGCAGGGATTTTACTGCGTCCTACTTACGAACCAGTAGATGTAGCTACCAATAAATTATTTACACAGGCAGGGTTCGTGACACAAACCCAACCCCAAGCCAGAAAGGAAATTGGCTCAACTAAAGTTAACGATGGAACATTTCGGTTTCATGTTGAAACCTTTGTCAATTACCAAGGCAAACTGGTCATGGAACTTAAGTCTCTTTCTTTGCTCCAAGTTCCTGACCCCTTGCTGTATTGGGAAGCTACTAAGGAAGCCCCCACAGAAATTAGCGATCGCTCTATACTGCTAGGCAATCTGGCAGGGTTATCTCCTAAACAATTTTTGCTTCCTGCCAGTGTGCGAGGCAAAGCGGGACATTTGCTGATCTACAGCCAGGGTCAACAAAAGCTGATTGCAGCTCTACCATTGCCAGCCAAACTGACTAGAATTTATCGTTATTAGTCCTTAGTAAATAAACGAAGGTTTACTGATAGTTAATAATGAATAATTACCAATGAATAATGAGCAATATAGCATTTTTTATCATAATGAGGTACAAAAAGCTTTTTACCTCTTTCCTCTTCCGACTTTACTGCTCCCTGCTCCCTGCTCCGTGCTCCGTGCTCCCTGCTCCCTGCTCCGTGCTCCCTGCTCCCTGCTCCCTAAAAGCCAAAAAAATGTACCTTACTAGCTTAAAAACCGCTAGAGCAATAGCAATTAACCTTTAGTAAAACAATGAGTGTTGCCTATAAAGCTGTTCTGTGGAACCGCCAGAAGTTTATTTACGATGCTATCCTTCTGAGCCTAGTTGCCCTTTATATTGTACTGTTCATCAATGTTACCCAGTGGTTCGATAGCAACATCGACATCAGGGGAGTCAGGATTCGCGCCTTTGGCTCAGCTGCTTTCATCCTGCTCCACGTCATCTTATCCATTGGTCCGCTAACTCGCCTGAGCCCAAAATTCTATCCCCTCCTCTACAATCGGCGTCATATGGGGGTTACGATGTTCTTCTTGGCTCTCCAGCACACCCGCCTTGGCCTGCAATGGTACCACGACTTCGGCAATCTCGAACCTTTGGTTAGTCTGTTTCTGAGCAATACTAACTATTTTACCTTTATTCGCTTTCCCTTCCAGGTTTTGGGATTTGTTCCCCTGGTGATCTTGTTCCTAATGGCAGCCACTAGCCACGATTTCTGGCTGGCTAACCTAACGGCTCCGGTTTGGAAAGGTTTACATATGAGCGTTTATCTTGCCTACGGACTACTGACAGGTCATGTCCTGCTAGGAGCACTGCAAACTAACAAGCATCCAGTTCTGACCCTTGCTGTTGGTGTTGGACTAGTGTGGATTGTGGGAGTGCATTTGGCAGCAGGGATTCGGGAGTTCGGGCAGGATAATCAGGATCTTGTTACAGGAAACGAAGAATTTGTAGATGCGGGCAGCATCGCAGAAATCCCGGAAAATCGAGCTAAGATAGTCACTCTCGGGGGCGAGCGGGTGGCAATTTTTAAGTATGATGGTAAGATTTCTGCTGTTTCCAACGTTTGTCAGCATCAGAATGGCCCTCTAGGGGAGGGAAAAATTGTGGATGGCTGCATCACCTGTCCATGGCACGGCTATCAGTATCTGCCAGAAAATGGTGCTTCCCCGCCACCCTTTACGGAAAAAATCCCTACGTTTGATATTAAGTTAGAGGGCGATCGCATTTTGGTGAAAACTATACCGAACCTTCCTGGTACCAGCGTTAGTCCTGCTGTAATCGCCATGGAGGAGCAGACGTGAGTAGCAACAGCGAAGGTCAAAACACCGATGAATTTTATATCGCTTATGGTAAGGTGCCGACCGGTATCAAACGGTTTCTGTTGATATTGATTCCCGTGCTAGCCCTGGTGATTCTGATTCTAGGGGCTGTCTTCCCCTTAATTCATGACCAGTTTAATTCTGGAAAGGTCAATAAGGCTCAAGAGTTTGAAGGGTTGCTGTTAGGACAACCTGTTCCTCACTTGCTGGTACCCCGTCCAGGGGATACCTCCTCCCAAGCCCCCTACTCTCGCTACTTGCTCACGGGTCCGGGAAAAACCTCACCCAGATCCAGCGTCTTGGATCAAGTGGGAAAGTGGGTCAAACTAACCGGTAGTCCAGTTTATCGCAACAACCTTACGGTGATAGCAGCTCGCTCTGCAGAGGCAATTGACCCTCCTTCGGCAGCAGTGAAACCGGATGCGGGTAAATCTCTGGGTGAGTTCTCCCTCTTAGGAGAGATTTTAGACAGTAAATGCTATCCCGGGGTGATGAAACCAGGACAAACTAAAACCCATCGCTCCTGTGCTATTCGCTGCATCAGTGGTGGTGTTCCTCCGGTGTTCTTAGTACACAATCAGCAGGGGGATAATCTTTATCTGCTCCTAGTAGATCGGCAAAACCAGGCGATTAACTCCCGGATTTTGGATAAGGTAGCTGACCCTATCCGCATCACTGGGGAAGTAGTTCAATATGGGGATATGTATGTTCTCAAAGCTGACCCGGAAAGTTATGAGCTAGTAACTCAGTAAAGCTGGGGATGATGGGCAACGGATGGGTAACGGAATTACCCACACTCCTCCGATTCCCCACGCTTGTATAGGATTTGACAAATGATCTGATATATGTATTAACAGAAAAGGATAGATTTAGGTATTCCTATCTCCCCCTTTTAGGTGTTACCTAGTCATTGATTTACCCATTCCTATGATTACTGGACTAATGCTTTACTAGGAAAGGATACACCACTCTTCCTGAAGAACGGAAATGATTGCCAATAGTATCAATAACCTTAATCCCAAATTGCTGCTAGTTGTCTCCCGGGCCCTGGCAGCATTGCGACCCTCGGTGATTGCTTTCCTAATTGCCAACGCTAGTATGCTCAGTGGTGGGAAGGAAACACCAATATCGTTTTGTAACGTTCTGTTTGTTGGCAATCTCTGTGCGTCTTTGGCAGTGGTGGCTTTTTTTGGAGCGATTCCTATTCTAAATGAACTCCGAAAGTTGAATGTAAAGCTGCTTCTGGGACTGTTTATTAATGGTTGTTTAGCAGCATTACTGTCTGCACTGATTTTCTTGGGGCTACAAGAAACTACTGTCACTAATGCCGTCTTATTGGGGCGATTTGGACCGGTACTCTATGCTCTGGCAGGAGCAATTTTCTTTGGCAAGCGTATTCTGAAATGGGAATGGATTGGCTTTTCTCTGATTGGCGTCGGTATTGTTGCTATTGTTTTCACAAGCAGTAATTATCAAATCAATCAGGGAGACCTTTTAATCCTGGGATCAACCTTTTTGTATGCAGTCACGTCGATTATCGGCAAGTTGACCCTTTCTAAACACAATAGTTTGTCGGTAATTGTCTTCAGCCGTAACTTTATATCAGCTGTAATATTTTTCGCGATCGCTAGTTATTTATTTGGTCCGTCTCATTTTGGAGATGTCTTTTCAGGTCAGCTTTGGATGGTGATGAGTATCTATGCGCTAATTATCATCGTGATTACCCAATTTCTCTGGTACGCTGCCCTGGAAAAGCTAGACTCCAAGACGGTAGGTAAGTGGACTGTATTATCTCCCGTATTTGGGATAGTTTATGCGCTAGTTCTCAATGGAGAACGCCCTTCACTGATGCAAGTAATAGCATTTATTGTGATCATGATTGGAGTGTCGATAACTAACTTTAGTAAACAACAGCCCCAACCAACACAGGAAATTGCAGCTAGAGGAGAAAGTTCTGCATCTTCTATGTAAGTAGATAGCAGTTCTCAATTAGTAGAGATAGTTAATAGGAGTGGTTAGGGAGTAGGGAGTAGGGAGTAGGGAGTAGGGAGTAGGGAGTAGGGAGCGGTGCGACCCGTGGCGAATTTAATTACGGGTCAAGCGCACCGTAGGGACAAAAATTTTGGCACCTCATCAGTCTAAAAATTGCTATAAAAGGAGTATAAAAGAGTTAGCAAGGTAGAGTTTAATCAGCTTCTAACTTAAGTAAATTAATAAGTAATGTCAGAAGTAATGTAAGATGAAATTACTTTCCATTTGCAATCCTTATCGATACTCTAGTCCGTTACTGGACATACCCATCTTTTACCAACGGCTAGCCGTAGACGAACGATTCGAATTCTTCCACATCCCTACGGAGGGCGTCTTCACCGAAGGAGCGAATACTGAATCGATTCAGGTAGCTCCGGTGAAGGGAATACTACCTTACACTAGCTTTCTCGAATTAGATTCACAAGTCCGGGATTGGCGATCGCTAGAGGAGTTTGACTTGGTATTTTGTCGCACTTTAAAACCTTTTCCTGAAGGATATCTAGATAGACTACGATTGTGGGAACCTTTTGTAAAATTTGTCAACAGTCCTACGGGAATTCATGAGCAAATTCAGCAAGATTTTCTGCTCAAGGTAGCTAGTAAATTTACACCACACATGGTAGTAACCGATAGCTGGATGGAAGCATTGACTTTTTTTGAAAAGCACCAAGTTATTGTGGCTAAGCGATATAATAGTTGTGGTGGTCGAGGAGTTTTTAAAATTTGGTATGACAAGGGTCATTTCCTAGTGGATAATCCCTTTGCAGGTACCAGGGAGTTTACTCACTTTTCTGAGGTGATGAATTATCTGAAAGGTTCCACAGGCAAACCACTACAATTTGTGCAATACTTGCAGCGAGTTGATGCGGGAGACAAGCGGATTGTTGTGGTAGATGGTGAAATTTACGGTGCCTATATCCGCCGCTCCAAAAGTGGTCATTGGGTGCATAATGTCAGCGTAGATGGAGAATGTTTCTTATCAGATATCAGCTCTGAAGAAAAAGAAGCAATTGACGCCACCTTTGAACACTATCGCTGTCGGGGGATACATACCTTGGGATATGACTTTTTGATGAATGATGAGGGTAACTGGTGCATTAGCGAAATCAATGGAGGAAATATTGGTGGCTTTGCTAGATTAGAACTGTTAACCAACCAATTGATAATGGAGCGATTGTTCACCTGGATGATTGAGTTTTGTCGAAAGCCGAGAAAAAACCTATCGTTGTGTTTGGTTGAGGATTAGAAGTTTTTATTTCTATAAATTATAATTGAGAGCGACAAAATAATTAGGGCAAAAAAAATAAGTGCAGAAAAATGTCAACTAAACAAGAGAATTTCTGTGCAGATTTATCAGAGCATCCCAACATTCTGGTAAGGCAATATCAAGATACTGATTTTCAAGCAATTGCATCTATCTATAACGAGTCTATCGCTGCAGGGAACAGTACGATGGATTGCCAATTTTATACCGCTGAGGACATGAAAGTACTCGCGAATAAGTTTGGCGATCGCGAAACCATACTGGTTGCAGAACGAGAAAGCTGTGTTATTGGGTGGGGTGTAATCAAGCGCTATAGCCCTCGCTTAGGCTACCGTGTTTGCTGCGAGATTTCGATTTATTTTTCTTTAGGGGAAACTGGTAAGGGTTACGGCAGTATTTTACAAATAGCATTGCTCAAGAAAGTTGAGGAGTTTTGCTATCACCATGTCGTTGCTAAAATTTTGGCCTGCAATCAAGGGAGTATTGATTTTCACAAGCGATTTGGATTTGAGGTTGTAGGTGTTCAAAAAGAAATTGGGTTTTTCAAGGGAGGCTGGCACGACATGGTTATTATGCAGCTTGTTTTGTCCCATATCCTACCTTACCGTCCTGAATTATAACACTCTGTGTTTCAGTTTTGAATATGGGAGGAGCTTGCAACCGATAGTTCGAGCGGATGTAACGGATCGGAAGATGGGAAAATGGGAAGGAGGTTGAAGAGGTGCAGGGATTTCTTTGACGTTTCAATCGGGCTTGCTATAGCTTGAAGAAATCTTTGATGATATGAGGAATCATGATCATGTGTCCTGAATAAAAATAAGCTGAGATAGTTCTCAATCTTTTTCAGAGGATAGTGAGGAATTTATCAGCGTTATCTCAGCCTAGAGCTTTAAGGTCTATACAGTAAAGTCAACCAGTGAGGAATTTTTAGTTAGGTAAATCTATGAACGAGGGATTAAGTATTAGGGATTAGGCTTTGAATAGTAAACTCTAACACCATTACCCTAACACCATTTACTTACCTAGTAATAGTATCAATTGCGGTTAATCCCTTATTGCGGTTAATCCATTCTAGGATGGTTAATCCCATTTTGTAAATTTTCAATTTTTAAGTCTCCATTGTCAGAAAACCAAGTTTTTTTAAAAAATTAGAGGATGGCAAAATGATTCAGATTATTACGGGCATGAAGACTTCTGTATCTGACCAAAGTCTTCCCAAGAGTATCCAGCGCTTAATTAGTAATATCCAAAGTCAGTCGGTATTGGTACCGAAAATTGCTCGTCAGTGCATTTTGGATGCACGCATCTCACCGGAAGACTTGATAGGATGGGCTGACTTTGATCATCCCATGACCGACAGCTACGGTCGAAAGCTACTTTACGAGTGCGATTCCTTTGAAATTATGGTGATGTCTTGGGCTCCAGGAGACTACAGCACCATTCATGACCACGGCGTAGCCCAATGGGGAGCAGTACAGTGCTTTGGCGAGGCGGAACACTACGTGTATACCTTAACAGATGGAGTGCTGCAAACCCTGAAGCGGCTGGACTTTAGCTCAGGAGAGGTAAAAGCGGTAGCTGACGATATGATTCACCAGATGGGCAACCCTGGAGAATCCTGCTTTTTTAGCCTTCATGTATACGGGTGCGAAAACCCCAAGGGCTCCATCACTAGCAACGCACGAATCTTTGACCTGCTTGAAGGCAGCATTCAACGAACTGATGGAGGGGTGTTCTTCTGCTTGCCAGAGACACAAATTAAACAGCGGCACTACGGCTTACAAGCAGACGCTGAGACCACGCTCAGACACCACGAAAAAATGCGCGATCGCATTTGTCGAATCCTTGCAGTACAGGACAATCCTCTACTCCGCTCAAAATTAGCTATTTTAGACGAGCAAATGTCACAGCTTAAGTAAGCTAAAGATAATTGCTAATTGATAATTGGTAATTGCTAAGTATTACTTTTCAATTTTCAGTTTTCAATTTTAAAATGACCAATGACTAAATCAATCCAAACTAATTTGTGAACCCCATAGGTCTTGAGGTAGAAATGAGCGGTCCATTGGAATTGGTGCTACTGGTTCAGTTAGAGTAAATTTACCACTCTCAATCCATTGCTTTAGTTCCATAGCAACTTGCCGGGAGAGGAAAATACTAGCAAGAGGAGCTACACGCACTAATTTACCATCAATAGTAATCCGACCAGACTTCAGCTGAGCGTAGCTGACTAACCCAAAGGTTGGACGCACCCGTCTAGGAATGGCAAAATCTACCACTGGTGCAACAATGTTTTGATCTTGTACAGCACAACGTTGCACTACTTCTTCATTCAGTACTGGCATTGGTACGCCCACACCTAGCATCAGAGAGGGGCCATAATTTTTAAAGTAACAACCCCGTACCCATTTGGGATTCATTTGCTTGGCATCTCCAATTAAAGCTAGAGTTGCTGCTGGTCCTATAGGTGTCTGATTGGGAAGGCGTTTTTGCAGTGGGAAGTGTTGGGTCCCTTCCCAAGCAATATAGCCAATACCTCCACCCATAAAAATCCGCGTGCCAATACCTACTAGCTTAAGTTCCGGGTCATTGATTAGGGGTGAGATTGCTCCTGGGTTAGAGTAAACTGCATTGGAGAGTTTGGGCTGCAGCAAACCCAGATAAGTATACAAGGGGCGATCGCCTCCATTCACCCCTACTATGAAGTTTTGATACAGATTGCGGGGATTGAATAAGTAAAACTGATTAATCCTATCCTTAGTGATCGTGGTCTCAAAGGAGCCTCTGGGATAACAATCTGTCACCTGTCCGAGGGCTTGCAGGTGGACGGGTTTCCCAGCAATCAGGTCTTCAATGACATGACCACCACCCCTTTGCCTATGTTCGTCCATATCTGGAATCTCACGGTTATCTGGGTAGTCAACAACTTGGGTTGCTCCCAAAAACAAATCCACTGCTCCGAAGCCAGTGTAAGCTGGAACTCCATCTAACCAACATTTCCGTATTTTCACGGGTGGGTCAGTATGTCCCAAATTCATGATTGCTCCGGAAGACTCCATCTGCTCAAAGGTACCGGTAGTAATGATGTCTACTTCTTTCGCCGCCTGAGTCACACCGATTTCTGCCACCCGTGCTTTTAATTCTTCGACTGTCCACACTACGGCACAGTTACCCTCGATTTTGTCATTAATTTGAGCAATGGTTCGCATAGGGATTGGGAATGGGGAGAAGGGTTTTCCAAAATATCACTTGCCAGTGGTATCTTAGCTTACCTCAGTCAGGCTCAGTTATAATACGCAGTTGTTAAAATCCATAGCTTGCGTTTTAACGGCTGAAGGCTGATGAAGGTTTACTCTTCCTCCTTTTCCTCCTTATCGATTTGATCTGATTTGTCGGATTTGAGGTGATTGTCCGATTCAGTCCTATCCTGGGAATGCTGTGAGGTAGTCGGGCTGGCTAATTCAGGATTTGCTGATGCGATCGCAACGGTTTCTGAAGGGGTCTGGGTATCTGTGATTGATATCGGACTAGTTTTCCATTGATCGAGAATATCTTTAATTAAAACTTCTTTTAGCCAAACCTGACCAACTACGGTTAATGGTAAAGCTAACAGTAAACCTAAAAAACCAAAGAATGTCGCGAAAAATACCTGAGCCAAAAGGGTTACTGCTGGTAGCAGGGATACCTGTTGCTTCATGACCAGGGGAGTTAGCAAATTACTTTCCACCTGCTGAATAACAATGTAGAGAATTAAAACAGCGATCGCTTTCCAGGGTGCATCTAGTAGAGCGATCGCAATCGGTGGGACTACACTCAATCCAGGGCCAATATTGGGGATAAATGTCAAGATACCTGCCAAAGCCGCCTGTGCCAGTGCCAGTTTCACTTGTAGGATGACCAAACCCACAAAACTTAAGCCAGAAATGGCAGCAATGTTAACGAGAATGCCTACTAACCAGCCCCGTAAAGATTGATCACATAGAGTCAAAATTTGATCAACTCGACGGCGATAGAAAGATGGGAAAAGTCGTATAAAGCTTTGACGATAAGCCTTGGGGTCAGCCAATAGCATTATGGTCAAAACTAATACCAGCAAAACTTGGGCTACGACAGCCAAAGAGTTAAAGGCAATGGAGAATCCACCACCCAATAACTGATTAAGTAACGGTTGTAGCTGTTGAATTAGCTGATCTAATTGGATCTCGGGGAAATTAATCAGATCTGCGGGAATATCCGCTGACAACAACTCCAACCACTGACCTAATTTTTCTATACCCCTAGGAACCTGATCAGTTAACTCTAGGACTTGCTCCGCGAAGGGTGGCACAATTAGCCAGTAAAACCCTACCGCCAGAGCAACCATCAGAAGAATTGACAGCAGGACAGCAAAAAGCCGTTTCATGCCAACCCGGCGGAATTTTTCCACCAAGATATTTAAGGCATTGGCAAGTACCACAGCCGTAAATATCAGCAGCAGTACTTGACGGATTTGCCACAGGATGTATAACGAAAGGATAAAGGCAAGTAGACCAATCCATGTGCCTAGACTCATGGTGAAACCTCACAGTGGCTTTAGCAGTCCCAGACCTAATTTTAGTTCTTTGACACTCCCACCGCGCTCATCCTGCGATTATAGCGGGGGATTCTTAAGAGCATGAAACTCTTAACGGCTGAGCCAAACAGCCTCTAAACCCTCCGATAAAATCATTAGGCTTACTTGTGTGTTTGCGGATTATATTCAGTGCTCCGTTGCAATCAGCGTTTATCAACCAACCTTTACTGGTTTGATATAATCCACGCTTTACTCTTTTTCCGCTGAAGGTGTACTTTTTTGGGTTATCAGCATTCCAGACGGGTAATTCATCTTTATCCAGACTAGACGCTTTACTAGTGTAGGATTCTTCTTGTTCAGCTAGTTCAATCCCATACCGTTGACAGAGGCTTTCCAGCTTGTCCTTAAACGTATAAATCGGAATCTGGGTGAATTTTTGATTGTTTCGCTTGCCCATATTGACCCTTTGTTTTAGGTCAGGGTTGTATCCGATAACAATCTTACTGATCTTGTTTTCCCTACACCAATTTACAACATACCTGGCTGCTTTGTTAGTGAAATCTCTGATTTTGTGATTTCGCTTCCTTAACAATCTGGCTTGTCGATTGGTCAAAGTTTTGATGCCTTGTAAGTCTTTAATAGATTGAAGTTTGGCATTGCGTTTATTGTAAAATTGATTGTCAGACTTAATCTTTTTTCCGTTAACAATAAATGACTTTTGAGTGGTACTAACACATGTAGCAAAATTATCAAGACCTAAGTCAATGCCCAAGATTTCACTGTTTTTTTCTATTTTTGTCTCAGGTTCATCCTCATAGCAATAACAAACGTCAAAATATTTGGCTTTATACTTAGGCAGTATGCGTATCTCTTTGACAGTTTTAGATCTTAGTCTCTCTGGTACAGTAAACTGAACTGCTCCGTACTCCTTTTTAAATTTACGAGACATAGGAACAGTAAACAACCAGTTTTTTCCGGGGAGCTTACCCCAGTCACGTTTTCTCACTGGGATAACCAGAAGAAAATGTCCATCCTTTGGTAAGTAATTCGGAAGTCTTACTTTTTCTTGGTAACCGACCTTGGCTTTTAGCTTCAGTAAACCAAAGAAAGATTTAAAGGATCTATCGACAATTTTTAGGGTTTGTTGAGCAATATCCGTTGGCAGTAATTTGTAGTTCTCATTATCTTTAGAGTGGTAATAATTACTTTCATACCGCAGATGTTTGCGTTCCTGAAAGAAATACTGACGGACATTGTATAAACCTACGTTGAACATGTTCTTGCTCAAATGACACATTTGTCTGAGAGCTAAGATCTGTTTTTTGTCTAAACGAAGGTTATTAACTTGAGTTAGCATCGACCTTTCCGCTATATTCATAGATATTCTAGCGAAAATATGTAGGATGCGCAACAAACTCGGTCTCCAATTCCCCAGAGACGAAACCTGATTACGTTGAGCGATAGGCGCGACAGTCTGTGAGTTATAAGTTTAAGTTATATGAAATAAAGCTCAACTGTCTTACGGTAACTATCGCCAAAGGCGACCCTTGGCCGTAGGCCACGCCAAAGGCGAACGCGAACAAATCCCGCTAACCCTTTGGGTATAATCGGAGTCCCCTTGGAGTTGAAGGATGGGGCTCAAAAAGCTTATATTACCTCAATCCTACAGATTTTAGGTTTTAAATTAGGTTTTAAAACAGACATGATGCGATTAGCCCGAAGGGCGTTGGCTAGCGAACGCTCCGGGATCAGAAGATGGGGGTGATGGGGTGATGGGGTGACAAGCAGCTTTCAAGGTCGGGTGGGTATAGGTGGGGTATCTTGCCCAGAATTTTTATCAATTAGCGTACACTTGGTTTCATGATTACATAGTTCATGATCACCTTGGGAAACATAACTATGCTCTTTTTAGTCTAATTAATCGCTTGTACTCATCCTCAAGGAAGATATATTTAATGTTTATTTCCCATCGTTGGCAGTCCAGAATCGCTCTACTCACAGCATTGGGGATCACTTCAACTGTGGCGTTACCAATGTTGATGGCTACTCAAGCTACTGCCCAGTCTAGATTCTACATCGAGCCACAGTTGGCTCAATTTACCCAAGTCATCATTCCTGCTGGGACTTTGATACCAGTTGAATCCGACGACGCCAAGAGAGTCATTGTCACTCGTAATGAAACTCTACCGATAACGGTGATCGTAGCTAGAGATGTAGTCTCCTTTTCAGGAACCCTCCTAATTCCAGCAGGTAGTGAGATTGAAGGGGAAGTGCGTCCAGTTCAAGGAGGTTCTCAGTTTGTCGCCGAAGAGTTGATTCTCAGGGATAGTGATCAATCCTTATCCCTTGATGCCACCTCCGAGGTTGTCACCAAAACTGAAACCATTACCAAAAACACTGATCCCGATTTGCTCAAAGGTGCTGCGATTGGTGCAGCTGCTGGGGCTGTACTCTCTGAAATCTTTGGTAAGCTTGAGTTTTGGGAAGTTTTAGCTGGTGCTGGACTCGGTTTGGTTACAGAACTTCTCCTTGCAGGAGGTCAAGAAGACGTAGAAGTAGTTGTCATCGACCCTGACACAGATTTAGATATAACCTTGAAGTCTGATTTAGTCCTGAACATTGATAATCGCTAATCTGAAGGATGAAGGATGAACCCTTCACCCTTCACCCTTCATCCTTGACTTGATAATTAATCATTCATCCTACCCGACGGTAAAGCTATCAGGGGAACATCCTTCTTGATAATCCATCCTTAACCAAAAATTACTGTCACCTTAATATTTATCTATTATTATCTATTACTATTAACTAGTTAGTCACCAGGTCGTCAGGATAGCTAAGCTGATGGGTCTTTATCGCCGCCTTCTCTGGAGTACTATATTGGTATTAAGTACTTTAGTAACACAGATTCCAACGGCCTCAGCTGAAAATAAGGAATACCACGTCATCCTTAATTATGATAGCAGTAAATCATTTGAAGGCCTAATTCAGCAGACAGAAAATTTGGCTCAAACTAAACTAAATCAGGAATTTACCGAAAATCCTGATATTACCAGCATTTCTCTAATGATTTTAGGTGAACGCAATGGTCAAGTAGTCCCTTTGATGATTGCAACAGTTTCTCCCTATCAGTGGAAACAATTCCCCATAATCCAGCGATGGGCGAGTTATTTGAGCAATTCTGAAATGCTATTGGGCTTCAGAGATTCCGATTCATCTCTAGCTGCTTCAAATACACCATTACCTTCAGTATTATTGGAAGCTTCATTGGAGGATGACCCAGGTTTTCGAGATGATTAATTAGTTGAATTAACTAGTTTAACTAAAAAATCAGCAACGGTTAACCTTATAGGTTGTCTGAGAAGTCTCATTTGCTACATCCAAGCCCCCGTTGGTCCCCATCTGTAAAAAAGCGAAGCATCCGCTAATTCCCCCCAGAATTGGGGGGTTAGGGGGGCGGGGGACTTTTAGAAACAAATTGACTCTTTTTCCCCCCAAAGTTGGGGGGCTAGGGGGGCAAAATTCAGTATAAAAAAACTTTTCAGATATCCTCTTAGCTGTAACAGTGTTCATCCTTAATTTTTAGTTAATTATTTTCACAATTTAATTTCACAGGTTAAGACTTAACTAATAAATAGTTAAGGTATGGTAAATCTTAATATCAACTAAAAAACACTATAAAGTTAAGACATGTTTAACCATCCACTTAACCGCTCTTAACCTTAAAAAGATATATCTAATCAGTAGCTAAAAACTAGTAAAAGCGTTTACAAACGCAATTTTTTTTAGTAATCAATGCTAGCCATATGAGCGACACCCGGGTATCAAAAAGTAGACAGATATCAGGGTTTAATAACCTTGGATCACTACTTATGCTTTCAAACAGGGGTGTTCTCACGCTTGGGCTGGTTTTCTACTGCAGCATAGCTAGAAAATGATTAGCAACATGGCTGAATTTGTTATAGCCTTTTGAAGATTTTTTTCAGCTAGCTCTGGTGGGAATGGTGCTCAAGCTTTGTGATTCCGCTGATTCTTGTAGAGAGATAAAGAGATACTAGAATGTCTAAGCTAACTCGCAGAAAACTGTTAGTTTTCTTTGGGGCGAGTACTGCAGCTACTGTGTTGGCTCCTCAGATAGGCCAAAAACTGTTGGGTGGTGACTATAGTGTTGCCAATGCAGCTACCAGTACTCTGGGTATTACCCCGGTGCGTTTACCCCATCCCTTGCCGATTTATCAAACTAAAAAAAGTGCCTTACCCACAGGCATTAACCAAAGCAAAGTTCTTAATCCAAGTTCTGATGTCAGTCTGGCTAGCTACACCGTCATTGATGATGTAGTAGTACCGCCGGAGTACGAACGGTATGTAATTGTCAAATGGGGCGATCGCGTTTTTCCTAATCCAGACGATTATTTCGGCTATAACAACGACTACACTGGCTTTGTTCCTGTAGGTAGAAGCTCTAATGATGGCTATCTCTGGGTCAATCACGAATACGTTTCTTTTCCATTTTCTGACCTAGCTCCTGGTACTTCCAGCAGCTTAGCTGGATTACCCACTAGCTTTGAGACGGTGATTGGCTATCCTCTACCCTCTAATGTGAATGATATAGAACTGCTAGGAGAGTTTTTCTATAACCAAGGAGGTTCTATTGTTCGCATCCGTCGCAATGGTTCCGGTGAACGTTTCCAAGTTGTTAAGAAGGACTCGAAGAACCGTCGCATTCACGGTCTTTCTGGTTTAGCAATCAATGCTCAGCGGAGTGATGAGTTCAAGACTGTTACCTCTTGGGGCTCCAGAAGCCATCAGCGAGGGGATCAAAACTACCTGGTGGGAACAGGACCAGCAGCAACTGAGGTGTTCTCTCTCAGTTCAGATGGTTTAGGAAACAAGATTATCGGTACTGCTTACAACTGTTCCGGTGGCACTACCCCTTGGGGTACCATTTTGACTACTGAAGAAAATTTCCAGGCTAGTGCCACCTTCTTCAATGGTGTTACTGAAGCTGTGCTACCTAATGGCACTCAGACTGGCTACACCGAAGGTACTACTGGCTCTGTATTCGGTCTGGTCGGTGAAAAGTACGGCTGGATGGTAGAGATTGATCCAGCTAAGCCTGGTGTTCGTGCCAAGAAGCACACTGCTTTGGGACGCTTCCGTCACGAAAATATCACTTTCCGCACTGAGGCGGGTAATAAGTTAGTTGCTTACATGGGAGATGACCGGCGGGGTGGTCACACCTGGAAGTATGTGAGTAAGCGCAAACTGCGGGGCCTCAGTGATAAAGATAACAGTAAGTTATTTGAAGAAGGTACTCTCTACGTTGCTAAATTCAATTCCAATGGCACAGGTGAGTGGATACCATTGGTCTTGAGTACTCCCACCAATCCCAATGTTCCCTCTGAACTGGCTTCTGTTGAACTAGCTGCTTTAGGTGAGGCACAACGAGATGGTCGCGTGCGCTTACCAAAGCGTGCTGGTATTGCTGGTGCTACTGAGGATGGTGGCTCGTTGGTGGTAGATCTCACTAATGAAGCAACTGCTCTGCCTGGTTATAAGAACAAAACCCTGGCAGATTTCTACACTAGCCAAGGTGCTATTGTCGTTGATTCTTTCCTGGCAGCTAATCTAGTTGGTGGTACTCCTTCATCTCGCCCTGAGGATCTAGAAGTCCATCCCCGGACTAAAGCGGTATTCATTGCCTATACCGACCATATTGCTGGTGGAGATGGCTATCCAGATTCCCGGGTCTTCCAAACTGCTAAACTCAACGCTGATGTTGATGCTAAGCAGCCTTCTGGTGGGATTTACAAGATTATTGAAAGCAGCGCTGATGGTGCTGGTACTAGCTTCCGCTGGACTCGATTCGTGGAATCTGGAGAAGCTGGAGCAGACGATGGCGCTGGTTTTGCTAATGTAGATAACCTAGCCTTCGATACCAAAGCTAATGTCTGGGGTGTCACGGATATGTCTACTAGCCAGCACAACGGTTTCAAAACTGGTGCTGAGCCAGGAGAACGCACCATCGACCACACCGACACTGGTGCTACTAGTTCTTTGGTTGGGGTCTATGGTAACAACTGGGTGTTCTATATTCCCACTAGTGGGCCTAATGCTGGGGAAGTCATTCCTTTTGCTTATGGTCCAATGCGTTGCGAAATAACTGGTCCAACCTTTATTGGTGATACTCTAATTGTTGCAGTACAGCATCCTGGAGAAAGTGTACCCATTGGTGCAGGTCAGGCACCTCTGCAACGAGACATTGAAATCTTGAACTTGGATGGAACTCTGTTTACTCAGAGGCGGACTGTACCTCTTGGAAGTAACTGGCCTAGTAGCTTACCCAAGGCTGATGGTGGTGATGGAAATCCCTCTGGACCACCCCGTCCTTCTGTAATTGGTATTCGTCGCAAGTCCGGTGAAAGCCTTGTTTAGATTAATGTTTGTTTAGGCAAGACAGCAAGATGAGATAAGATATTTTATCTTTGCGATTCTATCGCTTATTTTCACACATTTACAATTTAGAGGCTGGCGTTCGCTTATAGATTCGTCAGCTTTTTTTTGTTTTTATGGCTCTTCCGTACCTCCTATAATAAACTATTACCAATTTTGATAAAGTTATCCAAAAAACTATCTATATCTGCTTCGTTAATTTCTGGATTGCTGAGAATGAAGCGAATTACAATCTGTTCTTGATACTGAGAGTAATTGACTAATGCTTGACCAGAGCGCATTAATTGCTCACGTATCTCCAGATTTAGCTGATCTAAACCATGATTAGACAGACTGTTATCCCTGGGATTATAGCGAAAACAGATATTCAAAAATGTTGGTTGAACTATCAATTCTAAATTCTCACAATTGCGAATATAATCCGCCGCGTAGCTAGCGAGTTCAAATAAGCGGTCAACCCTTGCTTCATAACCATTTTTGCCGTAGTATTTCCAGGCTAGCCACAGCTTAAGGGCATCTACTTTCCGCCCACACTGCAAGGACATAGTTCCAAGATTATAGGCACTATCTTCATCATCGTGGAAGATATAGTGAGTACCTTGACTAGAACAAGCCTCCAATAAAGTCCCTGGTTGTTTGACTAGAATAGCTGAACAAATCAAGGGCACGCCCATGAGTTTGTGAGCATCCCAGGTAAAAGAATCTGCTAAGGAGCTACCTTCCAACAGATGCTTGTGCTGGTTGCTGAACAAAACCGGAGCACCCCAAGACCCATCCACATGTAGCCAGAGTCCATATTTGCTGGTAATTTCTGCAATTGAGGGCAACGGATCGAATGCACCGGCAACGGTAGTGCCCGCAGTAGCTGTAACAAAGAAAGGTGTTTTTCCTTCCCTTAGGCTTTGTTGAATAGCAGCTTCTAATTGTTGCGGGCACATGCGCTGATCGCCATCGGATTTGACTTTGACTACATTGTCTATCCCCATGCCCAACAAATTTGCTGCTTTGAAAAAGGAATAGTGAGCCTGATCGGAGATGAATGCTACTAGCTGGTGATTTCCCAATCCCTTGTTTTTGGCTTCGGGTAGAAGTTTGTGTCGGGCACAAAGCATGGCGATCAGATTAGCATTACTGCCTCCTGTCACCATCAACCCCTCACCTTGAGGAAAACCGATCAAGTCCTTGAGAGCCTCAATCAATTTAATCTCGATCAGCGTGGCTACTGGAGCAACTTCATAGGTATACATAGAAGTATTAGCAGTACTAGTTACCATTTCTGCTAATAATCCAGTTATCTCAAATCCACCCCAAAGCTGGTTGAAAAACTTATGGCTACTAGTCCGCACGCTGTGGTCGAGATACGATTCAATAATCGGAATTAAATCGGCTAAGGGAACTCCGTTTTCTGGTAAGCTTAAATCGAGTTTTTCCTTAAGGGCTTGAGGGCTTTTGTAATCTATTACCTTGGTGTCGGTATTTTTATTTTCCTGCAAATAGTTAAGGAGTTTATCAACAGTTAAGTTGATTATTTTTTCAAACTCGATCATAATTTAAGATTTGGTAAAATTGGTGATATGCTATAATTGATAACTGCTATATCAACTATCAAAGTGCTACTAAAACCTCGGCAAGTTTCCTTTTGGTGCTAGCGAATACTTCATGTTGTTGATTGTCCCAAATGCTAACACGAGAATTAAGCTCGATGATTTTCGGTTGACCGTTAACTATGGCAAGATCAATGCCATAAAACCGGTTACCGTACTGTAGCATATGTTTTTCAATGTGTTCGACTAGCTCGAAGACAGTGCTAGGGATGAGCTCTATTTCTACAACAAACATCTCGCCTCCTTGAGTCACGGATGCCACTAATTCGCCTGAAGGTGGAGTACGTACTATAGCGTGAACAATTTCCCCGTTGAGGAGTGCTACACGAAAGTCATGAACACCATTGACAATACCGGGTATACCTGAGCGTGAATCGATAAACTCTTGCACTAATAAGGGATAGGGGCAATCCTGTTTCTTTAAGAAGTCATTGTCTCCAATGTGGACATTTCTGCCTTCAAGACCATCTAATGGCTTGACAACTTTATATTGCCCTGGTATTCGGTCGAGTGCCTCAAAAAACTCTTCTTTGGTGTTAACAAGATAGCTTTGGGGAGAATAGTCACTGAAAAGCTGAAAGGTTTTATATTTGTTGGTGCAAATTTCGTTAATTTCCTGACAGTTAAGAACTGGGATAGTTCCATCAGAGCTAAACAATCCTTTATCGAAAATGACATCAGCTTTGACAGGACCAGTCTCAATCACTTCTCCATCTCGTAATTCCCAACTCTGGGAAAATTGTCCTGACCCTAGATAGGAAGATTGGTGACGAACAACACGAAAATTGGCACCACAGGCTTCTATTGCTTCACCAAGTTGGGCAATGTGTCGTATATACTTTTTTTTAGTAAATGGGTAGGCAAAGGTGCCTGCTTCATCAAAAAAGACAGCAACAGTTTTCAAGGTTTACCTCAAACTGGGCATCAACCAAAAATTATAGCAATTTTAGGACTTACGCAAATCCCTCAAGTTAACGCTACCTGTAGGGTGGGCAAAACCTTGCCCACCCTACCCATGGATTCTGTGCGTAAGTCCTGAATTTTTAGTTGATGGAAGCAGCATGTTCAGCAAGGGTTTAGGATTAGCGAACGCTAATCCCCTAACCAGCGCCTACTGAGGTTCTAACCAATTCGTCCACTAATATAAGCTTCTGTCTGTGAGTTCGCGGGTCGTTCAAAGATTTGCCTAGTCTCCCCAAACTCCATCATTGCCCCCAAGTACATAAACGCGGTATAATCCGATATCCTTGCTGCCTGTTGCATGCTGTGAGTCACAATCAAAATTGTGACCTGTTTCTTCAGCTCAGCAATTAATTCTTCAATGCTGGAAGTAGCAATCGGGTCAAGGGCAGAAGTGGGTTCATCGAATAAAATAATCTCTGGGTCAGCGACTAAAGCCCGGGCAATACAAAGACGTTGCTGTTGACCTCCAGATAGGTTATAGGCTGAGTCATAGAGGCGGTCTTTCACTTCATCCCATAAGGCCGCTCCCCGCAACGCTTTCTCCATTTTGTCTTCAATCAGACGACGTCTATTTTCACCCCGCACTCGCAACCCATAGGCAACATTGTCATAAATTGATTTAGGAAAAGGATTAGGCTTTTGGAATACCATGCTAATCCGCATCCGCACTTCTATCGGGTCAATTTTCTTACCTAAAATGTTGACATCGGAGTCGAGCCAGATTGCTCCCTCGTAGCGATTACCAGGATAAAGGTCATGCATACGATTGAAGCATCGCAGTAACGTGGTTTTGCCACACCCTGATGGTCCAATTAGTGCAGTTACTTGTTTTTCCGGCACCACTAAACTAATACTTTTGAGAGCTTTAAATGAACCATAGTAAAAACTGAGGTTATCCACCTCAGCTTTGGCGTTACTAATGCTTGAGTCGGATAGTTTATCAGATAGTTTTTCTACCATTTTAGACCTTTACGGAAGCGATAGCGTAGATAAATAGCAATACCATTCATAGCCAGAGTCATAGCAATTAACACTGTACCGGCTGCAGCTGCATTTGCCTCAAATGCCCGTTCAGGTCTAGATACCCAGGTAAACATTTGAATCGGCATAACCGTGAATTCAGACTGAAGCCATGCAAACAGCTGCTGTATGTTTAGATAGGGAAATTCACCCTGAAAGGGAATATAAGGAAATTCGCTGTTTATTGGAGAATCTGGCAAAAAGCGAATGAATACAAGAGCACCAATGGTAACCACAGGAGCAGTTTCCCCAATTGCCCGAGATAAACCAATGATTACGCCTGTGAGAATACTACCAAACGAATAGGGCAAAACATGATCCCAAATCATTTGCCACTTACTGGCTCCAAGGGCATAAGCAGCTTCCCGGAGATGATTAGGAATTGCCCGCAGTGCCTCTCGTGTGGTGACAATCACCACTGGCAGAATTAACAAGGCTAAGGTCAACCCTGCTGAGAGAATGCTTCGACCTAAATTTAACTCATAGACGAATAACCCCAAGGCTAATAAACCATAGACAATGGAGGGAACTCCTGCCAAATTCGTGACATTGATTTCAATGAAATCCGCTAGCAAGTTTTTTCGGGAATATTCTTCTAAATAAATTCCTGAAGCCACACCAATGGGCACCGCAGCTAAGGCAGTGACTAACATGATCAGACTAGTGCCTACCCAGGCGGACATAATCCCGGCTTTTTCTGCTCTACGACTAGGAAACGATGTAAAAAACTGGGGTGAAATCCGGGATATTCCTGAACTTACCATATGGTAGATTAACGCCAGCAATATAAATATAGCGACCAGAATAACTACCAGACCAACAATGGCAAAAATCTGATTAATAAGCTTACGGCGATTTATATCTTCTCGAATTGTAAGTAATTGTTCCTGTGACATTTATAATCTTATAGCGGTTTTAATTGGTTAAGGTACAAAGTTTTGGGTTTTAGGGAGCAGGGAGCAGGGAGCAGGGAGCAGGGAACACCGGATATGGTAACAGGTAAAAAATCCTGTTTACCTGATAGTTATGAAAAACGCTTGTATGAATCTTGCAAACGCCAAGTAATACTTGTAAATTCACACTTTTGAATTTTTAATTCACCAAATACTAACGACTAATCACTAATAACTAGAATAGCATTTTTAATACTTATAAGGCACATTAAATTTTATTCCTACCCCCCTTCCGTAATTCCTACTCCCTACTCCCTACTCCCTGTTCCCTACTCCCTGTTCCCTAAAATTTTAAAATTGTGTACCTCACCCAACTTAAAATCGCTATACTAATAAATTTCTCGATAACGCTTAGCTAAGAAATGTCCGATGATGTTTAGCACTAGAGTCATTAACACTAAGGTTAGTCCAGCCGCAAAAATGGTCTGGTATTCTAGAGTACCATGAGGCAAATCTCCAAGACTTACCTGGACGATGTAAGCAGTTATTGTAGCGGCTTGGTCTAGGGGATTCCAAGCTATTTTGGGTTGTAAGCCTGCTGCGATCGCAACAATCATCGTTTCCCCTACAGCCCTTGATGCTCCTAGGATGTAGGATGAGGCAATGCCTGAAATAGCAGCAGGAAACACAACGTTCCATGCTGTCTGTAAGCGAGTTGCTCCCATAGCATAAGACCCTTCCCGTAACTCTACCGGAACCGCTCGCATGGCATCTTCACTAATGGAACTAATAAAGGGAATAATCATCAAACCCATGACTAGACCGGCACTTAGCATATTAAAAACCGGCAATTCAGTAAAAATATTGCGCAGAAGAGGGCTAACCACCAGAAGGGCAAAATAACCATAAACCACTGTAGGAATTGCTGCTAAAAGTTCCAAACCTGGTTTTACTACTTCTCGTAATGTAGGAGGAGCAAATTCACTTAGGTAAATCGCAGCAATAGTTCCTGTGGGGATAGCAAGTAGGAGAGCAGTCGTAGCGGTTACTAGGGTTCCTGATATCAATGGCAAAATCCCGTAGTGTTTATCTAGAAACATCGGTGTCCATTTGGTATCAGTGAGGAAATCAATTAATGAGACTTCCTTGAAAAATGCCAGAGATTCCCTAAGCAGGAAAAAGATAATTGCTGCCATAGTGGCGACTGAAGATAATGCCGCCAAAAACAATAGTATTTCAATCCCTCTTTCTCGCAAATTGCGAATTAATTTTGGTGAGAGTTGTTTGGTCTGGTTAAGTCGGATCAGTTTTTCGGTCATTAAATCGGGAATAAATAAAAGTATTGTCTCAAGGCAGCTGTCAGCTATTAGTTATTGCGCTACGCGCACGCTAATTGAGTGGCTATTGGCGGCCACACTACGGGAATGGGATATGCGTAATTATGGGCAAATCCCCAGACTTTCAATTCTGATTAATCTCGAACTATTAGATTTTTCTGTTTGCGCACCCTAAGCGAAAAAAGTTTATTTTCACCTCAATGCTGAAGGCTCACGGCTGTTCGCGCAGCGTGCGCATAGCGCATATGCTTACCTCAGAAATTAGGACTCTTTTGAACATAAGTCAAGAGCGATGATTGATAATTCTACTACTAATCGCTCTTGACCACATTAAACCAATTAAGTCCTCTAGGTTAGATCCAGTTCTAGGCTTAGTTACCGCTACCGACTAGAACCTCTAACTCTGCCAGGGATTTGGCATAGTCTGCGGAGGATAGAGGCACCGACTTAACCTCAGTGACTAATCGCTCAGCATTTTGGAGGTAATAGCTCACAAAATCACTTACCTCGGGACGCTTAACAGCGTTTTTGTTGACATAGATGAAGATTGGTCGGGATAGGGGGGTGTAAGTCCCGTTACGTACCGTTGTCAGAGAAGGTTCTACCTCATTGATAGCAACAGCCTTAAGCTTGTCTTTGTTTTCTAGATAGTAGGAAAGACCGAAGTATGCCAGGGCTTTTGGATCCGTTGATACACCTTGAACCAAAACGTTGTCATCTTCACTAGGGGTGTAATCGGTGCGGCTAGCACCAGACTTGCCGTTAACCTTTTTAGTGAAGTAGTCAAAGGTTCCAGAGTCTGCACCAGGACCGTACAGAACTAGGGGCTGGTTTGGCCAAGCGGAATTTACTTGATTCCAGGTGCTCACAGTCCCCTCAGACTCAGGTGCCCAGATTTTATTGAGTTCGTCAACCGTAAGTTTTGTAGCCCAAGTATTGTTATTGTTGACTACGACGGTAATGGCATCGTATGCCACTGGAATGGCCATATACTCAATGCCATTGGCAGCACAGAGTTTCTCCTCTTTCTCCTTAATTGGTCGAGAAGCGTCAGATATGTCGGTTTCTCCGATACAGAATTTCTTAAAACCGCCACCAGTTCCAGAAATACCAACGGTTACTCGTACCTGATTTTTTTTGAGATCCTGAAACTCTTCCGCTACAGCTTCAGTAATCGGGTAAACGGTGCTAGACCCATCAATTTTGACGGTGGGTGTACCTTGAGAGTTAACTGTAGGTGCCACTAACGCAACAGTTGATGCTACTAGGGCAAACAAGCCAGCTAGCTTCCAGCTATTTTTTTTCAAATTCATCGCCTTGACCACTGTAAAAAATTCCCAGCAATGTTAGGGTGTCGCAATCCACACTTGGTCAAGACTATAGAGCTATTACTAAGTAATGGTAAGTAATGGCGTAAGGTTTAGTTAAATTTAGGTTAAAGTTTGTTTAAGAAACAATCTGTGGCTTTCTTTCGTCTTATATATATTTACCGTTAGTCTTTATATTATCTTTCTTTTTTGTATTGTCAAGACTAAAAGCAAATTACAGAAATAAACCAAAAAGCCGATTCCTTCTAGCTTCTAGGGGTCGGATAAATGGGTAAGCACTTTGAAATGCTCACAAGTCGCTATACATGAACTGTTTTACATAGTGCGATCGCGTTCGCGCAGCGGAGGCCGTAGGCCACGCTACGCGAACGGCTTTGCCTAAAGCGTGACCAAACGCGATGGACTTCGTCCCGCTTTGCTGCGAAGCGCGTGGCCTTTTGGCCAAGGTCAATCGCATAAATTAGCCTGGGCTAAATTCGCCTGGGCTATCTCTGCTATCTTTGCCATTGTCTTGTGGACTTGATCTAAACGCCTGTAGAATTAATCTCACACTCGGTCAGGTGCCTTACTCATAAGGGTGCCAGATGTCCACCTACCCTACACCGAACACCAAAGGCTAACAACATTTTTGAATTTAGAATTTAGAATTTAGAATTTAGAATTTGGAATTCACCATTCTGACTTCAACCTTTAACCAACCTTCAACCTTTAACCAACCTTCAACCTTCAACCTTCAACTAAACAACCAACCTTCAACCTTCAACCAACCTTCAACCTTCAACCTTCAACCAAACAAGCAACCTTGAATCAACCCATTAATCTATTCGAGTACGAATCCCTAGCGCCGCAGTATCTATCTCCCATGGCACTGGATTATTACGCTAGTGGTGCTTGGGATGAAGTAACACTGCGAGACAATCGTGCCGCGTTTGAACAGATAAAACTCCGTCCTCGGATGTTGGTGGATGTGAGTCAACGAGATTTAAGCACACAAATCCTAGATCAGTCTCTGCCCATACCGATTCTGGTTGCTCCCATGGCATTTCAGTGTCTGGCCAATCCAGAAGGTGAATTGGCAACAGCAAGGGCGGCAGCTGAGGTAGGGGCAGTCATGGTGTTGAGTACGATGTCTACCAAACCCTTAGAAGCTGTAGCCCTAGCTGGGAAACGGAGCCAACAGGAAAATGGCAAAAAGGAAGAGGGGGAACAGACCGATATCCAAAATCCCTCATGGTTTCAGCTGTATGTCCATCGCGATCGCACTCTCACCCGTAGACTTGTGGAACGGGCGGAGGCAGCTGGTTTTAGTGCCCTTTGTCTGACCGTAGATGCACCAGTGTTGGGGTGTCGGGAAAGGGATCGACGCAATCAATTTACTCTACCGGTAGGGATGGAACTGGCTAATTTAGCGACTATGACTGGTCTGGAAATTCCCAAAACCGCCGGAGAATCGGGTTTATTGAGCTATTTTGCCCAGCAAATTGACCCAGCACTGACCTGGCGGGATCTGGAATGGTTACAATCGATCACTACTCTACCGGTGTTAGTCAAAGGGATTTTGCGAGGAGATGATGCTGTCAAGGCATTGGACCATGGAGCCAAAGGAATCATTGTATCGAATCATGGGGGTCGGCAATTGGATAGTGCGATCGCATCCATCGATGCCTTACCCGAAGTGGTCGCAGCCGTGGGAAATCATTTACCAGTATTAATCGATGGGGGTATTCGCCGAGGTACTGATGTGCTCAAAGCCCTAGCCTTGGGTGCATCAGCGGTGTTAGTAGGTCGTCCGGTGTTATGGGGATTAGCTGTAGGAGGAGTTGCTGGAGTACGCCATATCTTGCAATTGTTACGGGATGAATTGGATATAGCGATGGCGTTAAGTGGCTGTACTAAGGTAAAGGATATTAACCGTAGTTTGGTGAAAATTAAAGATTGACAATATAATCAATAAATTAATACTAGCTTGTAATACCTAAAAACTAAGCCAAATAGCTTAGCAATATCAATGAATTGGCTGAAGTTATAGCAAGACTGCATATGTTAATTTTTATGACACAAGTTATTAGTTATTGGTAAGATTTTGATACTATTCCCCTAAATTCCTGGCACTTATCAGGGTTAGGGTCAGGGTTAGATAAGCTTTGAGCGATTTATCTATTGGAAAGTGATATCAGTAAGTAATTATTAGTCTGAAATCCCAGAAATGAGTAATAAACTAGCCACTATCACCCTTAGTATTATCTTATCCTTAACGTTTACCTCAGCCAGTTTAGCTGAAACAGTCTTGTCTGAAATTAAGCGCACTGGTGTTTTAAAAGTAGGAATTAGAGAAGATGCCGCTCCCTTTGGTTTTCTAGAGCAAGACCAATTGCAAGGCTACTGCGTGACTAAAATGTATGTTCTAGCCAACCATCTCGGTGAAGTACTCAAGAGACCTGTTCGGTTAGAACCAATTCCATCTGTTCTAGACGAAGACTCCCCTAACAATCGTTATCGGATGGTAGCCAATGGCAAGGTACATCTAGATTGTGGTCCCAATACGATCAAAACTGCTCCACCACTATCAGGAGTTACTTACTCCACTGCTTTTTATTTTTCCGGGACACATTTTCTAATCAGACCCGAAATGAAGGGTATATTCAATCCTGAAACTTCCCTAGCTGGTAAAAAAATTGGTGTCCTTCCTGGTTCAAATACACATCCCTTAATCTCCAGTACCTACCCATTAGCTGACATAGTAGACACTCGTTACAGAAGCTCTAACGGTCGAGAATTGGCTCTGAAAGATGTTGTCGAACAGGATATTGATGCTTTTGCCAGTGATGGCATGCTTTTAATGGCAGAAGCCTTAAGACAAGGGCTGACATTCCAGGATTTTACCTTAATTCCTGACCGACCGTTAAGTTGTGATTTTTACGGAATAATTTTACCAGTTCAGGATATAGAATGGAAGACAATAATTGATAAATTTATTACTAACTTAAGGTGGGAGATAATTTTGGAAAATTCCTTGGGTGTTGAATCTATTTATTACCAAGGTATACGACAAGCTGCTTATGATAAATGTGCTAACTAAATCGATTACTGCTGAAAGCTGACTGCTGAAAGCTGACTGCTGAAAGCTTAATAATGAATACTTACAAGCCTATTTTTGATTATTCAAATAGACGACTATGTTAAACCCATTCTTTTGGATTAAGCGTGCTTCCCCTCGTCGATGGTTTTACCTGCTGATTCTGCTAGTTGTGGGACTCGCTCTAGGGGTAGGGTTAGCCAATACTTCATCAGCATTTGATTTATGTGGGTTGTTGGATGGTGATCCAGGAATTAAGATAATTCAGTTAATCACCATGTCTGATCAACAAGAATTAGAGCTGGGTAAGTGTTTGAATCAACAAGAAGTTGCTCAAGAGCTGGAGATTTACAGCGGACGCGAAATCACTGAATACGTCCAAGACATTGGTCAGAGATTAATCCCCTATAGCGATCGCCCTAATTTTTCCTATACCTTTCAAGTAGTCAAGGACAACACTATAAATGCCTTTGCCTCGGTGGGTGGCTTTGTTTATGTTCATACTGGCTTGCTCAAAGGGGTAGAAAATGAAGCTGAGTTAGCTGCGGTGATAGCTCACGAAATTGCTCACGTTACTAGCAAACACAATATCGAGAAGCTGCGCCAGATTATCAAAGACAGGAACCTTGAGGTAAATAGTGAAGTCGAGTACGAAACAATTATAAATCTTCTTAAGGATATCGCCTTCTCTCTTCCCCGAGGACGTCAGCAGGAATATGAAGCAGACCGCAAGGGATTAGAAATGTTGCACCGTGCTGGCTACGCTCCCTCAGGCATGACTGGATTTCTCCAAAAATTAACCAAAGGCAATACACCGGCAATGCTAAGAACCCACCCAGAACCAGCAAAACGCCTTGATACTCTCAACGAAATAATCAACAGAAAAGGTTGGAATCCTAATGGTGGTGATGGCTTAGACAGTGCTGCTTACAAACGCATAATCCAATCTCTACCAATCCAGTACGTGAGCTAGCTATAGTAACTGGCTGATGTGCTCAAAGCCCTAGCCTTGCGTGCATCAGCGGTGTTGGTAGGTCGTCCGGTGTTATGGGGATTAGCTGTAGCAGGAGTTGCTGGAGTACGCCATGTCTTGCAATTGTTACGAGATGAATTGGATATAGCGATGGCGTTGAGTGGCTGTACTAAGGTAAAGGATATTGAGCCTAGTTTGGTGAAAATTAAAGATTGACCAGAGCAATTAATCAATAACTACTCACCAACTAATTAATCACTAATAATACATTTGGCTTAGTAATATCAAGGATTTTGCTGACATTATAGAAATAATAGGTATGCTATCTTTGATTAGAAAAATCACTATATAAATTACTATTTATTGGTAATAGTTTGATACTATCTCACTAAATTACCGCCACTTATCAGGGTGATGCTAAGAGTTATATAAGGTTTGATATTAATCGATTTATCTATTGGAAACTGAAATCTAGCAATTCTCTGTCTTGATGCAATAGCGAGTGGGGGAAACCAACGGCAGTCGCTCATGGGGGGAACCCCCAAGACCGCGCTGCCTCCCCAAGACCGCGCTGCATCGCTATGCCATGAGGTACAAATGGATCCCCCTAAATCCCCCTTATCAAGGGGGACTTTGAGGTTGAAAAGCGTACCTCATAGCGAGGATAAACGCTTCTTGATGCAGTCGCTCATGGTTTGTTCGCGTTCGCCTTTGGCGTGGCCTACGGCCAAGCGTCGCCAAAGGCGATAGTTACCGTAAGACAGTTGAGCCTTGTCTTGATGCAATAGCGAGTGGGGGAAACCACGGCAGTCGCTCATGGTTAGAAGTTACCGTAAGACAGTTGAGCCTTAATCAATAAGTTTGAACCCTTTTCTGCATAGCCTACCAACCATAAAGGCTCAACGTAATCAGGTTTCGTCTCCGGGGGGGACCCCCAAGACCGCGCTGCCTCCCCAAGACCGCGCAAATCACGCTAATCAATAAGTTTTAATCATGCATCTGCATAGCCTACCAACCATAAAGGCTCAACGTAATCAGGTTTCGTCTCCGGGGGAACCCCCAAGACCGCGCTGCATCGCTATAAATCCAGAGCAATATCAATTTTTGATCAGAATAAATAGGGTGCTATTACCAAACCAATAAAATCCTAAAAAGACCGAAAAATTAATGAAACTACCGAACTTATTAAGCACCCTTGGTTTAGCATCCATTATCACCACTTTAGCCGTAGTAGATATTCCCAAACCACTGGACACCTTTGCCTATACATCTCCTAGTCAGTCAACCAGTGAAGGGATAGGAGCAAGCAATGATGTTTTGATTGCCTCTGGACGTAGTGCAAACTTTGAGGATGGAATATTTTCTGTACGCCTTCCGGAAAGAGGCACTCTGGGACAAGAGCTTGATAATTTCATATCTGCTAATCCTAGTTTCAATGTTGAGTCAAAAGAGAAGTGGGTTAGTAACATCAAAGTCTCTTCTCTGAGCAGAGGTTCGATTAGTAATGGAAGTGTACCAATCACTGCTAGATGGTCTGTTCGATTATGTTGGACCAATACTTTTGCCTTAAAGAAATGCGTTGGCGGCTGGATAAACAAAAGTGAGGACTTTGAAACGTCATGCTCTATCGGGGCACAACCACGCTATCTTCGTTGTAGAATGCCAGGTAAAGTTAGCGAATTGGTAAGAGAAGGTAGCATTTTAGTTAAGTAAAGTGTCTATATTAAGTAGGTGGGTATAAATAAACGTTAAAACTCAAAATCAGAAAATGAAGCTGGAATCCTGTATTCATAGGGTTTTCATGATTTTGAATTTCAATCGCTATTTTACACTTAATTACGCCCACCTACTTATCTTGATTTTACTAATTAAAAACTGAGCTGTTTGTCATCAAAGCAAATCCCAAGCTCTTTACAGCGATCGCACCAAAACATTTAAACCTACCAGAGCCAGCGCCATAGAGTCAGCTTGGCGTCTGGTAGTTTACAACTTTTCTAAGAGGATATCTGAAAAGTTTTTTTATACTGAATTTTGCCCCCCTAGCCCCCCAATTCTGGGTGGAAAAAGAGTCAATTTGCTTCTAAAAGTCCCCCGAGGGATTGCTCGCTTGGGGGATTTAGGGGGCTTGGATGTAGCAAATGAGACTTCTCAGACAACCTCTTATGACTACTTTATTTTAGAGACGTTAGTAGTGCTTTAAGTTCTTCTGGAGATTCTTTAATTTCTAATTAAAAAAGAGAAACGCTATAGTATATTAACCTTTTTTGCCTAATTCAAGTATAGTATTTTTTTGAAAAAATACTATCGCACAGGGAAGATTATAAAACTAACTGCTGTTATAGCAGTCTAAGCAAAGCTTAGGACATATTTCGTTTACCTGCTCAAAAGTCCCTGCTTCCGACTCCCGACCATTTGTTACAAAATTTTAAAAATATGCTATAATATAATGTTTTTTGTGCTATAGTATAAGAGTGGGCGCGCGCGACGTGAAAGCGTCAAGTTGAACCAAAGCCTGAAATGGCTTTCTGGAGAGTGCATCCTCCAGCCTGCCGAGATGAGGGGGGAAGAGTAATCGGAACCTGAGTGCAGATTCTCGATAAAGTCCTGTAGAAATACAGGAAATAGCACCCAAGGTCGGAATCACACCGCCGCAAGTGCTAGCAGGAAGATACCCAATGGTTAACGAAAGTGAACATCTATAAAAGCTTCGTAACTGTTGAACAGTGAAACGTGATTGAAACACTGTAGCCAAAAGGGCACCGAGTTCGATAATAAGTGATTGGGGATTGCGTCCTTCTCAATCTGATGCAACGAAGAACTCCGGAGCAAAGGATGAACCTAAAGGGATATCGAAAACTTCACTTGATGAACACGGTAACCCCTGAAATTTCAACCGCCAATAAATGGCAAAGCGGATTGCAAAAGAAGCCCAGGGTTGACAGGGAGTAGGAGACCTGAAAAAGCAAATGATGTCACGACGAAAGTCAACGGGAAATCATAACCGGACATATAGATTCCTATGAATCATACCGAGAGGTAGCAGACGTCAGGTTGGTCTAATCAGAATGTTCCAAGAATTGAGGAATAGAGACTCACCCCGATGAAAAGTAGAACCAATACTGGTACTGGAGTCTGGGACTGGACTGAGATAGACTGGAAAGTCATCAATAAACAGGTTCTCAAACTTCAAAGAAGAATATTCAGGGCAACCAAAGAAGCTCAACTAAAAGGCAGCGGATGGGATAAGGTGAAAAATCTGATGAAACTAATTATAAATAGCAAGTCAGCATTAGCCTTAGCAATACAGACAGTTACGGTTAAAAACAAAGGAAGGAACACTCCAGGAATAGACGGTTATGTAGCCATCAAAACCGAAGAGAAAAACCGACTAATGAAAAACTGGAACTGGAATGAAGTAAGCCCCACCAAGAGAGTCTATATACCTAAATCAAATGGGAATAAAAGACCCTTAGGAATACCAACCATAAAAGACCGAATAGGTCAAGCCATAATAAAAATGGCATATGAACCAGTATTCGAGGTAAGCTTTGAACCCAATAGTTACGGATTCAGACCTGGAAGAAGCTGTCACGACGCCATCCAAGAAGTGTTCGCTGGCCTCAAAAAGGGTAGCTCACACCACTGGGTTCTTGATGCAGATATTAAAGGAGCATTTGACAATATATCTCATGGCTTCATCATGGATAAATTGGAAGGACTACCGAAAAGAAGTCTAATCAAGAAATGGCTAAAATGTGGATACGTGGATAACAGGATATTCCATCCAACCAACTCAGGAACACCCCAAGGCGGAATCATCAGCCCACTACTAGCAAATATAGCCCTCGATGGACTCCAAGAAGTCATATCCGAAAAATGTAAGATAGATTACACAACTCGAAGTAGAGGGAAAACCATAAATAAGAAAAAGGAGGTAGATAAATACAGATTTGCTAGATACGCAGATGACTTCGTAATCACCAGCCAAACAAAAGAAAACCTGGAAGAAATAATCCCCAGAGTAGAAAAATGGCTAAGAGAAAGGGGGCTGGAACTCAACAGAGAAAAGACCAAAATCAGAAACATAATAGAAGAAGGTTTTTCCTTCCTGGGGTTCCAGATTCAACAAAGAAAGACAAAAACCCTGAGATTAGATAGCAAGAGGTACAAGAAGAAAGCACGAAAAATGCTTAAAAATCTAAAACCAAATGCTATAAGAATCCCGACACCAAACGCCAAAATCAGGGAGGAAATATGCTATTCATGTATAATAACACCTGACCAGGAAGAAGTTAAGAGATTCTTAAAGGAAATTCGTAGCATACTCAAGAATGAAGCTAGGGCACTAAATACAGAAGATGTAATCAAAAAGCTAAATCCGAAGATTAGAGGATGGCTAAACTATTACAGATTCGTATGCTCCAAGAAAACATTCAACAATGTAAGGTGGAAAATTCTCAGTTCCATATACAGGTATCTAAAGAGACAACATCCAAAGAAAGCCTGGAAGTGGATTAAGAGGAAATACTTCAAAACCATTGACAAAGATACCTTGAACTTCTTCACCATATCAAGTGGAAAAAGAAAGAAAGAGGAAATCCTAGTCAACGCAGCCAAAGATGTACCTATTATCAGATTTGAAAAGGTAAAAGGAAACTCATCCCCCTTTGACCCTGACCTAAAAGAATATTGGAAGAAAAGGAAGACTAAATGGGGGAAGTCCAAATTTGCCAAAGGTAGCAAATACGAAAAGGTATATATTCACCAAAAAGGGATATGTCCTATTTGCAATCTACCTATCGAACTCGATGATAACTTCGAGGTACATCATACCATACCTATCAAGCGAGGCGGAAACAGTGAAACTAAGAATCTACAGATTCTACATAGTCACTGTCACAAAGCCAAACATAAGAAGCTTCACCAGGATACCTGATTAGGCTTGAGCCGGATGAGTATGAAAGTCTCAAGTCCGGTTCTTAGGGGAGGGAGAGATGGTAACATTTCTCACCTTACCCGACTGAGACGCCCAGAGTCAAGAGCTAGCCCGGGAAGCGTCTAATATCTACGGGCTAGCTCTGGCTCCCCTATAACAAGGAGATACTTTAATGATGACCTATTCTGAACGCCTTCATCCGTGGGTGGTCATTCGGCTGTTACCAAGAATGCAGCGAGTTGTTGTTGCTCGCTTCCGCAATCGGTCGGATGCGGAGGGACATTTATGGGCCCTGAAACGATTAATGCCTGATGCGGAATTTATAATTATTTTTGATGTTGGTAATCGGATCGATCAGGAATCGTAGGGGTAAATGTCATGTAGCGGTTTGGGACTTTAATCAGCATTGGATTTCATGATCGATTTAAAAATGCTATTGCTATCAATCCTTAATCCAATTCTCAGATATCACTCACCTTGGTTTCATGTTATGCCCTCACCCTAAGGTTAGGGATTCCAGCCACAGCCCCTGATGCTGGGGTTGGGCAGTTGCGTAGGGTGCCAGGTGCGTAGGGTGCGTTAGGGACGGAAAGCCTCTGATTTTAAGCATCTGAGCCCCTAGGACAGCCCGTCCCGTAACGCACCACCCACGGAAAGCCTCTGATTTTCAGCCTCTGAGCGCCTGGGATAGTCCGTCCCGTAACGCACCACCCACGGGCTCGCACTCATTAGGTGAGCAGTGACATCTAGGCAGGGAAAGCACGATTATGAATAAATTACTTAAAATAGGCCTCAGCACTACTTCCTTAGTTGGGCTGTGTTTGATGGCACTAGTCGTACAAGCCGGGAGCTGGGATAATTTCAAACTCCGTTACTTCCATCTTACTGCCTATCTCCACAACCAAGACCAAGAAATCACTGACCTCCAAAAACAAAACCTTAATCCAGCCAAATTCACTCGCATTAATTTAACTGAACTCCTCAATGGTGGTCCCCCAAAAGACGGTATTCCTAGTATCGATAATCCCAAGTTTGATACGGCTGAAACCACACCATTTTCTAAAACAGAAACTGTGATTGGTGTGGTAATTAATGGAGAAGCCAAAGCCTATCCTTTCGGGGTCATGAATTGGCATGAATTGGTGAATGACACAGTAGGTGGAGTTAATGTTAGTGTATCCTATTGTCCCCTTTGTGATACTATAGTTGCCTTTAATCGCAGCAATACAACCTACGGTGTTACAGGCAAACTTTATCAAAGTTGCCTAGTGATGTATGACCGTGCCGATGATACCCTTTACTCTCAACCTTGGGGGATGGGTATTATTGGTGCTAAAGTCAATCGTAATCTTAAAACAATTCCCGCTATCAAAACTACTCTTGACGCTTGGTTAAGCAAGTATCCCAACAGTAAAATTCTATCCACTGACACAGGTCATAACCGAGCTTACTTCAGCTATCCCTATGGTAGTTACTATACCGATAAGCGAATTATTTTCCCAGTCAGAAATCAACAACGACTTACCCTTCATCCCAAAGCTATTGTTAGCTATGTCTGGGAAGCAGATCAACAAACCCCTAAAAACCAATTTTCTGGGGCTAGCTATCAATTTGTCCATGATCAATTAAAAAAAGTGGGCGAAAAAGTTGTAGAATTCAATGGTCGTCCAATTAGAGGACGTTGGGATAGCCAACTTCAAACTGTATTAGTAGAAGAATTTGATGGCACTCCCATCCCCAGTTCTACAGCTTTTGCCTTTGTGTATCCAGCTTACTTTGGCAAATAACGTTATAGACCAGAGAATTACCCCAATTGAGAACTGCATCGCTACCAAAAATCCCAATATATTTGATTAACTCTTGCCTCTTGCCTCTTGCCTCTTGCCTTTCCTTAACCGATTCTGTTCACAACTAAAATAGAAATGCTGGATAAATCATGACTAATAACCACAATATCTTAGTAATTATTCCTGTTCTCAATGAAGAAACCACTATCACTGGGGTGATTAAGTCTCTTCAATCCTATAATTTGAACAATATTCGGGTAGTCGATAATGGCAGCACTGACAACAGTATTATTAAAGCAAAAGAAGCCGGTGCAGAGGTAATCTGTGAGCCTATTCCTGGTTATGGTCGAGCCTGTTGGCGGGGATTGCAGCAACTAGACCGAGATATTAATTGGATATTATTTTGTGATGGCGATGGCAGTGATGACCTAAGTTATTTACCCCAGTTTCTAGCTGAACCGCATAAGTATGACCTAATTTTAGGTAACCGCCGCGCCACAGTAGATGGACGTAAGGCGATGACCCCAGTGCAAAATTTTGGCAACTGGCTGGCTACCTTCCTGATCGGTTGGGGTTGGGGACACTGGTATCAAGATTTAGGACCATTGCGCCTAATTCGCCGTTCAGCTTTGGAGCAAATCCAAATGCAAGATAGAGGATTTGGCTGGACAGTAGAAATGCAAGCCCGTGGGATCGAATGTGGTTTGCGAGTCTGTGAAATTCCTGTTGGTTACCGTCGCCGACAAGGGGGACGCTCGAAAATATCTGGTACCCTTTCTGGTAGTGTCCAAGCAGGAACAATAATTCTAATGACTTTAGGTCGTCTATATCTACGTCGCCTTAAGCTTACCCAGGCAGATGGAACAATCGGTAAAAGTGTTGAAGAGGGAATAGGGAATTTCCATCAATCCTAGTTTCACATCTCAAATGAAAACGCTATATATATGGCTTAGTTCTCTACTCCTGTTGTTAGGTTGTATCTTGATTGTGCCTCATGGGGATTTCCGAGAGGTGGGAGCTGTGCCTCGATTTTGGTTAGGTATCGGTGTAATCAGCTTAGGTTTTCTCTTGTCTTGGGGATTAAGCGTCTATACTAGATATCCTGCGAAAGTTGGCAACAGTAAACTTGGGATTTCCCAACACAGAAGAAGAATTAACAACAGAATTAACAACAACAGTATCAAGACAAGATTTTGGCAAGAGGTCTACAGACGATTTACCAAATCTCTTAGTATCAAGTACTTCCGAAAACTCAAAACTCAGCACTCAGGACTAAATTTTTGGAGTACTACCATCCTAAGCAGGTTGCTACTGCTACCAATGTATCCTGGAGATGATGTATGGCGCTATCTATGGGAAGGGTATATTCAAACGTTAGGGTTTAGTCCATACCATTTGCCACCTAATGCTGCTGAACTGATTCCCTACCATACCGAATGGTGGTCACTAATCAATCATCCTACTGTTTCTGCTATCTATCCACCAGTAGCGCAATTAGGTTTTCGGCTCTTAGCGCTGATTGACCTTAAGGTTTGGTTGTTCAAAATTGCATTTATCTTAGCTGACTTATTAATCTGTTGGTTACTCAGTCGTCGATTTGGTTATCAACAGGCAATCTTCTATGCCTGGAATCCTTTGATAATTTACTCCTTTGCTGGTGGTGCTCACTACGACAGTTGGTTTATTTTACCCCTAGTTGCAGCTTGGTTAGTCGTTGACCAAAAAACAGAGAGTTTAAGGCAGACAAAAATAACAGAAATAGAGGAAACGTTGGACAGTGGGACAGTAGCAGAATACTCCTCATTTACTAACCCCTTGATGTCTTCATCGAATCACTCCCTGACCTGGTGGCACTGGATTGCTTCAGCTTTGCTAGTAGGAATTAGTATGGCAGTGAAGTGGATGTCTTTGCCAATTTTAGGGTTTCTGACCTGGCAAGCTTTCCGAAAAGTAGGGGTAAAACTAGCAATAGTAGTGCTATTGTGCGGTTTCTTACCTTTTGGCATCACTGCTCTCCAATTTTGCTCTAGTGGAGAATGTCCTTTGATTCCTACTGGATCAGTGTTTGTATCCCATGGTCGCAGTGCAGAATTGATTCCTTATATTGTTAGCGAATATTGGGAACCCTCTCGCTGGGTTAATTGGATTTATGCTTTTCCCCTGGGGTTAACGGTAAGTTGGCTAATTTTGCGATCGCGCAATTTTCAACAATTCACAGAATGGTACTTTTTTTTCCTACTAATCCTATCTCCGATTATCCATGCTTGGTACTTCACTTGGATAATTCCTTTTGCTGTTCCTTCTAGAAATCTGGGAGTACGTTTAGTCAGTATCTCTGCTTTTATTTACTTTGTACTTCAGCATCGCATGGCTTTAGATAACTACAGCTGGTATCTAACTCCTCAGGAGCGATGGTGGCTATGGTTACCTTTTGTTTTGGGTTGGTTTTGGACCCATTACCACAATCCTAATGTTGCTCTCAACCAAAACTCAGATTGATTAGCTTTAATCAAAATTGCCTAGGTCAAGCATATTATCGGCTAAATCATCTGAACTACTATGAATACATCCAAGAGATTACTAAACCTACTTCCAACCCTGATTATTCTGACAAGTTGTACACTTTCCATGCCAATAAATCAAGCACCAGCAAAAGAGTCTCAAGTGCAAGTAAATAGAGGCACTGACACGACTCTATTGAATTATGACGACTATGCTACTGTCCTAAAAACCCATGTCAACAATAAAGCGCTAGTTAATTACCAAGAATTGCATAAAAATCCAGAGCAACTGGAGACGTTTAATGCCTCCTTAGGTGCTGTTGATCCTAGCACCTATGAGTCTTGGAATGAAGCAGAAAAGATTGCTTTCTTGATAAATGCTTACAACTCCTTTACTCTAGAATCAATTATTGATCAAAACCCGCTCAAAAAGAGTATTCGGGATATTAAAGGAGTCTGGAAAGGACGCCAATTCAACATCGCTGGAGAATCTAAAACCTTAGATAATATCGAACACAAGACACTGCGAACGCAATTCAACGAGCCCCGAATTCATATGGCTTTAGTTTGCGCCGCTATCAGTTGTCCTCCCTTAAGAAACGAACCTTATACTGGGGAAAAACTCGATCAGCAACTGGATGACCAGACACAGAAATTTCTAGTTAGTCCCCATGGGTTTCGTATTGATCGTCAAAAACGTACCGTATATCTTTCTTCCATCTTTAAGTGGTTTGGGGAAGATTGGAAAGAAACCTATGGTGTCGATGACAAATTTACTGGTAACGCCAATCAAAGGGCGGTGTTAAACTTTATCAGTGACTACCTTAGTCCAGAGGATCAGGAGTATCTTGAGCAGGGGAATTACAAGATAAAATATCTGAACTATGATTGGTCTTTAAATAAACAATAACTAATTAACCATAACCAACAACAATAACCAATTAACCATAACTAGGTTGATTAATTGATTATTATAGGGATCCGTTTAGGAATTGTGAAAATTTTTATTCCCTGTTCCCAGATCCGCTGTTCCCTGTTCCCTTTGCTATAAGGATTTGTTATGGTTTGTTATTCTTTAAAACGTCTTTGGCAACAAGGCTAATCAAGTGGTATATTCCGCGTTAATCTTGACATAGTCATAACTTAAATCACAACCCCAAGCCTGACCAACACCATGACCATTGCCCACATTAACCTGAATTAAAACTGTATCTTCTTTAAGATAAGCACCAACAGCAGCCTGCTTAAGATAATCACTAGCCTGTTGACGGTCAAACCCTAAGGGTTGACCATTTTCCATCAGCAAGACATCCCCTAACTGAATCCGCAGGTTTTCTTGCTCAAACGGTACTCCTGCACGGCCAGCGGCTGCGGCAATTCTGCCCCAGTTTGGGTCTCGTCCAAAGATGGCAGACTTGACCAAGGATGACCCAACAATGGTCTTAGCAATTTGACGAGCCCCTTTATCATCCGGTGCGCCAGTCACTTGGACTTCAATCAAACAGGTTGCCCCTTCTCCATCCCGTGCGATCGCTTTTGCCAAATGCTGACATACTGCTGTGAGCATCCCCTCCAACTTCTCAGCTGCTGGTCCGATTTCTGTAATCGCTGATGTTCGGGACTGACCATTAGCCAAGGCAATTAGAGTGTCATTGGTGCTGGTATCCCCATCTACCGTAATTTGATTAAAACTTTTATCCGCTGCCCGCTGTAACATCTGTTGCCACAGGGAAGTAGAAACTGCAGCATCACACGTTACAAATGCTAGCATAGTCGCCATGTTGGGATGAATCATACCAGAGCCCTTAGCAATACCACCTATCCTGACCGGACGGTCATCAATCATGGTTTCCAGAGCAATGGATTTAGTGACTAAATCCGTGGTAATAATCCCTTGAGCTGCTGCATCGGAACCAGTTTCTGATGCTTGTGCTACCAATTGGGGAATGCCTGACAATAGAGCATCCATCTTGATGCGTTGACCAATCACCCCCGTCGATGCCAACAAAATCGACTTAGGGGAAACATTGAGTGCTTCACCCAAAGCTTTAGCACTAGCTAGAGCATCTTGCCAACCCTGCTCACCCGTTGCTGCATTGGCTTGTCCAGCATTACACAAAATAGCACGAGCACTAGCTTTAGATTGTAAGCATTGACGGCAATAATCTACACAAGCAGCCCTGACATGACTGGTGGTGAACACCCCAGCTGCGATCGCATCCACCTCTGATAATATCAACGCTAAGTCTGGCTGACCCGACGGTTTTAAACCTGCGGTAATCCCTGCTGCCTGATAGCCCCTGGGAGCTGTTATCCCACCACTAATCTCTTGCCAGTCCGACATGATTCCTCCATTTAAACCATAATTCATGCCCGATCCGGGATTATATCAACTCTTCTGGACTTACGCACCAAGCTTATTGATCTGTAGCTTGATGTGTAGTCGTAATTTCCAGAATTGCTATAAAACCTCAAAACTTTACAAAAAAATAAAAAAAGGGGTTACACCCCTCATACAAAATAGTGTATATTTTGATATGTAGATGCACCCTGATGATCGGGAGGGTCACGACAGTGACTCTCCTTTTCTTTGTTATTTGTGGTTGGTAATTAGTGATTTAGTGATCAGCAACACCTGGCAAGCCCGTTGCCTCAATCACCCTTGAGCTTTTTGCCCAAAATTTGGTTAGTCAGCTTAGGATCAGCTCGTCCGCTAGTTTTTTTCATCACCTGTCCCACAAAGAAACCTTGCAGCTTGGTCTTACCATTGCGATACTGTTCGAGTTCCTTAGGATTGGCAGCCAGTACCTCATCAATAATGGTTGAGAGTTCATTTGGGTCAGAGATCTTAATCAAACCCTTACGTTCCACTAGTTCCCTAGCAGAACCCCCTTTAGAGAGTAATTCTGGCAAAATCTCCTTGGCAATCTTACCACTAATGGTGTCATTATCAATCAGGTTGATCAGTTCTGCCAGAGTCTCGGGTTTGAGAGCAATCTCTGTAATAGCCAGTTTTTCAGTCTTAAGATAAGCAGCAATATCTCCCATTACCCAGTTTGCAGCTTGTTTGGGATTAGCATTAGCAGCAACAGTTGTTTCAAAATACTCTGCCACTTGACGATCATCCGTCAACACCCGGGCATCATAGGCAGAAAGTCCCAGTTCACTTTCATAACGATGCCGCTTCTGGGCAGGAAGTTCCGCTAGCTGACTGCGCCATTGCTCTAATTGTTCCGTTGACACTTCAATCGGTGGTAAGTCAGGTTCAGGAAAATAGCGGTAATCGCTGGATCCTTCCTTAGTCCGCATACTAATGGTGCGTTGACTACCCTCTTCCCAAAGGCGAGTTTCTTGAATAATCGATTTTCCAGCTTCCACAGCTGCGATTTGCCGGTCAATTTCGTACTCAATCGCCTTCTGGATAGCATTGAAGGAGTTCATATTTTTGATTTCAACTTTGGTGCCAAACTCCTTCTGGCCTACAGGACGTACAGATATATTGACATCACAACGCAGGGACCCTTCTTGCATGTTGCCATCACTGACACCGATGTAGCGTACAATCCGACGCAGCTCTTGAGCGTATTCTGCTGCCTCTTGACCAGAGCGCAGATCCGGTTCTGATACTATTTCAATCAGGGGTACCCCAGCACGGTTGAAATCTACTAGGGAGTAGGTAGAACCAGCCAGTCGGTCACTACCAGCATGAACCAGTTTCCCGGCATCTTCCTCCATGTGTAGGCGAGTGATGCCAATGGTTTTACGGATAGGATTACCGTCATCATCGGACACTTCAATTTCCAGTGAGCCATGCTCAGCAATGGGCAAGTCGTATTGGGAAATCTGGTAGTTTTTGGGTAGGTCAGGATAAAAATACTGTTTCCGGTCAAATTTGCTGTAGGGAGCAATCTGGCAATTGAGTGCTAAACCCGCTTTGACAGCATACTCTAGTACCTTTTGATTCAGAACCGGTAACACTCCTGGCATCCCCATACAAATTGGGTCAATATTGGTATTAGGGGTAGCACCAAATTTTGTGGAAGAGTTAGAAAAAATCTTGGTTTCGGTACTAAGCTGACAATGGGTTTCTAAACCAATGATTGCTTCGTATTGAGTTTTAGCTGGTGCAGCAGTAGTCATTGGATGTTATAATTAAGGGTTAAGATTATTGATGGAACTTAGGGCATTTTTTGTCCACTATTCCCAATAATGTACACTATTTAATTAGCTACAGCGTCAATTATTGCAATTACTGGCAGGAGTTGAGTTGACAGTTTGTATGTAACTTTTTGTCTTTTAGGATTGGAAGTTGTTCGACATTTTTACATACCATTATTATAGCAAATGTGTCTTACGCTATAATTTCGGAAGTGTACTGTTAAAGGGATTTTTTTTACTAAATACTTACGTTTAATGCCTAGGCTAGCTGATGAAAATTAGAGACTGTTTATAAAGTAAATCTTAAGAGGATATCTGAAAAGTTTTTTGATACTGAATTTTGCCCCCCTAGGGCCTGTTTTAAAACTCGGAGATCCCCCTAAATCCCCCTTAAAAAAGGGGGACTTTGAGTATGGCTCCCCCCTTTTTTAAGGGGGGCTGGGGGGGATCATAATCTTGCGGAAAACTTTGAAAACACGCTCTAGCCCCCCAACTTTGGGGGAAGAGTCAATTTGCTTCTAAAAGTCCCCCAAAATTGATACCGTTGGCGAAATTAATATTTGTTTACACAAGAGTAGCAGATGGGTAACTTTAAGTTCATGCTCCCCCAGAATTGGGGGTTGGGGGGCTATAAAGACTGCTGTCTTCAGGCTGATATTACTAAATGTTTTTTTCGCCAGCAGTATCAAAATTGGGGGACCAACGGGGGCTTGGATGTAGCAAATAATACTTCTCAGACAACCTCTAAGACAGCTGAATATTGGTCGGTTAAGGCGGACAGCTCTGTTAACAGGTGAGCTTTTCTCTTGGTGCGCGTTCACCCTTGTCGGGAAACCAGACCCGGCTCGCACCGCAATCAGCTCATAATCTTTCCCTTTTGTGATCAGGAGTCTGCATGTATCACAGAACTATCATAATGTCCAGATCACCCGGTCGTTTTTTTAGTCAGCCATTTTAGATTAATGTGACTAAAGATTCGACAGGTGCGCTTGCCGTTGGCGAATTTAATTCTTAATGGTAAGAGCGCACCTAAGAAAACAAAGGTTTTTCATCACCTAGGCGATGGACTTAGTCCATCGCCTTTCATCAAGCAATTATCCAGTGCTCTTATTACTTCAAATCAGGGGTAAGCATGACTAATCGACAAATTCCACTAACAGAAGACTACACTCGTCCTTGGGCTCTTATGCGTCTACTGCCTAAATGCCAAAGGTATACAGTTGCTAGGTTCTTTAATCGTCAGGATGCTGATAACCATCTCCGATTTTTGGATCGGTATATGCCAGAAGCAAAGTTTGAAGTACTTTTCGATCTGCCTGTCAATAAGGATAGTAATCAGCTACTCTAACAGGTTAACAATCATTGACACTCCCCGCTCGTGCATAGACGGGGATTGTTGGATCAACATCCATGATGCCAGCCTCTTACGGTTTCTTCAGACCTTGCCCTAACCCTTAACATTAAATTCGACAAAGTATTAGGTAGCTATTAATGAGATTGCAAAAATCCTGAAATTCTCTCCACTGCTCTTTCCAAAACGTCTGGTTCGTGTACTAAGGCAAAACGCACATAGCCTTCACCAGCCTTGCCAAAACCAGCTCCTGGAGAAGCAGCAACCCCAGTGGCTTCTACCAAGCTAGTACAAAATTTTACTGAGTTCCCTGCCCAAGGGTCTGGCAATTTTGCCCAGACATACATAGTGGCTGGTGGCACTGGCACTGACCAACCAATGCGGTTTAAAGCATGGACAAAGGCATCCCGCCGCTGTTGATAGGTGGTGACTACAGGTTTAACAATGTCTTGAGAACCATTCAACGCTGCGATCGCACCATTGAGAATCCCCCTGTATTGGTTAAAGTCAATTGCCGCTTTCACCTGCCGCAACCCTCGAATCAATTGAGCATTACCGATAGCATAGCCAATCCGGAAGCCTCCCATATTGTAAGACTTGGAAAAGCTAAAAAACTCAATCGATACAGTTTTATCGGGGTCTGCTTGCAAAACCGAGGGAGCAACAGAGGTGGGATTGAGGCTTTCTGGGATTTTCCCGATCTGCTCCCCATTGCCTCTGGTATCTTCAAAAACAATATCAACGTAGGGAAAATCGTGAACTAATACCAGGTTATGGCACTTACAAAACGCCACTGCTTCCTCAAAAAAAGACAAGGATGCGATCGCAGTAGTGGGATTATGGGGATAACTCAACACCATCATCCGTGCTTGAGCTAGCACTGCCTGAGGGATATCCTCAAATACAGGCAAAAAATTGTTTTCTGCCAATAGGGGCATGGGATAAATCTGACCACTGGCTAGGTGGACACCACCGGCATGGGAAGGATAGCCTGGGTCTTGTAGCAGAGCAAAATCCCCTGGATTAAGCACAGCTAAAGGTAAATGAGCTGTGCCTTCCTGAGAACCAATCAGTTGTAGCACCTCAGTTTCTGGGTCAACCGGAATACCAAATCGTTTAGTATACCAGCTAGCTGCTGCCTGACGAAAAGCTTTAGTACCATGAAACAGCAAGTAACCGTGAGTGCTGGGCTCATACAACGAGGCTTCAATCGCAGCACACACATGCTTGGGAGCTGGTAAATCGGAAGACCCTAATGATAGGTCAATGATTTCTTTCCCAGCAGCTGCCAACGCTTTGGCCTGATCCATATCGGCAAATACATTTGCTTGCAGGGGTTGTAAACGTTGGGCAAACTGCATTGTAATCTTAGTCTTTTTCTTTTGTCTATTCTTTTCGAGCCTTTCCCATCGGTTGCGCTGGCATTGCTCCCATTGCCCCTTACTGTCCTAATTTAAATTCTCATCCAGCATAGTTTTCAATTGAGCTTTGGTAATTGCTCCCTCATGGGATTTGGCCAGCTCACCATTTTTAAACAGTCTTAGAGCAGGGACACCCTCTACCTTGCACTTGGCAACGGCATCTTGATGTTGGTCTACTTCCATCTTAATGACTTTTAAGCGATCGCTATAATTTTTAGCAACCCAGTCCACTGATGGCGATACTAAGCGGCATGGTCCACACCAAGTTGCCCAGAAGTATACCAGTACTGGCTGCTGGGCTTTTAAAACTTCAATTTCAAAATCTTTATCTTCGATTGTAATCACATTACTCACAACGGTATCCCCTCAAAAGACTAGATTAGACTGCATTCACACAATCTCTATATTAAGTGCTTGAACTTCCCCCCAGCTCAAGCATGGGGGATTATAAACAATTGTTACGAGATGGGCGTCGAGCCGCATCTGGACACGTTGAGTATAGAATATTTTACTATGACTGAAAACATCATACCGTTTGCACCAGATCAAAACTCCCTTGTCAAGGAAGTTTAAATCAAGCCGTCGGAGTTCTCAGCCTTTATGCTTTATCGGCTTTCATAAAATCGAAATTTATACAATTGCATAAAAATTTGCACAAAAAAACGGGTTAACCCGCTATACAATTGGTCAACCCGTGAGCTTGGGAACGCCTAAATGGACTACTTTTGTAGAACCAACTTAACGTTGGCATTGTTTAGGCCACGCTGCTTGACTTCTGCCAAGGTCTTGTTAACGGCATACTTCTGGTTGATGGAGTTGATCAACTCGGTTTGGTTGTGCTTCTTAGCTACACCCCAAAGGTCAGCAATCAGGTCAAAGGTGCCATCACTGTTGCGAGACCAACCTAGATCATATTCACCTTCGAGAACGGCAACCAAGTCAGCGCGAACCCGCTGACCATTGTAGCCGCGAACATCAGCTTCTGTCTTAACAGTGATTCCCAGGTCACACAGGGAAGTTTTCAGGATTTCGGCATCGGAGATTTTAGTGCGCAGAGTGCTAAAGTGAGACATGTGGATTTCCTCCAGAAAAGGTATCAGAGAAACGACAACGTAGCGTTTTACTTTTATGGCTAGCCGCCCTCAACAATAATTACAAGCGGCTACTTATCAAACTGCTAGCAATTTTTTGCTAGCCTTTACTCCTGTTGGGAGCAGGAGAAAGCCTGTTAGAACTCCATACGCTGATATTCAGCTACGGAGGATGCAGCAGGTCGCGCGCGTTGCCTAGCCCAGTCCCTCAGGGCTGCAACCTGCTCTGTCATCGTGCGCGATAGAGGTTGAGTTGATTTAATCGCGGCAATAATATCCAGTTGAGTAAACTCCCGGTCTTGAGCAAATGCCTCATACATCGCTGCCACCATGGCTTGCTCAATCTCAGCCCCTGAAAAACCATCAGAAACTTTAGCTAACTGTTCAATATCAAAGCGGTCAATATCTCCACGCCGCTTTTTCAGGTGAATTTCAAATATTTGCTGGCGTTCTTGGGTGTTGGGTAAATCAACAAAAAATATCTCATCAAAACGACCTTTGCGTAGGAATTCTCCTGGTAGGCGCTCCACTCGGTTTGCTGTCGCCATCACAAAGACTGGTGAGGTTTTTTCTTGCATCCAGGTCAGGAAAGAACCAAAGATTCGACTTGAAGTACCCCCATCAGAGTCAGAAGAACCGCTGCTACCAGCAAACGACTTATCAAGCTCATCTATGAAGAGAATAGCTGGAGAGATTGATTCTGCCGTCTTCAAAGCATTGCGCAGGTTGGCTTCCGAGCGCCCTACCATCGAGCCATCGTATACCCGCCCCATATCCAGGCGCAATAGTGGCAGACCCCATAAACGAGACGTAGTTTTGGCAATCAGAGATTTACCACAGCCAGGAACCCCTAGAATCAACATTCCCTTCGGTTGAGGCAAACCATATTCTCTCGCCCTCTCTGTAAAGGCATTAGAGCGCTGCTTCAGCCAACGCTTCAGTTCCTCTAACCCTCCTATAGAATCGAGGGTTTCATCTTCTTCGATATACTCTAGGATACCGTTGCGGCGGATGATCTGCTTCTTCTCGGATAGAACAATATCGACTTCAGCTTCAGTAAGACGACCAGCTTTAACGTAGGCTTTGCGATAAACTTTCTCTGCTTCATCCCGGGTCAAGCCTAATGCTGCTTTGAGCAGCTTTTCCCTAGTTTCTGTAGTCGTCCGACGAGTTTTACTCTGATCCAGTTGGTGGGATAGGACTTGGTTAAGTTCCTTAAGGTTTGGTAGGGGAAAGTCAAGGACAACCACTTCCTTTTCCAACTCAATAGGAATCTGCTGCACCGGGGACATTACGATGATAGACTTTTTAAGAGACTTCTTAGCTTCCTCCCTAAAGCTTGCCATCGCATCCCGCAACCATCGGGTAGTTGCTGGTGCATCTATAAAGGGATGTAAATCCTTAAAGATGTATATACCAGGTTCTTTTTGTTGAATTACCCACTGAACTGCTGCCTCAGGAGAGACCGTATTGTGCTGAGTGGTGTGGCGTGATTGACCATACTCAACAATCCCGTGAGTGACGGTCCAAACGAAGACTCGTTGCTGTTGAGACTTCTTTTGAGCAATCATTGCTATTGCCCTCTCTGCCCGCTCCTCCTCGGGAGTCACGAGGTAGATTAGGGGATATTGAGCTTGAATGAGAACGTTTATCTCTTCTTGCATAACTCTACCTAATATTAGAGACGGCTTACAACTGCCCAAACATCTTCAACTGAACCACTGAGCTAACTAAGTCGGCTCTGGGAGTAGACTAATTTGTCTACCTTAACTTTGGCTACCTTAACAAGGAACCAATTCCTCTTCTCCGTGAGAATCGGTAATGGAGCATACTTTAGCTGTTACCTTTTCTACTGGGAGTTCTTCCGATATCACACCAGGTTGGTTTTTCAGAGCAACTAATTTTCCCTCTGAGATAACCAAGTCACTAGAACACTCAGGACAGGGGTATACTTTATGGGTTTGTCCATATTGGTCTACCTCTTCAACCACATCTTGGTGTTCTATGTAGAATACAATCGCCCTCTCAACCATAGCTGACATTGATTCAGAATCAACAGCCGCTTTAATTTTGAGCCGGCGGTGCAATCCTGGTGGAAGATAAAGAGTAACTTTTTGCTTGTCTTGCATATATTTTTTATATCGTTGTACCCGGGTATGTATTTAACCTTATCGGCTTCCTCTCTAGCTGTCAAGACATTTAGCTGGTATGACAGCTAAATTGTTACATTACTTAATAATATGACGGAAGGAAGATGGTTATCTAATGGATAAGGAATAGCATAAGGCGCGCCTGTAGTTAGCAGGAGGCAGCGCCGACCTGCGGGGGGTTTCCCCCGGAGACGAAACCTGATTACGTTGAGCCTTTATAGTTGATAGGCTATGCAGATGCATGGTTAAAACTTATTGATTAGCGTGATTTGCGCCTTCATGCGGGGGTTTCCCCCACTCGCGCTTTCCATGGCTGACAAGGCGAGCCTGTCTTACGGTAACTTCTAACCACTCGCGCTTTGCATGGCTGACAGGTGTGGACCCTTGCTTGGGCACACAGAACCCAAACCATCAGCAACTGCATCCACAGGCGCGCACCTTGAGGTGCGACCCTAGGGCGCGAGGGATTGCTCGCGCCCTAGAAGGCGCGCACTAAGAGCGAATTTAATTCGACGACTGTAAGCGCACCTAACAAAAGTGTTATGGGTAGGTTTTTTGCTAAGGATGGAAAGGATGCTTTTATTACAGGTAATGAAGCGGAGTAATGACGCGGTAATGATATAATTATGAATTATATAGCCACAATATAAACGCGCTTAAGCTAATTAATAACAGCTAAAAGTATCATAAATAACGATTAAGGACTAACGACTAAGGCATTACTTTCAATCCTCCACGACATATCAGTTGTCCAGTGGTCAGGGTAAGTTCTTGAAGCTCCACCTCTGGTCCTAAATTTATTACAAACCCATCTAAACTAAGAGGGGGGGCATCAGGGTCTATCTGAACTTGCAAGGGGTTCAGTTCCAGTTGGTTGGGGGTAGCTAGTTGGATACCAGCACGAATTACTATCAGCTTGGTACCAACATCATGATTAGTATAAATGCCTCTTAATGTCAGCTGTCCTATATTGATATTAATCTTTTCCCAGCGTATTTGTGGCTGTTTTGGGTCGTTACCGGGTTGAATGATATCATCTGATTTAAGGAATGTATATAATAACTCCGTCAAAGCGTTAGATAACAAGGGTGCTTCAAGAGATGATTGCAGGTCTGGTTCTAGGAGTAATAGCTGACCCACTACGGGAACTGGTTCTAAAAGACGTACGGGTTTACGCTTAATTATCTGACCCAGGTTGAGTCTAATATTACTGCCTTCGAGCTGAATTTGGCTTAGATGCAGTCCTTGATAAACTGCTTGGTTGGCAGCAAGGGCAACCTGAGGAATGTAACCAGTCAGGATTTGGCGATCGCATCCCACAATGTTTAGTTGCAATGTAGCAACTTCCTCTACTTGCGATCGCAGCCACAGCCGTAGCGCTGGGGAAATAACTTTGCTGATAATCTGGCTTGGCTTTTGCTTCGAGCTTTTCGGAGTTTTAACCAAAAGAACACCTTCTTGTACTATTTGTACATAGTATTTTGAAGTCGTTGTCTAATGGAAATCAACTCCTGGGCACACTATAAGCATAAGGCAAACTAAATTCAGCATCACCATAGTCCAGAAGACAAAGCTCAAGCCAAATGTTGGGTCATGGAGGAAAGAGTACAAAAAATTCTTTCACAGTGGGGTATTGCGTCACGGCGTCGAGCCGAGAAGATGATAGCCGCAGGACAAGTGCGCCTAAATGGTACGACTGTACATTTGGGGCAGAAAGCTGATCCAGAAACAGATGTAATCGAAGTGGATGGCAAACCGATAAACCCCTATCACCGACCTCAATCTATCTACCTTTTACTGAACAAGCCTGCTGGAGTAGTTTCCACTTGCCGAGATTCCCAGAATCGTCCGACAGTAATTGACTTATTACCGGATAAACTAACCAAGGGTCAGGGGATTCATCCTGTAGGAAGGCTGGATGCGGATTCTACAGGTGCATTACTACTGACCAATGATGGTGAGCTAACATTTCGCCTGACCCATCCTAGTCATCACATACCTAAGACGTATCAGGTTTGGGTACGGGGTAATCCCCCAGAATCGGTACTGCAAACTTGGCGTGAAGGTGTTAATCTGCTGGGTAAAAAAACGTTACCCGCTAAAGTCCGTGTACTTAAGCGTAAGGGTCAATCCACACTTTTGGAGGTAGTCTTAACGGAAGGTAGAAACCGACAGATCCGTCGTGTTGCTCAACTGCTAAGCTATCCAGTGATTCATCTACATCGTACTGCTATTGGCCCGATTAAATTAAATCTACCAGGAGAGCCAATTCTTCCTTGTGGTGACTACCGTGCCTTGAATGATGTAGAAGTGAGTTTTCTTACCAGTAAATCCACCATTGTTCAGTAAAAATGCCAGCAGATGTCGAGGAGTACCGTGTATGAATGAAAACAAAGTCCCGTTGCAGCAACAACAACAGAAGAAGCTGGAAGAAATGGGTTCATACCTGTGTCAGTTACGCACTCAACAGTGTAAAACCATCCAGGAAATTGCCGCTTGCACCCGAATTAATGCACGATTTTTGAGGGCAATAGAGCAAGGCAAGCTAGACCAATTACCAGAACCTGTGTATGTTCAAGGGTTTATCAAGCACTTTGGGGATGCACTAGGCTTAAATGGAGACGAGTTTGCCAAGGCTTTTCCCACTGGGGTAACTGTAAAAAGGTCAAAACTTTCCTGGGGTAACAGTAGGGTTCCTCAACTGCGACCGTTTCATCTTTATTTGTTCTACATTTGCTTGGTTATTGGTTCAGTGAGTGGCTTATCTGTCCTAATCAACCCTTATAAGCCACAAATAACTGATAAGGAACCAAACTCGTCTCCAGCTCAATCATTACCGACACCCGGTAATTTAGATCAAACTAACTCGCAAACGCAGTTAGCCTTAACCAAGATACCGTCGGGTCCAAATAAGCCAGTTCAGGTGGATATCACTCTCAAAGGTAGATCTTGGCTTCTGATCGTGGCAGATGGCAAGAAAAAATATGAAGGCATCCTAGAAGAAGGAGCGCACCAGACTTGGGTTGCTAACGAAAAACTATTTGTTAAAGCTGGCGATGCTGGGAATGTAATCGTTGAGTTCAATAACCAACAGGCAAAGCAGATGGGGGCTCCTGGTGCAGTACAAGCATTAACTTTTGCTGCTAAACCTAGACCCTCTCTTCAGTAGTCAAGCTTTCTATGGGAAAAGCATTAAATTCATCAATCTTAAACATTAAAAAAGCAGATAATTGGGGGCAACAACCTATAAATGTTACTAAAAAAATAACAACTTACTTATAGCATTTAAGATTCCAAATAGATGCATGAAAACCAATGCTGATTTACCATAAAACGCTCACAAGTGTAGGCTCTATTTCCTAATGTCACCTGTTACCTTGGTTAATCAATTAAATTTGAAGATATCAAAGTCAAATGCTATAGCAACGACTTAACTTATATAAAGTCCAGTTAATCCCTTGTATAGAATAGAATTGTTTAGGATTGTGAGTTTAAGATTGTTAACTAATAATTAACATTTTTGTCAAAATATAAACAACCAATAATGAACTTAATAGGATTAATTGTTAAAACTATTCCAATACAATATAACTAGGCTTGGTAGTCATAACTGGGAGCACGATCGTAAGTGTGAGTGAGGATTTTGAGGCGATTAGCCAATTCTTCACTCAACGCATTCGGTGGATAGCGCCATTGCCAGTTACCTTCCACGGTACTGGGAAAGTTCATTCGAGCATCTGTGTCCAGACCTAAAATATCTTGCACAGGAATAATCGCTTGGTTGGCAATACTACTGAGCGCTAATCGGATTAAATCCCAATGGATGCCTTCTTGGCTGACTGATCCGGAGTAATTCATTATAATCTGCTTATCTTCACCAGAGAGTTTTTTAAACCAACCCACTGTTGTGTCATTATCATGGGTACCGGTGTAAACCACACAGTTGTGGACATAGTTAAAGGGTAAGTAAGGGTTACTTGATCCCCCACTAAAGGCAAACTGTAAAATTCTCATACCAGGAAACTGGAAGCGTGAGCGTAATGCTTCTACTTCTGGAGTGATTATCCCTAAATCTTCGGCAATAATTGGCAAATTGCCCAACTTGTCTTGGAGTACTTCAAAAAATTCTTTTCCTGGTGCCTTAACCCATTCTCCAGTGATGGCAGTTGTTTCTCCTTGCTTGACTTGCCAGTAGGCCTCAAATCCCCGGAAATGGTCAATCCGCACAATGTCTACATACTCCAAGATAGTTTGGAAGCGTTGTATCCACCATTGGAAGTTATCTGCCTGTAACTGTTCCCAGTTGTAAACTGGATTACCCCACAACTGACCTGTGGCACTGAAATAGTCCGGAGGCACCCCAGCCATGAGTGTGGGTTCGCCAGTTTCGTGATCAATGGCAAAGATTTCCCGATGAGCCCAGACATCAGCACTATCGTGAGCCACATAAATTGGAATATCACCAATAATCTGGATCTGGTGATGATTGGCGTACTGTTTGAGAGCTGACCACTGGCAGAAAAACTCAAACTGTAGGTATTTGTAGAAATAAATTTCATGCTGCAATTTCTGCCGCCAATACTCAACTGCTTTGGGTTGAGCCATAGCAATGTCTCGTTCCCAAGTATGCCAGCTACTCTGGTCAAACGCATCATGAACAGCCATAAATAAAGCATAGTCTTCCAACCAGCTGGCTTTTGCTTGACAAAATTCTGTAAATTTCTGGTGCTGTTGGGGTGAGGCGTTGGCACGGAAGCGATCGCAAGCTTGGTAAAACAGGGGCATCTTGGTTTGAATTACCTGATCATAATCCACTGAGTCAAGGGGAAACTCTGGTAGATTGGCAAAGTCTTCATCCAACAGCCGTCCCTGCTTTTGCAATTGTTCTGGACTAATGAGTAGGGGATTGCCTGCCATGGCTGAGTAAGAGCCATAGGGAGAGTTACCATACCCAATCGGACCAAGGGGCAAGATTTGCCAGTATTGCTGGGCGCTTTCTGCCAAAAAGTCAATGAATTGATAAGCCTGTAAACCTAAGTCACCAATACCAAAGGGACTGGGTAGGGATGTCGGATGGAGCAAAAGACCACTAGATCTCGGAAAAGGCATAAAAAAGCAATCAACAATAATAGTAAGTAAGCCTTACCAAAAAAATTTGGGTTTAAAGCCCCGTCCTTTTAGGACGGCTTTAAGCTATAATTTATGGTAGCGGTAAAGCGCATATATAAAAAGCGTAGTCGGTCTAGCGGACAGCTTCTGATCCGGAACCCTGGTAGCAAAAATCCGCGCATCTTGTACAAATTTGGAAGCTGTAATAAGAGAATGTGAACTACCCCAACCTACTACGTAGAGGTTGGGGCTTCCAGTTTCACGGAAGAACGCCTTAGCTTAGACGGACGTCCTCGCTTTGGTCTTACTTCTTCTCCACTGGCGTTGACCTCCCCCGTCCCAGAGGAGGATAGCATTCTGATACCTTCTGCTCTAATATTCTTGGCCGCATTACCGTCTCTATCGTGATGAGTGCCACAACTTGGACAAATCCAAGATCTTACATCTAGTGGCAACTCTTTGATTCGGTAATGACAATTAGAGCAGGTTTTAGAGCTGGGAAACCACCGATCTATCTCGACCAGTAGTTTTCCTTCTTTTACACATTTATAAGAGAGGAAATTTACAAAAGTTCCCCAACTCAGATCAGAGATTGCTTTAGCTAATTTATGGTTACGAACCATGCCCTTGACATTTAGGTTTTCAACTACCACTACCTGGTTCTGGTCTACGATTTTCCTAGATAGTTTATGAAGGTAGTCTTGGCGGACATTTCCAATACGTTCATATACCTTAGCTACAATCTTTCTAGCTTTCCTTCGCCCACTACTTCCTTTTTTCTTGCGGGCAGCAATACGTTGTTTCCTAGTTAGCTTCTTTTCGTATTTAGCTAAATGTTTAGGATTTCCAAATTTAGAAGTCTTTTCGCCATCGTAGGTGATCGCAAAATCCTTGATACCCAAATCAATACCAATTACTTTCCCTTCCTTAGATAGTTTCACATCTGTTGATTCGTATTCCATCAAAACAGAAGCGTAATACTTACCAGAAGGGTCTCTGCTTACTGTTACAGTTCTGATATCCCCGTCTAGTGGCCGATGAATTCTTGCTTTGACAGTTCCTAGTTTTCCAGGGAACTTAAGGCAGTTACCCACTTGTTTGACATTTTGAGGGTACTGAATTGATTGGCGATGATGATATGACTTGAATCTAGGATATTTTGCTCTGCCTTCAAAAAAATTCTGATATGCACGACTAAGGTTGAGACTTACAGATTGTAATACCTGGGAGTAACAGTCCTTTAGCCATTCAGTCTCTTGTTGTTTTTTGAGTTTTGGCAGCATGGAATTGAGCGCAGATTGTTTTAGTCCTTTTCCAGTTGCCTTGTAAGTTTCTATGCACTGATTTAGTCCATAGTTCCACCACCAGCGAGCGCATCCAAAATGCTGAGCTAATATTTGAACTTGCTCTTGTGTGGGATAAATTCTTACTTTGATGGCTTTATGTCTCACTGCACTCAAGCTTATTATCGACCCATATTACTATTATACAGATTTCGCAGTAAGGCGTCAACCTTTGTAGTAAAATTCCTGAGTCGCTATCCATCCTAAAGACGCGCGCCTTAGTAGAGGGTCGCCTTAATCAAACAGTTTTAACCCTTTTTACCATAGCCGACCAACCATAAAGGCGACCCTCTACTTACGGTAACTTCAAAACCCTGTAAGAGGGTGGGGAATTCCGCTATTTTTGTTAAAAATCTCTGCCGGTGCGCTTTGTGTAGGCGAATTAAATTTCCCACGGGTCGCACCGGTTGAAACGCCGCCGGGCAGACGGTGTATGCAATAGTCGGGCAAGTTCATTAGAATCCCTATGAAGAAAGAATCCTCGTTCTTCTAGGAAGAGGAGTGTCAAGACATTATCACCGTAGCATGGGTCAAAAAGGTTTAAGGGTTACGGGTTTAACGCGCACCCGTGGCCAAACGCGCCCCGCGTGGCCCAAAGGCCAAGGCCAAGGTTGTTCGCCCCGTATTAGGTTTACGGTAGCTTAAAGGGTGAAGGGGTGACAAGCTACTTGTCACCCCTTCAGGTCAACATCCACCGTGAGGGATCAATTACGAGTGGCACAGCGGCAACAACAACGTATCTTCTATTTCTTTGCGCACCGTCAGACTCAGCTGACAATTACTATTGAGGCACTCTACTAGCAAGTGATTAGCACGGCTATACTGCTCTAACCAATCTTGGGATGTCTTGCTCAAATCCCATTGGTGACCCATATTACGATGCTCAATCATCAAGGCTCTTAATTGTGATACCCATTCCGAACCATGACTTTGCCACCATTCTTGAATACTATCTCGGTCGTCATCATCTAGGTCAGGTAGCTGATTTTTAAGCTTCTCTAGATAGTCTCCGATAGACTCAATCCCAGTCAGGTGATTCAAATCAAGGGCAAGGTAAAGAGCACTGAGTCGGTCGTAAACTAGTTCTGGTGTCATAGCTTGGGCAACAGCTAAAGCATGATCTAAAGCTAAATCTAGGGCAAGTTCACTACCCAACTCCCCTCCTAGTCTGTGATCAATAGCCAAAGCTAAGGCTTGATTCCGGGAAAGAGGATGGCTAGGAGGGAGGGCAAGGGTCATGTAAAACGCACGCACTGCTGCTGGCTTGTAGGGAGTATAGATCTCGAGGGATTTGATCTCGATCCAGTTCAAGAACTTTGTCAAGTTATCATCTAAAGCCATAGCGCTTGGTGTCAGTTTGACTGAGTCAAGCACCATTTCTGAACAGACTAACCGATTAATCTGTTGCTTGATCAGCAACAATAGCTGATCAGCATCTGGCAACATTTGTGCTGTGAGTAAAAATACTTCCCGCCAACGTTTCTCCTGTAGGTGTTCGACTAGCTGTGACAAAGACATCCCAGTGCCGATCACAATCGCTCTGGCGGTAAAATACTCTTGAAATGTCAGATGGGAGAATGAGTAGATTCGTCGTGCCCGCTCTACTAATAGTCCATGCTGCACCTCGATAGATTTGAGTACTGCTAAGCTATCTAATTCTAGAGCTGCCTGGTTGCTTTGAGTTGCTGGTAATTTCCGTAAATAATCAGCAATTAATTGTTGGAGCCGAATTTCTTCAAAGAAATACTCCCCTTGCTCAAAGGTGATAACTGCTAATTGAGAAAGTAATTCTAGCTTGTGGGGCAAGGATAAATTACGATAAATATCATCTCGCTTAACACCCCGGGCTTCATCCCAGCGAATCAGCAGTAAGTCTAGTCCTTGCTGGTAAAGATCAGAACGTTTAACAGGAAAGTCTGCTTTGGTTTGAAACACCAGACAGGCTAGATTCAGCAAGACTGGTGTTGTTGCTAGTTCTCTAATTTGCTGATTTTCTGGCAGCTTCATCTGCTCGATAAACAGAGATGCTTTCTCCAAACCTGATTCTGGGTCATTCCTTGCTACCGCCACAAACCACTTTTTAGAAAAATGTTGAATTTGTGCTGGTTTGAAGTCAGCAATCTCAACCTCAGTAAACCCCCGAAATCGATACTGTTGAGCTGCAATGCGACATGTGATGATCAGCTGATTTTTGTAATACTTTTCTGAAATCTTGCGGATTTGTTGAATAACTTGATTACTGGCAGTTTCCGGGACTTCATCCAAGCCATCCATTAAGATCAAGGCTCTGCCATAACTGAGGAGAGTTTCAATATCTTGTTCTGAAATACCACAACTTTGAAACTCTTGATTAATGTAGTTAAATAGGCTGAAACTACATTCGACCATAGCATCCTCGGCAAAGTTTTTCAATCGAATCAAAATCGGAACCCGATCCGATTGAAAATTTCCTTGATTGCACTGAATAGCCAGATATTGCAAAAAGGTGGTTTTCCCAGAGCCAGGTTTACCTAGCACCATCATTTTAGGATAGCGTTCTACCGCTTGCAGTCCTGGTATGCTTTCCCGGCGCACTTTCCCTATACCCAAGCGGTCAAATTCTTCCGCTGGGAAGCCTTGCAAATCGTCAATTTCCAACCATCGTTGACTAGTGATTTCTTCGAGAATATTCACATCTACGTAGATGTGATCTAAACTCACCGGTCGAGCAATATCTAATAGGCGTAGAGTGCCACACTGATTTTGAATTTTGTCATGGTAGTGCGATCGCACTTTGGTGACGATTGCATCAACTCTACTTTTGTCCTCAGCTGCTTTTTTTTCTGCATCTATCTGAGCATCTTCTGGTATAGCGACAATCTCTTCCATCTCCAAATCCAGATGAAAGCAGATTTCGCTAAAAACGCGGCGGTCAACGGGTTTACCGGCAAAAAACTTCCAAATCGGTTGGCGAGTTTCTATGCCGATTTCACCCGCAAAATATTCTTGTGTCCATCCCTTGCGTTCAAAAGCCTGTTTGGCTTTTCTGATGCCGTCTGGAGATGCCTGGAGAGATCGCTTTGCCATAGCTCAAGCTTAATTTACTGAAAAATCTTTCGACACTCACCTATAGATTTCCCTAAAAATAGGTCAAGAGCCACAGGTCATGAAAAATCTTTCGACACTCACCTATAGATTTCCCTAAAAATAGGTCAAGAACCACAAGTAACGGATCACAATGGTAAATTTTTGATCAGACGGGGTAATGGGGTGATGGGGTAATGGGGTGATGACGTGATGGGGTCAGAAGTATATAGAAATCCTCAATCATTTATACAAAAAAAACCATGGTAAAATTTTTCCTTCTGTTCCTCCACTTCCGGTCTGAGGTTCCTCTCCCCCTCTTCTGGTGTTTCACAACTCAAATCGGATTGCTATATTTTCTTCTATCCCACTCTCAAGGGTCCGACCGTTGATTGTTCAAAGGACAAACGATGAGGTTAAACGTCAGGTAAGAAGATATTCATTTTGCCTGCAAGCTTTTTGGCTTTTCACCCTCTCCCATTTCTGCTTAGTAATTGGTATACATCAACTCAAACACAACAAAAACGCAATCGCAAACATCCAAACTTCATCCTGAAACTATAGCATCAATTCAGTAATTTTCCGTACACTTTAGGCCTTAGGTGAAGAGGACTGTGAACCATGACTAACGGTATGATAACGACCGTAATTGATTACTGACTTGGTGTCATAGTAAGCCTTATTTCTAGATCTCAATCAACTTAACTCTACTTATGAACCATCGTTATTGGAGAACCTTTATCGAAGCAGCTGCTGTCACTACCTGCCTGATGTTTGTCAATGGTATTCCCCCAATGACTGAAAATTTTATCTTTGGAACCCTTATGAATAATAAGTTTTTCCAGAATTATAAGGATGGCGTTAAAGAAGTAGTTGCTCAACAATCTACTTACCCCTTGAATAGTTTATCACTATCATTCTTAGGGAGCGTAGACAACTTACCTGAAACCTTATGGCATGTCAAGTTTCACCAATTAACAGCATCAACGGTGACGGAGGAATATTTCATTGATTCTGCCTTAAGCTTAGGTAGTTTTCAATGATGCTATTCATAGGTTTATTAGACTATAAATATATCAGGAGTTAAAATGTTACAAGTGTGTCTACAGCAATCCTGGCCCCAGGATAAACCAATTAGCAAAATTGTATTTCCTGCAATCTTACCAAGCAGCTTGGGAAATTTTGCCACCTTATGCTTGATGCTATCCCCACAGGAAATTCAGTATTATCTATTCAGCAAGCCCCACAGTCAATTTATCTTCATCAATTCGCCTCATCCCATGCTACTATGGGTTACTGTACTTCAGTCTACAGAAAACGACTCTCGGTTACTCCCTTGCTATCTAGACTTGAAAACCTCGAAAGTTCAGACCATTACTCGTTGTTTAGCAGATAAAGGCTTCTATCGACTACTTTTGTTTTCCTCTGAAGAACCACAACGCTGTAACCAGGTAATAACCGTAACACTTACACCCCAACAATGCCAGATGTTACAAGAGTCTGCTAATACTGGTCAAGCCTCACAACCTATAGCTCAACCCATAGTCAGCAGACGCATACTAAAGATCAAATTTGAACAACTCAAATCCCAAGTGTTGAATAAATGGGATTCTCTCGACAGGTTTAATTCCCGAACCCAGGCAGAACTTGCTCATTCCATTTCCTAGTTCCCAGCTTCTTCTAACCTTAGGTAGTATTATATCATTGCTAGTATGATATAATAGGTGTTTGAATACTTATGATTCTGGTAAGCTGACTGATTAGTCATTAGTTATTCGGTACAGATCACAAATAAATTACTAATGACTAATTAAAATTTATTCACGATCGAGATTTTCCTAATTGTTCACAATTGGCAAGAACTCCTTTCTCTGTGATGAATATTCCCAGGCAATTCCGTCTGGATCTTTACTTTTACTCCATTGTGAAAAGTCAGCATCAGATTTACGTTTACCAACTGTGCTGGCATGAACATTCAGTCGCTTCGCTAATTCGGCTTGGATTAGAGGTTGATCAACTTTCTTATCCTGCTTCTTTTTGACCGAGTTTTTTTGATCACCTGAAGCATCAGCAGTAAAGGCAGCTAGTTTTGAGGCAACAGATTCTTGTGATCTTGGAGTTTCTAGCAATTTTGGGATGTCACTGCTAGAGAACTCATCTTTTTGGAGCTGTAGTTCCAAAGACGGGGTTGCTTGACTGGTGTTGGATTCACTCTCAGGCTCCAAGGAGGATTCACTCTCAAGCTCGAAGGATGGTTCACTCTCATCAAAGATACTACCGAGAGCGCTAGCGGTCAGAAAGTAATAAACAGTGCCTTTGTCATCATAGGTTTGACTCTGAGCTCCAAACTCCTGTGCCTTTTTGTCTAAATACTGTTTGGCTGCAGTTCCAGAAATATCGGCCTTGATCGACAAGTCAATGGGTGTCAGACAGCCTTGGTTATCTTTAATCAGTTGATTGAAGAAGGGATTAACTTTCTTAGTCCACTTCTGCCATTGATATTGCTGCCAAAGCCTGATGATGATAATTAGGGTAAGTATGGCCAGTACTATTGGCCATGCCTTTAGCAACAGAACCATCACCAATGCGACGGGGATGATCAGAATGAGAATTCCAGTGGCACTGCTATCGATTACTTTTCCAGTCATCTGACTTTACGGGGTAGGGAAACCGCGTCTGTCTTGGTGCGCGTTCCCATGGCGAGATCTCTCGCCGGGGTCGCACCGCTTTTAAAGCGCGGAGGAACTACAAAACCAGCGGTTTTAACCGCCGTCAAACCACCCTTTTCAGGGTGAGGGATTTAAAAAATCCCCCAAAACTCCCATTTCTGGGGTTAAGTTTGCCTAGCCAATGTTATCGGTCGGTACTATCCAGATGGCACTGTCTTACCCCTCGTACAACTGTTTAACCACCCGGTTCTAGAGCTTGAGACTGGCACGCATCCCAAGGTAGGAACTTTAACCCTTGCCGATAACGTAGTCCTCGTAAGACTTAGGCTGGTCAGCTACCTAAAGAAAGAGGCTCGTTTGCGTAAGCGTGTGCTTCGCACAAGGCTCCGTCTCTTCAGAGCGGGGTGCTGACATCCCTGTTGACGGATTTACTTGACCAACTCCCTCGCTCAACCGCTTGGGAGGGGGTATACTTAGTAGTCTATTCGTTTACGAGCCATTAAGGGGCTATCCACTGAAGTCGGGACTGTGGATTATTAGTAATTAGTAGACATTTGTACCATGTCCGATTACCTACTACCCGTAAGAGTTACGACTTCTTGCTAGTAGTCTTAGTTAACTCAGGTTAGTCAGGGCAAGACGTTTAAACATCGCCGCCCGTGCTTTGGTTGCTAAGGTATCATCCAGTGGTTCTAAGCACACTGGTATATGATACTTTTCCTTGAGGGCAGTTTGGATCAGCCAATCAGCAAGAAAGGGGTTTTTCGGTAACAGTGGACCGTGGGAGTAGGTTGCGATCGCATTCCGATAAAATGCTCCTTCTGTGCCATCTTCCCCATTGTTACCATATCCTTTGACCACTTGAGCTAGGGGTTCGACATTACCTAAATAGGTACGACCACCGTGATTTTCAAAGCCAATCACTACTGGATTTTTCCCGAGCATAGCCTTTAAGTCTTGGGCTAAGGGTGATGCAGTAATCTCAAATACCACATTACCAATGCAACGGCGAGCATCTACGCCAGGATGCTTGCTGACCAAATCCAGCAACCCTAATCCCTGAATCCGCTTACCTAGAGCTGGTTCATAGTAGTGACCTAGCAATTGAGGTGAGCCACAGGTAAATACCCCCGGTGTACCTCCTTCAATTTTTTCTTGTAGGGCATTGGCTTTGCTACCTTGTAAGTCTCGCATAACAATTTCTTGCTGTCTATCTTGAGCACCACCACCCATGAAGATATCCACTTTATAGAATTGCTCAGCAGGAGTCTGCTGATCGAGGGGGATTACATTGACTCTAATGCCTCGCCTCTGGGTTCGTTGTTGTAAGCAGATGACATTACCGCGATCGCCGTAGGTACTCATTAGGGTAGGGTAAAGCCAGCCTAAAGTTAATTCTAGTTGTTCGGAATTCATTTTGGGTTGAAGGTGATTTGGTTGTTCGCCTTATACTGTCTGCTGAGCAGTTGTGGGAGAAGCTGATCCAAGCTTTTGCTTCCCACCATTGCACTCCAGATTAGAGAATGCTACAGAGCTGGTCAAGTATTGACATCTCCCCCGGCTGAAGCACGGGGGATTCTATAAGGTTGTTAAACCGCAGCGGTTTTCCCGTGCGGTTTCACTACTTATTCGGTATGATTTTTTAAGAGATTTAAAAATGTCATAACGATGTGGGAGTGTCAATGCTCCCCTACCCATCTTGGTTAGATCAAGATCTAACTGTTTGGCTACTTTCCTGGCAATATTTGCAGCTCCATTTGAGTCAGCATTAACCAGGTATCCTTTTTTAGTCCTGTAGAGACCACGTCTGACCCTTTTTCCCGAAGGTTGCCACCCACTGGGTTTTTCACCGTGTTTTGGTAGTGGATCCTCGTCTAAGAAAGGTTAAACTAAGTCGGGGGGTCGCCCCCAGCCGACTCGTCTTCAAAACCGTACGTGACAGTTTCCCGTCATACGGCTCCTCATGAAAGGAATCATTGTCATTGATACCTCTAAAAGGGATTATCATCTAAGTTTGTTAGATTGATTTTCTTTCTGTGTTTTGCATCGTGGCAGTGTAGGTGAAGTAGCTCAAGATTATTGAGTTGGTCGTTTCCACCGTTTGCGCGTGGTATTATGTGGTGTACTTCCCTAAAATCCCCGTCCCTGAATATGAGTCCACAATGATTGCATTTCCCTTCTTGCCTTTTCAAAAGTGTTCCCTTTTGACTGGTCATCTCGGGATGCTTTTGCATTCTGGTGTTCCAATATATGAGGTCTCCATCGAAAATACTTCTGTCTCCCTTAACTTTGTTGTGCCTGATTATTTTTGTTTTGGCATGTTTAGGTAAATAATTATCTTCACTTGCCATAAATACCCAGTTATCAACCTTAGGAGCTTCGTACCATTTCTTAGGTTTTTCAACCTTGGTTCCCCAATATTTCTTGTTTACCCAGGTCTTGGATTTGTTTGGATGTCTTCTATATCCCCATCTTTGAAGTTTGTTCCAGAGCATGTTATCCAAATCTGAGAAGGTTTCTTTACTTACAACGCATTTGTTGTAGTTACACCATCCTCTTATTATTGGTTTTAGTTTGCTTATTAAAGCTTTTTGGGGAGCAGCCTTGTGTCGGTCAATGACCTTGGATAGCTTTTCCCAATGCTCTTTCACTCTTTTCTTCGAGGGTTTGATGAGGGTTTTGAATCCTTGCTTAGATTGGTGTCTTCCCGTCTGATATTGACGTACATTAAATCCTAAGAATTCAAAGCCGTTTGAGGTGTGTACCAATCTGGTTTTTGTGGATTTTAGTTCCAGGCCAATTTCTTCCAACCACTTTATGATGATTCTTTGACATTCTTCTACCACTTCTTTGGATTTGTGCATTATGACGAAGTCATCTGCATATCGGATTAGACTTAATGCCGTTTTATTTCTCCGTTTATTTCCGGGTAAGGTTTCGGCGTATTCCTTTATCCTGTTTTCCATTCCGTGGAGGGCTATGTTCGCCAGAAGTGGAGATATTATTCCACCTTGGGGAGTACCTTCGTCTGTCGATGTGAATATTCCTTCATCCATTACCCCGGCTTTTAACCAACCTTTGATTAACCGTTTCATGGATGGGTAGGTATTCAGTTTATTTAGAAGAGCATCGTGGTTGATTTTGTCAAAACATTTGGCAATATCGGCATCTAATACCCATTTGGGCATTTGTTTGATGCTTTTAAATATTGCTTGTATGGCGTCATGACATGACCTTCCTGGTCTGAACCCGTATGAGTTTGGCTCGAAACGTGCTTCCCATTCAGGTTAAACATGCCTGTTTGGTAAGGGCTTGGAGCGCTCTGTCGTATATGGTGGGTATCCCAAGGGGGCGTTTTTCTTTACGACCGGGTTTGTCTATCCATACTCTGCGGGTAGGTTGAGGTCGTTTGTGTATTTTAAGGTTGGCTACTAAGACTAGGCGCTGCTTGTTGGTTAAAGCTTTTCTCCCGTCTATTCCGGCAGTCTTTTTACCTTTGTTCTGTTGTGTTACCTTCCTCACCGCTAGCATTTTTGCAGACCAGGACTTCATCAGTGTTTTTTGTACCCTTCTTACCACGCGAACATCGCCACGCTGAGAGGCTTGATATATCCGTTTTTGCAACTTAAACACAGTTCGTTCTAGTTTTCGCCAATCGACCTGGTTCCATTCTGACTGTGGGGTAAACCCCCGAGCTTTAGACTTCTTCATTGCTACTCATTGCTATATCCTTTCCTTATCACGTGAATCTGTCTGCGTATCCTAGGTGTTAATCTAGGCGTTAGCTTCTGATTCAATCCTTCTCACATAGGCCATGGGGCTAACTACCTACTCAATGACCGACCTCATTGAGAGCACCTATGGAGTTACTTCGTTCCTGGCAGCCATTCTATTGAACTTTTAGGGTGATACTCTCCACCGAGAACCAGGAAAATCATTATAAGAAAGCGTAATCCTATAATCCTGTTTTGTTCTATAGCTATTTGCATGCAGCGTTTCAGCCTATTACGCTACTTACCAGTTACGATGGTTCTTACGTATCTTCCTCTCGTACCCATGAGTTCTATTGCCTGCTACTAACCCCACCTTTAGGCTGGTAGAGCTTCGCTGTTCGACCCCGCTTTAACCTAGAGTTTGTTATTTCTCAGTGATTAGGGGTAGGGCTGTCACTCGGATTTTGCGAGGGTTGGTCTTTCACCAACATGGTTACCAAGTTCTCAAGGTTTAATACCTTGTGACTAATCCCCCTTTTACCCTTATTGGGTTAGGTTTCTAGTCAACGAATCGCACACGCTTTACTCGTATAAGACTCCTCAGTTACTGTCAATTTGATACCATACTCAGGGCACATTTGTTTTAATCTTTCAATTAGTCTTTTTGTCGGGATTACGACAAAATTTTGATTGCCCCTTCGGCCTATGTTTATTGAGTTTTTCTGCCGCTCGTTCCATCCAATTACAATATTGCCAATGCGTTCGCTAAGACAGCGGTTGACAATAAAACGGGCAGCTTTATTAACTGCATCCCGCATCTGGTTGTTCCGCTTCCGTTGAACTTTATACAAGTTCGCATCCCAATAAAAATCGGGTTTACCGGCTTTGTATTTTGCTACCAGGCGAGCATACCCCTGGTTCATTGATTTCAGTTTTCGACCGTCAAGAATTAGGCTTTTCCCATGGGTCGATACACCGGTCAACCAATTATCGCCACCATGGTCAAAGCTCCATGCTTGAGAGTAGTCAAGATTGGGGTTGGTATCTATTGGCTGCTTCCCGTCGTCGATAACCCAGTCAATCCACAACTGACCTAGATATGGTCGGATAGTTACCTCTTTGACCCAATCTGGGTCTATGAAATCTGGAGGAGACAGTGTTATATCGCAAAGTAATTCAGGCTTAGACTCTTTGCTAATTGACGGCCAGAATAATCCTTGCTTGTAGGTAAGGGCTTGTCTTGGGAAAGTAACCGCCGCTAATCCTCCCTTTTTGCGATACCTAGGAAGTCTCGGCCTATCAACTTCTCCTTTGTAATATTTCCCAACCAATTGGTTGTAGCTTTTTAAAGATTCCCCCACTGACTTCAAGGTTTGCTGAGCTGATTGGGCAGCCATAGCCTTGTAGTGTGGACTCCTATTAAGAGCCTTATCTATTTCTGGATACCTTACTGCGCATTTATATGTTTTCCAGCCAAACCTGAGGGTATCACTACGCCAGTAGGTAGTATAAGCTTCGACTTGTTCGCGAAGCCAGTCATAGTGCTTCTTCTTCGCGTAATAAATTGCACAGTTCGTCAAGTTATTTGCTTGTTCGCATTGAAACACCCAGAAAGCCTTTTCTTCATCTGAAAAAGTAGATTTTACTGGGACTGTTCTATACACTTCCTGTCGTTTTATTGCTTTGATATAGTACTATTAGTATACTTGAGAGTTCTAATTTATGTCAAGCATTAAAGAAAAGAAATCAAAGAAACGGATGAGAGGTGTACCAGTTTATTATGATGAGTTGAAAAAGCAACATGGCATATTATTGACTGATACTGCTTGGAAGTGGTTGCAGCTTTCAGCTAAAGAGTCCGGAATCAGTATTGGTGAATTCCTTGAACGCTGGATTAGAAGTGAAATAGACAAAACATAAGAGGGACACGGCGGGGTAAACCCCGTCGCGTCCGTTTCATCCCGGAGACGAAACCTGTTTATTAAGGCAGCCTTAATCATGGAGGCGCGCTTTCGCGACGGCGAAAGCGCGCCTCAAAGTTTTAACCCTTTACCCATAACCGACCAACCATAAAGGCTGCCTTATTCAAGCGGTAACTTCTGACCCGGTCATTAGACGCAGGGTTCTCACGTTCCCGGATGGCTTGATAGAAGTTGACAAGCGATGCAGTGGTCTGACGGGGGTTTCCCCCACTCGCGCTTTGCATGGCTGACAAAGTGCGATACCTCGACCAAGCACTTGATCAAGATATTTCTATAACCATTACACCCCATCATCCCATCCTCTCATCACCCCATTATCAATTGACCTAGTTTTGTGATGACTTAACCGATGCTGTAGGAGACTACAATGAAATTTGTGGTTTGCTGCCTATGGATAAATCAATGCTGCAAGCAATCTCTGCTCTAACCCTAGGGTTCCAATTTGCTTCTCCTGGACCGATAATCGTTGAACTCGGACCGGTAACAATCCGCTGGTACGGACTATTGATTGCCTCAGCAGTGTTAATTGGAGTTAGCCTGTCCCAATACCTAGCCAAGAGTCGTAACGTTAACCCAGATTTGTTGGGCGACTTGGCTATCTGGCTGGTGATTTCTGCGATTCCTGGAGCCAGACTTTACTATGTCTTGTTTCAGTGGGAACAATACGCCCAGCGTCCAGACCAAATTATTGCGATTTGGAATGGTGGGATTGCCATTCATGGCGCTATCTTGGGTGGTATCTTAGCTGCAATAATTTTTGCCCGCCTCAATAAACTGTCTGTCTGGCTGTTAGTTGATCTAGTAGTTCCTTCTCTGATATTAGGTCAAGCAATCGGACGTTGGGGTAATTTCTTTAATTCCGAAGCCTTTGGCGCTCCCACGGATTTGCCTTGGAAATTGTATATTCCACCACTACAGCGTCCCCCAGGCTTTCAGAATTTTGACTATTTCCATCCCACCTTTCTCTATGAGTCTGTGTGGAACTTATTGGTCTTTGGGTTACTGATGACTCTGTTCTTTCGGGATTTACGCCGCAAACCCCATCTGAAGGTAGGGACGATGGCTCTAGTTTATATGGTCGCCTATAGTACTGGTCGCTTCTGGATTGAGGCATTGCGGATGGATAGTCTGATGCTCGGTCCATTACGCATTGCTCAAGTGGTCAGTTTGGTTGCGATCGCATTGGGAGTTGCTGGTTTAGGGTGGCTGTATTGGATGGGTCGGTCTTTGCCAGATGTTGTTCCAGTCGATAATCAGCAGTGGGATACGGTATCTAAATAAAAAAAGCCCCAGAGTTTAGCTCTAGGACTTTACCAGGGTGCATCTACCACTTTCTTTTTACTGGGTATATCAGGTTAATCCGGACAATTTTGGAATATACCAATTTGTTATTAGTTGTGATATTGGAAAGATCGCGCGTAAGCTATCAGCGTGTCGCGTATCAGCCAACGGCTTAATGCTTACGATCGCGCAACGGATGATTCGAGGGCATGTTACCTATAGTTGAGTCTCTGGTATAGGAGTCCCCAGGGCAGGCGCGGACATGACAAAAGTCTCAAACCTAAGTAAGCGCAAGAGTTTGACTTCTGACTTGTGACTTGTGACTTGTGACTTCTGCTATTACTCGGGAGTAATCACAAATACCAATTCCCCTTTACCAATTACCAATTACTCAAGCTTGACAATATTAATGTTCTCGTAAATTATAGGAAACCTCAAATTCCAGAAGTTTATCCAACGTCTCTAGCTTCTTCAACCCAGCTGTCAAACAACTTTTGATTCTTTTTAATCCATTCTTGGCTATGGCGACGGATATCTGCTGGGCTATCTTCGCCGTTTTTGGCTCGTAAGCTTTCAGCATTAAGCTCCTCAATCGGCATATTAAATAGCTCAAATAATCGTCTGGCTGCTGGGTTAGCTGCTAGGAATTTTTTGTTGGCCACAAAGCGGATCTGATCCACCGCGAATCCGAGATTTTTACCATCGATTGAAGTATGTTTTTCTGTCAACCCTTTCTGGGGTCCTGGTAGATTGGTTTGGGCAACTTCTAGCCAAACCACATCCTCACCTGGTTTTAATACCGTACCCAGCCATAGGGGAGTCCAAGTGTAGTAAAGGACTGGTTTTCCTTGTTTGTAGCGAGCAATGCTATTCGCAATTAAAACGCTATATTCTCCTTGGTCGTGTTCGACAGTATCCCTGAGACCATAAGCATCTAAGTGATGCTCAATAACTAACTCACATCCCCAACCGGGAATACAACCAGCTAAATTTGCCTTACCATTGCCATCAAAGTCAAAAAGTTTGGCAATTTTAGGGTCTTTGAGTTGCTCCAAATTGGTGATATTGTATTTTTCAGCAGTTTTTTTATCAATCTGATACCCTTGCAAAAGATCAGAAACAATAACTCCAACTCGCTCTAATTTATTGTCGCCACCATTTTTTTCAAAGAATTCTGTGTGCAGGTTTTCCCAGTGGCTAGCGGTAAAATCGAGGTCGTTATTACCCAAAGCGATGTGGCTGGTGGTTGGCTGGAGTTCTTTGGGTTTTTCAATCTCGTAACCGAGCTTTTCCAGAGCTGTGTTAACGATGTGTGTCATGAATTGTGAATCGGCTAGATAACCATAGGTAGAGCGTACGTTCACCCCTTTCCCAGGTAGGGCTATTTCTGATGCAGTTAATTCGGTTGTAGCTTGGGGAATTTGTTGCCAGCTCATGAAACCCACAAGCAATGCCACTAAAACCGTTACAGCAACACTAGTCCCAGTCCGTTGTTTACTGGTTAACCTCAAACGCACAAAACCAATCGGTCCTCGCTCTAGCCAAGGGATTTGGTTGTTGCCTTGACTCACCACTTGAGTGATCCGGTCGAGCATCACCGCAATCAGAACGATGCTTAATCCTCCCACAGCAGCTAGTCCGACATTCACCCGACCGAGACCTTGTAAGACCATCTGTCCCAATCCCCCGACACCAATCATAGAAGTCACTACCGACATCGATAGTGCTAATAGGATGGCTTGGTTGACTCCAGCTAGGATAGTTGGCATTGCTAGGGGAATTTGCACTTCCCAAAGCATTTGTCTTGGGGTTGAACCAAATGCGATCGCAGCTTCGACAACTTCTGTAGATACTTGTCGGATTCCTAGGTTGGTCAGGCGAATCAGGGGGGGAACAGCAAAGACTAAAGTAGCGATTACTCCGGGGACTGCACCAATGCCAAATAGCATTACCACTGGGACAAGATAGACGAATGAGGGCAGGGTTTGCATGGCATCAAGCAGGGGTCGCAGGAGTTTCTCGACGCGATCGCTACTAGCACAGGCAATGCCAAGGGAAATGCCAATCACCACACAAAAGACTACAGCTGTCACCACTAGCGCCAGGGTAGTCATGGCTTGTTCCCAAGCTCCAAAAAAGCCAATCAAGGTCAAGGCTATAAGGCTATAAATAGCAATTTTACCCCCAGCAATTTGCCATACTATCAAGCCCAGAATAATCAGGAAAATTAGGGGAGGAATCGATAGGAAAAGCGATTGTATCCCTTCCAGAGTCCAGGTAATGGGCAAGCTAATTGCTTGAAAGAAGGGACGGAAGTTGTCAACTAGGAAATTAACTACTGCGGTAATCCACTCGTCCAGGGGTAAGGTATAAAGCTCAAAGGGATTCAAGATAATATCTAGACCGACTTGGCTTGTTGCGATATTATTAAGGGATAGAATTAAAGAATTGAACACAATACTATTCCGAGGAACCTTCTTATAGTATAGATTGTCGATTTATCTAGATATTTGGTTTTTCAGCATTCAGCTATCAGCATTCACCTTTCCGTAACTAAGATTAAACGAATGCTTACGTCTTTTATTCAACAGCTGTTGGCTTAGCCTAGGCTTAGGGCATCAGCTGATAGCTGATAGCTTCACGTAATAGCATTCAGCATTTACTATTCAGCTACCTTGTCTTGGACAAGCTTTTGAGGTTTGCCAATACTAGCGATAAGATCAGACTGTTCGACCATTCCTTTGAATGTACCGTCAGTATCGACTACAGCAACAGGAAGTCCATCTCGGTAGAGGTGAAATATATCTTCTAGGTGGGTTAAAGCGTTGACTGTGGGGAAATCTGTTTCCATCACTTCAGTAATGTCTTCACTGCCTTTTTGGAGGACTGCTTCGAGCCATTGTTTCTTGACAATTCCAACTGGTTTGCTGTGTTCATCGACAACATACATTTGTTGGAGGTGATGGTCTATCATCTGTTCCAGTCCAGCCGTAGCAGAGTTTTCTGTAAGAACTAAGGCAGGGGTTTGACGAGCAATTGAGCCAGTTTTTAGGACTTGGGCGCGGTTAACATCTTGGATGAATGCACTGATGTAGTCGTCAGCTGGTTGGTTAATCAGTTCTTCTGGTGTGCCAATTTGGACAATATAACCGTCTTTCATCACTGCTATGTGATCGCCCATCTTGAGGGCTTCTTGAATATCATGGCTGATAAATACAATGGTTTTGTGCAGTTCTGTTTGGAGTCGCAGTAATTCATCCTGCATGTCCCGCCGAATTAGGGGGTCGAGGGCGCTGAATGCCTCATCCATAAGTAAAATCTCGGCATCTGTGGCTAAAGCGCGGGCTAAACCTACCCGTTGACGCATCCCACCACTCAGAGAAGAAGGTAAATAATCCGCCCATTGGGATAAACCTACTACTTCTAAGGTTTCCAAGGCTTTTTTGCGGCGTTTGCCTTGATCTATCCCCCGGACCTTGAGACCATACCCTACATTTTCTGCAACTGTTTTGTGGGGAAATAATCCAAATCGCTGAAACACCATTGATACCTTGCTCTGGCGAATCTCTCGCATCCGCTTCTCATCAACATGGGCAATGTCTTCATCATCGATATAGATATTGCCGCTGGTGGGATTAATTAAGCGGTTAATACAGCGAGCTAGGGTGGATTTTCCGGAACCGGATAACCCCATTACCACAAACAATTCTCCTTTATTGACGGTCATAGAGACATCGGCAATACCTAAGACTTGACCGGTTTTTTCTAAGATAGAATCCCTACTCCCACCTTGGCGAAATAGTTTGAGGGCAGCTTGGGGTTTTTCGCCATAAATTTTAATCAGATGTTCAATACGAATTTTGGGGTTTGAATTAATAGTAGTCATTAGTAATTGTTGAAAATTGTAAAAGGATAAAAAGAGAAAAGTTGATTCGGAAAAACCCCTAGTTTATAACAGTTACTCAGCAGGCTTCGCACTGAGGCACTCAGCAGTTTTTATTGCCATTCACCTTAAATTTCATCTGGGTTAATCCCTGCCTGTCGCAGTCTTTCCGCTAATTGCTCAGCTCGTTGCTCAGCTACTTCAGCTCGTTGCTCAGCTGCTTCAGCTCGTTGCTCAGCTGCTTCTTCTGGTAAGGGAACTAGATTCCCATCCCGGTCATAAAAGCGCAGCCATACTGCTGAGGTTTCTTCAATGGTTCCAGACCATGGTCCCAACCACAACCCTAAGCGCTGACACCATAGCCACCCTTGTTGATTTGGGGTTAGCTCCTGGTAGCCATTGTCTATATTTAAATACCATCCTTGCAATGAATCTGGGTCAAAGGGTTGGTAGACAAAATAATTTGGAGTGCGGAAGGTCTGGCAGTAGATGCTCTTCTTTTTACCTGTATCAACTTGCTTTGTGGAGGGGGACATCAGCTCGATTATTACATCTGGGTAGCGACCCTGTTCTTCCCATACTACCCAGCCCAGGCGTTCTCGGCTACCGTCTACATTCAAGACTACAAAGAAATCTGGCCCGCGAAAGTCCCGGTTTCGTGCTTGTTCACTGCTGAAGTAAACAAACATATTGCCCCCAACAAAGTAATCGTCTCGGTCAGCTAAAGCAACGCGCAGTGAACGGATCAGGACGTTCATGGCTATGGGGTGGCGTTGACACTCCCCGTCCTACAAGGACGAGGATTCTTTCTTCCCAGGGATTCCAATGAACTTGCCCTCAGAAAGCATCTTGACCGTGTGCCCCACGGCTGCAAGTCCGCGTATAGCGATTATTTGAGCAGCTGCCACATCTCTGTCGGTTGTGTAGCCACAATGTTCGCAATGATGTATGCGCTCAGCTAAGGTCTTTTTGCCAGTTTCAGTTAAACAATTGGGACAAATTTGGCTAGTCTTTTTAGAATCTACTTTTTGAAAATAGACACCACGATAGGCGCAACACTGCTCTAATATCTTAAAAAACTGTCCCCATCCCGCATCTAGACAGTGCTTTCCTAGCATTCCCTTAGCCAATCCTTTGAGATTTAGATCTTCAACAAAGATCATCCCAGCCCAATCGCAAAGATTATGAGCTAATTTCCAGTAATAATTTTTTCTAATGTTAACGATTCGCTCGTGTAGCTTGCTGACTTTTGCTTGTGCCTTACAACGGTTGCTACTTCCTTTACGCTTTCTGCTTACCCTCTTTTGCAGCAATTTAAGCTTGCGTTCGAGACCCTTGAAAGGACGTGGATTAGGAAATAATTTCCCGTTACTAACAGCAACAAAATGTGAAATTCCCACATCAATGCCCAAGGGTTCCCCATGAGGCATAATCTGAGGAACATCAACATCCCATTGCAAAGTCAACATCACATACCAGCCAGTAGCACGTCTGACCACTCTGGCTTGTTTAACTACGGCATCAGAAGGTATTTCCCGTGATTGCCGCATCTTTACCCAGCCAATTTTGGGCAATTTAACTTTTCCAGATTCAACTGGTTTGACTCCTAGTTGTGGAAAAACAAAAGATCGCATTTGTCCCTGCTTCTTAAAGCGAGGAAAGCCATGACCTTGTTCCCACATACTAACAAAAGCTTTTTCTAGCCTTTTGAGCGTTTGTTGTAAGACATGAACTTGAACAGCTCTAAGCTCTTCAATAGCTTTTCTGGCAGCGGTTAACCCACGGCATTGACTGGCATAAGTAGGACGGGTTTGCTCTGCTGGAATGATGTATTCACTACGAACAGAGCAAGCATTAACCTGACAACTACGAGATTTATACCAATCCTTCCTTTCTGCTAGTGCATAGTTATAGACTTTGCGACACTGTTCAAGCCAGTTTTCAAACAAAGATACTTGCTTAGCGGTAGGTTTTAATTTGAACTCGTAGGTTAGATTGAACACTTTACTTGCCTCCTTAATTCAAGGATATCACATTCTTGAATTAACGCCCATCCTTAATTCAAACATAAAATCTTTTTAAAGCCGCCCTAAAAGGGCGGGGCTTGAAACCCAATATTTTTGGTCATTTTGTCAACTTCTATGGCTTGCTCCAACACCACGATAGTCCAAGATAGTGTTATGGCTGGCTCATGCGTTCGCGTAGCGTGACCCTAGGTCAATCGCATTTACTAATTATGCTATAATCATGGTCAGTGCTAGGGTTTTGAGCATAAACCATGAACCCTCAACCCCTCTGTGATCGAATATTAATCAACCAATGCTCTAGAAGTTAAACTGGGTTCGCAGCAGTCCAACCCCAATAGTATCATTTTCATCATTGTGTTCTGGATCGATAATCACCAAAACACCAGGAGTGATAAAGATTCTATCAGTGAGTGGGTAGCGATAAGACAGTTCAAGATGGTATGATACATCGCGGTCGCGACGACCAACAACATCATTACTAGCTAGTCTTGGAGGCATGCCAACAATTAGATTCAACTGGCTGCCTAGTTTTCCGATGTCTGGGAAAGCGGCGGTAACTGCCCAGCTCCAAATATCTGCTTTTGATCCGGTTGATCCATCGAAATCATTGTTACGGGGTGAGGATTCTGCGATCGCATTGCTATAACCAAGCCAACCGCCTAGGGTAAAGCGATCGCTAAATCGATAGCTAGTCGATACACCCAAGCTATTTGATGAGGTGGCTGTATTTGAGCCAAAGGGAGATTGAGCGAATTGGCTACCGAGAAAGGATGCAGTATTGGGTTGAGGAGAGTAGTACCGGACATAGGTCAATGCCATACCAAAGCGATCAGAGGGAGTAAGGGTCACCTGAGCCAAAGCACCAAATGTACCATTGAACAGTCCAAAGTCTGGATTAGAGGCAGAACCAGTGTAATAGGCCGCTCCAGTAGCAATCAGGTCATTGAATTGATAGTAGATTCCAGCACCAGCGCCAAAACCCAAGTCGTAGATGTAATTATTGAATCCAAAACTGGAAATGGAAAATGCTGGATTGAGGGTGGGAATCAAAGCAGTTGCTCCCTGACCTGCTGCTGCTATAGATACCAGACCTTTATTACCTAGGGGAAACCGATAGAACAGCTGGTTTAATTTAACATCATTGCCGGTATTAGTGGCAAAACCAAACTTTGTCATGGCTGTACCGGTGAAACCAGTGCTAAAGTTACTGGTATTCCCTGCCCGAAGTCTAGTGCGCAAAAGGTCTCGACCAGTGAAACTGGTGTCAAAGTTGAGAATTGCCCGGCCTCCCAACAGAGTATTAGTATCATCAAAATCTTCTGTTGGGCTTTGACCAGAAGGAACTGCTTTTTTCCCCCCAAAGCCAGTAGCTAGAGCAATATCTACACTCCCACGCAAAATAGTAGTAGTAGAAAACTGATGGTCTTCGAGGAAAGTCACCCGCCCTTCCAAGTTATCGACCCGAGCCTGTACAGTAGCCAATTCACCACTGAACTCTTCTTGTAGCCTTTGCATTGCTGCTAAATCAGCTTCGGTTACCAAGTTGGCTGTTTTCCCAATAATCATGGCATTCACCCGATTTAAGCAAAAATTCAAGCCAAACGCAAACTCGTAGCGAGTCAGGGCGCGGTTACCGCGATAGCTGTCATCCTCGTAACCAGTCAGGCATCTATAGCGCTTCAACAAAGACTGTAGTGCTTCGTAAGCCCAATCAGTGGGTTGGACATCAGACAGTTCATAAACTGGTGTTACCCGCTCCATTGGTTGATTACTCAACGGGTCGGTCACACCTAAGTTTTGGGATATATCTAAACTATTATCTAGACTATTATCTAGACTATTGGAGTTAGTCTGAGTAGATGGCATGTCTAATAGTTTAGAAATTGGTGCTACCTGACCCATAGACGGATTACTCACAATGTCTGCCACCTCTAGGTCTGGCGGTGACTCTAGACTAGTCAAGCTAGCTGTCGATATCCCAGAATGGGGAATAGACGTAGTAGTCTTAAACTCCAGTTCATGGTGGAATTGGTCGGTTAAGTGAGGAGTTTTTGGGGGAGTTTTTAAGTACTCTTGCGCTAGATATTTCGGGCTGGGATTAAGATCTGACCAATCTGGTGATGGGTTAGGGTCTATGGCGGTCAAGGTTTCTGGTTCGCTCTCAGCCATGGCGGGGGTAATGGTTACCAAATGAACACCAAGTACTATCGGTGTCAGTGGTAATGCACCGCAAAATTTTTTCACAATTCTCCTCACACAACAAAAATAAAGGGTAAAAGCTCGAAGGCTATACCACACCAATAACAGCGATACAAGGATAGCAAAAGAAATTTATTCCTTTTGCCTTCTGTTGAATTTTGTCCTTCTATGGAACAACCCTGATGTTGTTATTCACAGCTTCGATGGCTCGGTTAGCAACATCTTCCGGTATCCGAGTGTACTGTAGATCTTCGTTCAAGTCTTGACCCTCAGTCAGAATCCAATTTATCAGGTCTTTAACCCCTTGGGCTAGTTCTGGTTTAGGATACTTTTCGTAGAGAAACAGCCAAGTTATACCTACAATTGGATATCCCTCTTCTGGGTCATCTATATTTTCGATGGTAAAGTCATCATTGAACTGCACATTGGCTAGGGCTTTATTGGCTTGATCAACCGTAGGCTTGACGTAGCGACCAGCTTGGTTTTCCAGCCTGGCCATCGGTAAGTTAAGCTGTTTAGCATAGCTCGCTGGTACATAGCTAATGGCACCGTCAATTCGGTTAACTTCGCTAGCTACTGGTCCATTTCCCGGAACACTAGAGAAGACCTTAAAGCCCCAATTAGGTTTTCTACTGGCTCGGATTCTGCCATTAGTAATTTCATTCAAATATTTAGTAAAAATAAAGCTAGTACCGCTAGTGCCTGAGTGGACAACTACTTGGATTTTCCGGTTCGGTAGGCGGGAGTTAACTTGCTTCCAATTAGAAATCTGACCTGAAAAAATTTTACCGAGAGTGTCTCGGGATAGCTTAACATCTGTGGTTATCCCTTGAAGATTATAAACCACAGCCAAAGACCCCCCAGCCGTTGGTACCATCAACAAACCCCGTTTCATTGAGTTTCTCTCTACAGGAGTTGGAATAACATTGCTCGCTCCGAAGTCAACGGACTGATTGAGAAATCGTCTAATTCCACCACCACTGCCAATGGCACTGTATTTGAGCTTTACATCTGTTGTTTCTTCTTGGTATTCTCTAAAGTAACGGCGATAAAGGGGTTCAGGAAATGTAGCTCCGGCACCAGTGAAGGATTGAGCGATCGCACCACTGATAGAACCAAAGCCAACGGTTAGGGTTACCGCTGTTGCTGTTAAAACCTTCTGCAAAAAAAATTGATAGCCAATCATTAATTTATCCTTAATTTATTCGTAAGTATTCAGCCGTCAGCCGTGAGCTTTTAGCTCACCCGTGCGCGTTCAGCCGTCAGCCGTGAACTTATTTTATTAAAAAGCACCTCGATTAGCACCATCTGTAGCGCATAAAATGAGGGACTAGCCTGATCTACGGCCAATAGCTGAACGCGCACGCACCTCAAGTAGCGCTAATCGCTGATAGCTGATAGCTGATAGCTGATAGCTGATAGCTGATAGCTTACATTTATTCTAGTATTACAATTGTCAGTATTATTAATCCTATAGATTACGGGAAGCGCGTTAATAACAAGATAATTTATATGACGACCATTTAAAGTCATAAGTTTCGCCAATTTTACTGGCGTTATAAGTGGGTAATCAAATTTATCTCATGGGAGAGTGTACTAGAAAACTCTAAGCCAAGTTTAATGCTATTTTACAAGAAAGCAAACTTTTTTTTGGTGTGATATGGAGATGAGTTTACTGCAAAAATTTAGCTTAGCACTGGTTTCATTCCTTGCCCTTAGTCTCCCAGCTGGCAAGGCATTTGCCCAAAGCTTTGGGGGGATATATCAGGAGATTTCTATCTCTGACGTGCCAGCTGCTGCTATGACTGCGGCCACTGCTGCTGCTGGTGTCTCACCCACGGATGCAGCAATCGAGATTGAGGATGATGGCAAGCTAATCTATGGATTGAGTGGTCAGAACTCCCAGGGCAACCGCTTTGAAGTGGATGTCAATGCCATTGGCGAAATTCAGGAGCTTGAAGAAGAAATTGACCAAAGTCAGGTACCCCCAGAAGTACTCAAAGGTCTAAGAGTCTGGCTACCTGACTTCCAGCCTACTGTGATTAGGAGGAGCGTCCGGGCCGGAGACGAGGTTGTATACGAGTTCAATGGTAAGGATGTGCAAGGCAACAACCTTCAAGTTGAAATGCCCTCTAAGGGTGGGAGATTGATGCTGTTTACCTATTGAACCAGGGACTAACTCTACTGTGGTTGCTGTAAACCGGGTGCATCTCATTAAAGCTGTTTGACCCGGTGGGTGTAACAGTCATATGGGTTATAAAAACAATATAGGTTGTAACAGTTATATAGTTTTTAGTAGTTATTTATGCTAAAATAGGTGTGTGGGGTGGAACGGGCATCTTGCCCGTTACAATAACCCACCCTACCCCACTACTATGAGCCAACAGTTATGTTTTGATTCACTGCTTCGATGGCTTGGCGAGCAAGACCGTCTGGAATCCTGGTATACCCCAGTTCCCCGTTGAGGTCCTGACCTTTAGTGAGAATCCAATTAACCATATCTTTAATCCCCTGGGCTTTGGCCTGAGTGGGGTACTTCTGGTACAGTAGCAGCCAAGTTAGACCCACAATTGGATAACCATCAGCTGGATCGTTAAGTTTGAGGGTGAAGTCCTGGTTAAACTCTACGTTAAGCAGCCCTTTACTGGCTTGGTCAAGACTAGGCTTAATATAGCGACCTTCTTGATTTTCAATTCTAGCGCTAGTAAAGTTGTTCTCTAGAGCATAATGAGCTTCTACATAGCCAATGGCACCGTCAATCCGCCGCACTTCCCCAGCTACTCCACCATTTTGAGGACGGCTTGAGAAGACCTTGAAGCCCCAATCTGGTTTTCGGCTAGGTTTGATCAGACCATGGGTAATCGCACTCAAGTACTTGGTGAATATGAAACTAGTACCGCTGCTATCTGAGCGCACAACAACTTTGATGTCTCTTCTGGGCAGGTAAGTGTTAACTTGCTTCCAATTACCAATTTGACCAGTAAAGATTTTGCCTAGAGTCTCGCGAGATAGTCTGACAGAGGAGACTACACCTTGCAGATTGTAAATCACTGACACAGCTCCCCCCGCTGTTGGCACCATTTGTAAGCCCCGTTTCATCTGACTTTTTTCCTCATCGGTTGGGGGCATATCACTAGCAGCAAAATCAACAGACTCGTTAATGAATTCCTCAATACCACCACCACTGCCAATGGTACTGTAATTTACATTAACGCTGGTTTCTTGTTGGTATTGGGAAAAGTAACGCTGGTAAAGGGGTTCGGGAAATGAAGCACCGGCACCAAACAATGGTATTGCACTTGCTGCCTTGAGTGAAATCAATACAATGGCAACTGTAACTGTTAAGGTTATCAATGTCCGACGGGACTTGATTAGAGCTAAACTCATTATAGTACTTATCATAGTCATGAGGTACAATTTTCTGGGTTTTAGGGAGCAGGGAGCAGGGAGCAGGGAGCAGGGACTGAGGCCACGCTAAGCCAACAGAATAGGGAATAGGTAAGAGGGAAGAGGTAAGAGCCAAGAGGTAAGAGGTAAAAAATCCTGTGTACCTCATAGGTATAATAAACGCTATAGTCTAGAAGGATTAAGGATAATTCAAGGGGTAAGCTATCAGCTAATGCGCTACGCGCACCCTATGGGAATAGCTTATGGTTATGGGAAAACCATGACGTTTAAATTTTTGTTAAGTGATCCGAGTTAGCTCCTCCAGCACCTGAAGTGACGAAGGGATAACAGTTGCTGGAGTTTTGCGATTGACCAAAGGTCACGCTACGCGAACGCATGGTCCTCCTCTACCAGATGTTCGTCATGGGGGAAGAGATAACACCTGAAAAGATCAAAAAGACTGGCATGTCCGGTAAACGATGGGAAAGAGTAGTGAAGTATATCCTTCTCACGACTGAAGTTTTCTTAGTGAGCGTTTTTCATAACTATGAGGTTCACAGGATTGTTTATCTACTCCCTGCTCCCTTGCTAAAGTCCCACTACCTTTTTTTTCCCATAAAATGGTACTACCTTTACATACCAAGCATTTCAGCTTGTTTCGTTACCCCTTCAGAAATGTTTGTCTGAACTAATAACATATGTAAAAATATGGGCTTATCCGGTGAACAACGCAAAATACTACAAAAGGCTTTTACTGATGCTTTCCCTAATAAATCATCATTAGAGCAAATGCTATGGTTTGAATTAGATAAAAATTTAAACACAATTGCTGGAGAAGGTAACTTAAACGACATTGTTTTTGAATTAATACAAAAAGCAGAAGCTGATGATTGGGTTGAAGAATTAATTTATGCTGCACGTAGGGCAAATCCTGGAAGCCCAAGCTTAAAAGCTATTGCTGCTATTGCTGAAGCAGCAACAACTGAACAAAGAGACATCAAACAGACAAATCCAGACTCAATGGGCGGTGGACAACAAGATGCAATTTGGAAGGGTATTTTCCAGATCCAGTGGTTTGTTAATTGGGTTAGTCAAAGTTCAACTCCTCGCCAAGAATACCGCAACCGTCAGGCATTACTCACTAAAGTCAAAAACTATTGGGTCAAAGGCGTTCTGGAAAAATCCCTCTATCACCAGGTACTGATGGAGTTGGGATTAGAGGAGAGACCCGATGCCATTACTAATCCTTTGAGTGAAATTCTCGAAATCGGTGACGACTCACCTCAATCCCTCCCCGAAGGCACTAAAGTAATTGATGTTTTTGACCAAATTGGAACAGGAAGAACCCTACTCATTTTAGGGGAACCAGGGTCAGGAAAAACCACAACCTTACTCGAACTCACCAGGGATTTAATCGCTCGTACTGAACAAGACACTAATCAGCTAATTCCTGTAGTCTTTAACCTCTCCTCTTGGGCAAAGAAACGGCAGACGATAGCCGATTGGTTAGTAGAGGAACTGAACACTGTATATCAAGTTCCTAATAAAATTGCACAAGCTTTGGTAACGCAACAGCAACTTCTACCATTGCTTGATGGTTTGGATGAAGTTAAGGCAGACTATCGAGACGACTGTATCCTAGCGTTAAACAAATTTAATAAGGATTATTATAATAGCGATTTGGTAGTGTGTAGTCGGATTAAAGACTATCAATCCCTATCCAATCGTCTGAATTTTCATAAAGCAGTTTGTATAAGATTGCTGACTTTAGAAAAAATCTATCATTACTTGGATAGTGTCGGGGCTGATTTAACGGGATTGAGGACATTAATAGCAGAGGATACAGTATTACAAGAATTAGCCCAGTCACCTCTAATGCTCAATATTATGACCCTAGCTTATCAGGGAGTAGCAGTTGATGAGTTACCGAAAACTGAGGTAGTGGAAGAACGGGGCAAGCAGCTCTTTGATGCATATATCGAGAAAATGTTTAAGCGTCGGAAGACTAATCAGCGATACAAGAATGTGCAAGTAAAGCACTGGCTAATTTGGATTGCCCAGAGGATGGTTGAGGAGTCGCAAACAGTATTTTTAATTGAAAAAATGCAGCCATTTTGGTTAATAAATAGAAATCAAAAACGAACTTACAGTCTGATAATCGGGCTGATGGTTGGGCTGATGTTTGGGCTGATGTTTGGGCTGATGTTTGGGCTGATAATCGGGCTAAACGAAGGGCTGATGTTTGGGCTGATGGTCGGGCTGATGTTTGGGCTGATGGGAATGCTGATGTTTGGGCTGATGGGAATGCTGATGGTCGGGCTGATGGTCGGAGGGCTGATGAAAGAAATTAAAACAGTTGAAATACTCCAAGTTAATTGGAAAAGACTCTTGATTAACCTGCTAAAGATGCTGATGGGAATGCTGATGGGAATGCTGATGGGAATGGTGGTAGGAAGGCTGATGTTTGGGCCGGTGTTTGGGCTGGTGGGAGGGCTGATGGGAGTGCTGATGGGAATGCTGATGAAAATGCCGATAAAAGAGCTGATAAAAGAGCTGGACAGTTCAGAAATTGAAACAAAAACAAATCCAAATCAAGGAATTTGGAAATCAGCTCGTAATGCTATAACTGTATGGCTGATGGGAGCGCTGATGTTTGGGCCGGTGGTCGGGCTGATGGTAGGAGCGCTTGTGTTTGGGCTGTTGGGAATGCTGGTGGGAGAGCTGAGGTTCGGGCTGATGGGAGCGCTGATGGTCGGGCTGATGGTCGGGCTGATGGTCGGGCTGATGATCACGCTGATAGCCGGGCTGAATAATGGTGGTATGGCCTGCATCCAACACTTCAGTCTCCGCCTTGTCCTGTACCGTAACAATTACATCCCTTGGAACTATGCCCGCTTCCTGGACTATGCTGCTGATCGCATCTTCTTACAAAAAGTAGGAGGAGGCTACATCTTTATCCATCGGATGCTGATGGAACACTTTGCCCAGATGGAGCCTGAGAATTGATAGATTACTATAGCATTTTGAGTTGAGATGTAAACAATATCAACCAGTAGTTTATAAGCCGATTACTATTTCAAAAAACTATCTCAATTCCTAATACATTGTTTCCTCATTCGCACGAAAATCCTTAACAACCAGCTTCATCCATAGTAGAATCTGAATAGATTGAAAATAAGAAAGCGATCGCCTTTGGCGCAGCGAAGCTGAACGCGGCAGTTTGTAATGGTGCGATCGCATTCATGGAAAACCTCAAACTTTAGCCAATATGGACTACACAGAAATCCTTAAGAAAGCCCTTAATTGGGGTAAAGAGAATCACCCAGAAAGCAATCTTTATCATAAGATTACATTAAAACTCTCCACTCTCAATCTACCCTAGGAGCAACGGTTTCCTGCCCGTTTTGCAGCAGCGTCACGCTTTCCACCGTGCCGTCTGAGCCTTGGTTAAAGACAACTCGCAAATCAATGACCCGTGCAAAAAACTCAGTTTCGGAGGTAGGATAAAGCTTTAAAATAGACTGCCCTGTTCCCTGAATCAGCAATTGATTGGCTTGGGTGGTTACAGTTACCTGGAACTCAGGAGCAACCTGAATGTAATAGGAAGACTATTTCCAGGTAGTTTCTGGTATTTACTGGCAAAATCCGTAAGTATAACCATCTTTCCTGTGAATCCTAACTAAGTTTTTGACGTGCAAGCTTATTGCCTTTTCCCCTGGAACCGTGTAATTAAATGAATTACTTTTGCTCCTAGGGTTAACTCTCCCAAACTTTCCGGTCAAGATGTTTTTAGCTATGTCTCCACTACACCAACCTTTGATTGGCCTCAACGGATTATGTCTGATCGGGTAGCCGTACTTATTGAGTGCTGCTTTTTGTCTGCCCCCTTGTCCTTTACAAGTAACCAGAAGCGGTTGGGAGGTTTTAAATGTCAACATCTCAATATCCCCGACACAGGCAGCGTCAATCCAATGTTCTTTAGGAAAACCCAGCTTAGTTCGGTTGTACTTGGTTTGCGCTCCCGTTCCAGTGACTATGGGTTTGATTCTTTTAAGTACCTTAACTAATTTGTTGCGAGTTGAATTAACCGCTGCTGCATCTCTTAATGGCTGCTTAGCCTTAGATTTGATTTTTTGTAGTAGACTCGGTTTCTTTTTTAAGAAGTCTTCTATAGACTTGTTCCCTTTGCGTTGGTTGCATTTATCGCAGGCTAAACAAAGATTACTTATTCGATCACTTCCACCTTTAGATTTTGGGTAAATATGTTCAATTTGTAACGGGACGGACTGCTTGCCACAATAGGCACATTCCCTTCCCCATTTTTCAAGTAGGTACTCTCTAACCTCATATCCAACTAGCTCGCCTTGCTGGTACTCAACACCATTGATTTCAGGGTTCTGCATTTTCTGGGTATCAAACTTAACTCTTTCAACCCAAAACTCATTGATTGGACAGAACTTAATTAATCGTTTAACCCAAGTTTCAATAGTCAAAACCCGGTGCTCTAAGCTAGGGGCAAGCCAGCCTTCTGGACGTCTACGGTTAAGGAATCTGGGTTTTCTGTAGCGGGTGTTGCGGTTACGCCTTCCGCGCCTTACAGCTCTTCTAGATTCTAGTTTTCTCTTGATCAGCCCTCCCCTGTGTTCTAATTCCATTCCCCAAATAACTTGATTGTTTTGAACTAAGGCAAATCCAGTTACCTTACTACCAGGGTCGATTTTTATCTGACAAGGTGAGATGGTTGGATTATTGATCGCAGTTTTCAAGATTATTGTAAACGGGTACATCCTAAAAACCGCAGCTTTCCCTTTGTCTAGTAACCGGCGAGCTTTCTTTGGTGGAATGGGGTTTAATGGTTGAAAGTTTGTGTCAATGACAAATACATAATTTTGCATTTTTAGTGCTCTCAATTCGGTAATGTGTTCCGAGTGCTTCGCACACGCTTACGCGAACGACAATGTTGGAATGGCTTGTTGAGCTAACCACACATTTGCCTTTGTCTTAATGATTAGCGACAGAGCCAGAAGCTGGAGATCACCTCTGGGTGTCATGACCAAACCAACGTAGGAAGCTAATCCTGAGTCTGCAACCCAGTGGGCAATTCCAGAAATTACCGGGAATTGCCTAGGCTTTCACTAGGTGATAAGTTCCAATATAGCCCTCGTATACAGACGGATCTACCTTCACCACGTCAGAAACTGTGGGTTTGGAGTAGGGTTCCCCAAACACAATTGCTGCCAAATCCTGGGAAATTCGCTCTAGATTGGCGGTTTCTAAATTACTGAGCACAGCAAAACTCACATCCTGGTCTGGGTAGTATACCAGATTAGTTACAAAGCCGTTAATTCTCCCACCATGACCAATGCGCTGATGCTTGGGCTGTTTGTTTATTACCAATCCATAGCCATAGAACAGATGGGGAGCTTCGTCAGGATTGCTCGGTACTAAGGGAGAGGTCATAGTAGCGATCGCCTTATCCCTTAAGATCGTTTCATCTCCCACCCCATGGTCAAACAAAAACTGATTCCATCGAGCCAAATCCTCCAACGTGGAATATAGTCCTCCGGCTCCCTGTGGCACCGACATATTAATATACTCTGCCTTGAGATAGCCGTCATCAGTGAACTGATAACCATTTGCCAAGCCATCAATCACCGCCAAAGGATACTCGTAACCTGTGTTCTCCATCCCCAAAGGCTGGAGCAAATGCTCTTTTAGATAATCGCCATAGGACTGACCCGATACGGTTTCAATCACCTGGGTCAGCAGAACATAGCCTGAATTGCTGTAGCGAAACTCTTTTCCCGGCTCAAATTCCAAGGGGAGGTCTTGGAAGCGGGCAATCAACTCCTCAAGGGTCGTAGGTTTTGCCATCCATTGGGTTTTATCCTGAAAACTAGTTAGGTTAGGAATGCCCGCCGTATGGGTTAGGAGGTGATGCAAGGTGATGCGATTCCCATGGGGATAATCTGGCAAGTAGGTAGAAACAGGAGCGTGTACATCAACCAACCCCAGATCCTGGAGTTGTAGAATCGCAGCAGCAGTAAACTGCTTTGTCACCGACCCCAACCGAAATCTAGTTTGGGGGGTATTGGGTAGCTGGTACTCTAGGCTAGCCATGCCATACCCCCTGGTAAACACGGTTTTACCGGCCTTGAGTACGATAACCGCCCCTGAGAACCACCCAATTTCATGGTGGGCTTTGAGATAGGCATCAATTTCAGCGGAAATACCAGACATTTGGTGAGCAGCGAGTTTCATTACTGATTTCAATCGATACATTTGTATCTTATTAGAGAAAAATCTGGCTTGGTAGTACCCTTAAGGGTACCTTTTCTGTGAAGATTAATTAACAGATACCTCTTGCAAAAGTATTTTTCTGATAGTGTTTACCTCAATTCTTATCCACTGTTCCCTGTTCCCGACAACTGCCGCGAAGTCTATTAAGTTCTAAAGGGACGACGAAACAGACTGATAGCAGAGCTGATGTCCCCTTTGAGTGAAGAGTCAGAGGTAATTAAAGAAATCAAAACAGTTGGAATATTTCAAGTTAATTAGAAAAAAGTCTTGATTTTCCTGCTGATGGTCGGGCTGGTGAATGGTGGCAAAGCCTGTATCCAACACTTCAACCAGTTGATAAGCCGATTACTATCTAAAAAAACGATCTCACTTCCTAATACATTGTTTCCTCATTCGCACGAAAATCCTTAACAACAAGCCTCATCTATAGTAGAATCTGAAGATCGCGTAGTGTTGGCTGTGCCGATCTAACCTTTTTGTGGTTGTCCGGAACACATCCTTTAACTCTTGTAGATCCTATTGAATTTTCAAAGAGGGTGATTGCCAATTGACTCAACAAAAAATGGGGTACGTTTACTTGATTGTGCAGCTTGAACCCAATCAACAGCCGACTGGGCTCTACAAAATTGGAAAAACTTCAAAGACACCGGAGGAAAGACTAGCTCAACTGAGGACTTCAAGTACTTTTGATCTTGAGGTTTACCATTGGATCCGGTGCTTGGACTATAGTGCAGTAGAAAAAGATCTTCATCGCAAGTTTGAATATTTTCGATGGAACTATGGAGGGAGAGAATGGTTCAATTTCAGAGACTACGACATTGATGACGTTGTCGAAGAGATGAACTCATATGTTGAAGATCCTGCTCCTACTGAACCAGTATACTATTCTTCAGAAGAATCTGATTCAACATATTCTTATTGGAAAGAATCTGAGTCAATATACGAGTATATAGGGGCTGCGATTCTATTATTTATGTTGGGACTAGGAGTATGGGGTATTGCTAGTATTAACAACCAACCTAGTCTTACAAAAGACCAAAGGAACTATCATGCCGCGTGGAATGTTTTTAGCAGGAAAAATATGGATTCATTTGAACAGTATACTCAGGCTCAAGAAAAATTTAAAAAATTGGCAGACTCTTCTAGTAATGAATGTGTCAAAAAATATGGTGAGGATATGGTTGCCGTTATTTCTCAATCTAAAACTTTTTTGAATAGTACTGGGGGAAATTACGTTCAAGCTTGGAAAAGATTTGAATTTCTCGGGAAACAAGTATGGCCAAAACAACCTGTCTGTAATAGAATAATGACTGGGATACGTCAGAAAATAAATTAATTTGTTTGTTAATAAACTAATTTTCCGTAAAACTTCGATTTACAGCGATTGCACTCTCTTAGTTATAACTGCAATCGCTTTATTATCATTATATCATTTTTTATAGTGGCGAAAAAAGATTTACGGGAAAAATAAAAAGGTATCTGGAAAAGTATGAAAACTTGTTAGGACACTGGAATCGCGCCAAAATGTATTGACTCTGGTACACCCAATGTATTAACTAAAAGGCATGGGTGTATTGAGGCATCGGCTGCATGAAAATTGACCGTCATGGCCGGGCAACGAAGACTGATTTTCCGATTTGTTGGCATCTTTCCGAGAGTAAAACCCTCCCAGTTCGGTAGGGATTTCTTTTGTACTGCGATTCGGGCTTTACCGACGCTACGCGATGTGCCGTAGGCACCGCTACCTGCGAAAACCATTTTCAGTTCACGAAAACATCTGGATTGCCCAAGGTGTACCCCATAATCATGAGATTTACCCTTTTGATCATCTGGTCTCACTAGGGTTGTAATTCCCCACGCCGTATTTTCCGGAAAATGGTTTTTATATTCGAGAATAATGTAATATCAAGGTCAACCTAATTAACTTAAAACGTATATAAATGGCTAAGAGATTGAAAACTGTAAAAATTAACATAGATTATGAACCTAAAGAAGCAGATTTTATCGAGAAAGCTAATGAATTTGGTTATCAAATAAATTCTGTAACTAAAATTCCACCCGCGATCGCTAATGAACTTTCAATCGCTATCGCAATAGAGAAAAGCTGCGAGCATATCAGAGAAGGGTCGGAATTCTTTCTACAGCTTCCAATACCAAATAGCAAGCCCATAAAAGTTCAAAAAATTAATGGGAAAATTATGGGCAATTTCAAAGCTATGGCTGATGCCGTAGAAATGCCGGAAGATCAAAGGATAGATACATGCCAGATGATTTTCAGTCAAATGGCAGTTTTCCCTTGGGGGATGACTTTTTCTCATCCTCTAGCTAAAGAAGGCTGGGTAGGAGACAAGCTCGGTGTTAATTCGTGGAAACATGCTGAAACGATAATTAACTCAATCATGTACCCACAAGGAACTCCAGACAGAGGAAAAATTGCAGAAGAAAGTTTTCGACAAAAGATATTGCTTGCAAATTCAAATGTTGATATTGACACGTTACTGATAAAAGTCAAATCTCGAATAATCCCAGCATGTCAAATGGCTTGCTCATTAATAGCTCAGGGTATAGAAATTGATCTTGAAGCTGGGTTGCATCCGGAAACAGGACTTAACCTGTAGCGATCACATTCTTTTTGCGGGTGCATCTCAATGCATGCAATTAGACAAAAATTCTAATAAAATTCCGACACTGCCTACACTACTTACTCTCCCTAAAATCCCCACGCTTCCGACACTTCCGGCACTTCCCTTCTTTTTTACAAAGATGAGATCCACTCCGTACGGCCTAGTTAACGCTCAGGACAAAATGAAAACTAAATTTAAGGGTCTGCTATATTAATTAGTCATTAGTGAATAATCACGATTCAGGATTATACTTAACCTAGACACAAACCGTTAGATCTCGAAAACTACTTCTGTCCTATTCCCTTTTGCCTGTTCAACACATCTGGCATAACCTTTAATTATATCAAATTTAATCACTAACGACTCCAAAAAAAGTACCCTCAAGGGTACTGTCAAAGGATTATTGTATTGCTGATAATCAAAATAGTACTGAAATTTTATTGCACCTGAGTCGTTATAGTGGGCAATTATTCCACTCTAAGATTAAGCTAGGGATAACGTTGATAATATAGCACTACGCATTAAGGTGTTTGAAATTGATACAAGCAGCAAAAGGTGCGACCCGTGGGAAACTATTGCCTATTGCTAGCATGCCTATTGCCTTGCGCGTAGCGCTATATTGCCGAACCTACGGCTAGTGACAGTGGTGCAAGATTTCAGGGAAAGCAACTAGAGTAAACCATTGAGTTAGGTATATATCCTAAATTTATAGTGATGGCAGACTATAGCAATCTCGAAAGCAATCTTGAATCAGAACAAACAAAACATGCAGATTTTTGTGAAGATTGTCACCAAATTAACCTGATAGATAATCAGCCTCAAACCCTGATCCAGACACAAGCGATCGCAAAAAATCGATTAACTACTGTTCGACAGGCTCCTGGCTGCTCTACTTCTATCCTGCGGGGACTAGACCAGCAGCTGATTGATGAAATGAATAGCATCGGACCCAATAGCTTGGTCAGTTTTGCTGACCTAGATGTGGCTAATGGTCCAGCAGTTCACCCTTTCCTTCAGGCAGTAGCTAAGCAGTCCTTGGCACGGGCAATTAAGGCTCGTGGTCGCACCCTTTCGGTCAATTCTGGTTACCGAACTATTGCTCAGCAACTAATGCTATTCAATCATGGTAAAGTTAGACGCTGTGGTATTGGTGTGGTTGCCCCTCCTGGTAGAAGTAATCACCAGAGTGGTTTAGCCATAGATATTAATGACGAGCAAGGCTGGAGACCCTATCTAGAGCGAGAGGGTTGGAGGTGGTTTGGACCTGCGGATAGGCCTCACTTTGACTATATTGGCAGAGGTACACGAAACATTCGTCCTGTTGCAGTTAAAGCGTTTCAGCGACTCTGGAACCGATATAATCCGGACAAACCCATTGCTGAAGATGGGATTTACGGACGAAATACTGACGCGCGACTTAATCAAGCCCCCATAGTTGGCTTTGGAAAAACTAACGAATCTCTTCCAGACAGAAGACTCAGCCTGACTCAACCCTATCTCGAAGGTGAGGATGTTCGCCAACTTCAGGAAGCTTTAGTTAAAGCAACTATTACGGTCGAGGTAGATGGCGTTTTTGGTCCCGGTACTGAGGAAGCTGTTAAGAAATTCCAGAAGCTAAAAGATTTAACAGTAGATGGAATCGTTGGACCTACAACTCGCTCGGCTCTGGGATTGTGAAGTTATAGCAAGAGAAGTATAGTTGACGACATAGTATTTCGCTTTAAAGGGAACAGGGAATAGGGAATAGGGAATAGAAATATGTGTTAATCTTTACTTCGACTGCTATATTTGTGAACTTATTATCTCTGTTCTGTCACTCTAGGCAGAACAGAGATAATATCGAATCTGGTTAATCATTTCCTATTCACGTTAATGCTTAACTATTCCCGATTCCCGATTCCCGATTCCCGATTCCCGATTCCCGATTCCCGATTCCCGATTCCCGATTCCCGATTCCCGATTCCCGATTCCCGATTCCCGATTCCCGATTCTAAATTCTTAATTCTTAATTCTTAATTCCCTCAATTAATAACTATAAGGATTCTTGATAAGGATTGTTAAAGAAATCTCCACTTTGAGGGGGTAGGGTGGGCTCAAAAATAATTTCCACTAAACTTTTCACGACACCTGTGAGGGGAATTGCGAGAATTAGCCCCAAGAATCCTCCCAGTTTTGCTCCGAATAGCAAAGAGACAAAGATGATTACTGGGGATAAACCAGTCAAGTTACCGAGAATTCTCGGAGCAATTAAGTTGTCTTTGATCTGCTGTAGACCTACGGATACGGCCAATACTTCTAGGGCTAGCCACCAGTCAATAAACGCTACTACAATCACAACTGTGCCAATGCCCAGGGTTGCTCCGATAAAGGGAATCACTTCCATAAATCCAATGAAGACAGCAAATAGTAGGAAAAACGGTACTTTTAAGACCCAGAAGGCTGGGGTTAGGGTAGCTGTCATAAACAATCCTAACAGGATTTGACCGATCACAAATTGTTGTAAATTACGTTGCAATCCTTCGGTTAAGACTCTTCGAATAACCGGGGAAAAAATGGCGGTTAGACCTCGCCAAACTCGCTCACCATCGATGAGCATATAAAATGAAATTACTAAAATTAAGATTAAGTCTACAAACCAGTTAAAGGTACCAACTACTAAACCGAAGCCAGTGCTTGCGATCGCTTCTGCTTGTGCTTGCACTCGTGCCAATAGTTGAGACCCTAAGATCCGGACATCAACGGGTAAATTGCGCTGTTCACTCCAGGCTTGGAAATTTCCCAATTGCTGCTGACCTTCTGCTAGCAACTCTGGTAACTTGGTTACTAGTTGTCGCCCTTGGTTGAATACTGGAGGGGCTAAGGTGAGGGTAATAATCACCACGATCAAGGCCGTTAGTAGATAAACCAGCACTGCTGCTACGGTTCTGGGTAGGAATGCTCTGACTGCAGCTACAGCATAGTTGAGTACAAAGGCGATCAGAGCTGCAGTGAGCAAAATGCTGATTAACTCACCCACATAGCTTAAAGCACTAAGGGTTACGGATCCAGTTATTAAGATTAGTAGCCAAGTGATCAGTAACTGTTGAATTGGTGAAAAAATAGAATTCATTGACAATCGGCTCACGCAATAGCAGTGACTGGTAGGAGCAGTAACGTTACCTCATGATTATCCGATCTACCAGTCAGATTGTGAAATCAGGTGTCTTACCTTAATTAAAGCCAATTGTCAATACTTGTTGGTGAAAGATAATTAAGCTCAATAGTCGGGAGCATAGTCTATTATCTATGGAAGACCAAAAGAATCAAAAGACTCAAAAGACTCAAAAGACTCAAAAAACTAAAACTAGAGTCTCCAAAACCTTGAATCTTTTCAGGAACTTTGGGCTAAAAGCAATTCCAATTATGATGGTAAGGAATTCTCTGGTTGAGGAATCAGAACTTACCCTCAATTTCTTAGTCTTAATCATTAGCTCTTGTTTAATTGCTACATTTGGACTAGTGCTCGACAGTGCTGCGGTGATTATTGGCGCGATGATTATTGCTCCTCTAATGTTGCCTTTAAGAGGATTGTCCTTTGCTACCTTGGAAGGAGATTGGCAACTGTTACGGAGTAGTTTTGTTTCCATTTCTGTAGGTACCTTACTGGGTATAAGTTGTTCCTGGTTGGTTGGTACAGTTATCGGATCCCCTGAATTTGGAGCCCAAGTTTTAGCTAGAACTCAACCCAATCTAATTGATTTACTGGTTGCGATCGTGGCCGGTGGAATTAGTGGTTTCTCTAAAATTCGCCCGTCTTTAGAGGATGCGGTACCAGGGACAGCAATTGCAGTAGCCCTAATGCCTCCCCTGTGTGTCGTTGGGTTAAGCCTATCCCAGGGACAATGGACCTATAGTCAGGGCGCATTTCTGCTTTATATTACTAACCTGATTGGGATTAACCTAGCTTGTATGATCGTTTATGTCTTTAGCGGGTATGCTCAAAGTACTGAACTGAGCCGGTCTTTAAATTGGGGATTCTCTTTAGTGCTGATTGCTGTATTAGTCGTGCCCCTAGGACTTACCTTTTGGGACGTGCTTGAGCAAGGAAGAGTTGAGAAGCCAGTTCAGGAATTGATTAAGAATAGTTCATTGTTTAACAAACCAGGTGTTAGAGAATTTTCTACTTCGAAGATCAATCGGAAAAAGAATCCTCCTGAGATCAAAATTGCTATGCGTTCAACAGAACGGATTACATCGGAACAGGTGAAGGAGTTTGAAGATGCAGTTAAGATTAAGCTGGGTAAACGGTTTAAAGTGATAGTTGACGTTACTCCATTTATACCAGTGGAATCCCCTAATCTTCAAGCTAATTAACTTGAATTGAAGTAAGCATGATAGCTGTCAGCTGTCAGCTGTCAGCTATCATGCTTACAGCGGTTTTAAATTCGGTCAGGTACAAAGTTCTGGGTTTTAGGGAGCAGGGAATCGGGAATCGGGAATCGGGAATCGGGAATCGGGAATCGGGAATCGGGAATCGGGAATCGGGAATCGGGAATCGGGAATCGGGAATCGGGAATCGGGAAAAAATCCTGTGTACCTCACTTATGATTATAATTGCTATAATTTGAACCTAGTTTACCTTAGTAAAACGGATAAAGTGATATTTGTTTGATGACCTAAAAAGACGCAAGGAATGGGAATAAGGGAGGTTTTTGGAGATGATTAGTACAATTAGTAATACTGGTAGTAAGACTGGTAAATTATTCACTATTGGTCATTCTAATCTCAGTATTGAGGATTTTATTGCTTTACTAAAGCAGCACGGAATTACAGCGGTGGCTGATGTGCGATCGCATCCTTACAGCCGTTACTTACCCCATTTTAGTCAAGCCCCCCTCAAGGCTGAACTATTGTCGGCAGGAATTCGCTATGTGTTTCTGGGTAAGGAGTTGGGTGCAAGACCGGCTGATCTCAGTTGTTATGTTGGTGGTAAAGCGTTATATGAAAGAATTGCCGCCACTGACCTGTTTTCAGCGGGTCTTAAACGGGTAATTCAAGGGGCTGAAACTTACCAAATTGCGTTGATGTGTGCTGAAAAAGACCCGATCACTTGCCATCGGACAATTTTAGTCTGCCAACATTTAGTTAAATCGGGGTTAGAGATTAATCATATTCTCAATGATGGCAGCTTAGAGTTCCATCAGGATTTAGAAGAAAGACTGCTCAGCTCTCATGGGTTAAATGATTCCCAAATCAAACAACCGAAGCAACTTTCCCTATTTGATGACCCGACATCTATGGATAACTGGGACAATTGCTCTTGGGAGGATAGACTTAAGGAAGCTTATCATAGGCAAGGGGATACTATTGCTTATCTAGCAAAGGGAGTAGGGAGTAGGGAGTAGGGAGTAGGGAATAGGGAATAGGGAGTAGGGAGTAGGGAACAAAAATTATCACAATTAATTTAGGATTGCTATCAAGATCCTGACTATGAATAAAACTATTAATTTATTTACGATTGGCTTTACTAAAAAGAGTGCTCAACAGTTCTTTGAGCTTCTGATTAATGCTGGAGTAAGGCGAGTTATCGATACGAGACTCAATAATAAATCTCAATTAGCTGGTTTCACCAAAAACAAAGATTTTGAATACTTTTTGCAGCAAATTGGGAATATTGACTATATACATCGTCTAGAGTTGGCTCCGACTAAGGATATCCTAAATACCTATAAAAAAAATAATGGTGATTGGGAAACCTATGAAAACCAGTTCTTACAATTAATTACAGAGCGTGAAATCGAAAAGACGGTATCACCAGATTTATTAGATGGTAGCTGTTTGCTGTGTAGTGAACCTACTCCCCATAACTGTCATCGCCGTTTAGTAGCAGAATATCTGAGTCAAAAATTGGGAACTATAAAGATAGTTCACCTATGATTTATCCCAAATCCCCGTTGCTAAGACCATAGAAAAATATCAAAGTCGTTGCATAACTAAACTGGATTTGGCGATCTAGGTCAGTAGTCTAAACTAACCTTACTTGGGATTAGATAGCACCATGACTCAGATTATTTGCTTGGCTAACTCCTGGAAGCATGGCGATAGATGTATAGCTGGAATTAATTCCCTTAAACGTCAATGGATTCGTCCTGTATCTGATTTACCGGATGGTCGCATTCCGAAACCAATGCGTCAGATTGCGGGAAGAGAACCAACCTTACTGGATATTTTAGATATTCCTTTGGCTAAAACTGGACCAGACTTTGGCTTTGAGTGTGAAAATCTTTTGGTATTACCAGGACAATGGCGACGAGTAGGACAAGTTCCTGCTGGATATCTCAATAAGTTTTGTAGCCGAGAAAAATACATTCTCCATAATAATGAGCGCTATGTAACCGTGAATTTCTTGCAGTCATTACCAGTAGAGCAACGATGTACACTGCAACTGGTGAAAGCTGTAGAGTTTTTGGTTCAACCGATTGGTGTCAGACGTGAGGGTGTAGAAAAATGGGAAGGTTCACTGGTAACAGATTTTGGACAAGAATTGACTGCTACGATTACTGATCCGATATTTGTGAGGTATTTAGAGTTAGGGTATCGACCGCAAAATCAGTGTTTGGTTACGGTTAGTCTCAGCATGCCTTGGCGACCTGGTGATTGGCAAAAGGATGGTGATCCTTGTTGGAAGTTGATAGCAGGTGTTATTGAATTACCTAACAAATCAGGGAATAAACTTAGACTCGGAATGGATGATGAGCTTCCTTTTTAGGAATAAAATTTAAAGTAAAAAAAATAGCCATTAAAGTAGGGTGGGCAAAGTAATATAATTTAGAGTATTCCGAATAATTAAACAGTTTTTGCCCACCCTACAAGCTACAATATTTTTCAATTTCGTTTAAAAGAAATAGCAATTAAAGTAGGGTGGGCAAAGTAATCTAATCATTAATAATAAAAAAAATAAACGGTTTTTGCCCACCCTACAAGCTAAGGGATACAGTTGCATAGCAATAATGATAGTTTTATTTAGTTTTGCTACAGAGGATACGGTAATCAGGTCATAAGGTGATAAACTGATAATGTAAGGCGGTGGTATAGGGGATTAAGGTGTACCAAGATTTTGTGTAATTGGTATTACTAGGAAGAGATGCGATCGCGTAGCGTAGCCCGAAGGGCTAATCGCATTCTACTAACTAGCTTCCTATAATCAACTAAATCATGGCTTTACCATTGTTTACTATTCACAAAGATTAATGGATAATCCCCAAGTAAGCATGGGAGACCCTAGTGATGCTAGTTGAGTTCAGCGTAGAAAATTATCGCTCATTTAAAGAGCGCCAGACCTTTAGTATGGTGGCATCTAATAAAAAAACTGGGCAGGATAGCAATAGTTTCCCGATGCCTAATGTCAAGTCTCTGCGCCTACTCACTAGCGCTGTGGTCTACGGTCCTAATGCTTCGGGGAAGAGCAATCTGGTGCGTGCAATCCAGACCATGCGTCAGATTGTGCTTCAGTCAGCTACTGGCATGCAGCTTGGCAGTAGATGGAATATCGAACCATTTCGGTTAAATGCTGACTACCATAAAAAGCCGAGCTGTTTTGAAATTATTTTCATTGAGGATAATATTCGCTACCAATACGGATTTTCCTTAGACCAAGAGCGAGTGTACGAAGAGTGGCTAATCGCGTATCCCAAAGGACGTCCTCAAACTTGGTTTGAGCGTAACTATCGTTCAGAAGAACAGGATTATTATTGGTATTTTGGGCCAGGGCTGAAAGGTGAAAAGGAACGTATTAAGGGTTTTGTTCGCTCAAATTCTTTATTTCTATCTCATGCTGCCCAAAATAACCATATTCAGTTAGGAAAACTATTTACATGGTTTAGATATAAGTTAAAGTTAATCCCATCAAGGTTCCAAAATCTATCTAATTTTACTGCTTTAAGATTTTACAAATCTACTAATTATAGTGAAAATTTTTTGAAATTAATCAAGGGAGATGATATCGGGATATCAAATGGTACCCAACGATTATTTGAAATTGGAGCATATTGGATAGATGCTTTGGATAATGGAGGAATTTTAATTATTGATCAACTAGACCGCAGCTTACATTCAGAAATATCAACCTATTTAATCAAGGAGTTTAATAATCAAGCAGCTAATCAAAATAACGCTCAATTGATTGTTACTACCCACGATACAACTTTCCTAGATCGAGACATACTAAATCAAGACCAGATATGGTTCACGGAAAAAAATAGCAACAATAGCACTAAGCTTTATTCGTTACTAGATTTTAAAGTTCGTGAGGATGAATCCCTACAGAAAGGCTACCTCAAAGGTCGATATGGAGCGGTTCCTTTTGTCATTGGGCTGGATAGTTAGATACCTACAAGACCAGTAAACATTGATCTGACTAGAGCATCAAGGAGTGCATCTCCTAAAAGCTGTTTGACCCAGTGGTGCGTTACGGGACGGGCTGTCCCAACCGGGCGCGAACAGGTTAAAAATGAGGGCTCGCCCGTCCCTAACGCACCCTACAAAACATTTACTGGTTTCGGGTTAAGCAAGACGAATTGTTGAACTAGAATGGCAACAAAATCACTCGGGAATTCGTCAACCATCCCGAATTATCATTGGTCGCTCTACTTGGTGACTCGAAGACTATGACGCTACACTCCAGACTCTATCGCTATTGTTGGCTAGGATTACTGGTGATGATGTTGCCACTTTCCGCTTGTGCTAGTGATCCTTCCCCTGAGCAGCAATTGGAACAAAACCAAGAACGTTGGGAAACTCAAAAGCTAGATAACTACCGGTATAGATTACAGGTAAGTTGCTATTGTATTGGTGAAGTCACTCAGCCAGTTGTGGTAGAAATTCGTAATGGTGAAACGACTTCCATTGTTGCTGCTGATAGCGGCAAACCAGTTAATCGGAAATTTTTTAATACCTATGATTCGGTCTCGAAGCTTTTCGATGTTGTCCAAAAGGCTATTGATCAGGATTATTATAAGCTTGATGTTACCTACGACGCTAGCTTAGGTTATCCAACTAAAATTGATATGGACTTCAGGGAACAGATAGCGGATGATGAAAGAACTTTGACTATTGATAATTTGGAAGTATCAAAAGATTAGAAATAGTGAGGAAAGGGAGCAGGGAGCAGGGAGCAGGGAGCAGGGAACAGGGAACAGGGAACAGGGAACAGGCAACAGTAGTCAATTTAAGATATCATAATATTTTTTGGTGTTATGATAAATGGGAATTAAAGTATGGTATACAAAGTAATATTATTTAGAATAATTCAAATAATTAAACTGTTTTTGACCACCATAAAAAATCAAAAAATCCTACTCCCTACTCCCTACTCCCTACTCCCTACTCCCTACTCCCTACTCCCTAAAACTCAAAACAAAAATACCTGATCCAATTCAAAAGTGCTATAATGAAAATAACACCATTACTAACACCTATTGTGGTATGTTGTATAGTTACAGTTGCTCCGGTAGCGTTGGCGGATAGTCCCTTAACTAGTACTCCTTTTGCTAAGGCATATAAAGATGTTGATATGATTACATATGCCTCGGTTTATGGACTTGATGATAAGGTTTTCCGAAACCTAAGCAATCCTAATATTACCCATGATGTGCGAGCAGCGATTATCAACCAACTTGGGTTTTCTGTTGAGCCAAGCCAGAGGGCTAATCAGTATCTTGAGTATATTGCTCGCAGCCGTAGTCAGCAGCCATCAGCGATTACCCTTGAGATGTTAACGGCAGCCGAAGCACTAGCGCTAGGGTATTTACTAGCCATGGATGACCCTACTTTGGAGAGTGCTGTTGCAGTAGCCAATCGCTCTAGATCAAGCAGTAGTCTGGGGCAGGTTCAGCGAGCTAATGCTCTATTATTATTAGATGCAGCAGTTGTGAAGGATCCTGAGGATTTCTCTATTGCTTTCATCCGTAGCCTGGTTCGGGGACAACAGTCATTACGGGCAGGGATTGGGAATTGGTGTGCGGTTTACCAGAATGTTTTTTCGGTATTAAAGGACTTTCCCCGCCAACGAAACATGCGCCCCCAAGCGATTGATGTGGTTAACGATTATATTAGAGGCTACCGGAACTATTGTAATAGTCGCTCTATTTCTAGATGAGATGGGATTTGGAATGCGATCGCAAAATCCAATCTTGTGTCTAGTCTACAATCGATGCGATCGCAAAACCCTCTCTTTGCCTGCTCCCTGCTCCCTGCTCCCTACTCCTTACTCCCTATCTACAACCAAATCCCACAGCACATCAATACCACTGCCCACATAGTCTGAATCCTGGTGTTGTTCAATCCATTCAATCACAGTAGGTAGAACATGATTGGATGTTTTGCCCAATTTACCCAAGGCTATGGCTGCCCTCCTACGCAGACCAGAATCAGGATTATTAAGCATTGCTAGCAGGGCGCTGACTACGGTTTCTGAGCTGTTGCCCAATTTAACCAAGGCCAAGGCTGCATCCCTACGCAGATAAAACTTCTCATCCTGAAGCCATGCTAGTAGGGTGCTAACTAAGCTTTCTGAGCTATTGCCCAAGTTGATCAAGGCTTGGGCTGCCCTCCAACGCACAACAGAATCGTGATCTTCTTGAAGCCGTTCTAGTAAGGCGCTGACTACAGTTTCTGAAGTATTGAGTAACATGCCCAAAGCCAAGGCTGCCGCCCCACGCACACCAGAGTTGGGGTTATTAAGCCGTGCGAGGAGGGTGCTGACTACAGTTTCTGAGCTGTTGCCCAATGCGCTCAAGGCCAAGGCTGATCCCCAACGCACACCAGAGTTGGGATCCTGAAGCAGTGGTAGTAGGGCGTTGACTACGGTTTCTGAGCTGTTGCCCAATTCGCCCAAGACTTGGACTGCCGTCTGACGCACATCAGAGTTGGGATCCTGAAGCAGTGGTAGTAGGGCGTTGACTACGGTTTCTGAGCTGTTACCCAAGTTTTCCAAGGATTGGACTGCCGTCTGACGTACATCAGAATCGGGATCCTGAAGCAGTGGTAGTAGGGCATTGACTACTTCTGAGCTGTTGTCCAATCTGCCCAAGACTTCGGCTGTCGAGACACGCACACCAGAGTGATTATCCTGAAGCAGTGGTAGTAGGGCATTGACTACTTTTGAGCTGTTGCCCAATCTGCCCAAGGCATCGGCTGCCCTCAAACGGTGATAAGCATCTGGATCCTGAAGTAGTTCTTGGAGCAAGTTGACTACGGTTTCTGAGCTGTTGCCCAAATTGACCAAGGCGAAGGCTGCCGTTATACCTACATCAGAGCGATTATCCTGAAGCAGTGGTAGGAGAGCCTTGACTATGGTTTCTGAGCTGTTGTCTAATCTGCCCAAGACTTTGGCTGCGCCACTACGTACACCAGAGTGATTATCCTGAAGCAGTGGTAGGAGCGCCTTGACTACGGTTTCTGAGTTATTGCCCAAATGGCGCAAGACTTCGGCTGTCTGCTCACGCACACTAGAGTCATTATCCTGAAGTAGTGGTAGGAGCAAGTTGACTACGGTTTCTGAGCTGTTGTCCAATATGCCCAAGGCCAAGGCTGCGTTTCTACGCACATAAGACTCATTATCCTGAAGCAGTGCTAGTAGGGCGTTGACTAGGGTTTGTGAGCTGTTGCCCAATCTGCCCAAGGCCAAGGCTGCCTTACTACGCACATAATAGCGATTATCCTGAAGCAGTGCTAGTAAGCCGTTGACTAGGGTTTGTGAGCTGTTGCCCAATTTACCCAATACATTGGCTGCCCTTGTACGCACATCAGATTCATTATCCTTTAGTCGTTCTAGCCATATTTCAATTACTTGATCTTTTTCCCCTAACTCAGCTCGATACTTCAGCAATCGTTCCTCATCAATCTGATCTGATCGCTCCTTCAACAATTTCAATACTTGTGCCTGAAAATCAGTTTCAGACAAACTACAAATTATTTGATAAACCTGCTGGGGAATATTCTCCCCAACCCGCTTATTGCTACTCACCTCCAACTCAACTAACCGCTCTAAAATATCTTGCACTAACTCACGATCAGCACTCCGCAAATTATTTGGATTTTCTGCCAAACAATTACCAGCAAACAACAAATCCCGATGCAACCACTGCTCATAGTTACTATTATTCAAAACTGCCCGAATTGCCGTCGCGGCATGTTCCTCTGTTTGTTGTGCTATTAGCAATAATAAGACCTCGCGCCAGTGGGAGTCATGCAAATGGTTCCGAATCGGATTTAAAATTTTATCAAAATCATACTTACGCAGCGCTTGATACTTAATTTCCTGAGCACACAAATATTCCTGAAATGTCTTATGGACAAACCCATAACAATCTTGGCCCTGCTCATTCAACAAACCAGTGCGCTCCCGAATCAATTCCACAAATCGTTTTGCCTCTCGCTCTGCCTTATGGAACTCTAGCCCCTTCATGGTTTTAATCTGTTCCTTCAACTGATTAATCAAATCATCCTGGTCAATCAGCGTGCCACTGTCGTTATTTTCAACATTTCCCTGGCTATGAATCCAATAAGCCAGGGATTCCATCAATCGGCGTAAATCATCCTCGAAATCCAAATACTTCAACCGCTTATCACTACTTAAGTCTTTAAGCTCATCCCAATTGGTTAACAAGGTCTCCACCGCCTTGTCATAAAGCTTATGGCGTTTTTTGGGCAATACCGCTTGATACCGATGAATTAATGCAATAATAGTCAACAATAACGGATTCCGTGCCAACAGCTTAATCCGGTCATTATCCTCCAGAGCCTTTCCTAAACTCTGCTTGCGCCTTTCGGCTTCTGCTTGGTCTTTACATCTACTCTTATACCAGTTATCAATAAAGGTCGAAATTTTCTGGTCATCAAAGGGTTGAATTTGATAGTGCGGAAAGTCCTCAGTGCGGAAAAAGTAGCGTCGATAACCAGCGGGGCGAGATGTAATAATCGCCCGATTTCTGTCAAACTGTCCTAAAAAATTATTGATGCGCCTGACCACATCATGGCGTTTAGCGTCTTCTGCTACTTCATCCAAACCATCCAGCAATATCAATGCCCTACCATCGGACAACCAATGGTCAAAAAATCCTTTTGGTAAGGGTTTGACAGCCATGGTTTTTTCAGCAAACCCACGGGCATAGTCGATCAGGCTTTTATCTAGGTGTTTATCTAGATATCTCTGCCAGTCTCGTATCCTAATTAAAATCGGTAGCCAGTCGGTATCAGGATCTAACCCCAAAACCTCAGGCTTACTCTGAGCTAACATTACGGTAAAATAACTCATCAAAGTTGTTTTACCGGAGCCTGGCGCACCCAATATCACCACTCTTATCGACTGATTTTGAATCAACAACTGCTCAGCCAAAAATTCCCTACCAATTGTCTTTTTAAACAGCGTCCTTTCTGGTTGTTCACCACTTTCCTCTGCTAAAGGCTCCAATTCCAAATCCCTAGCAGTTGACACCTCTTCTACAACATCTGGCATCACAAAAATCTGGGCTAATTTCTCAGATTTTTCTACTTCTTGACCAGCCACAGCAATGCCAGCAAATGTAACATCATCAAACCAGTTAGCTAACTGTTGACAATAATCCTGTTTGGCTACCTGAAATTTTAGATAAGTAGCAGTATGCTGAAAATAAGCATTAACAAAGGTTTCAACCCAATCCGGTAAACTTGCTTTTTGATTTAGTTTAATTTTGTTGGCTTCAGCTTGCTGTTGAAATAGCCTGACTAAAAAATTACAATCTGGCTTCCCTTGATTGATTAAGGGTTTCTGTAATTCCGCCACAACCGCCGAATTAGTAAAATAGTTGCGCAAAAAATTATTAACTCCATTCCAGCCATCCGGGGGAGCGTGAAAAAATAATCGCTGTTGATTATCGAGTTTTTTGTCCCATTGATCAACTGCTTTGGCTCCAGCTTTGATAGCTTTTTCGAGATCGCTTTTAGTCAGAAATTGCGCTATACCCTTTCCTACTTTGACCGCAGCTAACAAAGATGACGCTATTTTTGATATTTCCAAACTAGCCAAAATTGACAATTGTTCAAACATCGATATCTAATTATTTTATTCAATTAGTTTAATTATAGCCCTGGCTCCAAGGAATCGGTAATTGCCCAAAAGCTGTAATAGTTTGTTATATGATTTTAATAAATCCTAGATAAAGCCATAGTAGCTAGGAGCTACTGATGTAAAATTCTTCCTTTAATTTTTAATCCTGATAAAAATTTGAGGCTCTTAGCTGCTATGGGATTGACCTGCATGTCACGCTATACGAACGCTCTGAAATATACCCTAAAAAAACGCTCTCAAAAAAAAACGCGATTGACCTGCATGTCACGCTACGCGATCACACTACCCAAATCTAATACCTAACCCCTAATTCATCAATCTAACCCTTAAGCCCTAGGTTTAGATCCCCCTAAATACCCCTTAAAAAGGGGGACTTTCCGGAATTAAACTCTTGATAAACAGGACTTGACTGACTCCCCCCTTTGATAAGGGGGGCTGGGGGGGATCGAGATACAAAATGCTATAAAAAGTCATTAAGTCTAGGAAAAATATGAGATATTTCATAGTCAATTAATCTAAAAATATAATCTAAAATATTTTATCAATACCCCCCCAAATAAAAAAAATCAAAAAAAAATATGAAAAATACTTGACAAAATAAATAATTATTTATTAACATAAAAATGTCCCAAAAACAAACAACAAAAAACATTATGGACATCGAAAACTTTCTTCCAAACTTTGAGTATAATCCCAACAATCCTAATTTCCCTGAATTATCTGGCCAAGCCCAGCCAGGACGGGAGCCAATCAAACATATATTGATCGGTTCTCCCAAAACCGTGCGGGTCACAATCTATAACCTTTATAGCCGTGGCTACGCCCAAGTTCATGAGTGGAGCACTCCTCAACCTACCGGAAATTCTGGAGAGGTGATCAGTATATTGAGTCGATATCTGTTGGTAGATTAAGATAGCAACTTGCCAGGGATGGGAATCCCTGGCGAGAGGTCAAAACTCAGGAGAAAGTACGACGTCTAAAGTATCAAACCTAAGTTAGTATGTTGTTGATTTTGTGAACACATAGTCAAAAACCCTAGGGCTCTTGACTATTACAAAAAATCATTCGGTCAAGGATTGGAATTAACCAGAACTTGACCGAATTTTTTTTATTGAGGGAACAGGGAATCGGGAATCGGGGAGATGTTGCTTAGGGTGTGTTAGGGGCGGGCATGGTTTCATGTTCTACCTCTTCGCGCCTGAAGCCGCCCCGTAACGCACCACCCAAGGACCCGCTCTGACTAAATCACCCCTAGTGATAGTTGCGTAGGGTGTGTTAGGGGCGGGCATGGTTTCATGTTCTGCCTCTTAGCGCCTGAAGCCGCCCCGTAACGCACCACCCAAAGACTTGTGATCGTTGCGTAGGGTGTGTTAGGGGCGGGCTTGGTTGATGTTCTACCTCTTCGCGCCTGAAGCCGCCCCGTAACGCACCACCCAAGAAATTGTGAGAATGCAATAGTTTTTTTAAACACCCAGATAACCCACATCACCCCTTGTGAGAATGCAATAGTTTTTTTAAACACCCAGATAACCCACATCACCCCTGGCGTTAATGCAATAGTTTTTTAAACACCCAGATAACCCACATCACCCCTGGCATCTTTTAAAAAATCGTGTTAACATAATTAGTATCGTAAACACAACGGTTTTTCGCCATGATGATTTCTACCGCACAAGCCGCTGAATTACTAGGTATCTCTGCCACTCGCGTCCGTTTCCTGTTGAGCAAGGGCAGAGTTAAAGGTGCTTATAAGGTCGGTAGAACTTGGGTGATTCCCTTATTTGATGGCATGCCCGTGGTTACCCCTGGCACTCGTGGACCAAAGCGGAATTGGTCAAAGCGTACAAATTACACTAAGGCTGTGATCCACGTGAACCAGAAAGTTATTCGCCAAAATCACAACACCGGCGAACGGAATCCGGTGATTACTGTCAAACGAGGCTCTAAAAACACTTACGGTCATACCGTAGAAGTCAATGGCCCTTGTCGGGTCATGTATCGCCCGGATAATCCCCTACACTGTGGAGCACGGGTATGGATTGAGACGATTTCTGACTTTAAGGTGAGCTGAGCGGCCAACAGTGTGCTTGAAATCTCCCGCACTTGAAAGATAGGAGTCGCTCATGGTGGAAACCACACCACTTGTTCCCTGCTCCCTGCTCCCTACTCCCTACTCCCTAACCAAACGTTGACCCATTCCACCCCCACATATGTCTCTGGGCATCAGCAAATTCAATATAAATTCGGTTAAGTGCTACACCCAATGTCTCATTAATCGTTTTGCAAAAATCCTGACTCATGGCCTTAGTTTGAGTAGGCTTCATGGTGCCAATATTTTTAATTTCCACATAGCAAACTGGGTCAAAGCTACCAGCAAACGTCATAGCCACACCAGGCTCAAACGCTGTCATCACATAAGCTTCTGGTTTCCCCACATGCTCGGCTAGTTTTCCTGACAGGCTTTTCAGCAACCCTTCAACCGCTGCTGATTCTGGAGCATCAATGGAAGTTTGAACTTTAATTAGCGGCATAGTTTTGATATCACACTCTAGTTCAGGTTTTGAACAGTTGAAATGTTAAGCGGTCAGCGGTCAGTGGTCAGTGGTCAGTGGTCAGTGGTCAGCTGTTGGCAACTGACCCAAAGCTGATAACTGATAGCGGGTCCAAAGGTGCTGCGTTACAGGGCGTGGCACAGGCTTCTAGCCTGTGATGTAGCCCATTAGCTGATAGCTGATAGCTGATAACTGATAACTGATAGCTGTTCGCGTAGCGTGCGCGTAGCGCTTAAGCTGATAGCTGACCACTGACCGCTGATAGCTTACAATCTCTAACCGCCATACTGCCAACCAGTGGTTTCCAGTAACAACTGATCTCCTTCCCGATGAATGCCAGCACCAACGACTTCAGCAACAAAGACCGTGTGATCGCCTTCTTCCACAGCCGCTCTGACCTGGCATTCTACATAACCGAGGGAGTCAGAAATAATCGGACAACCAGTTACTTTTCCGAAGTAAAATTCTACATCAGCAAACTTATTACCAACGCGACTTTGGGGTTTGAAAAATTTTGCTGCCATATCTTTTTGCCCACTATCGAGGAAGCTTAGGGCAAATACTTCTGTTTTCTTAATGATGCCGTGGGAGCCAGAGTCTTGTTTAACACAGTTAACGATTAGTGGCGGTTTGAAGGAAGACTGCATCACCCAGCTGACCGTGAAGCCGTTGATTGTTTCTTCACCATCCCTGACCCCACAGATATATAAACCATGGGGAATTTTGCGCAGCATGGTCTTTTTTGCTTGTTCGTCTAACACGAGTCTTTCTCCGATACTTTTTAGCGTTCGCGTAGCGTGACTTTTTGGCAAAGCCCCACGCTGCACGAACGGTCAATGGCAATTAGTGTACAAAATTTTGGTGTTTAAAAGACAGGATTGGGGATGTCCTTTTGGGGTCTAAACATGCGCTTAACTCGATGTAGAACACCTCTGGGCTGAAAATTATGCTTATACTGCCTGAATTCCCCAGCATCTAGCCAAACCCCGTGGCATTCAAAACATTTTTCGTACCAGATGCTGTACTCATCAATATCAAGCATCCGGATCATTTTGGCTCCACAGCGGGGACAGCAAATATCATCATTGATCTTATTGAGCTCAGAGCCAATTTCCGGGTCTCCAATATCTAGACTCTCAGAACCTTTAACCTTTTTGAGTATTTCTGCTTCGAGGGAATCAAACCAAATGCCTTTGCAGTTGACACAACGGTCTACTTCAATGTCATGGCAGGTAACTGGCTCTAATGTTCCTTTACACTTTGGGCAATTAAGTTGCTTCACACTTCCACACAAAAATTAACCTAACCTTAGTTATAGTTTACACAATAGAGGGGTGAGGACGAAAGAGGTGGGAGTGTTCAGGATGATAGAGACGGGAACGGGTTTTAAGGCTATCAGGGTTTAAAGCCGTTTTTAGTGCCGGACTGATTAAGTAAAGGGTTGTCCGAATTAAATTGTGCTCATGAGTAGTTGCTGCCATTTTGTCAAGGTCAACTAGCCAGATTTTTTCATCTGGCCAACCAATGCGGAAGCAAACCGCTACTGGTGTATCAGCAGAATAGTGTTTTAAGAGTTTGGCTTGAGCGGCTTCTACATGACGAGCACTCAGATAGAGGCACAGACTAGCTTGATGGGCAGCTAGGGATGCTAATTCCTCTGAGTCGGGCACGGCAGTTGCACGACCACTAATCCGGGTCAGGATAATCGTTTGTACTAATCCTGGTATAGTTAGCTCAACACCAAGTTGTGCTGCTGCTGCTTGAAAGGCGCTGATACCTGGGATAAGTTCAAAGGGAATAGAGGCTTCCTTTAGAGCTTGCATTTGCTCGTGGATAGCACTATATAGAGTCAAATCTCCTGAGTGTAGCCTGACCACAGATTTATGCGATCGCACTCGTTCAATCATCAGTGGCACAATCTCTTCTAGGGTTTTGTTGCCAGAGCGAATAATTTCGGCATCAGCACGAACACTCTCTAACATCTGTTTGGGCACTAGAGAATCTGCCACTATAATAACATCTGCCTTTTGGAGGATTTTCAAGGCTTTGACAGTTAATAAGTCTGGAGCGCCTGGTCCAGCACCGATGATGTAGACCGCTGGTGCGATTGAATTCATATAGTAGTTCTCAATTGGGTAAGGTATAAAGTCGTAGGGAGTAGGGAGTAGGGAAGTAGGGAAGTAGGGAAGTAGGGAGTGCAGGGCTCGGGGGTTGATATTTCAAGACAAACGAAAACTACACGGATTTAACCTAGATGCACGGATCAGATAGTCATTTGTTATCGGTGTATCTTGGCTGTTTGTATATCCGTGTAGTGCTTAAAAGGGAAGGACTTAGAGTTTTTTTCTCCTTTTCCCCTGTTGTGTTTACCTGTCTGTCTAAGCATTCACCATTCAGCTTATGCGCTACCCGCATAAGCTGAATGGTTATCTGTCTTTTACCTGTCTGTTTAGCTGTTAGTGATCAACAATCAACCCAAGGTTCCGAGCACCTTATAGATCAAGGAATTAGCGAAACCAAGGGCAATTGAGCCAATCAAAGCGCTCCAAAATCCCCAGCGCAGTCGGAATCCCGTTACCAAAGAAGCGGCTAAGCCAAAAATAATGGCATTGACCACCACGGCAAAAACCCCAAGAGTCAAGATAGTAATAGGAAGAGCTAAAACATCCAGGATTGTTTTCAATAGGGCATTGAGAATGCCGAACACCACTGCTGAAACCAATGCTTTCCCAAAACTATCAATCTCGACACCAGTTGGGAGTTTGGAAATGATCAACAAACTGACGGCAGTAACGAAACATGCAATTAAAAGACTAACAATATCCATGGGTATAACCCCCTAGAGCACCACTACTTAAACATTAAAGCGGAAAAGCATCACATCTCCCTCTTGCACAACATAATCTTTACCTTCTGAGCGAACTAACCCTTTTTCCTTAGCAGCCGTCATCGCCCCAGAAGCTACCAAATCCCCATAACCAATGGTTTCTGCTCGAATAAAGCCTCGCTCAAAATCCGTGTGAATTACCCCAGCCGCTTGGGGCGCTTTCATACCAGCAGTAATAGTCCAGGCTCGGGTTTCCTGGGGACCAGTGGTGAGAAAAGTACGTAAGCCCAACAATTCATAGGTAGCGCCAATCAAAGATTTTAATCCCCCTTCTTCCACACCAAGGGACTGAAGAAAATCCTCTCGCTCTTCTTCAGGTAACTCAATTAGTTCTGACTCTACTTGAGCAGAAACCACTACCACTTGAGCATCTTCTTTAGCAGCAATTTGTCGCACTTGCTCGACCCAGTCATTACCAGTAGCTAAGTCATCTTCAGATACATTAGCGGCATAGATGACTGGCTTACTGGTCAGTAATCCCAATTGCATGACTGACTCGGCTTCTTCTTCTGTTAAACTAATCTGGCGCACTAATTTGCCTTCATTCAACCCAGCGCTCAAGGTTTCCAAGACATCAAGTTCCATCTTGGCATCTTTGTTACTACGAGCTTGCTTCCGGGTACGCTCAATCCGGCGTTCAACTTGCCCTAAATCCGCTAAGGCTAATTCTAGATTAATTACTTCAATATCCCGAGCTGGGTCAACGGAGCCGGAAACATGGATGATGTCATCATCATCAAAGCAGCGCACCACATGGACAATTGCATCGACTTCTCGGATATTGGCTAAAAACTGGTTACCTAAGCCTTCCCCTTTACTGGCTCCCTTGACTAAACCAGCAATATCCACAAACTCAATCCGAGTTGGCACGATTTTCTGAGATTCAGAAATCTTTGCCAGAACCTGCAACCGCTGATCTGGCACAGCAACTACACCAACATTCGGCTCAATGGTACAAAAGGGAAAATTAGCAGCATCTGCCTTGGCATTGGCAACTAGGGCATTAAATAAGGTTGATTTGCCTACATTAGGCAGTCCAACAATTCCGGCTCTTAGCATAGCAGTATATTATAGTACTTTAAAATGGACAATGGGCAATAGAAAATTGAACTGATCGGCCAGTTGTTCTACTGTTGTAACAATTATCCCTTATCTCCTTTGTTTTTACTTTATAATTTTACTTTATAAATTTTACTTTATAAATGGTCTATATTGGTCTATAATGGTCTCAAATCAACCGGTTACAAATACACTACTGAGGGCTATTACTAAACCATATCAATTTACGTATTTTGAAGAGGAACGTGATAGTCGTAAGCAACATATAGTAGCAGCTTGTAGAGTCTTTTATCAGTTATAATTTGCCTTTGGTGTGGCAGGTTATAATAGTGTTCGTGACCCGGAACATTTAGACTGTTTCTGGATTACTGCGATTGGTAAACACTTTATTAAGCTTGTAGCATCGGCAAAAACTTTTTGGTTATGCGTGAGTATTATAGATAATATTACTTTGCCTACACTAATTGAATTGGTTGGTATTTTTTGACTAGAGATTCAAAAGCTTATTGAAAGTGTTATGTGCAAAAATAGGATGCTCCCGAATCTAGAGGCTAATCTAGTTGGAACAGCTTGTATGGTGGGCAAAAACAGTTTGGTTATGGGTGAGTATTCTAGATAATATTACTTTGCCCACCCTACTTTAAGATGCAGGGCGGCCAAAAATCCTGAAATCCTTATATAGTTGATTAACTCTTGCCTATTGCTAGCATGCCTATTGCCTCTTGCCTTTCCAAAGCGGGAGTATGTTCACAAGTCAAATTACCAACTCTCTAAACTATGCCAACAACAGCTGATTTTCTGATCTACACTCAATGGGCAGGTATTCTGACTTTAGCCTGTGGCTTGATTGCTATACTCGGTTTTATCTTCAAATGGGGACTCCGGTTTCGTCTGGTAGGAGTCACTGGGTTTATGCTAGTGCTAACAGCTAGCTTTTTCTCGTTATCCTTAGTACCGTTTACCCGTACTACCATTCCAGGGGCAATCCGATATACTGTAGTCTACGATAATGGTGGCAACCAAACAGTGATTGCTTTGTCCCCTACTGCTACAGAGTCGGAAGTAGAAGCGACACTGCGCCAAGCTGCTAGTAATTTTTATTCCTATGGACGCCTCGGTGGCGCAAATAACCAGTTAACGATTCGAGCCCGGACGATAATCCATCCCGAAGCTGGTGTATCCAAGCCGGTATTGTTGGGTCAGGTTATGCGATCGCTTGCTGAGCGTGATGATCCAGATATGGTGATTGAAGTCTATTCCCAAGAATTTGCTCAATTGCCTCAAGAGTGATCGGTATGAGGTACACTCAATTCTCTTGCCCCTACTCCCTACCTCATAAGGGTAGGTTTTTTACAAAGACCTCAGGTGTGGGGTGTAGGGGGACCGGGTGTGGGGTGTGGGGCATAAGAAAATGTACTTAATTTGTCGTTGTCTTGATGCAGTCGCTGATGGGGGAAACCCCCGCATGAAGGCGCTGCATCGCTAAAAATCATCATTGTCTTGATCCCAAGCGCGAGTGGTTAGAAGTTACCGTAAGACAGGCTCGCCTTGTCAGCCATGCAAAGCGCGAGTGGGGGAAACCCCCGCATGAAGGCGCAAATCACGCTAATCAATAAGTTTTAACCCTTTTATGCATAGCCTACCAACCATAAAGGCTCAACGTAATCAGGTTTGGTTTCCGGGGGAAACCCCCTTTGGCCGCGCTGCACCGCTTTTTCGTTGTTTTCCTTTTCCTCTCCCTCTGGGTCGCCCCATGTTTGACCTTAATGTAAAAAACCTACCCCTGTGAGCTACTCCCTACTCCCTACTCCCTACTCCCTAAAACATGGGACTGTGTACCTCACCCAATTGATAACTGCTATATGGTTAACTGCTCAGACTGATTAAAAAATTGCCGTGTCAACCCATAGGTTATCAATAAGGTTGCGATCAAATTGGTAAATGCGAGCATAAACATAATTAATATCTGATAGGAAGCAGCATTCAAGGGATCAATACCACTTAACAATTGACCTGTGATGATTCCCGGTAAGGTCACCAGTCCCACTACCATCATGGAGTTAAGAGTAGGAATCAACCCAGCCCGAATCGCATCCTTACGGTAACCGGCTACTGCTTGTTGTCCCGTTGCACCTAAGCTCAAATGGGTTTCGATTTCCAGAGTGCTATTGCTAATGGTGCTAACTAGGCGTTCCCCTGCGATCGCAGCCCCATTCATGGCATTGCCCAGCACAATACCTCCTAAGGGAATCAGGTACTGGGGTGCATACCAAGGTTCTGGTTGAATCATCAATAGATTTGTATAGATTAACGTCAATGCTGTACTGAAGAACAGGGAACTGAATACTATTGGTAACAGTCTCGGTATCTTGTGGTTACTAATCCGATTGCGGGCAGTAATCGTACCAATAGTCAGCATTACCATTAAGATAGCTAAAACAGGGATCGGGTGATCTAAGGCAAAAATCACAGCCAGTACATATCCCACAACAATGAGTTGCACGATAGTTCGGCCAGTTGCGATCGCTAGTTCAACTTCCAAACCCAGCCTTTGCCAGCTGGATAAACCAATTGCGATCGCCATCATGCCCAATCCCCACGCTAAATCGCTCAGATCGAGTTCAATTAAAGAATCCACCAGCCACCACAGCTAACTTGTTTTAATCTATTGTCTCAGATCGTCTGTTAATTGTTATGGCAGTTGAAAGTTAACAGGTTGAAGGTATACAGGTTTAAGGTATACAGCTTTAAAGTTAACAGGTTGAACGCGCACGCGTGGCCAAACGCGCCCCGCGTGGCCAATAGGCCAAGGCCAAGGTTAATAGGTTGAAGGTTGAAAGTTATCAGACTAGTTTTGAAGCATCCACCATCTCACCATCCCAGCTTCAAACCTTCGCCAAAAGGCCACCCGTGCGCGTTCAACCTTCAACCTTCAACCTTCAACCTTCAACCTTGGCCTATTGGCCACGCGATCGCGTTCAACCTTCAATTTTCAACCTTCAACCTTCAACCTTCAAACCTTAAACTTTCAAACCTTCAAGGCCAGCAGTGAAAATTAAGCTACAGGTTAAATTTGAACCCTTTTTGCCAAAAATTCTGTTTTAATTAAAATCAATTAAAGGTGTGAGGAACAAGTGAATACTATACCCCCTCTTGACTTAAAACGGCAGTACCAAGTTATTGGAGAACAAATCAGTGCTGCTGTCGGTGACGTTCTTTCCTCTGGACGTTATATTGGTGGTCCAGTGGTAGAGCACTTTGAGCAACAGTTTGCCGCTTACACCGGTACCCTGGAATGCATTGCATGTAACTCTGGTACAGACGCTCTCTATCTCGCCTTGCGAGCTTTAGATATCGGACCTGGTGATGAGGTAATTACCACACCCTTCACCTTCATCGCTACCGCTGAGGTAATTGCTGAAGTTGGTGCTACTCCAGTCTTTGTCGATATCAATGCCGAAACCTTTAATATCGATCTCAATCAGATTGAAAAAGCGATTACCCATAATACTAGAGCAATTATACCAGTTCACCTATTCGGACAGCCAGTGGATATGACTGGTGTGATGGATATCGCCAAGACTCATTGTCTTGCAGTAATTGAAGACTGCGCCCAAGGGACTGGTGCTGAATGGGTGGGAAAAAAAGTTGGCAGTATTGGGCATATTGGTTGCTTTAGCTTCTATCCCACCAAGAATCTGGGAACCTGTGGCGATGGTGGTGCGGTAACTACTAATGACAAAACTGTTGCGGCATCAATACGGATGCTGCGAGACCACGGAAGATGCTCGGGCTATTACCATGAAGTCAATGGCATCAACAGCCGTTTAGATGCCTTACAAGCCGCTATTCTTAACGTAAAGCTACCCTATCTCGATGGTTGGAACAATGCCCGTCGCCAGGTAGCAAGCCGGTATCACCAGTTATTGGAGCCATTACCTGAGATCATGCGGCCTCGGGAAACCCCTGGGGGACACTCCGTCTGGAACCAGTACACCATTCGCCTAACTCAAGATAGCAGCAATAGCAACTATCGGGACGAGGTACGCCAAAAATTAAAGCAGGCAGGTATTAGTTCTATGGTCTATTACCCCCTGCCATTACACTTGCAGCCAGTTTACAAAGACTTAGGCTATCAAATCGGTCAGTTTCCAGTTGCTGAGCAAGTCTGCCATCAAGTATTGTCCTTGCCAATGTTCCCAGAACTTACCGTTGAAGAACAGCAACAGGTAGTTTATGGATTGAAGGATTGTGTAGTTTAAAGGTTGAAGGTTAACAGGTTGATGGTTAACAGGTTGATGGTTAACAGGTTGATGGTTGAACGCGATCGCGTGGCCAATAGGCCAAGGTTGAAGGTTAATAGGTTGAAGGTTAACAGGTTGAACGCGATCGCGTGGCCAAAGGCCAAGGTTAACAGGTTGAAGGTTAATAGGTTGAACGCGATCGCGTGGCCAAAGGCCAAGGTTAATAGGTTGAAAGTTAACAGGTTTAAGGTTAGAAGACTAGTTTTCAAGCATGCAACCTTGGCCAAAAGGCCACCCGTGCGCGTTCAACCTTCAACCTTCAACCCTTCAAACCTTCAACCCTTCAACCTTAAACCCTTCAACCCTTCAACCGTTCAACCTTCAACCCTTCACCCTTGACCCCTTCCAGGGATTCTACCAAGCTGCGAACCGCTGCTACCATGGCCACTTCGCTATCTAACTGATTGATAGCGGAACCAACGCCAACACCAGCAGCACCAGCAGCAATGGCCATGGGAACGGTCACACTGGATAATCCGGAAGCACACAACACTGGTACTGACACAGCACGAGAAATTTCATAGGCAGCTGCTAAGGTTGGTGCTGCTTTTTCAATTAAACCCAAGGTGCCAGCGGAGCGAGGGTTACTGCTGGTACCCCCTTCAGTTTGAATAATATCGGCTCCTGCTTTGACTAATTCTGCCGCTAGTTCTACTTGCTGATCTAACTTTAGAATGTGGGGAACAGTTACTGATAAGCTTATATTGGGTAGTAATTTACGGGTTTCAATGGTCAGTGCCAATACGTCGGAAGCATCAAACCACTTCCCCTGAGCATAAAAGCTATCAAAGTTACCAATTTCAATCAGATCAGCGCCAGCTTGGATAGCAATAACAAACTGCTTTGGTTCTACAGCAGAAACACAAATTGGTAAATCCGTTAACCCTCGTGCTAACCTGACTAGATCGGGGGAGGCGGCAATATCGACAAAAGTCGCTCCACCCCGTGAAGCTGCTTTGACTACAGCAGCAACTTTCTGGGGATCAAAAGTATTTAAGCCACTAATTACTTTCAGGCAACGACCTTGGTCTAAGGCTTCGTTTAGTGTGTGATGCATAGTGATATTTTCTGTTTACCCCTGTATTATCAACCAACTTTACCTAATTTTTAATTAACTGTAGGAAATTTTTTTTCTCTCTGAAGAATTCATCCAAACCCCTATATTTTTGCCTAAACTAAAAGCATATCGGTGCTGATGGCTACTCCTTCTATATACAAATAAATGAATTTCCCGCAAGTCAAGCTATCTCATTTTCACAGTGATGTCTTAAAGAATACCGAGTTAGGTCAGCTTTGTGGCAAAAAGCAGCTGTTTCGCGATCGCTATGAAGTGTTACGGATGATTGGTCGAGGTGGTTTCGGTGTCACCTTTTTAGCCAAAGATACATCCTTACCGGGTCAGCCGTTTTGTGTCATCAAGCAACTTCGTCCCAAATTCAGTGATCCAAAAGCATTACATAACGCTCGTCAGCGGTTTGAGAGAGAAGCAAAAATTTTGAACAAACTGGGGACTCACCCCCAAATCCCGATGCTGCTCGATTATTTCGTAGACGATGGAGAATTCTACTTGGTTCAAGAGTACATTCGAGGCATTACCCTAGCTAGGTTGGTCAGGCGTTCTGGTTGCTTATCCCCAGGAGCCGTTAAACGTTTTCTGCGAGACATACTACCGTTATTGCAGTACATCCATGACCATGGAGTAATACATCGCGATATCAAACCTCAGAATATTATTCTTTCTAATGATGATGGTCGATTGGTACTAATTGATTTTGGGGCAGTTAAGGAGTTAATTGCCCAAGCATCAGATAGCAGTGTCAGAAACCAAACTACCCATTTCATCGGTACGGTAGGATTTGCTCCACCGGAACAGTTTACTCTACGACCCGTGTATAGTAGTGATCTTTATTCCCTAGGGGTTACCTGTCTTTACCTACTCACTGGAAAAGCCCCCCTACAATTTCAGAGCGATCGCCAAACTGGTGAACTGAGGTGGCGTAAAGCATTGGACTTGAGTGATTCCTTTGCTAATATTCTCAACAGAATGCTAGCTATTTCCCTCAAAGAGCGTTATTCAAACGCAAGAGCGATCCTAAGAGCCTTGGATAATAAATTACTTCAAGAGAATCTTGCCGAGTTTCTAGTTATTCAACCTCAAGCTAATCAACACCAACGACAGGAAAAGCAAGACACCGGTAAAATTCAGAAATATACGCCTCCTACAGAAAAAACTGCGATCGAGATTCGAAAATGGAAACAAAGGATGCAAGCCAAACACCGCCACAAGGATATCAACAGAGTTGAACATCTATTTAATCATTAGGCTAAATTGGCAATTACAAGGATTCCGGACAAAAAAGACTGACAGCGAATAACTTCGCCATTGGTTCGTTTTTCATCCTTCATCCTTCATCCTTCATCCTTCATTTTCAATTCTTTACAGGTCAGCCAGTATTACGCATGCCAGCAGCAATACCGTTGATCGTCAATAAGGCTCCTCGTAGTAACTCTCCCTTACTATACCGGGATTGAACCACACCCAATGTTACCTGGTTGCTATGTTGACGCAGGCGTTTGAGCAAAGATACCTGTAAAAATCCTAAGGGAACGATGGTACCATTACGCAACTGTACAGACCGTTGTAAATTTGGGTCGCCATCTAGCAGTGTTTGGTGTCCTGTGATCGTCAGGACTAAATTGCAGGTAAGGTTAAATTCCTTAGCAATTTGCTCAAACAAATGCTCGAAGCGTTCCAGGTCTTCAGGGTTTGAAAGTTCCTTGAGATAGTGGTGAGCAATTTGTAAATCCACCTTGGCTAAGGTCATCTCTACTTTGGAAATAACCATTTTGAAGAAGGGCCATTTTGAGTAGAAACAGCGCAATAGGTTGATATTCTCCTCTGGATCCTGATCGACAAAGCTTTGTAGTGCAGTGCCAACACCGTACCAGCTCGGTAGCAAGAAGCGGCTTTGAGTCCAGCTAAAGACCCAAGGAATTGCCCGCAGACTGCTTAAATCCTTCTTCCCTGATTTACGCCGTGCAGGTCGAGAACTAATTTGCAACTGGCTAATTTCTTGAATCGGTGTCACTTGATGGAAGAAATCTACCAGATCTGGTTGCTCGTGAATCAGAGCTCGGTAATGGGTACGGGAGGTCTGAGCTAACTCCTCCATAATTTCATTCCAGGGCTGGATATCATCAAAGCCATTATTGAGTAAGCTAGCTTGAATCACTGCTGTCGCTATTGTTTCGAGATGATAGAGCGCTAGTCCTGGAAGAGAGTACCTAGAAGCAAGGACTTCCCCCTGTTCGGTAATTTTGATTCGGCCATTGATACTGCGACCCGGTTGCGCCAGGATAGCTTCATAAGATGGGCCACCACCACGACCCACTGAACCACCACGACCATGGAAGATCCGTAAAACAATACCGTACTCTTGGGCCACGTGCTCTAAGGCTTTCTGAGCTTTGTGGATTTCCCAGTTGCTACTGAGGAACCCAGAATCTTTGTTACTGTCGGAGTAGCCGAGCATTACCTCTTGTAAGTTAGGAGAGGTTAAAGCTTGTTCCCGTAGCGTGGCCGTTCGCGCAGCGTGGCCTACGGCCTTAAGGCCAGGGTTATTTGATTGTTCAGCTTTGGCGTTCGAGTAGGGTAGGTTATTTAGTTGACGGTTATTTGGGCTAACCTGCCACTGTTGATATCCACCAGCCAAACTAGCACGATACAAGGGTAGCTCAAACAGGGATTTCATCACTGCTGGAGCACGCTTAAGGTCTTCCACTGTTTCAAACAGTGGCACCACGCGAATGGTTCCCTGACCAGTGGCCGGGTCATACAAACCAGCTTCCTTCGCCAACAAGAGGACTTCTAACAAATCGCTGGCCGTATGACTCATGCTGATGATGTAGGTTTGGCAGATTTGGGGACCAAACTCTTGTTGCAGCTGCCGCACCATCCGGAAGGTTTCGATAGTCTCGCAGGTTTTTTCCGAAAATGGCAGTTCTGTTGGGATTAATGGACGTCGGGTTCGCAACTCAGCGGTTAACCACAAGCATGCTTCGGATTCCGATAGCAAGTTGTAGGGCTTAGGCAAAACTTGCAGGTACTCAGCAATTTCACTGAGGGCTTCTGAGTGGCGAGAACTTTCCTGGCGAATATCTAGGTGAGCTAGGTAAAAGCCATAAATTTCCACCTGACAGATTAAATTGTCTAACTCACGACAGTTCAACCCAGTTTCCACCAGATTACTCTCAATCAGCTTTAGTTCTGCCAAGAATTCTTCTCCAGAGCGGTAAAAACTCCAGCTTTTACCATTAGCCATCTCATCTGGTACAGGCATACCATTGGCAAGCTGTTGGTTTCGCTCACGGGTATTTTCCAGTTTTTGCTTAACGTAGGTCAGTTTAAGTCGATAGGGTTCTTGCCGATAGCGAATGGCCAGCTGTTCGTAAACCTCTGGCAATTGAGAGCGGTCTTGTTCTAGAGAGTCCAACAGTTCCGGTAGCACATCACACCAGTGCAACGACAGACTCAATAATTCGGTTAGATGGCTAACTTCATTTATATATTTACCCAGCACCAAATCTCGTTGATAGCAGGCAGTTTGCCAGGTAATTTGGGGAGTCACAAAAGGATTACCATCCCGGTCTGAGCCCACCCAAGAGCCAAAATGACAGAAGTTCTTAGCTGGTGGGTTCAGCCAGGGGAATGAACCCTTCAACGCTTGCTTGAAGCGACTATACAATTGGGGTATAGTATCAAACAGTACTTCGTGGAAGTAGTGAAGAGTGTAATCTACCTCATCAAGTACTCCCGGCTTAAACTGATGTAGCTCATCCGTGCGCCACCAGAGGCGAATTTCTTCCATAAGCTTTTGGCTACATTCAGTCACCTCCCAGGAGGAAGTGATTCCCAAGGTACCATAGGTTTGCTCCGCTTGGTCTAATTGTTCCAGAATCTTAGCCATCCGTCGCTGTTTACCCCGAATGGTACGACGGACGATTTCTGTGGGGTGAGCAGTGAAAACCAAGCGAATATCAAGATTGTCAATCAGCCTCTGAATTTGACCAGGTGGAACATTCTGCTTGTGCAAGTGGGGAAATAGCCAATCTAGCAGTCCTAATTTTCTTTCGGATCCTTGGTTTTCTTGGTGGCTCTTTTCGATAACATTGCTAACGGCACCCCCTGGTTGAGTCCCCTCATTGCCTATTTCCACCTCTTTCTCAACTGTTGTCACAGTTGAGAAAGACGAATTACCATTTTTTGTTAAAATACCTTCGCTGAAGGGGGTTAACTCGGGTTCAGTGCTTCTTCGGTAGGAACGGCGTCTTGAGAGTTGTTGATTTCGCTGTTCATAATGTTGTTCGACAATATTGATCAGCTGAAAGTAAAGAGCAAACGCTCGTGATGCCCGGATAGCCTCGTTAAGGTCAAGCTGTTGGATTAAATCAGCAACTGAGGATTGAGGATCTTCAGTCGCTTGTCCTTCTGGAGAACACAATTCCCGCAGTTGCTTGAGTAAATCAACGAGTTCCTGACCACATTCAGATAGGAGAACAGATTCCCACAAATCCTCTACAATTTTAAGTCGATGGCGCAGAAACAGGTCAGAGGTAGCCGGGAAGGTTGAATCTTGATTAGATGGAGATGGGAAAAAACTCATAGGCTCTATCTATTCCCTATACAAAGCTGATCTATTTTACGGGTTTGAGGTTCTTTGGAGTAATTAAGGAACAAGAATTTAAATTTCTTGGGAAAGGTCACGAAAGCTTAACATCTTTACATTAACTTTAATACTAAGCCAACTTGTTGAGTATCTGTAAAAATCATTAAATTTATGAAATTTGACTATTGGGTATACCTGTGAAACTACTAATGTTTATAAGTTTTTCTTGAACCATGACCCCAGTGTGGCTACTTCCCCCAACAGATTTGCAACTATTTAACCATGATGTCCATCTCTGGCGTGCGCAGTTGGAGCTGAGTGGAGTATTGATTGAGAAATTGGCAACCACTCTTTCTGAGGACGAGCACCAAAGAGCTGAGCGATTTTACTTTGAGCGGGATCGGAAGCATTTTATAGCAGGTCGGGGTCTTCTGCGCCAAATCTTGGGTCGCTATTTGGGCATGAACCCACGCCAAGTGGAGTTTTGTTATGGAAAGCGTGGTAAGCCAGCACTCAAGGAAACCTCTGGGGGCAGAAGACTCCGTTTTAATGTATCTCACTCTCATGGACTAATTCTGTATGCTATTACCCGAGAGCAGCGCATTGGCGTTGACCTAGAATATCTGCGACCAATGCCAGATGCTGAGCAACTCGCTCAACGTTTCTTTTCCCCCCAAGAGTATGCCGTGATTTGTTCTGTGTCTCAAGAGCAAAAGCACAAGGCATTTTTCCAGGGATGGACGAGTAAGGAAGCCTATCTCAAAGCTATTGGTGAAGGACTAGCTGGCTTGGAACAGGTCGAAGTTTCTGTAAATCCAGCTGAACCGACTGCCTTGCTGAGCATCAACAAAGACCCTCAGGCAGTTTACCCTTGGTCTATCGCTGGTTTAACGCCTGCGCCTGGTTACTTTGCCTCGTTGGTTGTCGAAAGAAAAGATTGGCAGTTAAGTTGTTTTGATTACACCGAGCAATCAGTCCCTGGTTGGGGTGTGGGCTGATCAGGTGTAGGGGGAAATTAGCCCGTACGTAATAGTAACTGGTTAATCATAACTGAACCAGACCAAGTACTTTGCATCGGAATGCGATCGCTTATATCATGTCGGGATAATTACCCTGTCTTGATGCAAAGCGCGAGTGGTTTGAATTTACCGTAAGACAGGCTCGCCTTGTCTTGATGCAGTCGCTCATGGGGGAAACCACGGCAGTCGCTCATGGTTAGAAGTTACCGTAAGACAGGCTCGCCTTGTCTTGATGCAGTCGCTCATGGGGGAAACCACGGCAGTCGCTCATGGTTAGAAGTTACCGTAAGACAGGCTCGCCTTGTCTTGATGCAGTCGCTCATGGGGGAAACCCCCAAGACCGCGCAAATCACGCTAATCAATAAGTTTTACCCCTTTTCTGCATAGCCTATCAACCATAAAGGCTCAACGTAATCAGGTTTCGTCTCCGGGGGGAACCCCCAAGACCGCGCTGCCTCCCCAAGACCGCGCAAATCACGCTAATCAATAAGTTTTACCCCTTTTCTGCATAGCCGACCAACCATAAAGGCTCAACGTAATCAGGTTTCGTCTCCGGGGAGACCCCCAAGACCGCGCTGCCTCCCCAAGACCGCGCAAATCACGCTAATCAATAAGTTTTACCCCTTTTCTGCATAGCCGACCAACCATAAAGGCTCAACGTAATCAGGTTTGGTCTCCGGGGGAAACCACGCCAGTTGCTCATGGTTTGTTCGCGTTCGCCTTTGGCGTGGCCGTAGGCCAAGCGTGGCCGTAGGCCAAGTTACCGTAAGATAGGGTCGCCTTCTTAACAAATATTTAACCCTTTTCTGCATAACCTGCTAACTATAAAGGCGACCCTATCTAAGGTTTCGTCTCCGGGGGAACCCCCTTTGGCGGCACTGGCTCCCCTGTTCCCTTGCTGCATCGCTTAATAAAAATTTCCCCCATCTCCCCATCTCCCCATCTCCCCACCCTCCCCATCTCCCCATCTCCCCACACTTCCCACCCTCCCACCCTCCCCGCGCCCGGGCCCCTTAATTATGGGTATTCAACCAGACTTGATATTAGGGGTGACCGGGGGAGCCTCAAAACCCGTTCAACCCGAATGGGTGTAAGATGTTACCCTAGAATGGCACTAACCAGGGATAAGTTGTGACATCTCCCACACCTTTTTATATGGCTATGGCTATAGATTGATAGGGCTGAGTTATCTTAGTTGGGTAGGTCGTGACTTGTCGATCATCGCTAGGCAAACTGGTACTCCCCTGCTCCTAAGTTAGGGTGTCCACATTAGCCTCTGGAGTCGGCGACAGTCGCTTCATTCAACATTTGTTTTTTTAAAATTACCTCAAACTACCTTGGAAAGGAGTCAGTCGTGGCAAGTCATAAAATCCTGGTAATCGATGATAGTACGGTAATCCGCAAGCGTGTCAAAGAGATGTTACCTCCGGGTTTTGAAGTCCTCGAAGCTAAAGATGGGGTGGAGGGAATTAATTTAATTTACCAGGAAGAACCTAACTTTATCATGTTAGATTTTATCCTGCCAAAAATGAGTGGATTGGAGATTTTTGAGAAACTTCAAATTGAGCCTAAATTACAAAGAATTCCTCTGGTATTAATGTCAGGACGAAAAGAAGAGGTAACTGCTAAAATCAAAGAACCTTTTAAGTATTTTTCCTTTATTGAAAAGCCTTTTAATAAAAAGCAGCTGACGGATGCTATCAAAGAATCTATGCAAAAGGCTAAGAAGCGACCAGCAACTCCTGCACCAGCAGTTAGTGCAGCTACCGCTGAGTCGTCAGTCGCATCAGCTCAAGAAATTGCACAGTTGAAGGCAAAGGTTGCCAAAATGCAGAAGGAAATTGATGCCTTAAAGAAACAGTTAGGTCAGCTGGTGACGTTTATTAAGCAAAAGTTGAAGTAGTTTATGGAAAGATGGAGGATGAAATATCTTCCCACTTGATACTTCATCCTTTACTAATTCTTAGCCCAATTACTCTAACTCACGGCGTCCTTCTAAGGCTCTAGCTAGGGTGACTTCATCTGCATATTCTAGGTCTCCGCCCATGGGTAAACCAAAGGCAATTCGGGTCACTTTGGTAAACGGCCTGATCAGTTGACCTATATATAGTGTGGTTGTCTCCCCTTCTACACTGGGATTGATGGCTAAAATGACTTCTTGAATCGTTTTCTGGCTGACTCGTTGTACAAGTTGCTGGATATGGAGTTGTTCTGGACCAATGCCATCCATAGGGGAGATCACTCCTCCGAGAACGTGGTATTGGCCTCGGTACTCGCGGGTTTTTTCGATGGCAATCACATCCCTTGAGTCGGCAACTACACAGATAGTCTTCTGGTCCCGGTTGGAATTGCGGCAAATTTGGCAGACCGGTTCAGCAGACAAGTGAAAGCATACTCTACAAAAACCAACTTGTTGTTTGGCTTCCACCAACGCTTGCGCTAGGGCTTTGACTTCCGGTGTTGGACGCTTGAGGATATGAAGGGCTAGTCGTTGAGCAGTCTTTGGACCAACTCCAGGCAGGCGTTGTAGCTCTTCAATTAAGCGAGCGAGGGGGCGTGTGTAAACCATCGAGTCAAGAATCGGGAGTAGGGAATCGGGAATCGGGAATCGGGAGTAGGGAAAGTTTTCATTAAGCATTGAGCGCTGCTAGGTCATCGGATATTTAGAATCACACTGGAAACACTAAACATTAGAATAGCCTCAGCTTTGACACTCCCCGGCCTAAAGGCGCGGGGATTCTTCACTCAACGACCCAACGTGGCTCTTCCAAGCCGGAACCAGGAAGAGTAGAGGCCAGATCTCCTGAAGCGTTCAGGTCTTTTACGACCCAAGTTCCGGTGTGCCCCACCGTACCCAAGGCTCTTTTTAAGATATTGATCGCAGCGTTGTGATTAAACTAAGCCGAGGGGTCACCCCCGCCGACTCGTCTCCAAAACCGTACGTGACAGTTTCCCGTCATACGGCTCCTCATGTAGGAATCTCCTTGTCATTGGGTACCTCCACACTAAAACGGATTGTTATCTAGCTCAGAGGAGTCTGTATGTGACTCTTGACACTTTGTGGTAACTCTGGTTCTGTGTTTTGCATCGTGGCAGTGTAGATGGAGTAACTCAAGGTTTTTGAGTTGGTCGCTTCCACCATGTGCGCGTGGTGTTATGTGGTGTGTTTCCAGTAAATCTTTATCCCTGAATGTGAGACCGCAGTGGGTGCATTTTCCTTTTTGTCTTTTGATGAGTTTACCTTTTTGACTAGACATTTCAGGATGTTTTTGCATACGGTTGCTCCAGTACACTAAGTCACCATCGAAGGGACTTCTGGATTCTTTGACTTTTGTGTGCCTTACTATTTTTGTTTTGGCATGTTTAGGGAGAAAATTATCCTCGTTAGTCATGAATACCCAGTTGTCTACTTTTGGTGCTTGCCATGGTTTCTTTGGTTCATCAACCTTAGTCCCCCAGTACTTTTTGTTTACCCAGGTTTTTGATTTATTTGGGTGTCTCCTGTATCCCCATCTTTGAAGTTTGTTCCAGATTAAGTAGTCCATATCTGAGAAGGTTTCTTTACTAACCACACTGCGGTTATAGTTACACCATCCTCTTATAATGGGTTTGAGATGTTCTATTAGAGCATCCTGGGGAGCAGCTTTGTGTCTGTCTATGACTTTTGATAGCTGCTCCCAATGTTCTTTCACTTTCTTCTTAGATGGTTTGATGAGAGTTTTAAAACCTTGCTTAGAATGGTTCTTGCCTACTGGGTATTGACGGATGTTAAATTCTAAAAAGTCAAATCCTGTGGAGGTGTGAACTAGTTTTGTTTTGCTTGGTTTTAATTCTAGGCCGATGTTTTTCAACCATTCATTAATTATTCTCTGACATTCTTCTACCACTTCTTTGGATTTATGCATAATGACGAAATCGTCTGCATATCGAATCAGGCTTAGACTTTTTCTTCTATCTCCTTTTCTGTATCCTCCTAAAGCAGGGGATAGGTTTTCGGCGTAGTCTTTTATCCGTTCTTCCATTCCGTGAAGGGCTATGTTCGCTAAAAGTGGTGAAATAATACCACCTTGAGGAGTACCCTCATTTGTAGGGGAGAATGTTCCTTCATCTATTACTCCGGCTTTTAACCATCCTTTGATTAATCGCCTCATAGATGGATAGGTATTTAATTTTGAGAGAAGGACTTGGTGGTTGATTTTATCAAAGCATTTGGAGATATCAGCGTCTAGTACCCATTTAGGCATTCTATTAATGCTGCTGAATATGGCTTCGATAGCATCATGACATGACCTTCCTTGTCTGAAACCGTATGAGTTAGGTTCAAAGTGTGCTTCCCATTCAGGTTCTAATGCCTGTTTGGTAAGAGCTTGAAGTGCCCTGTCGTAGATAGTAGGTATCCCTAAAGGACGCTTTTCTTTACGACCGGGTTTATTTATCCAAACTCTGCGGGTTGGTTGAGGTTTCTTGTACAGTTTGAGGTTGGCTGCTAAGGCGAGTCGTTGCTTATTGGTTAAAGCTTTCTTCCCGTCTATTCCGGCAGTCTTTTTGCCTTTATTCTGTTGAGTTACCTTTCTTACCGCTAGCATTTTTGCAGACCAGGACTTCATCAGAGTTTTTTGTAACCTTCTAACCACGGGAACATCACCACGTTGAGAGGCTCGATATATTCGTTTTTGCAACTTAAATACGGTTCTTTCTAGCTTTCGCCAATCGACCCGATTCCATTCCGACTGTGGGGCGAACCCCCGAGCTTTAGACTTGTTCATTGCTACTTACAACTACATCATTTCCTAACACGTGAGTCTGTCAGCATATCCTTCCCCATTACAGGGAGGCGTTGGCTTTTGACTCAATCTTTCCATCACAGGCCATGCGGCTAACTACCTACTCAAGGAATCGACCTTTCTTGAGAGCACCTGTGTGGTTACTTCGTTCCTGATAACCATTCTTCTGAACTTTTAGGGTGATACTCTCCACCGGGAACTTAGGGAAATCTATAAGTAAGCCGCGACAAGCTTCTATCCTATTGCGTTCCGTTGACTTTTGTTTGTAGCGTGTCAGCCTTATTGCGCTACGTACTAGTAACGATGGTTCAAATGTATCTTTCCTTGCGGTACCCTTGAGTTCAATTGCCTGTTACTAACTCCACTTTAGGCTGGTAGGGCTTCACTACTCGACCCCGCTTTACCCTAGGGCTTGTTACGACCCATTGAGTAGGGGTAGGGCTGTCACTCGGATTTCACGAGGGTTGGTATTTCACCAACATGGTTATCAAGTTGTCAAGGTTTATTACCTTGCGGCTAATCCCCCGAATCCTTAATGGGATAAGGTTTCTAGCCAACGAATCGCACGTCACGGTCTAGTTCACAGCCACATTCACAGACGTGAGTCCTAGTTGATAGTGACTTTTTCACGACCTCGCCGCACTCGGAGCATTTTTGGCTTGTATAGGCAGGATTTACCGCAACGGTGACTCTGCCAAATCTTTGGCCAAAATGCTCCAACCATTTTCTAAATTGATACCAACCTGCGTCATTAATAGACTTAGCCAGACAGTGGTTTTTAACCAGGTTTTTTACCCTTAAATCTTCATAGGCGACCAGGTCGTTAGACCGGATTACGCAACGTGCCAGTCTCTTGGCATGTTCTATGCGCGTAGCGCAGGCTTCGCCAACACGCTGCCTACTTATTTTAAGGTGATGTCTACCTAGCCTATTAATGGCTTTATTACGGTTAGTAGAGCCTTTCTTTTTTCGAGAAACTCGGCGTTGATAAAATTTTAAACGCTTTTCACCTTTACGATAAAACCTGGGATTAGGTTCAGTGTTGCCCCTAGAATCAGTGTAGAACTCTTTTAGCCCTACATCTAACCCTACAGTGGCATCAACTGGGCTTAATTGTTCATTTACATCAACAGAAATGCAAAACTGAACATAATAGCCATCTGCCCTTTTGACTATACGAACCCGTTTGATTTGCTTCTTGTCGAAGCGCCACAAGTCCCATGTACCTTTGAGTTTTAGCTTTCCGATTCCTTTCTTATCACTGAATGTAATTGATTTATTGTCAGGGGAAAGTTTCCATCCTGATTGCTTATATTCGACAGAGCGACAGTGTTTCTGAAAACGGGGATAGCCTTTCTTCCCAGGTACTTTTTTCTTGCAGTTTTCAAAGAAGCGAGAAATTGATGACCACGCCCTTTCAGCCGCAGATTGTCGGGCAGTAGAGTTTAACTCCGACGCAAAAGGAAATTCTTTGGCCAATATTTTGCAGTACTTATTTAAGTCGTACTTATTTAGACCTTTGTTGTCCATCCATAGACGAAGACAACTGTTTCTCACAAACTTAACAGTCCGAATTGCTTCGTCTATAGCTTGGTATTGAATGAGTTTTCCGTATGCTTTAAACTCTGTAATGATCATCAGAGCTCGACCTCTTCTGTATGTTATTATGTTAGCAAGACTAGCGCAAAGTATCAAATGTTTAGCGATATTTTTCAAGGCGACTAAAGTCGCTATGCACTTTCATCTCCGCTCTAAAGAGACGGAGTTTTCAGTGTGAGATATTCTAATAAGATAAATAGATCTAGCTAGATCTGCGATCGCATTTTATCCGCCCCTATGAGTACAACCCCTGATTTCCTGAGCCACCTCAACCCTTCCCAACTTCAAGCCGTTGAACATTTCTGCGGTCCGTTGTTAGTTGTTGCTGGTGCTGGGTCTGGCAAAACCCGAGCCTTGACCTATCGTATTGCTAATCTGATTCTCAAACACAAGGTCTCACCAGAAAATATCTTAGCGGTGACGTTCACTAACAAAGCCGCACGGGAAATGAAAGGGCGGATTGAGCAAATATTTGCTCAGCAGCTGGCGGAACAGAAGTATGGTCAACGGTTGGAGCTTCTGCCAGAAGACCAACAAACCCAGTTGCGATCGCGTGTTTACAGAACCATCACCAAACCGTTGTGGATTGGCACCTTCCACAGTCTGTTTGCTCGGATTCTCCGCTTCGATATCAATAAATACCAAGATGATCAGGGACGGAAGTGGAATCGGAACTTTTCCATCTTTGACGAATCCGATGCCCAGACCGTGGTTAAAACCATTGTCACTCAAACCTTAAATCTTGATGACCACAAATTTAACCCCCGTTCTGTGCGCTATGCCATCAGCAATGCCAAAAATCGCGGTTTATCTCCCCAGCAGTTTGAGCTAGAACAGTCGAATTTCCGGGGACGAGTGATTGCTGATGTCTATAGTCACTACCAAGAGCAATTAGCTGCTAACAATGCTTTGGACTTTGATGACCTCATCTTAGTGCCAATGAGGCTATTCCAACAGAATGAGTCGGTCTTAAGCTACTGGCATCAGCAATTTTATCACATTTTAGTGGATGAATATCAAGATACCAATCGGATTCAGTATGAACTGATTCGCTTGTTGACTACCAAGGGCGAAACTCGAAAGAGTCAGTGGGATTGGCAGAATCGCTCAGTTTTTGTAGTAGGGGATGCAGACCAGTGTCAGCCACCAGGTACTCAAGTATTGACTACAGAGGGATATGTCCCAATCGAAGCACTAGACCCAAATCAACATCGCTTAGTCAGCTATAACCCTCATTCTTCCGCAGTAGTTGGCAGAGTCGAAGGTTATCGTTTCAACAAAGCCAGTCGTCCTTTTAGTGGCCATCTGATTGAGGTAACTGTTGATAACCAAACTACTCGCTCCACACCAAACCATCGATGGCCAATCCGGTGGAATCAGCAAGCTAAGGAAAAGACTCATGTTGTCTACCTAATCCGCCGAGGTCAGTGGTACCGAGTCGGATGGTGCAAGCTATTTAAAAGCGATGGTGGATTTCAGTTAGGCTATCGAGCCAGGGTTGAGAAAGCAGATGCCGCTTGGATTCTGGTTACAACCGATAATCGGACAGAAGCTTCCTTCAAAGTCTCTTATATTGCCGCTCGCTATGGTATTCCCACTGCCCCGTTTGAACCAATGAATGGTGCTACTGAGTACACCCGTCAGATGCTGGAGCAGTTATTTAATGCCCTGGGTGATGTGTTACCAGAACGGGGGATTTCCTGTCTTCAAGACTTTGGACTCGACCCAAACTACCCCATTTACAGCCCTGACATTGCCTATCAAGGCGGACGGGGTAAAAGTACTATCGAGCTAGCAGCGATTAATTTATTACCAAAACTGATGGATATAGCCGTCTATCAGGGTGGTAAAACAGTGGCTTGGAAACCGATTAGGATTCAGCTTCAGGAATACAGTGGCTTGGTGTATAGCCTAGAGGTAGAGAAGCACCATGTCTACTTTAGCGATGGATTGCTTACTCATAACTCTATCTACAGTTTCCGAATGGCAGACTTCACCATCCTTCTGGGTTTTCAGCAAGACTTTGGTGACGGTTTACCCGATCAAGATACTCGCACTATGGTCAAGCTAGAAGAAAACTATCGCTCTAGGGAAAATATTCTTCAAGCTGCTAACCACCTGATCGAAAATAATACCCAGCGGATTGATAAAGTTCTGCGAGCAACACGGGGTGTCGGGGAAAAAATCTATTGTTATAGCGCTGATGACGAATTGGAAGAAGCTCAGTTTGTAGTCAGTAAAATTATCCAGCTAAAACGACAAAATCCAGAAATCGATGGTGGCAGTTTTGCTATTCTTTATCGTACTAATGCTCAATCCCGTGCCTTTGAAGATGTCTTGATCAGAGCGGATATTCTCTATACTGTAGTTGGTGGGTTAAAGTTCTATGACCGTAAAGAAATTAAAGATGCTCTGGCTTACCTTAGAGCGATCGCAAACCCATCCGATACTGTTAGTCTATTGCGGATTATCAATACTCCTCGACGAGGTATTGGACAAACTACCATTAACAATCTGGTCGCAGCTGCCCAAGAATTAGGAGTTCCCCTGTGGGAAATTCTCAGTGATGAAACCTCAGTTCATACATTTGCGGGAAGGTCAGCTAAAGCGGTCAAGAAATTTTCTCAGCTTATGTCTCAATGGCAGGAGCAATTGGAAGATCGAACAGCATTAGAGATTCTCAAAGGGATTATGGAGGAGTCTGGTTATATTGGCGATTTGAGAAACAAAGGCACTGAAGAAGCTGAGAATCGATTGGAAAATATTGTGGAATTGTTTAATGCAGTGCTGCAATTTCAAGAAGAAAACGAAGAAACTAGCTTAGAAGGGTTTCTTGCTAATGCAACTCTTGCCTCTGACATGGATAACCTGGAAGAGGGGAAGAAAGCAGTTTCTTTAATGACCCTTCACTCTGCTAAAGGGCTAGAATTTCCCATTGTCTTTCTAGTCGGCCTAGAACAAGGACTGTTTCCTCACAGTCGTAGTCTTAGGGATCCTGTCGCGTTGGAGGAAGAACGGCGTCTGTGTTATGTCGGGATTACTCGCGCTCAGGAACAACTGTTTTTATCCCATGCTCATGAGCGCCGCTTTTATGGGAATCGGGAACCAGCTAACCCTTCTCAGTTTCTCAAGGAGTTACCCTCAGAGTTAATTGACAGTAAAGTGGGAATGTTTTGATAGTATCCTCAGGACTTAATACTTCATCTTATCTTCGACAACAGATGCCTTGGCAATTTCCTCAAAGACTAACCCAATCCCTAGGAGCAATCATAATTCTCCTAGGTTGTATTTTAGCAGTTGGAAAGCTACAGCAACCCCAACTCAATGCCCTCAAACAAAGCTCCAAAAACACCTCACCTGCAGACCTCCAGCGAGACGTAGAAGCAACACAAGTGTATCTCAATCTGCTTCAGAGACTACCTACATTTGGCTTCGATAATGTATTAGCTGATTGGGTATTTCTGAATTTCCTTCAGTACTTTGGTGATCAAGACGCTCGCCAAATTACTAGCTATCAGCTTAGCCCAGAGTACTTTGAGGTTATTATAAACCGAGACCCCAAATTTTTAACAGCGTATTTCTTTCTATCTAGCAGTAGCTCCTTATATGCAGGAATGCCAGAAAAATCCGTCGCCTTAATGGAAAAAGGACTCCAGTCACTATCCCCTAAAGTTCCTCCTCAGTCTTATTATGTGTGGCGTTACAAAGGAATTGATGAATTATTATTTTTGGGTGACCCTAAAGCTGCCCAACAATCCTTTGAAAAATCAGCAGATTGGGCAAGTAAATCCCCTGATGAAGAAAGTCAAAACGTTGCTAAAATTTCCCGCAAAACTGCTGAATTTATAAGTTTAAATCCTACTAGTAAGATAGCTCAAGTGAGTGCTTGGTCAATGGTTTTAAATAACTCCCCTGACCCTCGCACTAGCAAAATCGCCATTAGTAGAATTGAAGCCCTAGGTGGTAAAGTTATCATCACACCAGAAGGAGCAGTTAAAATTAAAATGCCCCAGACAGATTAATAGTGTTTATTGTTTAAGGTTAGAAGGTTTAAGGTTGACGAGTCGGATATCGCCATTACCCATTACCCATTACCCATTACCCATTACCCATTACCCATTACCCATTACCCATTACCCATTACCCATTACCCATTACCCATTACCCATTACCAAAAAAACGACACTCATTTCTATCAACATGGCTATAAAATTGCTATCAGTAACTGATTAGCTAATAATCCTAGACTAAAACCTGTAAGAGACACCCCAGAGATAATCCAGAAAGCCTGCCATTCACTGTATCCTTCTGTTTGAAGATCTAATCTGGCTAAGGCAGCAGCAGCAATCAGCACCAGGATACGGCTAGAATAATGAATCCAGCGCAGGATCATAACGGCTAGGAAAGAGCTGAAAATTACGGAAACAAAAGCTTTGGTATCAGATTTCATCCAAGTCCCGTACAATTTTCTAATCTGATACACTGGAGCAGTTATAGCCAAAGCCATCAACAAGATATAAACTGCTCCGATCAGCCAGAGCCATACCGATACCTTAAATAAGGAAGGATGTGATCCTGATGTAGTGTCTTCTACCCAACTCAATTCCTGATAGTCAACAGATATCATCCAGCCAAAAATACTATGGCTTAACAGAAGAATTGATAATGAAAGCCAGGGCAATTTTTTGATTAACCACATTTAATTTAAAGAATCCCACGACTAAAATGCGTGGGATTTGAGGTCATTAATCATTAGTATTTTGTTAATTGTTAATTGTTAATGGCTAATTGTTAATTGACCATGGACAATTAACCATATCCTAGTATTCAATGACCAATGACTAATGACTAATCACCAATGACTTAGGAGGTCAGTTGTCAGCCGCCAGCTATCAGCTGTCAGCTGACGTAACAGAGATTCAACGAATGCTTACCTGTTTTATTCAAAAGCTGTTCAGTGTAGCTTGCCCTATGCCCATAAGCTGAACGCGCATGCGTGCCCGTAGCGCATTAGCTGATAGCTGATAGCTTACCTTAGGACTTAGGAGACATTGCTTGAATAATGTAATCGAAGAAGGGACCTGTCAGCTCAGCATCCTCATCGGTTAGGATTCCCAAAGATGCCTCTTTTAAGCAATTTATCGCTTCTGACATCCCTGCCATTGGCACACCTAGGGCATTATACATTTCTCTTGCCCCGATGATACCAATGTCTTCAATAGGTTTCTGATCACCAGCAAGCACACCATAGGTGACCAAGCGCAAGTACCAACCATAGTCCCGTAAACACTGATTGCGTTCACGCTGACCATAGGCATTGCCTCCTGGTGCTATGAAGTCAGGGCGTTTCTGCCACAGCTGACTGCTGGCTTTTTGTACAATCTTTTTTTCATTTTCCGACAGGGTGGCAACAATGCGCAATCGCTGCTCACCGCTTTGCAAAAAATCATTGATACTTCTGAGTTCACCAGAGCTGAGGTATCTCAGCTCGTCGTCGGCTTTGAGAATGACTTGACTAACTACACTCATGTTATTAGTTTATGGAGTTTTTTATTGAGTTACTCAGGCAATTCATCCCCAGCTAAATTACAGATTTTAGCTCAGGACTTGTTGCCAGAACTGTTAATTAGTAGTTTACCGACTTGGGGTGACACAACGGAAGGGCATTGGGCATAAGATCAACAAATAGAGCAAAACCGATGCATGTTTGCTGCCATCGATAGTCTCTTTCCCCTCTTACCAGATCCTTCACATCCCCTCGAACCATCCGTTGCCCCCTCTTGGCATCTGTAGCTCGTATTAAAACAAAACTATCAGGATTTACGCAAAACTGCTCACCAAAGGCTATAAGTACTAAGGTACCTTAATAATGCACTGTACAGGTAGCGAGGGGTGCGCCGACCTGAGGGGATTTCTACCATGAGCGACTGAATCCGATCTCTGTACTCTCTACTCCCTACTCCCTACTCCCTACTCCCTATTCCCTGTGCTATATGATGCCAATGATGATAACTAATGAGCCCAGCCCTGAGTGTTGGCAACAAGGTCAACTGATTGAGGTCATAATTACAGACCTCAGTGATAGTGGTGATGGCGTTGGACGGCTAGGAAATCGGGTGGTTTTTGTTCCGGATACTGTCACAGGGGATAAAGCTTTGGTGCGCCTGATTCGGGTCAAACCTAACTATGCAACTGGTAAGTTACACCAACTGTTGGTGGAATCTCCTAATCGTGTTCATCCCAGATGTATCGTGGCGGATAAGTGTGGTGGTTGCCAATGGCAGCATGTGAGCTGGGACTATCAGCAGTTGGCGAAGCAAAATCAGGTGATTCAAGCCCTCAAACGCATTGGTGGATTTAGCGAACCCGCCGTAGCACCAATCTTAACCACAGATTCTTCCTTGGGCTATCGAAACAAAGCTACCTATCCCCTTAAACGCTCAGCAACGGGTTCAGTTCAAGCGGGTTACTACCAAAAAGGTAGCCACCAGCTGATTAATCTTAATCAATGCCCCGTACAAGACCAGCGATTGAATCCTCTGCTAGGGGAAATAAAGCAGGATATTCAGCAGTTGGGGTGGTCGATATACAACGAAAGCCGCCACCAAGGACGATTGCGTCACCTTTCGTTACAAATTGGAAAACAGACTGGCGAGATGTTGCTGACCTTGGTCACAACAGATCTGAATTTAAAAGACTTGGATGTCCAAGGGCAAACTTGGCTAAATCGTTATCCCCAACTGGTTGGTGTTTGTGTGAATCATAACCCCCAGCGCAGTAATGTCATTTTTGGTTCCCAAACCTATTGTGTTGCCGGTCAGCCATACTTGACAGAGAACTTTGCTGGTCTTGAGTTGCGGCTGCGACCAGATACATTTTTCCAAGTTAATACTCAAGCAGCTGAGGTTTTGTTAAACCTAATCATTAAACAGCTAGCCCTCAAGGGGGATGAATGTGTAGTTGATGCTTACTGTGGCATTGGGACGTTTACTCTACCCCTTGCTCAACAGGTACGCCAAGCTATCGGTATGGAAGTGCAAGCCGCATCGGTAGAGCAAGCTGAGCAGAATGCCTTGATTAATGGGATCACTAATGTAAAATTTCAGGCGGGATCAGTGGAGCAGTTACTCTCCCAGTTGACTATAGCGCCAGATATTGTAATACTTGACCCACCCCGTAAGGGATGTTCTCCGGCTGTGATTGACATGCTTAGGCAAGTGGCACCAAAACGGATCGTTTATATTAGCTGTAAGCCAGCTACCCTAGCACGAGATCTTAAACTCCTTTGCCTCAACGGTTACTACCAGTTAACCCACATCCAACCTGCTGACTTCTTTCCTCAAACCTCCCATGTTGAATGTGCTGCTTTTCTTGAGCACTGATATCCGCGTTGCCCAATTGTCCAACACCTAAGGCTAATGGCTGATTGGTGATGGACAATTGGTAGCCTACCCAACGGTTGCATGGGCATAGAAATAGTTTGTTTATGTATAGTCTTTATATATAGACTCAATTATCTACATCAATTATTTACCTATTTGACTGGTATTTCATGAGGAAAATACCCAGAAGGGTCTGGTCTGGGCGAAAATTTTCTGATACTATAGACGTAGGGAATCAGAAATAAACAAGGTTACAGAATATGAGTAACGCTAAATGGCTATTATAGCGCTGTTTAGGAATTTTTACCATTGAGCTGATAGGTAAAGCAGCGACATTAGTGAAAAACCTATTGAACTAATTAACAGAATAATTAACCATAGAGAGGTGGTAGTTTAGCTATGCCAGCAAGAATCTTCATGTCTGAATATAGAAGCCAACCTCAAGAAATCGAGAGTTCCTAGTCTTGTTCTCCCTGAGCACGATTCCGCCGTGCTTAGGGGGAACCCGATCGAAATCAGGTATCTAGCCTCCTATTATATCAAGTCCACCAAAAAAAAGCTAGGGGTTTCTTGAGTGATTGCCACATCTTTGAGTCCGGCTGAGTGCGGTTGGGAAACGGTTAGCTTTGCTTCTACCCTTTACCTTTGCCCGATCCTAGATTTGCTTCTTGAACAAATTCCCAATAAATGGCAACCGGAACTCCGGCTGGGATTACAAGAAGCATTAGTGAATGCAGCAAAGCACGGTAATAATTTAGACCCAAGTAAGACCGTAGAGGTTCAATTTTCAGTAGTCAATGGTGAATATTGGTGGGTAATTTCAGATGAAGGGTCTGGTTTTACCAATGGTGATGACCAAGAGAGTCCCGATGTATGCCTACCCTGCGATGAATCAGAAAGCGGTAGAGGCATGAGCCTGCTTCACCAAATCTTCGATCAAGTCCTCTGGAACAACCAGGGCACGGAAATTAGACTTTGTAAACAAGTTAACCACCCCTCTAAGCGCCCCCTATTGTCTTAAGCACCTATTTTACTTAGGGTGTCGTGTCCCATGAGTTGGACAGGGTGGAGCTGAAATAGAGCGGTCTAGCCATCCAGATGCTTGGCGCAATCGTTCAAGGGCTTCTTCTGGATGTTCATTGAGCAGAAATACCAAAGCAGCAGCAGCTTGCTCACTGGCTCGGGCAGAGCGATTAGACTTTAGGCGATGCCAATCATTGGGTCTGATCGCTAGACGCTCTGCTAAGGCTTGAGCCAATTCCAGAGTGGTAGGTTCCATCTTAGCATCAGTTTTGGGGAATTGGATGGATTCAGGCATTGTTTTTTGATTGCTGAGTGGGGGAGTGTGTCAGTGCTTAGCAACTCAAGACTATTTTAACTTAGGATTTACGATTGCTATATGCCTCCAGAATCGTTTCAATCATCTTACCGTAATTCACGAAAAAATAGACAGGATCAACAAGATGTGAATGACTTTGAAGAGGAATTGGCAGAAATAGAGCGATCGCTTAATACTCTCAAGAAACGTTTTTCTCAGGTTGAGCAAGATCAGCGACAGCAAGCTCAACTCCAGGAGCGTCGAGAGCAAGTTAGGAAAGATTTGCGCAAGACTAAACGTAATAATACTAATAGTAATCGACAAGCCCTAAAGGCTGAGTTAAGGCAAATCCAGGAACAACTGGAAGTCCTGGAGCTGAATTTAGAGAGTCAGTTGTTTTCTTGGCATAGTCTACGGGAACCGTTTTGGCATGGGGTGCGGTTTGGGGGATTGGGGTTGGTGATTGGTTGGATACTTAGGTCTTGTGTGAGTTAGTTACTTGTTGACAGTTGTGTTTGTGTGCCTAAAGCTTAATTCCTAATCCTCGAATCGAATAGTCCAATAACTCCATCGGATGCATTAAGGTAATGTCTTTTCCTTGCAGCTGCAAATGCTTTTTGATCTGCAATGAACAGCCTGGATTCGGGGAAGCAATCAACTCTGCCCCAGTATTCAATAAATTATTCACCTTCTGCTGTCCCAGCTCATCAGCTACTTCCGGTTGCAGCATGTTGTAAACTCCAGCACTACCGCAACACAAGGCGGCATCTATTGGTTCCTTTAAGGTCACTCCTGGAATTTGCCGCAATAACTGTCTTGGTTGCACACTAATCTTCTGTCCATGTAGTAGGTGACAAGCATCCTGATAGACAATAGTCAATGGCTCATCCCTAAGCGGTGAAAGGGTTGCCGTTAGTCCTACACTAACTAGAAACTCTTGGGCATCCTTTACCTTACCCGCAAATTCCTGAGCTTTTTGGGCATACTCGGGGTCATCTTCGAGGATGTGACCATACTCCTTCAAGGTATGACCGCAGCCAGCAGCATTAATAATGATGGCATCAACTCCTGTCCCTTCAAAGCTATCAATCATCTGTCTTGCCAAGGCTTGGGCTTGCTCTGTTTGTCCTTGGTGTTCTGGCAAAGCGGCACAACAGCCCTGGGTTTTGGGAATCACCACTTCACAGCCATTGGCGGTCAACACCCGCACCGTTGCTTCATTCACTGGGGAGAAAAACAACCGTTGCACACAGCCAAGTATTACTCCTACCCGGTAACGCTTCTTGCCCACAGAGGGAATAACATCGGGTAAATTATCCCGAAACGAATCTAGAGTAACCTTTGGTAGCATTGACTCCATGGCTGCTAAGCGAGGAGATAGCAGTTTGAGCCAATTGGTAGAGCGCACTAGTTTCTGCACGCCCAAGGTCTGGTAGAGATATAAAGGAAACAATAATGAACGCAATCGCCCCGGATAGGGAAACAACCTAAAAATTAGCTGTCTAAACACCCAATCAGGAAAACTACGAGGCTGATTTCGCTGAACTTGATGACGAGTGGCGGAGATTAGCTTATCGTACTGAACCCCAGACGGACAAGTTGTCACACAAGCTAAACATCCCAAACAAGAATCGAAATGTTGTGTACTCCCCTCGGCCAAGGGAGCTTCCCCTTGACTAATGGCATTCATTAAATAGATCCGACCCCTAGGGGAATCCATCTCTTTGCCAAGCACCCGGTAACTCGGACAGGTAGAAAGACAAAACCCACAATGAACGCAGGCATCAATCAATTCCTGCTTGGGCGGTTTTTGAACATCAAAACCATTGTGTTTCTTCGTGGTTAGTTGTTGGATCTTGGTCATTTTTTAACGCTTGGAAGGTTGTAATGTTTAAGGTTGTAATGTTTAAGGTTTAAGGTTGTATAGACCTCTTGCAAAAGTCTTTCGTGGTGTAATTAAAAATTTGGCAGCTTTTGATTGTACCACGAAAGACTAACAAACTTGTTCTGTAATCTCTTTGTGTATAAGCGTAGTATACAATTTAGCTAATTTTTACAAAAGTTTATATTATAACTCAAAATATTTTTGCAAGAGGTCTATGGTCTACAAACCTAGTGTCACAACTCTGGCTCAGAAATTGCAAGTTTGTATAGAGCGATCGCTCAAAATTATGTAAAAATTGACGTAATCAACTCATAAATATTTAAAACCCTATGTCTGAAGTTACAACTAAACTCACTGGTGTCTCTCGTACTCTGGTTTTCACCTTGAAGACTAGAGCAGAAGAACAAGAGCGTCCTGACTGTCTGTTTCAAGACCCCTTAGCTGTAGAGTGGCACAAACAATTGCCTCTAGACCCCGATATGGAAGCATTGTATAGTCAGTTGAGTCGTTTAGTTCAAACCAGTTGGTCTACGCGGTCTTATATTCATGACCAAATTGCCTCTCGTCATATTGCTAACTATCCTCATCCTGTTGTTGTAGAATTAGGTGCGGGTTTATCTAGTCGCTTTCACCGCATCGGACAGAATGTTAAGTGTTGGCTAGACCTTGATTTACCAGATGTAACAAATTTACGCCGTCAGCTAGACACAGAAACAGAGCAACACCAGTTTATTAGTGCTTCTGTAATGAATTTTGATTGGATGAATTCTATTCCTAATGTGGGTTCTGAAAATATTTGCTTCCTTGCGGAAGGCTTGCTCATGTACCTTGAACCAAATCAAGTCCAGCAACTGGTTAAGCAAATGCGATCGCATTTCTCTGGTGCAACTTGGGTAATGGATGTTATGGGTAATTATGGTAAGTTTTAAAAAAAAAATACAGCTAAAATTTGAAGCACCTGCAGTGTTTTTGTGAACAAAAAACAAGACTTAAGCGCTAGGGGATTGCAAGTAGTCAAACTTGGCCTCTCTATCAATTATATCCAGAACGTTGGCCTTGGCAATGGCAACTAANTTTTGAAATTACTTACCCAACCCCCTACTTTCGTAATGGATATCTAATTGGAAACTAAGTTATAAATAGGAATGAGATTTGATAAATAATAGAGAAGTTAGTGGATAAAAACCTGAAATAATTAGACCTTTTTTGAAACCTATTTCACTAATACAATGGATTAATACAAAAATAANATATGATAGTGGCGATCCCTAATTTGAAGGCATAAAGGAAATAGATCAGGNATTACACAATGGCACTATATATAGTGTTAAGCCTTAAAGGTTTTCTGTACATTGGCGATCGGTGNTAAACATGTAGTGATTTGCTAGGGTCTGCTAAGGTAACGGGAGCTAAAATCACTACCCTCCCCTACTCCCTACTCCCTACTCCCTACTCCCCCCCTCCCTACTCCCTACCCCTACTCCCTCCCCCCTACCCCTACTCCCTACTCCCTACTCCCTACTCCCCCCCTACTCCCTACTCCTACTCCCTACTCCCTACTCCCTACTCCCTACCCACTCCCTAAAAAATAATAAATTCCTCCAACAAATCGACCAGGACTTAAAACATTTTCTGGGTCAAACTTTCGTTTAATTTCACCCATGACCTCTAATCCATTGCCTTGATATCCCCAAATATCTAACTCCTGCTTCAAGGTTATCGGAGCTTCTAAGACTGTAAGAAATCCTTGTTCAGAGTCACAATAACTGCGCATAGTTTTAATCACGTCTAAACTGACTGCTTGGGATTCAAACCACACTTTACCTAAGCCACTTCTAACATGAATCACTCCCAATCCTCCTAACTTTTCTAAGGTGTTCAATGTCTTAGCAGCAGCAGTTGGTAATACTCCTATTTTGCAGACAATTGTTGAGGCTTGTCCCGATTTCCCAATTGAGTTTGCCAATGATTCCCATAGACTCGTGTCATCACCGTTACTATAAAAACTATTCCGTAACCCTAACTGTTCTGCAACTGACTGTATTCGAGCACATTGCTCTTTGACACTGTCTGCTACACTTTGGAACCTTACCATCAATCCCATATCCTGACCAATCCCTAATTCTGTGACTAACTTAGGGGATAATAAATCTAGTGCTGTGGGAGTCAAGGCTGAGGCTAATACTGTTGTTACAGCTGAGGCAATTCCATCCATTTCACCTGTCAACACCATACTTGCTGATGCTTCTGGTATTGGATATAGCCGAAAGGTTGCCTGAGTGATAATTCCCAGGGTTCCATAGGAGCCAGTAAATAGCTTCATCAAATCATATCCAGCGACATTCTTTACCACTCGACCCCCAGCTTTAGCGATTTGTCCATCACTGCGGACAAAGGAAATGCCGAGCAACATATCCCGAACCCCTCCATAGCGTTGACTTAGGGAGCCGCTGTCTGCGGTAGCAATAATACCTCCAATGGTCGCTTCTTGGGGATAAGCTGGATTTAATGCTAGAAATTGACCGGTTTTTGATAAAATAGCTTGTAACTCAGCTAATTTCACTCCGGCTTCTACGGTAACTGTCAAGTCTCCTACGGCGTGGTCAATGATTTGGTTGAGCTGCTTGGTACTTACTACCACATCAATGTCTTTACCGATACTTCCCCAGCCTAATTTACTGCCGTTACCACAGGGGAGGAGATGATAATGTTGAGAATGAGCTAGACCTATGATTTGGGCTAGTTGCTCGGGTGTCCTAGGGTAAACGATAGCTTTGGGAAGGGTGTCGGGAGCAATGGCTGGTTTGATGCGCTCTTGCCAGCTTGGGTCTAGGTTTTCCCAGGTGTAGATATTGGAATTTCCGACAATTGGTTCGAGGGTGGAAGCGATCGCATTCATAGAAGCTGACGGGGTTTGTTGATCAGATTGTGGGATAATCCATATAGTAATCGTAAAGGATTGGTGAACAAAAACAGGTTCTGATCGTCTTTCCTATCACCCCATCACTGCCTGTTAGAGGTAAAAATATGAGAGCCAACCTTTTATCAAATGAGGGAGTTTGAGGGAGCTATAAAACCTCGTATTCAGGACGAGTGGGCCGTTTCTCTTAGGTCGCCGCTACGCGAACAGGCGAACGATGTTTAAGGCGGGGATACATGGACTCCCTCAAGCTAATTATCGGGGTTCGATACCCCGATAATACCAAATCCGGTTTATAAAGTAGCCTTACCAAAATCAGCCAAATCCTCTTTTGGATTGAATTCTGTTGTTTGAGATAGAGATACTCTGGAAACCGGATTTGGTATAAGATCGCAAATACAGTAAATCTTTACAAAGTCTTATAGCTCATGTAAGGTATAATGATTGTATGCTAACCATGACCTACGAGTACAAACTACAACCAACTTCCGAACAGATAACAATCATTGATCAAACCCTAGATGTATGTCGTGCTGTTTGGAACTTTGCGTTACGTCAGCGTAAAGATTGGTGTGCATCTCGTAAGTCAGCGATTAATGCTTGTTCGATTCAATCTGAATACATCATTCCTGCTGACGAACCATTCCCGAACTATCATAGACAAGCAAAGCAGCTAACAGAAGCTAAAAAGCAATATCAGAAGCTTATGACAGTACATTCTCAAGTACTTCAGCAAACCCTAAGAAGGTTAGATAGAGCTTGGGATGACATGAAAGCTAGAGGTTTTGGTAGCCCTCGGTTTAAAAATAAGTATCGGATGCGTTCATTTGTGTTTCCTCAGCTCGGGAAAGACCCAATTAAAAATGATGCGATCAAATTCCCTAAATTGGGATGGGTTAAGTGGCGACAATCAAGACCAATTCCAGAAGGGTTTGAAATCAAACAAGCAAGAATAGTTAGAAAAGCATCTGGCTACTTCGTGATGCTGTCACTACAGCTAAATGTTAATGTTCCTAGTCCTATGCCTGATGGTCATCCTAGAGGTTTAGATTTGGGCTTTGACAAGTTTGTAGCCACCAGTGACGGCGAAGAGATTAAGCGACCTAAATTTATGATCACCCTACAACGCCAGCTGAAATTGCTGCAACGTAGGTTAAGGAATAAGCAAAAAGGGTCGAATAATCGGCACAAGTTAAACCAGAAAATAGCTAGGCTACATCAGCGTATATCTGACACTCGTAAAGACTGGCACTTTAAGTTAGCTCATCATCTATGTGATGGTGCTGGAATGTTGTTTGTTGAGGATATTAACTTTGTCTCATGGCAAAGAGGAATGCTTTCACAACACAGTGCCGACGCTGGATTTGGTCAATTTGTAAATATCTTAGAGTGGGTTTGTTTTCGTCGAGATGTCTATTTTGCCAAGGTTAACAAAGATGGTACTAGCCAGACTTGTCCTAATTGTGGCGCACATACGGGGAAGAAAACTCTAGATATCAGATTCCATCATTGTGATCAGTGTGGGTATATCACTACAAGGGATGTAGCAGCCAGCCAGGAAGTAAGAAATCGTGGATTAAATGCGCTAGGGCATAGCGTATCAGAAAATGTCTGTGGACTGGAAGCGACGGGGAGTATTGGTCACGATACTCTAGTTGGCACGGGTCGAAGCAGAAAACCTAATTCGCGAGATTTAGGAATCCCCTTCCTCAAAGTAACTTCGCTAGGCGAAGTTACTTTGAGGAAGGGGAGGATGTCAATAAGAGAAAGCGGAAATGTCTGTCAATTATTCTGATTCCTATTGGAAATATCTCGAAAGTGCTGGTCTGAATCTGGATTCAGAGACTTTATCTACTGTAGAGACCAGTATTGAAAGTACGTCTTGGGATAATCCGACTTCTGCTATAGAATTGAACAACTGTGCTGTAGTAGCATTAATTGAAGCTGAGCAATGTGACAATTCATCTCTACGTGCCATGTATGTTGAGATGGCTTTTGAGGCTTTGAATCAGGGAATTGAGTTGTCTGGTCATCCCCTGTGTGCTGCTCATTTAGCTCTAGTTTTCGCCATGACTGGAGAAATGGAGCAGGGGATACAAACAGCATTTCCAAGCTTAATTAATACTTTACATCCCGCTGATATTAATGAGCAATCCATTCCTCTAGGACTAGTTTATCTACCTTCTGGAAATGGCTTTACAGGTAAGAGGTATGAGCAATTGGCTCACATTCTAGACGCTGAGGATGGCTACGCTCAATCAATTTTTTTGTTAAGTGAGGTTTTATGTCGCTCACAATTGGTATTTTATAATGCTACGGGATTAAGATTTCTCCATCTTGCTGTTCAACTATTCTCAGATTCCCCGTCTATTCATTTAAAGTTGGGAATTGCTAGCCTGGTCAATAGTCAATGGGAAGGATTATTTAATTTACACCAGGCTAAAAATTTTGCTCCTTATTCGCCTAGGATTATACAATCACTATACCTCGCTTATCGAGATTTAGGACAGATAGATTTAGCCAAGTATTGGCGAAAGATGGGGCTAGCTAGGGCTGGGGAAATTAGGGACGAAAATTCGGATTTAATCGGGTTTAAATGGACTGAATTAGAGATTGAAAGTCCATTTACTTATGTGACCTTTGAAGAGGAGTTACTATTAGCGGTTGAGCCAAGTCTCCGGAGTTTGGTGACAAGTGTGTTAATTGCTCAAGGAGACTGGTTTGAAAAAGAAATGGAGTTTTGGCGCAACTGGCTCCAACCTGGGATGACTGTTATTGATGTTGGTGCTAATGCGGGCGTCTACACTTTTAGTGCTGCTTTACGAGTAGGAGCAGAAGGGTGTGTGCTAGCGGTTGAACCGTTTTCTGGTTGTGTTCGTTGTTTAGAAGAAACCTGTACTATTAATCAGTTAGACTGGGTGAAAGTTTGTGCAGGAGCAGCTAGCGATCGCAATGGTACTGCTCAACTTGCTCTTCATGGTGCTAGTGAACTTAATGAAATTGTTTCTAGTGATGAACAAGCAACTGTAAAATCTGGTAATTTTGAGGAGGTTTCCTGCTTTACTCTGGATAGTTTGATGGAGCAAGAAGCTATTAGCAAGGTTGATTTGTTGAAAATTGATGCAGAAGGTCATGAGCTGCAAGTTTTAGCAGGCAGCAATAGAATTTTAACGGAATTTAGCCCAACGATACTGTACGAAAATATTGCAGGGAGTCGGGGTAGTAACCTAGCTGTTGCTGATTTTCTCAGAGACAGAGGCTATCAACTATATCAATATCAGCCTTACCTAGGGCAGCTAATTCCGATAAATTCTAGGGAGGATTTACAAGGAAGACTCAATATTATTGCGTTGCGTGACAGTGAATCTTGATTGATACAGATCTTCTGGTTTGAGAATACTAAAACAGTAGTTAACGAACGGGATTTAGACAGTTTATCAAGAGACTTTTAATTTGGCTATCTCGCACACACTAATTGACAAAACGACGTAAAGTTAATGGTCTTTGTTCTATACGAAAGTCGTGCAAGAAAGTTTCACCGCTAGTGTGGTTAGAAGTAGATGCAAGAAAGTTATAAATGTAATATCCTGCATCTGCACGTAACTGTATTGGAGGCTTATCTATATCAGCATAGTCTCCGCTACCTAGCTTTTCAGAAACAACTTCTGCCGAAGGGTCAAGTCCTTGTGGAGTTAATCTATTCCAAATCAACTCTATCTGGATAATTTCTTCTCGACCAAAATAATTACCCTTGTAAAGGTTAACTCCTGTCACAATGCATCCACTTCTTTCAAGAACAGTTTGCTTGCCTCCTGTTCCTCCATATTGCGTACCAAGTTGAGGTTTGCCTAATCTAAAATCGGGGGTGATTTCAGCAAAAATTGGAGTAATAGCATCAATAATGTCACCATGGCGAACTTTTAAGGCTACAAATGCTAATTCTTTCCCCTCCAAATCAGGGTTTTGATTTTCTAGATCGTTCCTAGCGCTCCTTGGAGAAGAAACACCTCGCGAAAGCTGTGGTATATGTTCCTTTCCTAAGTTCATAATTTCCTTAACGCCCTCCCTAATTTTCGAGTATGAGATAAACCAGTTGTTAATAAACCACTTATTTCCTCAGCCATACTACCTTATTGCAAAATAAAGGACTTTATTTACATCCTAGCCTACGGAGGTATTAAGCTTCTATCTTAATGAGAGGGCGTGATTGCCTGTGTAGTCCTTAACTAGCTTGTCACTCCCTCAAAAGTGAACTGCTGACAGCGTTGCAAAAATCGAACCGGAACTTCAAGACAACTACCCCAATGGAGATGAACATAGGAAGCATGGAGCTGATAGACTTGCCAACCTTCAACTCCAACTTTTCTCTGGTTATATCTCCGTAACTCAAATAAGGGATGGGAGGGCATGACTGTCAAGTGGGAGCGATGAAATTCATGTCCCCAAACCGTTGCTCCGACAGGTAACAATGGTCCATCGACCAAAGCAGTTGCCTGTCGATATCCTAAAGTAAGGGATTTTCCCATCACCGTAACCGTGGGTAATACCCCTACCATTGACCAAGATTTCTCGTCAAAATCTGTAATCTGCTCCCCTAAATACATCAATCCGCCACACTCAGCATACGTGGGCATTCCTGACTCTATAGCTGTTCGCACTGACTCTCGCGCACTAGTATTTTCGGCGAGTTGCTCAGCAAAAACTTCTGGAAAACCACCACCAAAATACATCCCTTGTATATCAGGAGGTAAAGTCGTATCGGTGAGGGGACTCCAATACACTAACTCTGCTCCCAGCTGTTCCAAACTATCGAGATTGTCTTGGTAATAGAAACTAAAAGCGCGATCGCATGCTACAGCAATTCGGATTAGGGCAGGTTGCTGGTTAGTAGAGGTTACAGGTTGCTGGTTAGTAGAGGTTACAGGTTGCTGGTTAGTAGAGGTTACAGGTTGTAGGTGGCCAACCTTCAACTCTGAGTGAAGATGTTCCCAATTAAAGCAACTCTGTCCTAGATCAGCAAGTCGGTTAATCAAAGCATCCAGTTGAGTAATTTCAGCAGTAGGTATCAAGCCCAAGTGCCGATCGGGAATAGTTATATTATCCTGACGCTGTAGCTCTCCTAATACAGGAATGTGTAATGGTTCGAGAGCATCCTTGAGCAATTCCAAATGCCGTGAGCTTCCGACTCGATTCAATACTACTCCAGCTATGGTAATCCTGGGATCGAAGGATTGATAGCCATATGCGATCGCAGCCACGGAACGAGATAACCGAGAGCAATCCAACACTAATAACACTGGCACGTCTAACAACCGTGCTAGATGAGCTGTGCTGGCAAAATCATTTTTTCCTGATGCTCCATCAAATAACCCCATCACCCCTTCAATCAGGGCATAATCTACTTCCTGGCAATGGCGATAAAAGCAATCTTTAACATAATCTTCAGAGGTTAATACTGGGTCTAAATTCCGACAAGGACGTCCCGTAACCCGCTGATGAAACATGGGGTCAATGTAATCCGGACCGACTTTAAAGGATTGAATTGTATAGTTACACTTGGATAAATACGATAATAGGGCGAGCGTAACTGTTGTTTTGCCCACCCCACTACGTTCACCAGCGATGATTAAAGCCATTGAAGAGTTGAAGGTTGAACGCGATCGCGTGGCCTATTGGCCAAGGTTTTAAGGTTGAAGTTTATCATATAAAGATTGAGCATACGATTTGCTCACCTTCAACGCTTTTGTGAAACCTTCAACTTGTTACCGTCAACTTCAAAATTTCCTTGGTAACTGCCATACTTTCTTCGTATAGCATCTCCCGACCCCAGCGTTGTAATTGCTGAGAGAGTAAAAACTCTGTCTTCTGGTCAAATAAAGGCGATACCTGCTGAATGCGGCAAGACTGAGCCCCACCACCAGCTTCCATGCGCATACAACCAGTGGTTTGTGAACACAACACAGTGCAGCAATCAGCTTGCAGGTTGGTCGAACCCAAGCGCAGGCTAATCAAATCACCTGCCACATCTCCGACATCAGCTACGGGGATAGCTGCCAATTCTGCTTCTACAGGTTGCTGGTTGGGTCTGATAAATTTAACACGCCGCAGGTCATAATCCCCACCTTCTTTGAGATCAGACGTGGGAAGCCATTCTAAGCGAGACGCTAACCAACTGAGAAACATCAGTGCTTGAGCCTCATTCCCTTTTTCGTAATCAATGGTAACTTGATCAACTTCGTAGATTGCCCCACGACGTTCTGGTGGATCAAATGCTTCTGCGGTTAACTCTTGCCATGCTGCCAACCGTGCCCAATTTAGGTCAGCCACTGGTGTGCCCTGATTGATCAGCTCACACATTTGTGATAACTGTTCCTCTGGATTGCTAAAGCTACTTGAGTCAACAATGACGCTATTACTTAGCCCTGCTAAGCGTTGGAACAACCCATAATTAGGATCAGGAGTTCCCTTCCACCATAGGAATTTCGGCAGTTCTGGTAACATCAATTCCGAAATGATACCGCTAATCCGTTCCAAAGCAGCAGCGGTGCCAGTTAGGGTGATGTATTCACAACATATTAATGTACTCTGGCTTTGCTTTTGAATGGGGCAAGAGGCAGATACCTGAGCCTTAACCCCTTCATCTTCTCCGGCAATAGGACAAAGGGCAATAATGCGACAGGGGTTAGAGGCTGCGATCGCATCGGCAATTCCAAATCCTTCTAAATCACCGGAATACTCTAGCTTCTTCTGGGTCTGTCCCTTCTGGACAGATTCATTGTATTCCTGCCGTAGTTTTGCCTTAGTCGCCTCATCTGCTCTACCCGTTCTTTCCAATCCGTAGGCTTTCTGTGCTGCCTTGAGAGCAGCGACCATGCGCGGGCCTAGGATACCATCAATTGGACCGGAATAATATCCCAGTGCTGCTAAGAGCTGCTGGGTTTCTTCGGGTTCATAAACCACTAAACTAAAGGTTGTTGCCCTGATCGCACTGGGCGAATCACCGTTTTCACCATAGCTTTGCCAAATTTGACGCAGTTCCGCTTCAATTTCACCCAAAGAAACATCTTTGGGTGGTTGTATCGAAAGCACCGGAGGAGATTGTGTAGCCATAGCAATTCACTTGTGTTTTGTCAATAGTCATTACTCACTAGTCATTATAGGACTTACGCAAATCCCTCAATTTAACGCTACCTGTAGGGTGGGCAAAACCTTGCCCACCCTACCCATGGAGTCTGTGCGTAAGTCCTGATTAGTCAGTAGTCACTGTTATTAGTCACTACTGACTAACTAACTTAAAGTCTGCGCCAGCGACGTCCATCTCGATTAATTAGGTGTTCGGCTTCCTTCGGTTCCCAAGTTCCTGCTTCATACTGGGGTATGGATGCTGGATCAGCTGGACCATCCCAAGCTGCTAAGGCTGGTGTCACTACCCTCCAGGCTTCTTCCACTTCATCAGCACGAGTAAACAAAGTTTGATCCCCTAACATACAGTCAAGTAAAAGCCGATTATAGGCATCAGCAGTTGCCACACCAAAGGAAGAACCGTAGCTAAAGTCCATATCTACGGTGCGGGTGCGCAAATCTGGTCCTGGCCGTTTCGCCTCAAAACGCAGAGAAATTCCCTCATTGGGCTGCAAGCGCAGGGTTAAGACATTGGGGCTAGTCTGCTGAGCCGCAGATTTAAAAATCATTAGGGGAACTTTACGAAACTGAATGGAGATCTCACTGACCTTCTTCGGCAGTCGTTTCCCCGTGCGCAGGTAAAAGGGAACTCCTTGCCAGCGCCAGTTATCAATCAGTAGCTTTAGGGCGACGTAGGTGGGGGTAGTGGAATTGGGGTCAACCCCTTTTTCTTCCCGATACCCAGGCACTTGTTTGCCTTTCATCCAACCTGCTGCATACTGACCCCGCACTGCTGAATTTTCTAGATTATGAATATCTGCCAGGTGAGTAGCTTGAATCACCTTGACCTTTTCAGTACGGATACTGTCAGCGTCCAGAGCATTGGGAGCTTCCATGGCGGTTAGGCAAAATAGCTGCATCAAATGGTTCTGCACCATATCCCGCAGTGCCCCGGATTTGTCGTAGTAACCTGCCCGTTCCTCTACCCCTACCGATTCGGCTACGGTAATCTGGATATGGTCAACAAACTGCCGATTCCACAACGGCTCAAAGATAGCATTACCAAAGCGGAACACTAACAGATTCTGAACCGTTTCTTTGCCCAGATAGTGGTCAATGCGGTAAATTTGCTCTTCTTTGCAGACTTTTTGTACCACCCGGTTGAGAGATTGAGCTGAACTTAAATCTTTCCCGAAGGGTTTTTCAATTACCAAGCGCTGCTTCACTGGGTCACTCAGCATTCCCGCTGCCCCCAATTGCTGGATGGCTTCTGTAAAGAATCTGGGAGCTACGGCTAAATAAAATACCCGGTTTCCCCGTGTTCCCCGTCTACCATCGAGTTCTGCCAAGAAGGCTTTCAGTTTCTGGTAACTTTCGGCTTTATCCATGTCACCGGAACAGTAGAACAAGCCATCGGCAAAGTCTTCCCACAACTGCTCCGATTGAATCCCGTCCGAAAATTCCTCGATTCCCTCCCGCATTTGTTCCCGGAAGTAGTCATGAGTCCAATCTCGACGGGCAACACCAACGATGGTAATTTCTGGTGGTAGACGTCGTTCTCGTTTAAGCTGGTAAAGTGCTGGTACGAGCTTGCGTTTAGTCAAATCTCCGGACGCGCCATAAATCACCATAATCAATGGTTCTGGCGTGCGCTCCTGTTGCAAGCCCACTCTTAAGGGATTTTCTAGCAGAGTAACCATCTTTGCCTATTGAAGGTGATCAGGTTGAACGCGATCGCGTGGGGTGCATCTCAGTTTTGAAAATTTTCCGTAGGGTGCGTTAGGGGGGCCTTCATTTTTCGCCTCGTAGTCAGGGTTTGGACAGGCCGCCCCGTAACGCACCACCGTGTCAAACAGCAAAAATGAGATGCACCCATCGCGTGGCCTTTTGGCCAAGGTTATCAGGTTAAAGGTTAAAGGTTGTTGTTACCCAGGTGTTCGTTTTAGGGTAGGTTGAAGGGTGACGGTTAAGACTTTCCATTAGCTTTCTATCGAAGCGATTTGGTCACCCAACAACCTTCAACCTAAATTAACTGGCAACCTGAAAACGTCTTATATTACACTGTAGCCAATAATTTGACTTTGTTTTCTAAAGATGAAATTAAGGAATCAAAGGGCTTAACAAATTTAACGATCCCTTCATCAAGCAATTCATCCATAACTTGGCTGAGATTGATATTGACATCAGTATCGTTTAGAGAGTTGATGGTTTGGTAAGCTTCTTCAACACCTGTCTCAATCCGACTTTCTGGGGAACAGTGATCGGCACAAGCTTCGATGGTATTGGGAGGCAGGGTGTTGACAGTATTCGGTCCAATGAGTTCATCGACATACATCACATCGCTGTAGGCAGGGTTTTTGGTGCTGGTGCTTGCCCACAATAACCGCTGTACCTGTGCACCTTTTGCTGATAGAGCTTTCCAGCGATCGCTTTGGATAATTTCTTTGTACTTCTGGTAGGCAATTTTAGCGTTAGCGATCGCAACTTTGCCTTCAATTCCCTTTAGCTTCGCTGTCAAATTGGGGTCATCGACACCTGCACTTTTTTCCTCCAATTTTGCATCCACTTTGCTATCAATGCGGCTGAGGAAGAAACTAGCTACAGAAGCAATCTTACTAATATCTTTCCCTTCTGCCGCTCGTTTTTCCAAACCCCGGATATAAGCCCAGAATGTTTCAACATAGCTTTCTACCGAGAAGAGCAAGGTTACATTAACGTTGATACCTTCACTGATAGCTTGCTCTACTGCGGGTAAGCCTTCTGGGGTACCGGGAATCTTAATCATCACGTTTTCCCTACCAATAGCTTCGTAATAGCGTCGGGCTTCGGAAATCGTGCTTTGAGTATCTTTAGCGATAGTGGGTGGGACTTCAATACTGACGTAACCATCTAACCCATTGGTTTCGTCGTAGACAGGTTTGAAGATATCACAAGCATTAGAAATGTCTTCAAATACCAGGGTTTCGTAAATTTCCATCACCGACTTCTCGGCACGAATACCGGCTTCGATATCGGTATCGTAGATGGCATTGCCTGCGATCGCTTTTTCAAAAATTGCTGGGTTTGAAGTGATCCCACAAATTCCCCGGGTTTGAATTAGTTCTTTTAGTTCTCCAGACTCAATCAGCGTGCGGCTCAGATTATCCATCCAGATACTCTGACCATAATTTTTTTCAATCTGAAAAATCGGATTATCTGCTGTCGTTGTCATTGGTTAGCTCCTTATGTGTTATTTTTCAAGGGTTTAAGGTTGTTCACCTTTCGGGTTCGGTGTAGGGTTGGTTGGTTGGTTGGTTGGTTGGTTGAAGGTTGAAGGTTGGTTGGTTGAAGCTTGTTCGCCTTTGGCGTTCGGTGTAGGGTAGGTTGGTTGGTTAAAGGTTGATTGGTTGTTCGCCTTGGGGTTCGGTGTATGGTTAGTTGGTTGGTTGAAAGTTATTGGCTTGACTATTGGCTTGACGGTTGGTTGGAGTTCGGCGAAGCTTTTCTCAAAGATTAGCCGTGGCCTTACCCCAAAGGAAAAACCGAAGGGTAGGGAGGTATTCATTGCCACCTTCAACCGGTTAACCTTCCACCAGTTAACCTTCCACCAGTTAACCTTCCACCAGTTAACCTTCCACCAGTTAACCTTCCACCAGTTAACCTTCCACCGGTTAACCTTCCACTGGTTAACCTTCCACCAGTTAACCCTTATCTACGTGCCCTGCCACTTCCAAATTTTCTTGCGCCTGCCTTGCCTTTTCCTCGATGAAGGACTTGACCAAAGCTACATCCTCTTTGCTGCCAATAATTAATGGTGTACGAGCATGGAGGGTTTTTGGCACAGTGTCCAAAATGTCTTCGGTACCTGTACTGGCAGCCCCTCCGGCTTGTTCTATCAAAAAGGCTAGGGGAGAAGATTCGTATAGTAGACGCAACTTCCCTTCTGGTTTCTTCACAGTACCGGGATAAAGAAATACGCCGCCCTGATACAAGATGCGGTGAAAATCTCCCACTAATGCCCCGCCATAGCGAGCGGTATAGCCTTCATGGCGATGGACATAGCGAATATAGTCCCGTATGGATTCTTCCCACTGCCAGAAGTTTCCTTCATTGGTGCTATACACTGGGCCATGTTCTGGCACCTGAATGTTTTCCTTCGACAGGATAAACTCTCCCAAGGTTGGGTCGAGGGTGAAGGCATGAACACCCGTGCCGATGGAATACACCAGCATTGTGCTAGGACCATAGAGAACGTAGCCAGCAGCAATTTGCTTATGCCCGTTTTGGAGAAGATCACGGGCTTCCCCGTCTAGATCCTCTCCTTCTTGCTTACGAATCGAAAAAATTGAACCAACATTCAAGTTGGTGTCGATATTGGAGGAACCATCAATGGGGTCATACAGCAGAGTGTAACGTCCAATTGGGCAATTCTCCGGGATATAGTAGGGTTTTTCCATTTCCTCGGAGGCCAAGCGACAGACGAGACCACTTTGCTTAAATACCGAGATGAAGACATCATTGGCATAGAGATCCATCCTTTTGACAGATTCACCCTGCACATTGACTTCACCCGTGAATCCTAACACCCCTTCCATCAAACCAGCTCGGCTCAAGCGTTGAGAAATTAGCTTGGCAGCTAGGGCGATGCGATTCATGAGGGCACTGAGGTCTTGTGCCTCCATGGAAAAACTTTGGAGTTGCTCGAAAACGTGACGGGATAAGGTTTTACAATCCCGATCCAGGGCTCTTTCTTGAGTTCTAGCTTCAGCTCCCTCTGCCATAATTTTTGTCCTCCCTAGGTCTTAGGGCGCTTGGTTTGTCAGAGATGTTGGTGAACGCGCACGCGTGGCCTATTGGCCATCGCAAGAGTACCAATTGGCCCAGTGCCTAGTCCTCTTCACTTTCTATCTTAGGAAGGCATTTTTAATGATCCTTAATAACTTTAGAAGAAATACAGAAATCAAATCTTCACACCATTTTTCTTGTCTAAGAGCCTATACCTGAGGTCAAATTGATCTGAACATAGGCATTGCAACCTTAAACGGAGATTATGGGAGAAACTAAACGCATTGGCATTCTTACCAGTGGTGGAGATTGTGCTGGTCTCAATGCGGTGATTCGAGCTGTGACTCACCGAGCTGTCGGTACTTACAACTGGGAGGTGCTTGGCATCTGTCGGGCTACTCAGGGGTTGATGCAAAATCCGCCTCAAGCGATTAACCTAACTTTGGACAAGGTTGATCGCATCTTGACTATGGGTGGTACAATGCTTGGCACTACTAACAAAGGCGACCCCTTTGCATTTCCGATGCCAGATGGCACACTATGCGATCGCAGCGCTGATATTGCTGATGGCTATCACCAACTGGGTCTAGACGGTCTAATTGGTATTGGGGGCGATGGTAGTTTGGCTATTTTGCGCAAACTTGCCCAACAAGGGGGGATGAAATTGGTAGGTATACCGAAGACTATCGATAATGACGTTGCCATTACCGAGCGCTCCATTGGGTTTGACACTGCCGTTAACATTGCCACCGAAGCTCTAGATCGCTTACATTTCACAGCGGCTAGCCACGACCGGGTGATGATTTTAGAAGTTATGGGGCGTGATGCTGGTCACATTGCTATCAGTGCTGGCATTGCAGGAGGGGCTGACGTTATTCTGATTCCAGAAATTCCTTATACCCTTGAGAATGTCTGCCACAAAATCAAGCAGCTTCAGGACCAAGGGCGAAACTTTTGTCTAATCGTGGTTTCCGAGGCGGTTCGCACTGCAAGCGGTGACGTGCTTCAGAGTAATGTTGGATTTGGTGAATGTCGCTTAGGTGGTATTGGTCAATATCTAGCCCAAGAGATTTGTAATGCCATTGGAGCCGAAACGCGAGTTACAGTTCTTGGACACACCCAGCGGGGTGCCACTCCTTCACCCCTTGATCGCTTAATTGCCTCAGCCTTTGGTGTGGCAGCAGTTGACTTAATCGCCAATGAACGATATGACCAGATGGTTACATGGCAATATCGCCAGGTTGTCAGCGTACCGATTGAGGAAACCATTAAGCATTATCAAGCCGTCAATCCCAACGGAACTTTGGTCAGAACCGCTAGAGGATTGGGTATTTGTCTAGGAGATTAGACGGTTTTTAGATCATGAACCTTTTAAGTACATGAATCTTGTTGACTGTTGACTGGTAGTGGTCAACGGTCAACGGTCAACGGTCAAATTCAGAACTCTTAAAGAACACTTAATCAGTTATACCGATTAGATGTTCAACAGCTTATTACCAGTTACTACCAGGAATTATTGCGCCGTGGAGCGTTACTACGATTTTCCCGAGGTCTGGCTTTATTGACCCTGATTCTACGTCCCATCCACTCAGCACCATCCAATTGATCTATAGCTGAGTCTTCTTGATCTGATTCTGTCATTTCCACAAAGGCAAACCCCCGCATTTTGCCGGTTTCACGGTCTGTGGGCATAACAACTCGTTTAACGGTGCCGTATTCTCCAAAAACTGTTTTTAAGTCGTCTTCGGTGGCTTGATAGGACAGGTTTCCGACGTAAATGGTCATGTCGATCGATGAGGCAGAACATAGAACTAAAGTTCAGAGGCACAGAATAACGGAGTACAACGTATTTTGGTTGCTCACGGTCATATCTGAGGAACCAGTGGTAAATTTCGACAGTGGGCAACCACCTCAGGGGGGGGAAGCAAAATCAAAGTTTTACCAAAGGAATCCACTGAACTTGTGAATACCGTTTCATGATAGCTCACTTACGGGATTATCAGTGGTTGTCTAGTTGACAGTATTTAATAATTCATCAAAAAAATGTCTTGGGGTGGTGCTTAAGCACCAATTAGACCCCAAACAACCACGCTAAATATAGTTGAATTAGCTCTTAATCAATGGAAATAGACTGCGGCCCTTTATTTTTATCATTTTCGCTTCTGTTATGACCATCTTTGTATATCTCAGAGCCATTTTGAGCCTCTAGCCAACTCTTGAGAGGATCATCTGAGAGATTCAGGCGGAACACTCCTGAAAAAAATCCGCCCAAAAAAGCGACAGGCTGCTGAGTAAATTCTTCAAAAATTGGTGTCAGTTCATTAAGGAACATGAGTTGATCTCCTGGTGCTGGTTGTGCTGCCAATAGTTGTATGGCTGATGAAATTGGGATTCTAATTGGGATTCTAACGTTTAGTCAGCCAACTTGGGGCTTGCTTCCATCCTGAGCTTGAAACTACCCTACATTTAGGTGCGACCCGTGGCGAATTTAATAATTAGATGCGGAAAGCGCACCTTTGCGCTATTTTATGGGCTATGTCTCAAAAAAAATGCCTATTGCTCTTTGGCGATCGCCCCTAGCTCGCGCACTCCACCGAAATCGGAGCCTAGCTTATGCTCGTTACTTTCAACTGGCAACCGTTGACCCCAAGGGCTATCCTGCTAACCGCACCGTAGTTTTTCGGGGTTTTTTGGACAACTCCAACCAACTCAAAGTTATTACCGATACCCGTAGCCAGAAAATTCACGACATTAATCATCATCCCTGGGGAGAAGTTTGTTGGTACTTTCCCAACACTCGCGAACAATTTCGTTTAGCAGGCCAATTGACCCTGATCACTGCTGATTATCCCGACGAAGGACTTAAACAAGTCCGCCAACAGACTTGGCAAAATCTTTCCGATGCAGCTCGTTTACAATTTGCTTGGCCTGACCCTGGTGTTGCCAGAGTAGCAGATCAACAAGCCTTTTCCCCACCGCCACCTGCCCTAGATCAGCCTTTGCCAAATTTTTGCCTATTATTGCTCGAACCAGTCAAGGTGGATCACCTAGCGTTGCAGGGTTTCCCCCAAAACCGATGGCTTTACTACCAAGACAGTTCTGGGGAGTGGTGTCAAAAAGCTGTTAATCCTTAGCTTCGGCGTCACACCAAGTTTTTCTGTGGGGAACGGCAGGGACAACCTTCAACCTTTAACCTGCTAACATTTGACGAGGTGCAACGATTAGCCAGATATCTCACTAAGCCTTAGCAAACCTCACTAAAGTTTAGTATACTAGATTTAGTAAGGTTAACGGTCAATGAAAAAATATGTCACTCCAAAAGAGGCAGCCGAGCAGCTCGGAGTCTCGATCTCAACTCTTAGGCGGTGGGACAAAGAGGGGAGACTCGACAGTATCAGGACAAAAGGGAATCAAAGGCGGTTCTGTGTCGAAGGAGAAACTCCGCAGATTAAGCCCATTGTCTGCTATGCAAGAGTCTCTACCTACTCCCAACGGGACGACCTTGATCGACAAGCTGAATTTCTACGGTCAAAATACCCAAACGCTGAAATTGTTTCAGAAGTTGGATCAGGACTCAATTTTAAGCGGAAAAAGTTCCTCAAAATATTGGAACGAATTTACAGCTGTGATATCTCAGCATTTGTCGTTGCCTACCCAGACAGAGCCGTCAGATTTGGATTCCCATTACTTGAATGGTTATGCAAAAAAGCTGGAGTCAAGCTCGTGGTTCTCAATGAACGCAAATTGTCCCCAGAACAAGAGTTGGTCGAAGATATCCTGTCCATCCTCCACTGTTTCTCTGCTAGGCTTTACGGACTCCGAAAATATCAAAAGCAAGTCACGCAAGCGGTACAAGATAAAACCCCGGAACCAGACGATGAAGTTGACACCAAACAGTGTCTTGAGGCTCAGGGTGTTTCCATCTAAAGAGCTTCACAGGGTTTGGAAAACTTGGCTTAATGCATATAGATGGATTTACAACTGGTCGATCGCTGCTATCAAAAACGGCTATCAAGGTAGTACTTATGACCTACAAAAACTGGCACTTAAATCTGATAGACCAGAGTGGGTAAAAACCCTACCAGGGCACCAATTACAAGAAGCTGTTGCCGATGCCATCGATGCCGTTAAACAAGCCTTGGTCAATGGAGGTTTGGCAAAGTTTAAATCCTGTCGGCAGATCAGTCAAGTAATCAAATTCAAAGCTGGAGACTTCAAAAAAGGTTCTTGGTATCCCACCAAAGTAAAAGGTCTGTCCTTTCGTTCACCTCAAGGTTTTCCCGATGAATGCATCTACGGTACTCAATTGGTTTGGATCAAAGGTGAATGGTACGGAATTTTTCCCAAATACATTGAGCCTACTCCAACCAGAGAGGATAAAGTAATAGCTTTAGATCCAGGTGTTAGGACATTTCTTACTGGTTTTGACGGTATAAATTACCTAGAAATAGGCTCTGGGGATATTGGCAGGATTCAAAGACTCTGTCAGCAACTAGATCGGTTGATGAGTCGTATTGACTTAAGCTCTGCAAAAAGACAGAGACGTTCGCGAAGCGTGCGCCAAAGCGCAGCAATGAAAAATGCTGCTCATCGTTTACGCCAAAAGATTCAAAATCTAATCAAGGACTGCCATAACAAGTCAGCTTATTTCCTTGTCAATAATTACAAGCTTATCTTTTTACCAACGTTTGAGACATCTGTGATGGTAGTAAAGTCAGCTAGGAAATTAAACAAGAAAACAGCTCGTAACATGCTCACTTGGAGTCACTACAAGTTTCGCCAGCACTTAACTCAAATGGCAGATCGTAATGATGTTTTGGTTGTCTTAGTTAACGAATCTTACACCAGTAAAACTTGCCCAGAATGTGGTCAAATTCACGAAAAATTAGGTGGCAGTAAAAAATTCCAATGCCCAAAATGTGGCTTCTCTTTACCACGGGATTGGAATGGCGCGCGGAACATAATGATCCGCGCTTTGTCGGCAACAACCACCAGGTTTTCACCTGGTGCTATACAGATCATTCCTGCTGATGAGTAGGTTTAGATAGGTTAAATGTTGCACTAGATCAAATCCCATAACTATCTAAGAACTGCCGAATTTCTTTATCCTGGAGATCACAACATGGAGCAGTAGTCCCCTTCTCTGGAGCATCTGGTGTTGAAGAGTGATCAGATATCATTGATGCCATGGAAGATCTTTGCTGAGCTAACTCTTGTAGCTGTTGTTCTAGAGACTCAATCCGGTCTACTAACGCTCGAATTACCTTGGCTTCTGAGTCAGGCAAGCTACCATGTTCAAGGGGATTGACTCGTACACCGGAACGATAGACAATCCGACCTGGTATACCGACCACAGTACAATCGGAAGGAACATCTCGCAAGACCACTGACCCAGCACCAATGCGGACATTATTACCAATTTGGATATTCCCTAGCACCTTAGCACCAGCTCCCACCACCGCATTTTCTCCTAGAGTAGGGTGACGCTTACCACTTTCCTTTCCTGTACCGCCGAGGGTAACACCTTGATAGATTAGACAGTAGTCTCCCACAATAGCGGTTTCTCCAATCACCACACCCATACCATGGTCGATAAAGACACCATAACCAATTGTGGCACCCGGATGAATTTCAATACCTGTAACAAATCGGGATAACTGACTGAGCACTCGAGGAATGAATGGAATCCCAATCACATGTAACCAGTGACAACAGCGATGGAACAGCAGAGCCTGTAGACCGGGGTAGCAGAACAAAACCTCCAGCCAGTTCCGAGCAGCTGGGTCACGCTCAAAGATAATACGGAAGTCAGCAATCAGGGCAGATAGCACTAGGGGTCACCATAATTAATGCTTGAACAAATTACTAACTAGTTTACCTTGTCTTGATGGAATAGCGAGTGGAAGAAACCCCCTGATGAAAGTGCCGCATCTGTTGCTGGTTACTCTTGAGCCGTCAGGGTGTAATCCCAGCGTTGTCCTCCCTCAAAGGCACCGACCCAGATTTGGTATGTGCCAGCTGGCCAATTTTGTGCTGTTATGCTGGCATCTTTTTTAGAACCTGTATCATCCCCACAAAGGATCTGATTGTTGGGAAACTGAATTAGTAAAGTGGTATCGTTTCCCCCTGTGTTGACCCCTATAGTTAAACTGGGTAAATTTGCCTCCAAAACCATCAGGTGATCTGGAGTAGGGTCTCCAAAACCGATACAGGGATCATTGTTGCGATCGCTATTTGCAATCGATGACAACGAGTAAGCACCACCGGTGTGACCACTGACCTGTCCCTGACTTGGGGAAAAACCAGGTGATAAGTTTAAAGAAGCAAAATTCGCTGTCTGGGATAAAACGGGCATAGAACAGAGGGCTACTATTAAAGCTATGACTCCTTTAACACCTTGTCGTACCATTGCAAAACCCTCCTAAGACTAGTTGTTACTATTTCCTCCCTATTTGAGTAGCAGTAAACTATTAGAAATTACATTACCTACTTATAGTTTCCTATAAACCTCTGTTGTTTGACAGGAACACTTGTGACACTCTGCTATCTGCCACATTGATTATTAATTGATACCTTTGGCGTTAATTTATTCTTTAGCAATGATCTAAGTAGTCGGACAAAAGTAAAATTAACTGTTGAAATAGGGACTTCGGAGCAGGGAGCAGGGAGCAGAGGGGCTTTTGGCAACTTTACACAAGTTATAGCAATTCTACGACTTGTGAGGTACAAATTTCTGGTTTTTAGGGAGGAGGGAGCAGGGAGCAGGGAGCAGTGAAGAGGTAAGAGGGAAGAGGTAAGAGGGAAGAAGTCAAAAATAATGTGTACCTCATGAGTCCTAGAAACGCTAGAATACAGCGATGCAGCGAGGTAGCGCCACCAAAGGGGGTTTCCCCCACTCGCGCTTTGCATCAAGAAGTGAAGTTTATTTTTGTCCAGTTACTTATCAGTTATCAGCTAGCTTCTGTAGATACTAAAGTAACCTATCAGCTTAAGTGCTACGCGAACAGCTATCAGTAAATGCCTGAATACTTAGATGGACAAATGCCAAAATTTTCAATTCTGTAAACTCTATAACTATAGCGTTTATAGGACTCATGAGGTATGCATTATTTTTTACCTCTTCCGACTTTCGACTTCCGACTTCCCTGCTCCCTGCTCCCTACTCCCTACTCCCTGTTCCCTGTTCCCTGTTCCCTGTTCCCTGTTCCCTTTGGTATAGAATAAAGGTCAAAACTAAGAAAACAAGCGCGTTACAGCTATTTCCGTCCTATGGTCGCTCAATCGTTTGATCAACCTCTTGTTGAAATCAGTGTTGAACAACTGGCAAGGCAGATGGCAGATTCCCCGGAGCAGTTACAGCTTATTGATGTCCGAGAACGGCAAGAAGTTGCGATCGCTTCTATAGAAGGCTTTGAAATTCTGCCTTTGAGTGAATTTGCTCAGTGGTCTGGGGAAATCTCTACTCGCTTTGATCCCGCAGTTGAAACCATGGTCATGTGCCATCATGGTATGCGCTCGGCTCAGATGTGTCAGTGGTTAATCAGTCAGGGGTTCACGAATGTCAAGAATGTAGCTGGGGGTATTGACGCATACTCAATCATAGTTGATCATAGCATTCCTCGTTACTAATTGCAGCTCACTGCTAACTACTGTTATGAGTTGATTCTGCTATCTTAGAACAAATGTTCTTAGAGCAAATGTTCTTAGAGCAAATATTCTTATAGCAAATGTATTAATAACCAACTTAATCCTTGGGTGAGCAGACGCTGCAATACCTATGGATAAATCCCAGATACTTCCAACCTGCACCAAAACCAACCCTGATTTTTGGTGATTGATTGGGATATCTAATTATCACCCCTACTATTTTGGACTAAAGCAGGCTTAACTAAACCCAGCTTTTAGGCAACATTCCATTATTAGTATGTTTGATCACCTTAATGGTAACTCCTCCCTCTAATCTAGACTTTTTTCCCTTTAAAATGAAGTTCAGCTTTGGTTCAAAATGTCTCGCCAACAACTAAGTTTAACAAGTCGGCAACAACATATTCTCTGGGCGACTATTCGTCACTATATTGCCACGGCAGAACCGGTTGGTTCTAAAGCCTTGGTCCAAGAATATGACCTGAGTGTGAGTCCAGCGACGATTCGCTCTTGCATGAGTATGTTGGAAAAAGTTGGACTACTATATCAACCCCATACCTCTGCAGGTAGGGTTCCTTCTGATTCAGGTTATCGAACCTATGTTGACCAGCTGATTCAACCGTCAGAAACCTTGAGTCAGTATGTTGAAAATTTACTGGCAGACAAGTTGAACTGGGAGGAAGCTAAGTTTGAGGTATTGCTAAGGGATGCTGCTCAAATTCTGGCAACGGTCAGTGGATATATTGCTTTAATTACTTTCCCTGACAATCGCACTACTCGCCTGCGCCATCTACAGTTGATGCACCTAGAGCTAGGGCAAGTGATGTTGATTATAGTTACGGATAGTTATGAAACTCAGTCGGTATTGATGAATCTGCCCCACTCAGAGGATGATAATACCGTTGATGAGTCGATTGTGGAGCGGGAATTAAAAATATTATCTAACTTTTTGAATAGTAAGCTGCGAGGGCGAACTCTCACGGAATTGGAGACATTAGATTGGAGTGAATTAGACCGAGAATTTGTCCGCTATGCGGATTTTTTAAGCAATTTATTAACTGAGTTGACCCGTCGCACTGTAGTACCTAAGTCCAGCCCGATTATGATTCGTGGCATCTCAGAGGTGTTGCGTCAACCAGAATTTTCGGAAATAGACCAGACTCTAGACTTGCTGCATCTGTTGGAAGAGGAACAGGAGCAACTGTGGTCAGTAATCTTTAAGGTACCGGAAGAGTTGGAATTTAAGTCTCGTGTGAAAATTAGGATTGGTGCGGAGAATTCCTTGGAACCGATGCGTGGCTGTACCTTGGTGTCTGCTAACTATCAGCAAGACCAAGTCCCAGTGGGAAGTGTAGGGATTATTGGACCAACTCGCATGATTTATGAAAATGCGATCGCATTAGTGGAAGCAGCAGCAGATTATCTAACTGAAGCCTTGAGTCAACCAGCGTAAAGGGAAGTGTTACCGTAACGGCAAGACTTTGATCGGTAATGCTCCATCGAGCTCTTTGTCAAAATTATTCACATTACTATACCTCACGGGACTTGAAGAATTTCTAAGTCCCAACTCAGTTGCGTCCCTAAAACACAGAGCATTGATCACCATAGGTAGAGATGCACCCGAATCGACCCATTCCCCTTGCCACTGGGTGGGCAGGTCACAGATTTCTGTAGCTTCTTCACTGTTGAGGAGGTAGATCTTCAGGAAGGTCCGTATCTTTCCTGCTTGTCTCAGCAGAAGACTCACTATGAGCCGAGATTTTGTTGATCATCTCCTGGATTTGACTGTTTAAATCTAAATTTTGCCAAATCTGAATCCCAGCGTTAGCTCCGACAAGTATTGCGGTTACTACCGCTATCGGAGTTCTCATTTTTCTGGAAAAGTCTCTTAGACGCTTCATCTGGGCACCTCCAATTATGTATAACTTTTGTATATCATACGTATATCACATTTAACCACTAGCAGACAGGCTGACGTCGGGGATATATTTTTGAAAATAGCTTAAATCCCTATATTAACTGGGTTAGAGGAACCATATTAGAGTAATTACTGATCAGCAAGCAGCTATAATACGTATATCACTAGCCTCCAAAAAAGCTATAATACGTATATCACTAGTTAATGTGAATAAATTGTTATGTCTAGGAAACTAGTTAGCTTCAGACTATCTGAAGACCTAGCACAAGCCCTCAAAGACCGCGCTGAGGAGAAGGGCATTTCAGTGACAGAGTTAATTAACAGACTGCTGAGACAGGGTTTGGAAATCGATGACTCAGTAGAGGAGCGTTTAACAGTAGTAGAAGCCTCCGTTGAGAACCTCAGAAAACAAACCAATGTTACTGATCTCGCACTTGCCATTCAAGGAGTTGCTCAATCCCTGGGAGGTTCCCCAGTACCTAAGACTGACTTCAATGTAGAGAGGCGTCTGGATGAATTGCAAGAGTTATTCCTGGAGATGAACGAGAATCTAAACCAGGTGCTGGATCAGGAGCCAAGCAACCGTCAACCTCGGTCTTCTGTATCAAAGGGGTCTAAATCAGCGCGATTGCGTAAGCTAGTAAAAGGTAAACAGTCTTCAGTCAACCCCGAGATTCCGAAAGACTCTCAATTCAGGGACTACTAAATTTAGTTAAAAGATGCATACAGCGGTTTTGATGTGAATAGCCCCCATCCCTGATTAGGGGGTAAGCTGAGAATCAGCTGTTACTGTCACCAAGATTCACTGGGTGTGTTCATTTGAAAACTGCTATAGATGTTCAATTATGAGGGTTTTGGTAGGTTTAAGTGTCTTGATGTGTCTCCTGATCGAGCAAGAGTCGTTTTCGGAACAAACGCTAAAGTTGTTGGAAATTATTGAATCCCAGCGCATGGAGGGCTATGTTGCCAAAGCGACTGTAGATAAATTCTTTTATTACGCCAAAATCCTGAGGGGGGAAAAAGATGCTAGAGAAATTTTATCTATGGTAATGGGAATTCTAAAGGAATGCTCTGTCGATAACGCCATCTTGGAGAAAGAGCAATTTTACAACCTTATAGAGCTTACAGGTTTTGAAGTTGCTGAAGAGTTGGTTTATGCAATCGCTAATAATCTGGAAGCCTTGGTAACCTTAAATGCTCAAAAATTAAATTATATGGGCTCTATTTTTCCAGTTTTGTCAGTCAAACAAGTCTTAGACCGTCAGCCATTAGAAAACTCCTTTCTTCTTTCTGAGCCAATTGATGAGCCAAAGCTAGAACCTGAAACCTCACTGCTAAATACCTGGCAGACTGAACTTGATCAGAAACGAGTAAAATTGAACAATTGGTTGGGCAATGACTTTCGTGAGGCGGAGCAAGAAAATTGGCATCCATGGGAAGCGATTGTAGGAATAATACAACAACAATTTGCTTTTAGAAGTGCTTGTATGGACATGGATATAAAACGATCCAAGGGAGTTAAAAAAATTTCTTGGGATAATGAATGCCAAATGGCTTTAGTGGTCGATGTGGCGATAGAAAGTAATAATGAAGTAGTTATTATCCTACAGCTATATGCTATCAGCAAGCCAAACTATTTACCAGAAAATACCAAAATGATTGTACTTGATGACTCAGGTAAAACTTTTCTACAAGCAGAATCAAAACTTGGTGATCTTGGCATCCAGCTAAGGTTTAGTGCTGATTATGGAGAACAATTCAGTGTTAAAATAGACTATAATAATTACAGTTTTACAGAGTTGTTTATGGTTTAGTTTTTTTATCAAAAATTAAATGGATAAATTAGTTGTAATAAATCTAGGAGAAGGAAACATTGAAACTGGTTGCTCAGCTACTATAAAAATTGGAGATGATCGCGCTCTACCATCAATAGAAATAGTAGGTAAATTGCCCCCAGAACCAGAATTTGCAAAACTCCATAAGCGCTGGCATTTAATATATCAAGACTTAGGTTTTTATGTACGCGCTTTGAAGAAAAAACCAGATATAAACACTTCTATCATCAGTATCGATCAGTTTCGGCAATTATCCAAAGACTTGGTAAAAAGTCTAAAGTGTTGGCTTAATTCTGAAGATTTTCGTGTCATCAAAGAGGCATTTCTTAAAAATTTAAGTCCTTCTGATGAAATTCGCGTAATTATCCAAGTGGAAGATATTCAGTTACGACGAATCCCCTGGCATCTGTGGGACATTTTTGATTATTACCGCAAGGCTGAGGTGGCTTTGGGGGAATTAACCTATGATAAAGTTGATAAAGTTAAGCTCCCTATCTCGTCTATGAGTAAGGATAGGGTGAGAATTTTAGCTGTTTTGGGAAACAGTGACGGAATTAATCTTGAAAAAGACCGAGAATTACTAGAACATTTACCGAATACAGAAATTACGTTTCTGGTTGAGCCGTCACGCCTGGCATTAGATAGGGCACTATGGGACAATAAAGGCTGGGATATCCTCTTTTTTTCTGGGCATAGTTACAGCCAAGTAGATGGCAAGAGTGGCTATATTTCTATTAACCGAACAGATAGCTTAATCATTAGTGAGCTAAAAAATGCTTTAAAAGCCTCAATTGAACGGGGATTAAAGATAGCTATTTTTAACTCTTGTGATGGGCTAGGTTTAGCACAAAGTTTAGTTGACTTGCACATCCCGCAAGTTATTGTGATGCGAGAGCCAGTACCCGATCTAGTGGCTGAGGAGTTTTTAAAGGGATTTCTTAAGTCATTTTCACAGGGACAATCGTTATATATGTCAGTAAGGGAAGCAAGGGAACAATTGCAAGGATTAGAGAATGATTTTCCCTGTGCTAGTTGGTTGCCAGTTTTGTTCCAGAATCCCGCAGAATTGCCTCCCACTTGGAATGATCTTGCTCCGATTAGCTTTATCACTCAGCAGCAAGCCAACAACGAAGACCTGATTTTATATCAAAAAAGACTAGAAGCTTGGAATCAGTGGAGGGAAAGAAACACTGAGTTAGTTCCAGACCTAATCAAAATAAATTTAACTGGAGCCAATCTTAGGGGAGCTAATCTTAGTAACGTTAATCTGAGTGGAGCTAATCTCAGTCACGCTAATCTTAGTAACGTTAATCTGAGTGGAGCTAATCTCAGTCACGCTAATCTCAGTCACGCTAATCTCAGTCACGCTAATCTCAGTGAAGCCGATCTGGTTGAAGCTAATCTAACGGCAGTTCAAGCATTGAATACTAACTTTGAAGAAGCATTATTGACTGGGGCTTGTATACAAGACTGGAATATCAATCGTGCCACAAATCTTGATGAGATAATTTGTTCTTATGTTTATCTGCGAAATTCTCAACAAGAGCGCCGTCCCCATAGCGGTAACTTTGCTTCAGGAGAATTTAGTAAGTTATTTCAAAAGGCTTTAGAAACGCTTGATTTGATTTTCCTTTATGGAGTTAACTGGCAGGCATTTATTCCTTCATTCCAGAAGCTAAAAGTTGAAAGTGGGGTACAGGAGTTAGCGATTCAAGCTATTGAAAGTAAGGGGGATGGTACTATCGTGATTCGCATAAACATACCTAGGGAATTCAAGAAAGCTGAAATTGAAAAGGATTTCAAGCAGCACTATGAGTTAGCACTCAAAGCAGTCGAGGAAAAATATCGTGAGCAATTAAAGGCTAAGGATATCGAAAGAAAGATTTATCGTGAGCAAAATGATAGTCTATTAAAAATCATCGATACGCTGGCTAACAGACCTATTCATAATGCTATTGATTTCGCAGCCAAAGTAGAGAATCAACCTAGATCAGAAGAGCGTACATTCAACATAGACCAGAGATATTCCTCAAACGGTTTTGCTTACGCGGGAACAGCTAATGACAGCCAAATAGTTGGCACTCAGCACTACTACGCCCCAGCCCAAAAACAAAATTTGGCAGAGGCAGCAGCAGAGATTCAGCAACTCCTAAACCAACTTTCACAAATTAAGCCAACCACAACCGAAATTGAAAAATTAACAGTTGTAGCTAAGGTCGCTGAACAAATCAATAGTAATCCTACCCTGAAAGCAAAGGTTATTAATGCCTTGGAAGCTGGAGGAGTTGATGCCTTTAAGGAAGCTATAGACCACCCCCTTGTGAATATTTTAATGGCAACGATTGAGGGTTGGAAAGACGTATAGTGTGACCTATAATATGTTGATAAAGGTTTATAATGGATAAAATTGCTCCAGTTAGTCGTATTTAATTGGAGTTGTGAACATACTGGGTTAGGCAAGAGGCAAGAGATAACTAAGTTTATAGGTATTTTGGATAATCTAAAAAACTCTAATAATTTTTTCAATTTTATGGATAAACCTTCCCTATACCAGCAAGACTTCTATGCTTGGACTCAGCAGCAGTAAAAAAGTGGCGTAGGGTGTGTTAGGGACGGGCTCACCAAGACGCAAGCCATAGCAAGTGTTAGGTTGCTGCCCGTAACGCACCACCGCGTCAAATAGCATGCATTGAGATGCACCCTAGGAATGTCCTACTCTGAATGGGTAGTGCTGTAATAACATCTAACAAACGAGTACCCATTTACTGCAAACCAGTACCCATTAACCGCAAACCAGTACTATTTTCTCGTTAAACTGTACTGGTGTATAACAAACGGGTACCCTTTTCTCACATACTAGTACTCGTTTCTCGCAAACCAGTACTATTTTCTCGTTAAAATGCACTTATTTATCACTTAACAGTACTTATTTCTCAGTAAATAGTACTTGTTGACAATAATATAGTACTAGTGTTTTAAAAAACGGTACTGTTTTGTTCTTAACGAGTACTATTTTCTCACATGGGAATAGGGAATAGGGAATAGGCAATAGGCAAAAGGCAAGAAGCAAGAGGCAAGAGGCAAGAGGCAAGAGGCAAGAGGCAAGAGGCGTGTTAAAAAAGCAGATATAGCAATCCGTGTAGAATTGGTATATAGCACTACGCATTAAAGTTAAGACATTGATACAAGCAGCAAAAGGTGCGCACCTACGCTTTTGTAGTTAACTTTTGCCTATTGCCTATTGCCTCTTGCCCTTGCGCGTAGCCCTATAACTGATTCAACCAATTGGTCAAATCCACTTCGGTGTCTTGATGCAGTCGCTCATGGGGGAAACCCCCAAGACCGCGCTGCATCGCTTTCAAAATCTAACAACGCTTCTCCTAAATCCTCCAACTGGTCAAAAGATAATTCCTCAATTTGATTTTGTAATTGGGGATTAATTTCACCTAGGCGACGGTTAAGTAGACGCTTAATTAAATTAAGCTCATTGCGCTTTCCTTGTTCTAATCCCTGTTCTAATCCTTGACGAATAATCCGTTGATAAACTACTGACTCTTGCATCATATCCTCCCGAAAATAGGCTTGAATTAACTGATCATCAAATTTCACCCCAGCCAACAGTTGTACGCAAGCAGATAGGTTACGCTGCTGTTGTCTATCTTCAATCATATCGATTCTCGCTGCTACCTGGGATAGCAAGGTTTCTGGCACTTCAGTTTGTGCTAATACGGCCAAAGGTAGTAACCCTGGGGTGGTAAGTAACGGTTGTGGATCACATTCCCAAATCCGAATCACCCGGTAGCGGAAGGATAGGTTCCTCTCAGTAAATTGATTGACAAATACTCCGGATAATCGGGTTGGTTTGAGAAAAATTATTACCTGTTCAATATCACAGCGATACTGCCGATATAACCTGACCCAATAATCGAGCATCCGCAGGGGTAAGGGAGGTTCAGATTGGGGTAAGGTTTGAAATTCCAGATGCAAGATAGCATCAGCAACTCGCACAAAAAACAAGGCATCTGCTCGAATTGGCTCTGTGCTTAATTCGGTGTTGAGAATTTCGATATCCTCTGCTGGTTCCTGGTTAAACAACCAACGGGTAAAGGCTTGGGGATATTGTTCAACAAGATATTTGAGGGTACTGTCGTAAGTCATTACACATCTGATCTAACTAAGTCAATTCTGGTTAACTAATCGAAAAGAGGGTTAAGAGCCACAAATTCGACGACTCGAACCTATCCCAAATCATCTTCAATTCTTGATGCAGTCGCTCATGGGGAGGGGCTGTGTGCGGAACCTGCGTCCGCACCGCTGTTTGCCCCGTGGAAACCCCCAAGACCGCGCTGCATCGCTAAAGCCAGGGGAAGGTATGTCGGAAATATTGGCCACTTAACTAACTCTTGAAATTCCCAGTAAACTCCGACAATCATTAACGGTATATCGGGGTATAAAACCGATTTCAAATTATTGCTATTGTTGGGTAATATTAGTCGATTATATCACATTTAGTAGCCATTATATTACTCGAAAAGTATTTAATAAAATTATTTTTTTTTGCTAAAACTTTTATAAAATAACCAAACTGATATGTGTCTTAAATACCCTAAAACTTCCAAGAAAAAACTTTAAAAAAACCTTGATAATTACACTTATAATCATTATTATAATTAATGTAAACAAATTCAATTTTCGTCTTATGCCAGAAGAATTTACTCGGAACTTCAAGAAACAACCTACTCAGCACACTCTCAAAGGTCCTCGTCAATCAGTAATCTATAGTATGCGAATGTTTTATGCACTAGGCTATGCGGAGATTGCGGAGTGGACTCCTCTAGAAGCGACTGAAGTTCCGGGTGAAGTTATCACTACCATGACCAAGTATTGGTTGTTGCCATAACACTTTGAATTTCTAGGGGGGTTTTCCCCCCTGGCCAAGGCTCTGGTCTTGTAGCGTAGCCTTTGGCCAGTAAAATAGGATCACATCTCAATAGTTTCGGGTATTCTTCTGACATATGCAATTTAAATAGCCGTGGATAGTATTTCTACGGCTATTTTTTTTTGTTTTAGGATATATAGCAGAAGTCAGAAGTCAGAAGTCAGAAGTCAAACTCTTGCGCTTATTTAGGTTTGAGACTTTTGTCATGTGAATTTTAGTTGTGAATATATCACTTTAGGCAAAAGGCAATAGGCAATAGGCAAGAGAGAATAAACTATATAGGTATTTTGGTTAATGTAAAAAACTGTAATAACTTTTTCAAGTTTATGGATAAACCTTCCCTATACCAGCAAGACTTCTATGCTTGGACTCAGCAGCAAGCCCAAGCACTGAAGCATAAGCAATTTTATGAGCTTGATTGGCAGCATCTGGAGGAAGAAATTCAAGCTTTGGGAAGACAGGAATATCGGGAATTGGTAAGTCGCCTTTGCGTTCTGCTTGGTCATCTGCTGAAGTGGCAGTATCAACCAGAGAATCGTAGCCGCAGTTGTTTTTTGAGTATTAGAGAACAACGTCGGGCAATTAAACGACATTTACGGCAAAACCCCAGCTTAAAGTCTCGCCGGTCGGAAGCAATGATGGATGGCTATGAAGCAGGTATTGATTTAGCCTTGCGGGAAACTAATTTGCCAATACGAACGTTCCCAGAAGCTTGTCTTTATTCCTTTGATGAGGTGATTCAGGATACTTTTTTGTGTGATACTAGCCAAGATTGGGAAAATTAGTGGGACTTACCCAGTTAAACCAAAAATCAAGGGTTTCAGCTATAGGGAACAGGGAACAGGGAACAGGGAACAGGGAACAGGGAACAGAAGGTTTCAAGGAAACGGTAGAAAATTTTTCGTAGGGTGCGTTAGGGGGGGGTTCTCATTTTCCGCCTCGTAGCTAGGGCTGTGTCTTGATGCAGCGCGGTCTTGGGGGTTTCCCCCATGAGCGACTGCATCAAGACACAGCCCGCCCCGTAACGCACCACGGGGTTAAACAGCAAACGTGAGATGCACCCAAGAGGGAACAGGTAACAGAAGGTTTCAAGGGAACGGTATTGGTAAAGATGTAGTCCAAACCCTGGCGGTGCGTTACGGGACGGGCTATCCTAACACTGGCTACCGAGAAAATTAGGCCGAGCCCGTCCCTAACGCACCCTACGGCTGTGAGAGCAAAACCTAATTCGTGATATAGTCTTGTAGAGCTTTAACTCCCAGTGGTTGCGACTGTAGTGAACGAATTGCGGCTGCGGTTGCTTTAGCACTAGCAATTGTAGTCACAATCGGAATCTTATAGCCTAATGCTGTTCGGCGAATTAACCGCCCATCGGCATAGGCATCTTCTCCAGAAGGGGTATTAATAATTAGCTGAATCTTTTGATTCTTAATCCAATCCAAGACATGGGGACGTCCTTCATGGAGTTTTAACACCAACTCTACATCCAGTCCATGCTCTTGCAGCACCTTGCGAGTCCCATCGGTTGCTACTAGCTCGAAACCCAACTCGATTAAGTCTTTCGCCACTGGTACTACATTGTGCTTATCTCGGTGATTGGTGGAAACGAACACTGTGCCAGACAGGGGTAAACGCTGACCAGCTGCTAATTCTGCTTTGGCAAATGCCTTGCCAAAATCTGTGTCAATCCCCATTACTTCCCCAGTAGAACGCATTTCTGGTCCGAGGAGGGTGTCTGTACCAGGAAATTTCTCAAAGGGCAATACTGCTTCTTTGACTGCAATGTGCTTAGGAATAGCTTCTTGAGTTAACCCAAGGGATTCCAAGGTCTCACCGGACATAATCCGAGATGCTAACCCGGCCAGGGGTACCCCTGTTGCCTTGGAGACATAGGGAACTGTTCGGGATGCTCTGGGATTGGCTTCGAGAATGTAAACGGTTTCCCCTTGCACCGCAAATTGAATATTCATCAACCCCACCACCTTCAGGGCTTTTGCCAGCTGATAAGTCCAAGTGCGAATAGTTTCCAAAGCAACGGGTGTTAGAGAGGTGTGGGGTAAAGAACAAGCAGAGTCTCCGGAGTGAATCCCGGCCTGTTCGATGTGTTCCATGATGCCACCAATCACTACCCGACCAGTGTGATCTGCGATCGCATCCACATCTACCTCTACTGCATTCTCCAAAAACTTATCAATCAGAATCGGATGCTCTGGTTCCACCTGCACCGCAAACTTCATGTAGCGTTTCAAATCCTCATCGGAATAGACAATTTCCATAGCCCGTCCCCCCAACACATAAGACGGGCGCACCACCACTGGATAACTAATCCGTTTCGCCACTTCTAGTGCTTCCCCATAACTGCGAGCAATTCCATTCGGTGGCTGCTTAATATCTAACTTCCGCAAAATCTTCTCAAACCGCTCCCGATCCTCAGCTACGTCGATTGAGTCGGGAGAAGTTCCCCAAATTTGCGTTACCAGTTGTTGGTTGCCAACCTTCAAGGCTTCTTGCAACGGCACTGCTAACTTAAGCGGTGTCTGTCCCCCAAATTGAACAATAATCCCTTCCGGATTTTCTGCCTCAATAATATTGAGTACATCCTCTTTGGTCAGGGGCTCAAAATATAAGCGATCGCTTGTATCATAATCAGTGGAAACTGTCTCTGGGTTGGAGTTGACCATGATTGTCTCAAATCCCTGCTTACTCAGAGCATAAGATGCATGACAACAGCAATAGTCAAACTCAATCCCTTGACCAATCCGGTTTGGTCCCCCACCTAAAATCATCACCTTCCGCCGATCCGAAGGTATCACTTCCGACTCTTCTTCATAAGTGGAGTAATAATAAGGTGTAAATGCCTCAAACTCTGCTGCACAGGTATCTACTAGCTTATATGCTGGTACTACTCCTAGATGCTTACGGTATTCGCGCACCTCATCTTCCGAAGTCTTGGTAGCAAAAGCAATTTGGCGATCGCTAAATCCCTGACGTTTGACTGCCCATAACTGCTCTTTGTTCAAGGTCTGCAATGGGTTACGTTTGAGGAATTTTGAGGTTTCCAGCAATTCCGCCAATTTATCCAAAAACCAGGGGTCAATTCCTGTCAGTTCCTGTACTTCTTCTAGGGTCATCCCTAGCATCAAACCATGACCCACCGTGAAGATACGTTCTGGATTCGGGGTTCGTAAACCATAGCGCACTTGTTCGAGAGATGGCAGCTTCTCTTTGCGATCGCATCCCCACCCAAAGCGTCCAGTTTCCAGAGAGCGCAACGCTTTCTGAAACGATTCGAGAAACGTCCGTCCAATCGCCATCGCTTCTCCCACTGACTTCATCTGAGTAGTCAGGATTGGTTTACTACCGGGAAACTTCTCAAAGGCAAACCGGGGTACCTTAGTTACCACATAGTCAATAGTTGGTTCAAAGGAAGCAGGAGTTTGTTTAGTAATATCGTTGGGAATTTCATCGAGGGTATATCCCACGGCTAATTTAGCCGCAAACTTAGCAATCGGGAACCCTGTTGCTTTCGAGGCTAGGGCAGAACTGCGAGAAACCCGAGGATTCATCTCAATGATAATGACCTGGCCATTGATGGGATTGACAGCAAACTGAATATTGGATCCCCCGGTTTCAACCCCAATCTCCCGAATAATTTTAATCGAGTAATCCCGCAACCGTTGGTATTCCTTATCCGTCAGGGTTTGAGCGGGAGCAACAGTAATCGAGTCCCCAGTATGAATTCCCATCGGGTCAACATTTTCAATGGAGCAGATAATTACTACATTATCTGCCAAATCTCGCATGACCTCTAACTCATACTCCTTCCAGCCCAACAAAGATTTTTCCACCAGGATTTGAGACACTGGCGAAGCATCCAAACCCCCCTGAGCCATTGTTTCGTATTCTTCTTTGTTATAGGCAATGCCACCACCACTACCCCCGAGGGTAAAAGCCGGGCGAATAATCAGCGGGTAAGAGCCGATTTCTTGTGCGATCGCTTTAGCCTCCTTGAGATTATTCGCAATTCCCGAAGGACAGACCCCTACCCCAATCCTTTCCATTGCTTCCTTGAACAACTGGCGGTCTTCAGCCTTTTCTATCGCCTCTAGCTTTGCCCCAATTAGCTCCACTCCATGCTTTTCCAAAACCCCATTCTTAGCAAGGTCAACCGCAATATTCAGAGCCGTCTGACCCCCCATGGTTGGCAGTAAAGCACATGGTTGCTCTTTTTCGATCACCTTCTCGACGATTTCTGGAGTTAGGGGCTCGATGTAGGTACGGTCAGCCGTTTCCGGGTCAGTCATGATACTAGCTGGATTAGAGTTTACCAGTACCACTTCATAGCCTTCTTCCCGGAGTGCTTTACAAGCCTGAGTCCCGGAATAGTCAAATTCACAGGCTTGTCCAATCACAATCGGACCAGAACCAAGGAGCAAGATTTTGTGAATATCATCGCGGCGGGGCATAGTGGTTGCTCTGTGGTGACATAAACGTTATTAGATCCTGACTATTATATGCTTGCTTGCCAAATTATTCCCTAGTTATTTATCCAGCTTTTACAAAGCATCTAGCTTTTTATCCAGCTTTTACCCAAGAGCGCCGATTTGTTGACAGTTGACGGTTGACAGTCAACGGTTACGGCGGTTTGCATAACTATCAGGTACACAGGATTGTTTTCCCACTTCCGACTTCCCTGCTCCCGTCTTGATGCAGTCGCTCATGGGGGAAACCACGGCAGTTGCTCATGGGGGAGACCCCCAAGACCGCACTGCCTCCCCAAGACCGCGCTGCATCGCTGCTCCCTGCTCCGAAGTCCCTAAAAACCCAGAACGAAAGTACCTAATTGAATTGCAAACCGCTGTAAGTTAACCATTTCGATTAAAGCTGTCAAACTAGAGGTAGCGATTTTGCCTGTGAGTGCTATGACCGTTGCCAAGAATTCAGAAGCCACTGCGGAAGTCAATGTAATGGCTGAGTCAGAAGGTATTATCATTCCACCATGTGATTTATGGAGTGATGAACCACCCTTGGAAAGCGATCGCCATCGAGATCAAATTGAGCTGTTACTCGCTTGCCTGAAGTGGTGGTGGCGAGAACGAAGCGACTTCTATGCTACAGGGAATCTCACTATCTATTTCAGTCCTGAGCATATTACCACCAGAGACTTTAGAGGACCCGACTTTTTTGTAGTACTCGGTACGGAAAATCGACCCCGCAAAAGTTGGGTAGTATGGGCAGAACAAGGAAAATATCCCAATGTGATAATTGAACTGCTCTCTAACAGTACAGCTAAAGTTGACAAGGGAATAAAGAAAATCCTCTACCAAGATACTTTCAGAACACCAGAATATTTCTGGTTTCACCCCGATACCCTCGATTTCCAGGGATTTCGCCTGATGGGAGGCCAGTATCAACCCCTCGACCCTAATACTCAGGGGTGGCTGTGGAGTCAGCAGTTGGAATTATTTTTAGGTGTGCATAATTCCCAGCTACGGTTTTTCAGTGGAGATCAGCAATTGGTACCAACACCAGACGAGAGAGCTCAAGCTGCTCAACAACAAGTTCAAGCTGAACGCCAACAAAGAGAACTTGCCGAAAAGCGGGTAGAGGAATTGCTCGCTAGACTCAAAGAGTTAGGTGATCAGTCAGATGCTTGATTCTCGCCATTGCTCCAACGGGCATTGGTCAAGTAATTCTAAAACTAGGTAAATTGTAAGCATTCAGCCGTTAGCGGTCAGCCGTGAGCCAAAGGCTCACGCTGCTTGAGGTGCTTTCCATAACTCAGCATTATTCGAATGCTTACCTGTTTTCTGCAAAAGCTGTTCGCTTAACGTGCCGGTAGCGGATTAGCTGATAACTGATAACTGATAGCTGATAGCTTAAGGTGATCGAGTGATTAGGGGGTTAATTGCTAATTGTCAATTTTTAAAAATTCTCCGGGAAATTCCCCCACCGCCGCGTAGCAGGTGGGGGATGGATAGCGAGCATGGTTTGTGGTACAATTATATTAGAATTCCTCAATTGTAATAGTGCTCAAGGCATACAAGTTCAGACTATACCCAGACAACAGTCAGCACATCGCTTTAGCTCGTAGCTTTGGCTGTGCTAGATGGTTTTGGAATTATGCTCTTACTTTGTGTCAACAAACCTATCAAGATACGGGAAAAAGCTTATCCAGAGCAGCAATACAGGGACTGTTACCGGGTCTCAAAAAAGAGTACGAATGGCTCAAAGATTGCTATTCTCAATGTCTTCAGTTTGTAGCCAATAACTTATCAACCGCGTTCAAGAACTTCTTTGATAAACGAGCTAAATACCCTCGATTCAAATCAAAGAAGGGAAGGCAAACAGTGACTTATCCTCAACATTTCCACATTGAGGGAGATTACCTGAAGCTTCCAGGAAAAGTGGGTAAAGTTTACTGCCGTCAGCATCGTCCCATTGAAGGAGAATTGAGATCGGTAACAGTCTCCATGAATCCAGATGGTAAGTACTTTGCCTCAATTCTAGTTGAGGATGGAATTGAACCTCAACAACCTAACAGCCTTGGCCTTGCTATAGGTATTGATTTAGGATTGACTCATTTTGCGATCACTAGTGAGGGTGAGAAGTATGATAATCCTAGACATATTGCTCAACACGCCAAGAATTTGAAGCGTAAGCAACAAAGTTTATCTAGGAAACAAAAAGGTAGCAAAAACCGAAACAAAGCCAGAAGAAAGGTAGCCAAAGTTCAAGGTTTTATTGCCAGATGTAGAGAGGATTTTCTGCACAAACTATCCCGCAAGATAGTTAACGAAAACCAAGTTATTGTGGTGGAAAATCTCAATGTTAAAGGCATGGTTAAAAATCCTAATTTGGCTAAAGCCATTAGTGATTGTGGCTGGGGAATGTTCACAACAATGCTCACCTACAAAGCTGAATGGGCAGGGAAAATCTACGTTGAAATTGACAGATGGTTTCCATCATCGAAGCTTTGTCATGTTTGTGATCATCAACAGGTCGAGATGGACTTGTCTGTTAGAAATTGGACTTGTCCTTTTTGTGGCACTCACCATGATAGAGATATCAATGCTGCTATCAATATTAGAAATCAAGGCTTGCGGATATTGGAGTTAGGAACTAGCTCTACTGCCCTTGGAGGGGACGTAAGACAACCTGGGAAAACTTCTGTTGTCTCAGATGCAGTCCCCCATGAATTGGGAAGCCCCCGATTATGCGCAGCGTGTCGGGGGTAGTTCACTTGATACTTTTTAATTGAAATTAAGGCGAAAAGCGCTATAATAAATACCCAATAAAGTATTGGGGAAAGACAATCATGCCTCCTTCTCCTTTTCCAGGAATGGATCCCTATGTAGAGCATCCCAGCGCTTGGCCAAATGTTCATCATCGACTAATTACTGCAATTGCCGACTCCCTGGCTCCCCAACTGCTTCCCAAATATCAAGTTCTGATTGAAGAGCGAATCTATCAAACTATAGGAACAGATTCAGTCCTAGTTGGCATTCCCGATGCAGCAGTAAAACTAACTCAGATAACACCCAATCCTACAAAAACCAATCCCACAAAAACTAATATTGCTGTTGCCTCAACGCCAAGTAAACCAAAAACAATCATTTTACCAATTCCTGAACAAGTTAGGCAAGGACATTTAGAGATACGGGATATCGCCACAAGTAACCTGGTGACAGCGCTTGAAGTTCTTTCCCCAACGAATAAACGCTCAGGAGAAGGACGCAATCAGTATGAAAGAAAGCGTCAAACTATATTAGGAAGTTCAACCCATTTAGTGGAAATTGATTTATTGCGTCAGTGGGAACCTATGCCTACCTTAAGTAATGACATTCAGAGCCATTATCGAATTCTGGTCAGTCAAACTCATCGCCGCCCTCAAGCTGATTTATATGCCTTTAATTTGCCAGATTCGATTCCTACCTTTCCACTACCTTTGCAACCAGAAGATGCTCAACCCCTTGTCAATTTACAAGAGTTATTTAACGGAGTGTATGACCGCTCAGGGTATAGCTTTGTTATTGATTATACTCGCGAACCAGTACCCCTGTTGTCAGAAGCCGATGCAGCTTGGGCTGATGGGTTGTTACGGGAAAAGGGACTGAGGTGATTGTTGATTATCAGCTGATTAATGCTCAAGCCAATAATCAGATACGCGATCGGTAAGCATTCAGCCCTCAGCGGTCAGCCGTCAGCTTATTTTATAGCGGTTTTCCATTGAGTTAGGTACAGATTCATGGGTTTTAGGGAACAGCGGATCACAAGAACAGGGAACAGAGAAGACGGAAGACGGAAGTTGGAAGTGGGCAAAAATCCTGTTCACCTTATAGTTATGAAAAACGCTGTATTCAAAAGCACCGATTGCGCTACGCGCACGCTGCGCGAACAGTAGCTTGGCCACAGGCCTTTGGCTGATAGCTGATACGCGACACGCTGATAGCTGAATGCTTACGTGATAAGTATAGTTTTTTATACTTTTAATTCAAAAATTATTAAGGATCTACCCAGCGACCATCAGCTTTAATTAAATTAATCAATTCCTCTACTCCTTGATCTTCAGGTACCTTTTTAATTTCCTCCTTACCGCGATACAGAGAAATATAGCCAGCTTGCTTACCTACATAACCATAGTCAGCATCAGCCATTTCCCCAGGACCATTAACAATACACCCCATCACAGCAATATCTAAGCCAGCGAGGTGTTTAGTCGCTTCGCGCACCTTATGCAGCACTTCCTCTAAATTAAATAAAGTACGACCACAGGACGGACAAGCCACATACTCCACCATAGTTTTCCGCAATCCCAGAGCTTGCAGAATACTGTAACAAACAGGAATCTCTTTTTCTGGGGCTTCCGTAAGAGAAACACGAATCGTATCACCAATTCCCTCAGCTAGCAGAGTAGCAATACCAGCCGTAGACTTAATCCGTCCATATTCCCCATCCCCAGCTTCAGTAACACCTAAATGCAAAGGGTAATCCATCCCCAACTGATTCATCCGCCGTACCATTAAGCGATAGGCGGCTAGCATCACAGGTACCCGTGAAGCCTTCAGGGAGATCACCAAATTGCGGAAATCTAGGGATTCACAGATACGAATAAATTCCAGAGCAGATTCCACCATCCCTTCTGGGGTATCACCATAGGTAAACAGCATCCGTTCTGCTAGGGAACCGTGATTGACTCCGATGCGCATAGCTTTCCCTTGGTCACGGAGGGAAATGACCAGGGGTTCTAGGGTTTCCCGAATTTTTTCCCCAATTTCCTCAAATTCAGCTTCAGTGTATTCACTGCGATTGGCTTTGGGCTTTTCAAAGACATACAATCCTGGATTAATTCGCACCTTATCCACATGCTTGGCAACTTCCAGAGCAATTTTCATGCCATTGTGATGGACATCAGCTACTAGAGGCACCGGTTGATAGGTCGCTGCTAGTTTCTCTTTGATTTGGGCTAGAGCCTTAGCATGTGCCATACTCGGTACAGTGACACGGACAATCTCGCAACCAATCTCGTGCAAGCGGCGAATAGCAGCAACGGAACCATTGATATCTAAGGTATCTTCATTAATCATCGATTGCACCACCACCGGGTATCCCCCGCCAATAGTGACATTAGCCACTCTGACAGGGCGGGTTTGACGGCGGTGGATAGTAGTATCGAAAGCTGGTAGTGTAGCAGCCCTTTGAGGTGTGCTTAAAGTTTGCATAACCTGTTAGTTGCTTGGCGTAGCGAAAATAGTAGGTTTTTGTATTTATTCTCTTAGGTTCCCATAGAATCAGGCGCTTTTGGCTTACTGGTGAGAGTTTTCTACTCAGGAAAGTCGGGAATCACCCACTTGGGAGGTTGAGATAGTTTCTTGAGCCGTGCTTCCTCTGCCAACTCCAACATTTTGTCCAATGAAGTATCGTTAATGAACTGGGATGCCTCAGCCAGGTATTGTTTATTGGGGCATTTGTCACCTAAGATACAACCGTTGATGCAGTCTTGGGCACAATTTACATTAACTTCCACAGTACTCTCCTTATGGTTATAGCTACTAATGACCACCCGGGCAAATTACATTCCTCATTGGCTAAAGTCATTGCTCTCAATTTGCGGTGCGACCCCGCGCTTTTTCAAAGCTAAGCGTGAACGCGCACAGTTACGTTTTTCAGGAGTCGCTTTTTTGTCTCAACTTGCTGTTCAAATTAAACTTTCTATATAATATATATAATAAAGGAGTTTGTCTCTATGGTAGAGAGCATCTCAACGAACAACAATAATCACCCCAATCATACCCCCAAGCAGGATGATATTAACAAGGAGGATATTACTGAACCTGAACTCCCGAAACAGGAAAGCATTCAGCGTTATCAAGAAGTTATCTATGAGTTTTTTTTGAAGGGGGTAAAGGAAAATTATCCAGAAACCGTTTTTCGGGACTTTAAGCAATTGTTCATCTCTTGTGAAATGACGGCAAACCTAGAGGTAAATAAGGCATTATTAGAAATAATTTTACACAACGATTATCAAGTATTTGCTAAGACATTTAAACGCTCATGCTATATAGTAATCAATAATTGGTATTCTCAACGAAACTTAAATTATATAACCAAATTAATCAAGAGTATTGACAATAGTAAAACTAAACCCAAGACTAGCTTTTCTAAACTAGTTAACCGTCAGATCAATTGGCTAGTTATTTTTATTAAGAGTGATGAATATAATCAACTAAAGCTTTTTAATGAAATCAATTCAAATTCCAAAAGAGGTTATTGGAGTTCTCGCTATGCGTCTTATTTATTAGTTCCTCAATATCTTGATCATAAAAATCCCATAGAACAGCGAAAAATTGCTATAGATATAGCCAAGCAATTAACAGAAAAATTTACATTTGATTTAGCTAGGTATACAGTTCACTATAATTCCCCTGTCTTAAAACCTGAAGACACTTATAATCCGACAAATATAGGAAACGAAGTTATTGATATTTTTAAAAAAATTGAATCTAAACAGCTATGGTCTAATTACAATTACCAAGCCCGTATTTTTGTCAAGCAAATTAAAAATCTAAATTATAGAGACTTTAAGCAAAGTCTGAAAAAATATTTATTAATTTACGTACATAATCATAAATCCTTAGCCATCGTAAATACCAAAATTTCTCAAAAAATCGATCAACTCTACATTGACTATAACCAATCAACTATAACCCTCGACTTAATTCTGCGCACCTGCAGAAGATTAGTTGAGCTTTTTACGACTGAAGATAGCCAGGAACCATCTCCTCTATTTATTTTATTAACAACTCAAGAAGAACCACTCACTCTTGTTAGTATTTTACTCAAAATTGTTTTAATTTGTAAGTACGTAAAAGCTCATCTAGACGTTTGTATTGCTAAAATAATTCGCTATTACGAAAACTCTCCAGAGCAAGAGTGTAAGTGGTTTATAAAATTTTTAGAAATTTTCAATATTGTGATAGCAATTTACACTCAAAATATTCAATATAATATCATTAAAATCGAAGAAAATCAGCCAGATAATCCCAGGGTTATTTCTTCTGAGAGCTATCGAGTATTTCCCCAATTAAAAGGGACTGACCTGCGTGGTACTAATCTTAGTGGTGCCGATTTACGTAATACGAAATTAAGGGCTGCTGACCTGCGTGGTGCTAATCTTAGTGGTGCCAATTTAAGTCAGGCTGACTTAAGCCTTGCCAAACTCAGTGGCGCTAACTTAAGTGGTGCTAATCTTAGTGGAGTCAAGTTAATCACAGCTGACATGAATAGTGCTGATTTGAGTAGTACCAACCTAAGCGGTGCTGATTTACGTCGTACTAATTTACAGCAAGCAAATTTAATAAATGCCAGTTTGAACGAGAGTAATTTGCTTCATGCTGACTTACAAAATGCTGATTTGAACGATGCTAACCTCAGTGATGCTAGTCTCCAAAATGCCAAACTTAGTAGGGTCAACCTTAGTGGTGCTAACCTTAATAGGGCTGACTTACGTCATACTAAGCTCAATCATGCCAACTTCAGGGGTGCCAACTTGAAGCAAGCTAACCTAAACAAGGCTAACCTGTGTCAAGCCAACCTCTGTCAAGCCAAGCTAAACCATAGCAATCTCAATCACGTAAACTTAGATGGTGCTAACCTCACTCAGGCTCACCTGCGTGGTGCTTCTCTGAATTATGCCAGCTTAAGGAAGACTAACCTTAGCTATGCTCAATTAAGTCATGCTCAGTTGAGTTATGGAGACCTCAGTGGTAGTGAACTCAGTTATGCTCAACTGCGTCACGTCGATCTGACTAATGCTGACTTGAGTCAGACAAATATGATGGGTACTAACTTATTTGGTAGTAATCTTCATAAAGCCAATGTCCAAGGTGCTAAATTTTGGTACAACGCAGTTTTGCCCGATCAAATTAAACCTGAGCTAGAACAGCGAGGAGCTATATTTATTGTTAATGGTTAATTGTTAATTGTTAATTGTTAATTTACGAACCACTAAGAATGATTAAGTTTTCTAAGCATTCAGCTGAATGTTTAGAAATGAAAAGTATTCAGTCGGACACAATGCTACAGTGAAACTGTCTGATATTAATGAACCTGCTTTTGCGTTTGTGCTGCCATGAGTAATTCTGCTTCCGTTCTTGATGCAGTCGCTTATGGGGGAAACCCCCAAGACCGCGCTGCATCGCTAAACACCAGTAACTTTTGGGACTTTGATTTTACAGCCCCTCAACCGACCCAGGATACAGATTTGCTGAGGCAACTGAATTTCGTTCCAGGGTTAAAAGAGATGCTCATGGTGCGTCAGGTTCATGCTCTCGAACACGCTACTGTATGGGTTCTAAGTCAGCGCTATGGTGCTAGTGGTGCTGGTGCAAGCCGTATCACTCCTCCATCAGATAATAATTCTATAGGAGGACTATCAACTGACCAAGGATTTTATCTCTATGGTCAGGTAAATTTGGCTGACTTGAGACGAGCAGTACCCACTGCCCTAGAGCGACTGACTCGGGGAGAATGGGATATGGCTATCCACCCCCGGTGCGGCACGAATCTCTCAGTAGCAGTGTTTTTAGGTGCTGGACTGGGGTTGGCAGTTCATCTGTTACTGCCGCGAGGACCGATTGAACAACTCTTGGGTCTTGGCTTTGCAGCGGTAGCTGCTACTCAACTAACACCTGATTTGGGTAACTTAGCACAACGGTACTTAACTACTGCCATTCCTTTTAACCTGGCGATTGTAGACATTAGGGAAACATCTGATATCTGGGGACGTCCAGCCCATTTTGTCCAGATGCGATGGATTGACTAAGCTTGAATTGTTATTTGTCCTTGGTTAGATGAGTGCAAGAGAACCGACCGACTTATACCAATTCTTAAAAGTAGGACTAAGCATGCAGATGGTGAGATGGGGAGATGGGGAGATGGGGAGATGGGGAGATTTTGATTCATGGTAATTATCCGGAAATAACATAAGATCCAAGCTTTAGATGCAAGCTTGACCACGAAAAAAAATCCCAAATTCAGACGTTATATATCTTACATATAACGTCTGAACTTTGTTTATTTATCCTGGCTGCGAGAACATTAACTGGTTAGGCAAAGGGAAGCTTTTCCAGTAGGGCGTCAGCTGACTGCTGATAGCTGTTCGCGCAGCGGTGGCACAGGCTTCTAGCCTGTGAGGTGGCACAGGCTTTGGCCTTGGCCAAAAGGCCACGCGGGGCGCGTTTGGCCACGCTGTGCGAACGACGCGCTTGAGGTAGCCCATAAGCTTACGGCTAGTTAAACTCTAGCGACCCAGTTTTGAAAAGACTGAGCTCAGTTTCTGAGTCCATCCCAAGCTCTGGGATTGACTAGGTTCTTCAACTTCCGGTTCACCATCTGGTGAATTGCCAGGGGAAATATAGCCTGCAGGAACCACCAACAACGTAATCCCGTGTCGGCCCACCACGGTCACTTGGTCATCAGGCATAAGGGTAACTTGGGAATCATGATCACATAAGCGGGCGGGCCAGTATGTGGCTTTAAATTTGACTCGCCCAGGCTTGGTCGGGGTAATGGTACGTTCTACTTTGCCAACGCCTGGTTGTGGAAATAGGATGGAATCAGGAGCCTGTACTTTAATCATTTGTGTGTTCACCTCGTTTGACTGATTATGTTATTTTCTTCAGCCTGCTTGGTACAAAACGTTTTAACCAGGGAAAATCTGGCAACGTCGGCTGAATGTGAAATTTTTGTGCCTGAAATGGCCATTAACCCGTGCCTAAGATAGGGTTTCAGTCAAGAGAGCATCAGTATTCTCCATTGATATAGGTATTTTTAGCTTCAACAGAAAATTCCGATCTTCCTGAAAATTAGCCTTAAATTCGGCAACGGAAACGTTTATTGATTACAGATTAGATACACTTCCCGGCATTCAACGAATGACAAAATTAACCATTCTTCCTCAGGAGAGTAAACACTTCAGGATTAGGGAAGTTAGAGAATTATAAACATTTTGTTAAAATCCACATCCTTTAAAAGTTTGGTAAGTGCACTACTGTATTAAGGTACTGTCCCTAAAACCCTGGAATAGGACAAATGCGTTCACTGATACACCCTGAAACGATTGAATAACGCTTTCAACCTAAACATGACCTAGAGTGATTATTTAAGGCTCAACCTAGATACAAGACCGCAGACGCAACTGACAAGTTGTAGATACATTGAAGAATAAGTAGATGCACTATGTATTCTTATTCTACGTGTGTAGCTAGGAATCTGCCACCCTAGAGTAAAAGCTTTTCATACTACAACAGACAATTGCTACGATAGGCAACTTCCTCCTGGAAGAATACCAGATTTTATTTAAAAATGTAACTTATCTGTTGGCGGCGGGAAACAAGCTGAAAAATTTCTCATCCCCAAGTCTACTATAAGTTTACATCTTTGATAGTAAATTGGTATAACAATACACAATTGATCATTTTCCCCTGACATCAAAACTATTAAATTATGCAAACTGTTAGTTTAATTCATGCTGATTCCTATAATAGACAACTCTTACGAGCTTCCTTGGAAAGGCTGCTAGAACCTTTGGGAGGGATGAGTGCTTTTGTTAAGAAAGGTAATTCGGTTCTGCTTAAACCTAATTTACTTACTGCTGGTCGTCCTGGTAAAGAATGTATCACTCGCCCTGAAATTGTTTACTGCGTCGCTCAACTAGTCAAAGAAGCTGGGGGTAAACCCTTTTTCGGAGATAGCCCAGCCTTTGGGAGTGCTAGGGGTGTGGCTAAGGCAAACGGCTATCTGCCAATGATGGCAGAACTTGATATCCCTATTGTCGAATTCCACGGCAAGGGTTATGAAACTGCTAGCGAAACCTTTAATCATCTGCGTTTGTCTAAAGAGGCCATGAATGCCGATGTGGTGATTAACCTACCGAAGGTAAAATCCCACATGCAGTTGACCCTGACCATGGGGGTAAAGAATTTATTCGGCTGTGTTCCCGGAAAAATGAAAGCCTGGTGGCATATGGAAGCAGGTAAGGATGAGACTCGCTTTGGGGAAATGCTGGTGGAAACAGCACGGGCGATTAATCCGCAGTTGACTATCATTGATGGCATTATTGGTCAGGAAGGGAATGGTCCGATTGGTGGTGAACCCAGACATTTAGGGATCTTAGGAGCATCAGACGATGTCTTTGCTCTCGACCGCTCAATAGTGGAAATTCTAAATGTTGAACCAGACCTGGTTCCTACCCTGGCAGCTCAAAAACGCCTGGGGTTGTTGCCAGACTTAGCAGAGATTGACTTTCCTTACCAACGACCTCTAGAAATCCAAGTGAGGGATTGGAAACTACCTGATACTATGAAACCGATTGATTTTGGTATGCCTCGAGTAATTAAGTCTACGTTTAAGCATTTATATATCCGGCTTATCAAAGAACCAATTAATGCTTATGGTAAAAGCTAGACAGTTAGGGGTATTTGGTAAAATTTGCTACAACATAATCCTAGATTAATCAAGTAACCTAGAGTTACCCTCCGATTGCTTAACCATCCCGCCCTATTGCTAGCGGCGGTTTTTTATTGATTAGTAATCAGTCATTGGTGAATACCAGAAAACTTGTTACTGACCACAAAGCACTCATCACTAATTATTAATTACTAATCACTAATCACTAAGCTGGTGATTGGTGAATACCAGAAAACTTGTTACTGGCCACAAAGCACTAATTACTAATCACTAATTAATAAGCTGGGCATTGGTGAATACCAGAAGGCATAGTCCAACTTTGTATAATTAATTACTCTATAACTCCACTATTGGTCAAGTCCAGCAAACAGTGATAGAGTTATTCGTTACTTTTAAGAGACCGAAGGTGACATTGAAAAAGTCAAACAGGCTGATGCCTCTAGGTTTGAGGAAGTTGCGATTAGCCCGAAGGGCGTTGGCTAGCGAACGCAGCCATGTATACTTTGAGCACTCAGCTATCAACCATCAGCAGTCACCCTCGGACGTTATGGCGACTTGGGAAGATCCAGTGGGGGATTCCCCCTTTGGTTACAATAATGACTATCTCTCGTTTATCTAAATTGGTGAGGACTCTGGCTACCTCACCTTTAATTGTGAATACATTAGTACTTTCGAGCTCCATATGATCCCATTTGCTTTGAAGCAGTACCCATTAACATAGAAGTGTCAAAACTTGGTAAACTAACACCTTTGGACAGCCATGTCAGAGCTTGCACTCTCTAAAACTATAGAGTCAATGGCAGTGGCAGCGCCACCCACTCAGGCCGACCTTCCCTGTGACGATGATATACCAATGGAAACCGCACGGCACAAAGCCCAAATGGATCTGCTCATTTATACCCTATCGCCTTGGCTAGACAATAGGTCAGATGGCTATGTCGGTGGCAATATGTTTGTTTACTACAGCGTTGCCCAACTCAAAAATAAGGACTATAAAGGACCAGATTTCTTTGTTGCTCTAGATGTACCCAAGGGAGAGCGTCGAAGCTGGGTGATTTGGGAGGAGGAAAAGGCTCCTGACGTGATTATCGAACTTTTGTCGGCAAGCACTGTTGAGCGTGACAAAAACGAGAAAAAGCAGATTTATCAAAATCAGATGCGTGTGCCAGAGTATTTCTGGTTTGATCCTTTCAATCCAGATGATTGGGCTGGATTTCATCTCCACAATAGAGTTTACCAACCGATAGAACCTAATGAGCAAAACCAACTGGTATCTCAGGCATTAGGTTTGAGCTTGGTGCGTTGGCATGGTGATTATAACGGCATCGAGGCAACTTGGTTACGCTGGGCAAATTTGGATGGGGAGTTACTGCCCACTTCTGAGGAAAAAGCTGAGCAAGAACGACAAAGAGCTGATCAACAACAACAAAGAGCCGAGCAACAACAACAAAGAGCCGAGCAACAACAACAAAGAGCCGAGCAAGCGGAGTCTCAGTTGCAGCAGGTGGCGCAGAACTTGTTAGGGCAAGGGATGACGGTGGAGCAGGTGGCCAATCTAACCGGTCTGTCTCAATCTCAGGTGGCAGAATTTGGTAACTAAAAGGAGGGTTTGTCTGATTTTCTGTCCCCTTGGTTAGTGGACGCACGCCCTGTGCCCCTAAGGTGCTACTTTGATTGACCATTTGCGTCCAATTATATCCCCTTTGTGGGATTGGCCGTAGGCCAATCGCAAACCTTTATTTAGTACATTTGTACTAAATAAGAAAAAATAAAGAGAACATCTGATCAGTGTTGGCAATCGAGATATGCGATGCTAAGTATTCAGCTGCTATGGGAACACATTTACACTGATGTCTATTGTGTTGGAATCGATAACCAAGATCCAAATCAAAGCTGATAGCTGATAGCACCTCAAGTAGTGTGCCCGTAGCGCATTAGCTGACGGCTGAATGCTCAGCATCGTGAGACAATAGACCATTAGTTAAGAAAATGACTTCAGTGACACCTCAACCTGCCAAACATAAAAAAGCGAGAGCCTTAAAACCAAGTAGCCGACGCCCTGCCAAGGAACTGTGTAGCGAGTGCGGGCTTTGTGATACATACTATATCCATTATGTCAAGGAAGCTTGTGCATTCTTAAACCAGCAAATAGCTGACTTGGAAACAAAAGCCCATGGACGTAGCCGCAATCTAGATCATCCAGATGATTGGTACTTTGGTGTTAACCAAAAAATGATCACGGCTAAGAAGATTAACCCCATAGAAGGGGCGCAGTGGACAGGAATTGTCAGTACCATTGCCATGGAAATGCTCAAGCAGGGTAAAGTTGAAGGTGTAGTCTGTGTCCAAAACACTAAAGAAGACCGTTTTCAGCCGATGCCGATCATTGCTCGTACCCCAGAGGAGGTGTTAGCAGCACGGGTGAATAAGCCTACCTTGTCTCCTAACCTCTCTGTGTTAGAGCAAGTGGAACAATCAGGGATGAAGCGATTATTAGTAATTGGTGTTGGCTGCCAAATCCAAGCATTGCGATCAGTGCAAAACGAACTCGGTTTAGAAAAACTCTATGTTTTAGGTACGCCCTGTGTCGATAATGTCAACCGTGAGGGGTTGCAAAAATTTCTAGAAACCACCAGCCGTTCACCAGAAACAGTGGTACATTACGAGTTTATGCAGGATTTCCGGATTCACTTTAAACATGAGGATGGCTCGATTGAGAAAGTACCGTTCTTTGGCTTAAAGACTAATCAACTCAAAGATGTGTTTGCCTCCTCTTGCATGAGTTGTTTTGACTATGTAAACTCCCTAGCGGATTTAGTGGTAGGTTACATGGGAGCTCCCTTTGGTTGGCAGTGGATTCTGGTTCGTAATGACATTGGGCAAGAATTGTTGGATTTGGTGCAAGACCAGTTGGAAACTCAACCAGTCATGTCAAAAGGCGATCGCAAACAGGCAGTGCAACAGAGTATTCCTGCCTATGACAAGGGAGTTACGTTACCGATGTGGGCAGCAAAAATGATGGGAGTGGTGATTGAAAAAATAGGTCCGAAAGGATTGGAGTATGCTCGTTTTTCCATTGACTCCCACTTCACCCGCAACTATTTATATTTAAAGCGCAATCATCCAGAAAAGTTAGAGGCACATGTGCCAGAGTATGCCAAGCGGATTGTAGAACAGTACAAGTTGCCAGACTAAAAACTGAGGGATTGGTGGGGTTCGGTAGGGTGAGCGGAGCGATCGTTTGCCTTCCAACTCAGCTATTGTCGAGAGAAATTATAGGTAATGGGTAATGTGGGTAATGGCGATGCTGATTAGCTAGCGATCGCAAAGGCTTGAGCTGAAATAAAAACAATAGCACCACCAACTCAATCACTAATGATCAATGACCAAGCTGACGGCTAAATCCTTAGGAAAAGTCAGCAATTACTGTTCATTGGAGAGGAGATCAGGGAACTGTATAAATGTAGACCATTAGATTGGTCAGTATCATCACTTATACCAAATCCGAGTTAAATACCCCCTTTTTAATTCAGCCCGAAGAAGCTTGTACAGACATAGCATGCTACGTCTGTAAATTTCTATAGCCGCGACCTGAGGGTCGTCTGGGCGCTTAGGGAGGTTAGAGAAACAGATTTGGGATCACCCATACCCAGTTCCTGAAATCTACCAGCCTGTCATGCTGTTTAACTCCCCAGAATTTATCTTTCTGTTTTTACCCCTGACTCTGTTGTTCTTTTTCCTGCTGGGAAGAAAGGGCTATTATCAAGGAGCAATAGCTTTTTTGGTAGCTGCCTCCTTGTTATTCTATGCTTGGTGGAATCCACCCTACTTAGCATTGCTAATTTTTTCCATCTTCTTTAATTATACCGTTGGCTCTGCTCTTTCTAAACGATTAATATTATCCATTAGCCCCAAATTACTTCTCGTTTTAGGGATTGCCGTAAATTTGGCTCTCATTGGTTATTTTAAATATGCTAACTTCTTCGTAGATAATGTCAGCGTTTTCCTAGGGAAAACGTTTACTATCAATCAGATTATTTTACCCCTAGCAATCTCCTTTTTTACATTCCAGCAAATTGCCTATCTAGTAGATGCATACCGAGGCGAAACCAAAGACTATAGCTTTTCATAATATTGCCTGTTTGTCACCTTTTTTCCGCAATTAATTGCCGGATCAATTGTCCATCACAAAGAGGTAATGCCTCAGTTTGCCAATAAATCGATTTATCGGTTTAACCCTGAATATCTGGCGGTGGGGGTAACTATTTTCTCCATAGGGTTAATCAAAAAAGTCTTGATTGCTGACACAGCTGCTCTTTATGCTACTCCAGTCATTAATGCTGGTGCTTCAGGAGAATTACTCACCTTTTATGATGCTTGGAGTGGTGCGTTATTTTACACGTTCCAACTTTACTTCGATTTTTCCGGCTACTCTGAGATGGCTATCGGTGCAGCACGGATGTTTGGTATTAAGCTACCACTGAACTTTAACTCTCCTTACAAAGCAGTAAACATCAGTGACTTTTGGCGTAGATGGCATATTACCCTTTCTAACTTTCTGCGGGATTATCTCTATATTCCTCTCGGTGGTAATCGCAAAGGCGAATTACGACGCAATCTCAATTTAATAATTACCATGGTGCTAGGTGGTCTTTGGCATGGTGCTGGGTGGACTTTCGTCTTGTGGGGAGGGTTACACGGAGTTTATTTATGTATCAATCATCAATGGCGATCTTTTCGTAAATTCCTAGGACATGATTTGAAAAAGAGTAACTGGTTGAGTAGCACTCTTAGTTGTTTTATTACTTTTATTGCTGTCGTATTCGGATGGGTTTTATTTCGTGCAGATAATCTTGATAGTGCAAGTGTAATCTTACAAACAATGCTCGGTGTAAATGGGATATCTTTGTCAGAATCAGTTGTGGAATCACAAAAAAAATTACTGATAATTTTGTTCCTATTTATCTGGCTAATACCCAATTCTCAACAATGGATGGAACAGTATAAGCCAGCCTTGAATATACCTGTAGTAAAAACTTATTCAAGTTGGCGCAGTCAACTGTGGAAAAAGTTGCAGTGGCAATTTAATCAACCCTTTGGGCTTATTCTGGGAATAGTTTTATTTATTGTTATAAAAATTATTTTAACAGCACCTGACAGTGAATTTTTGTACTTTAATTTTTAACAATATGGCTTACATAAGATATTTAAAATCAATCTTTTCTGGATTGTTAATTAGCTGTTTAATTTTCCTGTTGGCTGTTTTATTCCAAATTGGTGCTCCAACAGAGAGTTCTCGCTGGACTGACGAGATATACACTATCAAGTCCAATATTGCTAACTCTATAGAAACCCCTAAATTAGTTATAGTTGCTGGCTCAAATGCTTTATTTGGCATTAGCTGTAGTCAGATAAATAAAGAGACATTCGTAAGTTGTCTTAATGGAGCTACATATGCTGGACTTGGTATTGATTACATCTTGACTCGTGCTCGTTCCTGGCTCAAGCCTGGAGATTTAGTTCTTCTCCCTCTGGAATATGAGCATTATACAGATGATGGTAAACCTACTGCTGCATTGATTGACTATCTGTTGGCTCGGGATCCGAAATATTTACTATCACTGAATTTAATTAATCAATTTCGTTTCATCAGTGGAATCCCCTTGAAGCGTGTGCAAGAGCGATGCAGCGCGGTCTTGGGGAGCCAGTGCGGTCTTGGGGGTTCCCCCGGAGACGAAACCTTAGATAGTGGAGCCTTTATAGTTAGCAGGTTATGCAGAAAAGGGTTAAATATTTGTTAAGAAGGCGACCCTATCTTACGGTAACTTGGCCGTAGGCCACGCTTGGCCTACGGCCACGCCAAAGGCGAACGCGAACAAACCATGAGCAACTGGCGTGGTTTCCCCCATGAGCGACTGCATCAAGACAGGGAATCGTAGTTAAATTTAAAACCCCTCAGCCCTGGAATTCTTATTATCAGTCTGAAAATATTAATGAGTATGGAGATGAAACAGGTAATCGAAAAGCTGATATAACCCAAAAAGAAATCCAAGCTATTGACAAAATAAATGACAACAATAATATAGGTAAATCTATAACGTCAAGTCATGGAATAAACAGCATCATTAAATTTATAAATTGGTGCGAAAGCCATAATATTAAGGTGATAGCTACTTGGCCGAATACAATCTGGTTTGATGTTTATCAAGAACCTATAAAGCAAGAGTTTTTTAAAAGTATAGAACATTTTTATCAACGTCTGGGGGTTACTATTATTGGTAAAGCAGAAGATTTTATGTACGATAAATCTATGTTTTATGATACGAGTTATCACCTTCATGATTTAGGGGTAAATCACAGAACTCAACAGCTTATAGATTTAATAAAACCCTATTTGCCATGAAGCTCAACTAAGCCAAAATGCTCCCGTAGTATAATATCTGTAGAGTTCAGAATTCAGAATTACGAATTGAGTTGGAAAATTCCTACACTCTGAACTCTGAATTCTGAATTAAGATCCCATTAATGAATCTTTTGAGTCTGCTTGTGATGCCCCTATTTCTCCAAGCAATTGAGAGAGTTGAGTCGTTTCTGATTTAGGAATAATCACCGACTCTATACTCTCCCCATCATCCAGTCGTTTAGCCACTTCCAGAATTGTATCTGCGATCACTACCGGAATCCTTACTGCTTTAGTTTGACCCAGATTCCACTTCGGCTTCCGACCACTATTTTCTCGATAACCACCACGGGGCATAACTTTACCTCACCTCTGAATCTGAAATAGTACGTTTTCCTTATATTCTACAATCTTCGGTTACTTAAATAGCTAGAGCTTGTAAAACTTAACTAGTTACTGATTTTTAGACAAAACCTGCTAATTGTAATTTTTTTTGTCTATTTCGTCTGGGGGGGCGACAAGCGCCCCGTAACCCTTGATATATATTAAATTGAGCGAATTATGGTAAAAAAAGATAGGTCAGAAATTGTCAAGACGACCTATCAATTCAAAATGCTACCAGAATTATATCAAAAACATTTAAAAAATCTCCTTTCCGAATCTCAATTATTGTTTTTTTACCTTGTAGTAATCATTGTACAAGATATCAAGGATGTTAAACTCGAAAAAATTGCTGAATCTTTACCTTTGCCTATTAAATGTAACTCAAGGCGTAAAAAGTTACAGAGATTTTTTTCATTACCAATATTTCAAATAAAAAAAATGTGGTTTCCACTTGTTAGAGAATGGCTCACTCAAAAATTTGATAAACACAAAAAAATCTATTTAGCCATCGATAGGACTAATTGGAATAACAAAAATTTATTGGTGGTTAGTATAATTTATAAAAACCGAGCAATCCCAATTTATTTTGAACTTCTTTCAAAACTTGGTTCAAGTAATTTTTTAGAGCAAAAACAAATACTATCAACTATTATAGGGCTATTTGATAGCTATCATGTTGTTATTTTGGGAGACCGAGAGTTTTGTTCAGTTAAATTGGCTGAATGGCTAGACAAACAAGGGTTTAAGTTTTGTTTAAGACTTAAAAAAAATGAGCAAATTGAATTAAAAAATCAGGGGTGGATTTCCCTGAAAAACTCGGGATTAAAACCAGGAATTTCGTTATTTTTTGAAAAGGTTAAAGTCACAAAAACTAAACAAGTATCAGGATTTAGTATTGCCTGTAAATGGAAGAAAAGTTATCGAAAGTCAGTAAGCCAAGAAGGTTGGTTTATCCTAACAAATATGAGCGAATTGTCTGAGGCAATATCAGCTTATAAAAAACGTTTTGATATTGAGGAAATGTTCCGAGATTATAAAAGCGGTGGATATAATATGGAAGGCAGTAATGTTGTCGGTAAACGCTTTATATCTTTACTTATTATAATCTCTTTTGCTTACTTTATTGCCACAATTAAAGGAGAAATAATTAATAAAAAAGGAGTTCAGGACTATGTAGCGAGAGTCAAAGAATATGGGCGATTAACTAAAAGACATAGCAGTTTTTATATTGGAATGTATGCTCAAAAATGGATTCATTTTATGGATAAATGTTGGGAATTAGTTTATGCTTTGATGCGTTTAAGTCGTCATAAGCTCGATAATTATTTACGAGGTATGAGAGCTATGAAGCTTATACAGTCTACTTTTTAGCTCTCATGTCGCCCCCCCAGCTATTTCGTACTTTTTATGATAAAATAAACTAGGAAATTATACCAAATGAGATATCCTAAGCGGAAACTCACAAAATTTATGAAGTAGGTTTACCTGATATCTTGGAGCATTGTTAGTAGGCGTAGTCTAGAAAAAAAATTGAGTCCACTTTGGTAAACTTAGTTCCTTTAGCCCAAAGCTTTAGCCTGAGAGCCTAGATTCCGGACTTGACGAATTGTGTATATATCGATTGCCAATAATTAGCCCTTAATAAACCGGGTTTGTTAGCTAGATTAAGGGGATATCATAGTCTGTTATTTTTTCTTGTTCTGTAGCTAATCTCCCTATCTCCCCATGACCTGATCTGATCACCAAAAATTTTGGGTCTGTTCGCGTAGCGTCGGCTTTGCCGAAGCCCCATCCTTCTAGGACGGTATCTGCTGATTATTAATATATTCTTTGAGGACTTCTATTGAAGCTCCCCCAACAGAAGCGGCAAAGTAGCTAGGACTCCACAGTGCAGCTTTGCCATTGGGTTTAGGATATCCTTTTTGTCCGTACCTACGACTGGATAAACCTTTTAGGTTGTTAACTATTTGAGAAATTGAAATCTTAGGAGGGTATTCGTTCGCGTAGCGTGAGCTTTGCTCAATCAACACGTGTACATGATCAGATTCTCCGTTAAATTCCCTAACTTCAAAATTAATTTTTTTTGCTACTTCTTTGAATGATTTTTCAATAGCCTCAATGCTTGCCGATGTCAGTATTTTTTTGCGGTATTTAATTACGCATATTAAGTGCATCTGCTTGCTTTGTAATACTGTGCCAATATTCCGAAACCCCATTGTCAAATCTTGTAGACTACACTATAATCATAGTACAGACCAATACAGGAGAGGCAAGTGAAAGCCAGGTACCAGTATTGTTTTTATCCAACCAACCAACAGAAGAGCAACCTCGCTAGGTTGTTCGGATGTGTTCGTATTGTGTGGAACGATGCTCTGGCTATTTGTAAACAGTCCGAGAAAACTCCTAAATCAGGGGAGTTGCAGAAGTTGGTGATTACTCAGGCAAAGAAAACCGAAGAAAGAAAATGGTTGTCTGAGGTTTCTGTTGTACCCTTGCAGCAGTCCGTTGCTGACCTGGGAACTGCTTATAAAAACTTTTTTGATTCTTGTAAGGGGAAGCGAAAAGGTCGTAAAGTTAGACCTCCAAGGTTTAAAAAAAGAACGAATAAACAATCAGCTAGATTAACTCGCAGAGGTTTTTCTATCCAGGGTGACGGTGTGTACTTGGCGAAGATTGGAATAGTTAAGCCTATATGGTCTAGAGCGTTGCCATCAGATCCAAGTTCGGTCACCATTATCAAGGATTGTGCGAATAATTATTTTTTGAGTTTTGTTGTGGATATTGAGCCTGTTCAGGTTGAAGCCAAGAATCCCAGTATTGGAATCGATCTAGGTATCAAGACATTTGCTGTAATGAGCGACGGGAGAGAAGTCCATAGCCCTGACTACTCAAAGCTTGATCGCAAATTAAGAAAAGCTCAAAAGAAGTTTGCTAAACAGCCCAAGGGGTCAAATCGCAGAGAAGTAACTCGGTTAAGAATAGCTAAGATAAACAACGAAATAGCTAACAAAAGAAAAGATTTCCTGCACAAGCTATCAACCAAGACTGTTGTCGAGAACCAAGCAATAGTCCTGGAAGACCTAAACGTATCAGGGATGATCAAGAATCGAAAGTTAGCTAGAGCTATAAGCCAGCAGGGATGGGCTGAATTTAGAACTCTTTGCGAGGCTAAATCAGACAAATATGGAAGGGACTTCAGGGTCATCAGTCGCTGGGAACCCACTAGCCAAGTTTGTTCTGATTGTGGGTTCAAATGGGGAAAACTCGACTTGTCTGTGCGTTCGGTACTTTGTTTGAACTGCGGTACAGAACAAGACAGAGATATTAACGCTGCAAAAAACATAGAAAAGGTCGGCATGGGGCATCGGCACGACCGTAAATGGGCAAGGAGGGATGGTAAGACTGTTGAGACCGTAGGTCACGCTACGCGAACGACAGCACAACCCGATGATCTGTCAAGAATCACCGCTCTTCAAGGGCGGTGAGTATGTCAATTTGACCAAGAACTCCGATTCTACTGCTGTCAATCTCAGGAATACTCCGCATCCATTCCAATGCCATCCGAGCATCATCTACCAAGTCAAATAGTCGAGTAGTATTAAAATTTCCTTCGCTTTGACCACATCCTCGCTTATCGTATCTAAATGTCGCTATCCCGATTTGCTCTAGAATTCTAGCTTCATCACGGAACAGGTTTCTCTCTGGTAATGGTGTAGGGAACCAATCGGTTTTTGAATTATCTAGATTTCCTTCTCTTGTCTGAGGAAAAGACCCTCCAATAAATAGGCAAGCGGAGGGGTTTTCCACTCCTTCTGGTAGGGTAAGTGTTCCATAAATCCTTGCACCCTTGGATTCAAAGAATTCTTGTCTTTCCATTTTCCAAAAATCCTGATCACTCTAATTATCATTATTGGTAGCATAAATCAAGTAAATTGATAGTAAGCATATGCTTACAATTGATATTAGTCATTTACCGGTCGAATCGGAACTTGAACTTCACTGCGCTTTAGGGGTTCCGGGACAAAGGGAGAATCATAGAAAAAGCGACGGGGTGTACCAGCAACGGTATACTCCGAGTGTTGGGCTAACCATTCCTTTAACTGTTCAATACTTTGTTGGTAGCTGACATAACTATAACTACCTTTCATCCCAAGGCTGACTACTGTCATCGGTGGTATGTCTTCTACCTGAATATTCCCTTCAATCTGCTCAGGAGTGATATTACGGCGGTGGTATACAAATGATACATAGGCAACACCAACCTGAGCAAAGGAACCTCCCTGGCTAGTTTCGAGGGTACTGATCGGATAACGAGTTTCTACCGGAGCAGTCATAGAAATATCGTTAGAGCTAATATGGCGGTACAGGGAGCCAAAAGCACGATTAGCTGCCTCAGACAGTTCCCCAGAGTAGGGTACTGTGGCCGCGCGATAGGCAGGGTAGTGTTTGATTTCGATTTTGCCAGCTGGGGTAGGAGCTGGAAACCCTTCCGGTAGGGGAGCAGAGGCAGCACTGAACACTCTCCATCCCAGTAAGACAATTGCCAGTAAGCCTACAGGCAACAGAAATTTGGATAGCTTCATCAGGGAGCGAAATTAACTAACAGTGGAAGACTACGCCTTGTTTAGCAAGTTCAAGATCATTATAGTTATAAGAAGAAGGAAAAATTACGAATAACAAAAAGCGACTTGAGCATAAACCAACTAACTAACCGGACTTGATCAGCATTTCCAAATAGATAAGGAAACCAAATCCTGATTTCGGATAACACCAAAAAATCATCGGATTGTCTTGATGCAGTCGCTTTTTTGAGCAATACTAGTTTCACATCTCCTTTTAAAAGCCTATAACTAATGAATTACTGGTTGATGAAGTCGGAACCACAAGTCTATAGCATCACTGATCTGGAAAAAGAAGGGAAAACAATTTGGGATGGGGTTCGTAATTACCAAGCTCGAAACTTTCTGCGTGAAATGAAGGAGGGAGACTTGGCTTTTTTTTACCATTCTAATACAAAACCCCCTGGAATTGTGGGCTTAATGGAAATTATTAAAAGTGAAGTAGTTGACCCGACTCAATTTGACCAAACTAGCCGTTACTATGATCCAAAATCAAGTGTTGAATCTCCTCGCTGGCATACTGTGCTAGTGCAATTTGTCGAGGTTTTTCCCCATTTTATAGAGCTTTCAACCCTTAAACAGGAGTTTAGCGACCAAGAGCTATGGGTTACTAGACGTGGAAATCGCCTCTCGGTCATGCCAGTTTCTCAGGCAGTAGCTCATAAAATTATAGGTATCACTAAAGCTACAAACCCAAGTCAAAGGTAATATTTCAGGCCGATGAATGCATGAGCAAGTTGTCACGAGCAGTAAAATGGCGACGACGTCTACGAGTTTGGGGGTTATTAACTCTAGCACTGTTCTTGTGTGGCTGGCTGCTAATGAACACTCTGAGATTGAACGCAGCCGCATCAGCACCCGTGGATACGTTCTTTGTCCTAGGGGGGAGTATTCGTCGAGAAATCCATGTTGCTGAATTAGCCAAACAGTACCCAGACAAGCGAATTCTGATTTCTCATGGATCCCCAGACCCCTGCATTTGGCTAATTTTTCAGCGGGAGATGGCATCTTCAGAACAGGTTTGGTTAGAAAAGTGTGCCAATTCTACCTTTGGTAACTTTTTCTTTAGTATCCCAATTTTCCGGCGGTGGGGTGTTCGTAAAGTTAAGTTAATAACCTCTGGCACCCATCTATCACGGGCTCAGTGGATGGGGCAAATTCTTCTGGGAGCTCATGGGATTTGGGTAGACACAGATTTGGTGCCAGAGAAAGGTATTCCTGGTAATTTAGAATCCCCTCTCAAAACTGGGCTAGACATTGCTCGAAGCTTGGTTTGGGCGCTGCTGTCTCAAGTCATTCAACCCCGATGCTCTGATCTAATCCAGCTCACGGATGTAGACATGAAGGCTTGGCGTGAGTCGGGTTTCAAGTGTGAGCGTCAGGGCGGAATTTCCTCAGGTGCGACCCGTGGCGAATTTAATTGTTAATGGTAAGAGCGCACCTAGGGAGATTTTACCTCTACTGTCATGGGTGCAAACCAAAAGCAACAATCCCCGTCTCTGAGCGAGCGGGGATTGTCAATTAACCCAAAGGTTCAACTGAGCCATTATTTGACTATGCGCTTCCAGGGAGCAAAGCCATTTTCAACACCTTTAAGACTAGCAGCCAAGCTGGGGTAATGTCTGAGCACAATACTAATGAAAGTGTTCTTTTCAATCCAGTCCAGACCAAATTGAGTATAGATTTCGGCAGTGTAATCCTTGGTAAAGAAGCGATCGCTTTTCAGTCGTCGGGATGCCATCAGGATGAATATCCGAAAAGCGGTATCGCTGAAACCAAATCCCTTAGGAGGATTCTCGGCAAACATACCTATCATTAGGTCTACACTATCGATATCATTGTTGTAAACCTCCCGCAATTCTTTCGCCCATTCTGGCTTATCAGTGATTTCCTCGAAGGATTTGGCTCGATCGCGACCAATTAGTTCTCGGAACTGGTTGTAGCGGGGAACTCCTCGCTCCCGATCTCTGAGGATATCTACAGCAGCTAAGTCAAATACTTCACCGTTGTCCCTCACTAGCTGCTGCAATTTCTTTGGATAATTGTAAAGGGTGACAGCACCAGGGTGGCTGATTCCAAAAGAGTAGAATAAATCAGCTATATCTACCTGTTCGAGAATGGCACGTGAGCGCTTGCCGGAAACTTCAAAAAAGTCTTTCGTCAGCACCTCTTTACCGTCTTGAACCGAGTAAAACTGGAATTCATCGGGGATGAGGGGATGCATCCGATACACAGAAACGAATTCTTCGGTGAGGTAGTAGGGAGCACTGTGGTGGTCAGTAGATGAGCCGATAATCCCGCTGACTACTTCATTGTCCCCAAGACGCCCAAAACGATTTTTGAATTCCTCACCCAACATACCCCACCAATTCCATCTCATGGCAACTTGCAAGGCGGGATGTCCCAGGATGCCCGGAGTCCATTCCACAGTATGAATTTTAGCCAGCAAGGCAGCATTAATCAGTCGAGCGTGGTCGAACAGGTCATCATCTGTCCAGTCAGGGTATTGTTTTTTGAGATGATCACAGATAGTGTTGTGCTCTTTGACGAACAGGATATGCAACATGCTTAGTCCTATCCACCAGTTATCGTCAAAGCCCACAATATCGACTCCTTTCTCTGGGTTGACAGGTAACAAACCGTCATCACCAATGATCATCTTACCATCGACATGGCTACGGACTTTATCAATAGTTTCCTGATTACTGCCATAGATTTGGGAAGCATCCCACCAGTGAGTTTCTTGGTTGATAAAGGTTGGGGGATTTTTGGTATCGTCTTCAGAACGAGTAGGGTCTTTTGGAGTTTTTTCGATTTCCAGAGGTCGATGCTCTTTGGGCCAGGGGTCATCCTGTTCCAGAGGAATCTCGATTTTGTCTTCGGAATCATTAAAGGTATGAGAAAACCAATCGTGAGTCTGGAATTGAATCCAAGCTGCAGCTGTTAGGTTTAAGGTCGAAGCTGGGACAAATTCATCCCGCGTCAATAACTTCCGACTGATCGTACGGGGGTTGGGATTGAGTAAATTCTTTTCGTCGGGGTAAGCGTGTTTCAGGGCTACATTGCGTCCAAAGCGGGTGCCAGCCATCCCCATTTTGGGATCATTGGGGTCATTAAATGAACCATCCGCTGTGCGAATTTTAAGATGGCGACCATCAGGACTAGGAGTCGGTTCAGGGGGCTCCCCTTTTGTGGGTAATTGGGAGGTATCGTGCAGGTTTTCTTCCCGCATATTCTCGCGGAATTTATTTAATTTGAACAGGGCTAGAGGAGTAGGAAACTTATGCCAAGGTTTCTTTGCCATTTTGCTAATTCCTTTAGTTTTTATTACCGAGGTATTTAGTGTTTTAGCTTAGGGAGTGTCAGGAATTACGGTCAGAGCTTACTGCTCACTACTAAGCTTAGGTGAATAGGACTGAGCCTGATCTTAATTAATGCTTAATTCACCGTTGTCTAGCTCTTTCTATTTCTTAGTTTTTTTATGTTCATCATAACTCATTAATTTATAAATTAAAGAGGATTGACTAATAAATCTAGTGTTGTATAATTGTCTGGGATTGACAGTACCCATCTTGGGTACTCTTTGCAGATAAGTTCACTGTCAAGAAATTCCACAGTCAACCGTCAAGGGTTAACAAATTGGATATCCTGTTCTTGGAAGTACGCTGGTAGAGGGTCTCGGGAGAGTAGATTGGTTTTGGATGTGAGCTGCTGCTGGTCTAGGAGAATTGCGATCGCACTCTTACACACAAACAGGATCAAATCCCTTCCGGGACAAGTACGAGACCCTCTCAGAAACAAATTGGAGTAAGTCGAAGTGTCCTGATCCCTCGGATCTAGCCACCGTTGAGGTACAAACGAATCTGTGGATGGGTCTAAAGATTTTTCCCGTTGCATGATTGGGAAAAAGTGTAGAATTTCCATGTCTGGGGGAATACGGTTGTGATTAAAGGTGTCCGCAGCTGTTGTGATGTGAAACGTTCTCGTCACTGGAGGGAACAAACGACCTGTTTCCAACAAACAAGCTTCCAAATAGCCGAGCTTAGCAATGGTTGAGGCTTGCTCCACCGAACCCGCTTCCTTGATTTCCTGTCGGACCCGTTCGAGCACCTCTGGTCTAGAGGTAATCATAGTCAGGGTTCTCGCCAGCAAGTCAGTCCCTGAACCAGTAAAGGTAAACATCCAGTGGGGGATTTGTTGCAGGAGTTCCTCTTGGGTAGTGTAGGGCTTTATGCCATGAGCCATAGACAACAGGCATGGCTTTTCAGACGCTTGGCTGCCTTCCCAAAGCTGCTCAAGAGTTTCATAAAATTTTTCTAAACGCTTAGTTTCAAACCTTCCCAATAGAATCCGCTTGATCGGATTTCCAACCATTGAGAATAACACCTGTATATCCTTGATCAACCGCTCAGGAGCAACATTTTCCCCAAACACAATGCCCAGCATTGCCTGACCCATACATTTCCGGATATCCTCAATGTTGGATACTGGCTTTGAAAAAGCACGATGTACCTGTTCGAGGAAAGCCTGTTGGTACTGGTGCTGGCAACCTGTGCCAAGCACTCCCTCGTTATAAGGTCTCAGGCGTTGCCACTGCTGATCATGGCTGATAGTGAGGGCGTTGGGGGCAAGGAAAGACATACCATCCTTCTTGAGATTGCCTTCGATATAGCCTTGGCTGTTCGGTGAATCTTGTAAAATGTGGTCTGATAAGTCACGCCCAGATACTAGCAAGACTTTCTTGAGAAGAAAGTTTAGAATGACATTTTTACTACCATAGCGTTTGATGACATCACCAATCCAACCCCCTAATACTTTTTCAAGGTCGAAACCACCGGGGTTACGGATAAAGCCACTGGCTAGATTACCCAGAAGCCGTAACAAGTCGAGTACATTGGTAGAAGGGTAGGTGTTCATTATTCATTGCTCATTATTTCGTTGACAAATCTTACTTGAGGCTTTCCAGCAGACTTATCCATTGCTTCTATTTTCCTTAAGGCTATCAGCAGGTGCGACCCGTGATGGCGAACGCGCCCCGCGTGACCTACGGTCAAGGGATTGCTCGCCATCACGGAAAGCGCACCTATTAAGCTAGAATTTCTCAATCCACTGGCTGATCAGAACTAGTGGCTCCTTTCTTGCATGCTTCTCACCACTTGGGTTACTAGATTTCGGGGCATAAATCTTATACTCAGGGCAAGCAACTGGTTTTTGAGACCAGGGACAACAACAGTTCGATTTTTCATCAGACCAAGATAGCCAATCCTAGCAACAGTTTCAGCATTCATAATCTTTTGTCCACTAACCATCTTAGAGTCTTCCATGTTTGCCCGAGCTTGAAAACCCGATTCTGTTGGTCCTGGACACAGAGTAGTTACCGTCACCCCTGAACCCTTTAGTTCATTGGCAATTGCCTCAGAAAAGGATAGGACATAGGATTTCGTAGCATAATAGACTGCCATCAACGGACCAGGCTGAAACGCTGCTGTGGAGGCAATATTTAAAATTTTTCCATACTGTTGTTGCACCATAGCTGGCAGAAATAATTTGGTCAAATGGGTCAGGGCTACTATGTTTAGCTGCATCATGTCTAGTTCAGTAGCCAGGTCTGTTTCAGCAAAAGCTCCATAGGTAGCAAATCCTGCGTTGTTGACTAGTGCATCAACCTTAATCCCTTCCGCTTGGAGCTGGTCAAAAATCTCCTGTGCAGCTCCTGGAACTGACAAATCCTTCGGAATAACCCTGACAAATGTCCCAAATTTTTCCCTAAAATCCTCGGCCAGTTGAGATAGTTTTGACTCACTTCTGGCAACTAGTACTAACTTGTAGCCATCGCGAGCAAATAACTTAGTAAATTCATAACCAATTCCACTGGATGCACCAGTAATCAGAGCCGTTTTGGGAAGATCCTTTACCTGATTTTTTAGATTCATTTGAGGTGTCTTTTAACAAAAATTAACTCAGGAAATCTTGAAGAATTATTTCGATAGCTTTTCCAAAGGATTTGGAAACAAAGATGATAGGTTTTTGATATTTACCAAAATCCCTATATCCTTGATTAGCTCTTGCCTTTTGACTCTTACCTTTTGCCTTTCCCTAAGGGATTATGTTCACAACTCAAATGGAAATGCTATTTAGGTTATAGTGATCCACTAGCAGTTGTAACTTAAATTACATTTTAAGCAGATCACCAGATCCTAGGGCAATGAAAAATCAAACCAATGAACCAAGCAGAGGGACTATAGTTGAGGTATAGCATACTTTTGAGAAATTTAGGGAGAATGGAGACCCTAGCTGAAGTAGGTGGTTCAGTTGCCAAAAATATCTCTATTGCCTTGATAGTTATCCTCACAGGGAGCTTTTCCAAAACCCGATTGTTGTTAAAAAACTTAATAATCATGAAATATCAATGGTCGTTAAGTCATAATGGAAAGTGTTGGAAATTATAGTTTTTCGAGGAGAGACTTAACAACATCCAACTGGGGAGCAAGATTTTGTCAGGACTTACCCAAGATTGGCTAACAAACGCCCTTATACAACTTTGTGATAGTTCAATGACTCCTCCTTTGACCCAAAGCAAGGGGATGGGGTCACAGGGGATAGTCACTGACAGTAATTTATTCCTAACCTAGGGACAGCGCGTAGCAGAGAATCGGGCATCAGACCAACTAAGCGTCACAAAATAGAAAGGACAAAAGACAAATGACACCCTTATTGTTATTTACTCTCAATAAGAGCCTTAAATAGTTTTCCTAAAAAAATATTCGGCCAGCATCTGGAATGCTAGCCATTGAGCTTGTAGCTTGCTTTATTCCGACAAAAGCCAAGATTCAACTAAATCAAATGGAAAAGGATATAATTTTTGAACCTTTGGAGTTCCGAAACTTGACCCTAAAGAATCGGATATTTCGTTCTAATATTTCTGGTCGATTTGACAACTATGATGGTTCCGGTAACCAGGCACGGATTAATTGGGAAGAGAAATTTGCCCGAGGCGGCGTCGGTGCAATCGTCTCTTCCTTTACACCCGTCCAAATCCGAGGACGAATTTTACCTAACTATGCCACGATTGACCGCGATGATCGAATTCCTTTCTGGCGCAAGGTAGGGGAAAAAGTTCATGAATATGACTGTAAGTTTTTGATGCAACTGAGCCACTCTGGTCGTCAGCGGGATGTTGGTGGTGTGGAGAATTTGCATAATAAGGGTCTGAGTTCAACCAGTGAAACTGAGTCATTTCATGGGTTGGAGTGTCAGGCAATGACACGCAAGGAAATCAAGGAAATGATTCAGGCGTTCGCTGATGGTGCCAGACGAGCTCGTGAGGCAGGACTTGATGGGGTAGAACTGCACAGTGCCAATGGCTATTTGATTACCCAATTTCTGAGTTCAGGCATCAACGACCGCAAGGATGAGTATGGCGGTTCTCTGGAAAATCGAGCTCGTTTCTTACTGGAGATTATCCAGGCAATACGCAAAGAGGTAGGAAACGATTTTCACCTCCAGGCAAAAATCAGTGCAGTGGAATACAACGATGCTGTGATTCCTTGGGACAAGCCTGGGAATACCCTGGAAGACTCTATCCAAATCTGCAAGTGGGTGGAGGAAGCTGGAGCAGATGCGCTTCATATATCCACTGGAAGCTTATTTCCCCACCCGTTGAACCCACCCGGTGAGTTTCCCCAGGACGAAGCATCCCGATGGTACGAGATCATGCTTGGAAGCGGTATCTATACCTTCCGCAATTACTTACTGTTCCGGTATCGATTCCTATTTCCCCTCTTCTTGTTCTTATGGAACCGAGTTTACAGAAAGGATCGGACTCAGCCGATTATCGGCAAAAATGTACAGGATAAAGCCTTGGACGACTCCTTCCGGGAGTTTGTATCAAGTCAAACCATGCAAGAACTCCTAGATAAATACCAAGGTATTAGCATCAGTGATGCTAGGGAAATCAAAAAGCATGTGAATATCCCAGTCATCTGCACGGGAGGTTTTCAGCAAGCATCCTACATCCGCGAGGCGATTAGTGAAGGATTCTGTGATGCAGTTAGTATCGCCCGTCCTCTGGTTGCTAATAATGACCTAGTCCAGCAGTTTCAGCAAGGAAAAGACCTGCCAGACCGACCCTGCACCTACTGCAACAGGTGCTTGTTCAATGCCCTACAAAACCCTCTAGGCTGCTACGATGTGCGCCGATACAATGACGACCACGACAAAATGATTAAACAGGTCATGACTGTATTTGATCCACCACCATTCTCGTAATTGTTAATTATTTTTGTCAACAATGAAGAATAAAAACTTGTTCTAAGAAACTAGAAATGTTTCTTTACATCTTATAGAGAATGCGTTCGCGTAGCGTAGCCCTTCGGGCTAATCGCTTTCCTCGAATGCTTTTTTCTATAGGAGTTAGGATATTACGGTAGATAGGTTGAGGGGGCACGGCTGTGTACCCCTACAAATGGCGTTTATTTTTGGATACAAGGGTAATTCGTGATCTACTAAATACTTAGCACTGAACACTAACGCACTATTTTATAGATTACAGGTAAGAAATTGATGAGTGAATCAGAAAACCCAACCCTAATCAAGGGTGCTTTAAAAAGCTTAAAGCGGTTTTGGCTTCTTATTATCGGAGTTGTACTGGTCATCACCCTAGTGATAGCTTGGCCGTTGATATCCAACTCCCCAGTTAGATATGCAGATATTAATGACCACTTTAAGTATGGTTCCATCGGCAGCGAGCCAGTGAATGGAGTTCCCTACTGGATCTGGAAAGTACTGCCAGCAATTTTTCCAGATAAGCTACCCGGTGAGGGTTATGCTTCATTAGGCTTTATCTATGAACCAGGACAAGACAGACCCATCGGCTTTTCAAAGCGTCGGATGTTCGTTGACCGTGTTGGTTTAAATTGTGCAGTCTGCCATGCTGGTACAGTGCGAGATACCCGCGATAGTACACCCCGGGTAATCACCACCATGCCTTCCAATACGGTCAATCTATCAGGGTACATCAAGTTAATCTCGGAAGTAGCATTTGATCCACGATTCAACGCCGACCGGATTTTGGCAGAGATTGCAGCCCAAGGGGAAAAGTTCAACCCCATCCAGAAATTAATTTATCGCTACCTGGTTATTCCCCAGACTCGGGATGCTTTAATTGCTCAGGGTAGCCTACTCGCCTTTTTAAATAACCAACCTGATCGCGGTCCTGGGCGGGTGGATACGTTTAATCCCTATAAATCCCTGCAATTTCGCTTCCCGATGGATCAGTTAGACCCTGATGAATTGATTGGTGGTGCAGATTTTCCCTCGATCTGGAATCAGAAGCCTCGTGAAGGTTTGCAGTTGCACTGGGATGGTGATAATGAATCGGTGGATGAGCGGAACCTGAGCGCTGCTTTGGGTGCAGGGGTGACACCAACCACGGTAGATTTGGATGGGATTCAACGGGTTGCTGATTGGCTGTGGGAATTACCACCCCCGCCCTATCCCTATGAGATTAACCAGAATTTGGCAGCAGTGGGTAAGCCAATTTATGAAAACAACTGCGCCAGTTGCCATGCTTTTGGTGGTTCAAAGGTTGGCAAGGTAACACCTATTGAAGAAATTGGTACAGACCGATATCGTCTGGATTCCTACACCTATGAACTGCTTTCTAACCAAAATACCCTCTTTGTTGGCACACCAAGGCGTTTCAAACATTTCCGCAAGACCAATGGCTATGCCAATGTGCCCCTAGATGGAATTTGGCTACGAGCTCCCTATTTACACAATGGTTCAGTACCAACCCTAAGAGACTTGTTAGAAACCCCCGAAAACCGACCGAAAGAATTCTATCGGGGTGATGATGTTTTCGATCAGGACAAGGTTGGTTTTGTTTCCGATGTAGCAGAGGATAATACCAACAAATTCTTTAAGATTTATACAACAATTCCTGGCAATTTAAATAGTGGTCACCTTTATGGAACTGACCTCTCTCCAGAAGCAAAAGATGCCTTAGTGGAGTACATGAAGACCCTTTAGTAAGGGATAAATGTAAACAATTATTTACAAAAACCAACCAATACATTAAACAAAGAGATTAAAACAACAGATTCAAGCAAGAGGTAAAATGAACGCTTACGCTAAATGCTTTGGTTGTGTGGTATGGCTTGGCATCATTATCAATGTGGTGTTTTTTGTCATTCCCTTATGCTTCTTTCCAGAAGTCATGCTTTCGTTATTAAAAATGCAAATCCCAGTGCCGATTATCTGGGTACGTGCTGCAGGATTGCTGTTGCTGGAAATCAGTATTTTATACATTCCTGGTGCCATGGATCCCTATCGCTATAAAGCAACAGCTTGGATGTCGATATTGGTCACACGAGGTGGTGGAGCTACGTTTTTTATAACGGCTGTCTTGTTATTTGGTCAAGATCTGGGATTTCTGAGTATCGCTTTGGTTGACCTTTTCTTCGCAGTTCTCCAAGGAATTCTCTTATTCCTTGCCCTGCAAACTGAACAACCCCTTATTTCAAAAATAGTCAAGGGATTCTCCTAACTTTTCGGGAATACTAATACTTATCACCTAGCACTGCACTCAGCACTATCTAGCAGTAGGGAGAAGAATAACGTTATGGAAATGGTGAAGACGAAATTAGGGAAATTAATAACAATCATTGTTATTAGTATTTTTTTGCTGGCTGGAGTTGTAGCCTACGTGGGATGGTACAACCTATTTCGAGAAGACCCCAATCCTCCCACCTATTACGATTATGAGTCGCCAGAAGAACACTTCAAGTATGGTTCCATTGGCACAGAAAATGCTGAAGGTTTACCGTATTTAATTTGGCTGGTGCTTCCCCGGATATTTCCAGATAAACTACCAGGACCGGGTGGTTATACCTCTTTGGGAATTACCTGGGAAGAGGGGAAAGAATTGCCCATTGGTTTTTCTAAAAAAACTATTGGTTTTCCCCGTCAGGGCATAACTTGTGCTTCCTGTCATACGGCTACATTTCGCGAAAATCCTAAAGATCAACCTACCATTATTTTAGGAGGACCTTCAAGTAAGTTTGATTCTCAAGGCTACCTCCGATTTCTGCAAGCTTGTGCGAATGATCCACGATTTACAGCGGACTATATTCTTGGACAAATTGGATATAATTATGAGCTTTCTTGGTTTGATAAACTACTTTATCGCTATGTAATTATTCCTCAAACTAGGAAATCAATTCTGGAACTTGGGGAAGGATATGCTTGGATGGATTCCCGTCCCGACTGGGGACCTGGTCGGATCTCTCCGTTCAACCCTGGCAAGTTTCGATACTTAGAGCAACCTCTAGATGATTCTGTTGACAACTCCGACATGATGTCGATTTGGAATCAAAAGATGCATGAAGGATTTGCCTATCATTGGGATGGCTTAGAAACGTCACTGACGGAAACCATCCAGACTGGGGCAATCGGTGATGGTGCTACTAGGAAGTCGATTAATATCGAAGGTTTAAAGCGGGTAGAAGATTATATTACTGAATTACCTCCTCCCCCATATCCTTTTGAGGTTAATCAGACATTGGCAGCAAAAGGCAGTGAGATTTTTGCCAATACCTGTGCATCCTGCCATGCTTTTGGTGGAGAACGGATAGGAACTGTTATTCCTATTGATGAGATTGGTACTGACCGCAACCGCTTAGATATGTGGACTCAGGAAGCAGCTGACTCTTATAATGAATACGCTGAAGGCTATGAATGGGACTTTGACTACCTGCGTAAGACTAATGGTTATGTGGCAGTAGCCCTTGATGGACTTTGGCTAAGAGCTCCTTATCTCCATAATGGTTCGGTGCCTAATCTAACCAACTTACTAGAAACTCCTGAGAACCGGACGAAGGTATTTTACCGGGGCTACGATGTCTATGATCCCGAAAAAGTCGGCTTTGTCTCGGAGGGAGCAAACGCTGAGAAGGAGGGTTTCAGATACGATACTAGCCTTATAGCTAACGGTAACCAAGGACATCTCTATGGTACTGATTTACCTGAACAGGATAAAAAAGCCTTGATTGAATATCTGAAAACTCTGTGATCTCCTTGACTGTCTAGAGCACTAGCATATGGGGCAGATACACTCCCCCATATGCTGCAATTAAACTAATCGTTTTTACTGAAATCTTTCACTTTAAATTAAACCAGAGTAATATATAGCAATTATTATACCCATGAGGTACAAATCTATGGGTTTTAGGGAGCAGGGAGCAGGGAGCAGGGAGCAGTGAAGAGGCAAGAGGCAAGAGGCAAGAGGCAAGAGGCAAGAGGCAAGAGGCAAGAGGCAAGAGGCAAGAGGGAAAAAATAATGTGTACCTCATAGCTATGAGATACGCTATATCCCTCTTCTGTCACTCTCCGAGCAGTAAAATAAGAGAATAAACAGATTGGGTAGCTCAAAAGTAGATAGGGCAATGGATGTAGAGTTACAGATTCTCAAACATAGTGCCAGAGATGCACAACCAACAGTTTCGGTTATTGATCAATATTGTGAGGCTTATAAAGACCTGTTTTCAGAAGTAAGAAGTTATGAATGTTTCAAATATTTACATTTAGGAATAATCTCACCGATAAAGAGAAAGTCGCTACCAGAAATAGCTAAGGTAGTAGGCATAAAATCTGCTCAGTCACTCCATCATTTTTTAGCCAATTCTCCTTGGTCAGCGACTGAATTAAAATCCCGAAGATTAAGTCGGATGCTCAAAGCATTAAACTCGGAAAAAATCACGGTAATAATTGATGAAACCGGGGATAGAAAGAAAGGGAAAAAAACGGACTATGTAGCAAGGCAATATCTAGGAAGTATCGGAAAAGTAGATAATGGAATAGTGTCAGTTAATGCTTACGGGGTGTATCAAAATATAACATTTCCATTGGTAGGCAAAATCTTCAAACCAAGAGGAACATTAAAATGGGAAGATAAGTACAAAACTAAAATAGAGTTAGCCTCAGAAATCCTAGAAGAATTAGTAGAAGAAGGATTAAATATAGAACGAGTATTAGCGGATAGTCTGTATGGTGAAAGTAGCCAGTTTATTAGAACATTAGAGAAAACTAAATTGTCTTATGTAGTAGCAATTAGGAGTAATCATGGAGTCTGGATGCCAAGTGAACAGAGGGTTAGAGCGAATAAGTGGTGTAAATTTACCAGAACATTTAGTAATCAAAAATCCGAAACTAGATACATTAGAGAAATAGTATATGGAAAAAAGAGAGCCATAACTTACTGGGAAATAACCACAGACCCAAAAACTATGCCAGAGAATGGAACATCTTTTGTGATGACTAATTTGAAAGGTAATCTCAAGAAAATCTTGGGAGATTTGTATGGATTAAGAACATGGGTAGAGTATGCTTTTCGTCAGTGTAAACAAGAATTAGGATGGACAGATTACCGTTTTACTAAGTTTAAGGATATCGAAAAATGGTGGGAAATAATTTTTTGTGTGTACACCATGATTAGTTTAAATTCTCCAGCTTTTTTATCTTTAAATAAATCGACAGAAGTAGCCAATAAGGTGAAAGATGCTGATGATATCCAGGTGAGTAATCATCAACAATGGAATCATAAAGGTGGATGGAAGAATGTGTTAAACAATTTTCGTTTACTGATTCAACCAATTATGATGTTATGGATTATTTTTCCCTGGTTAGATATTTTGCCTAATAGTAAATTATTGCTGGGATTGAATCAGCTAATTAGTGAAATTAATCAATATCAATTCTTTTTTAATTCTGGATAATCTGACTTATTTGTTAATCATTGAATTCGGAGAGTGACAGAAGAGGGATATATAATAATTATCAAAATAACCAATTTTTTTTTGGGGCGACTCTACAAGCTAAAAACTGGTATTTTATTTTTTTGGTTCTTCAGTACCTAGTATGCTAAATTTTCAGTTAAAAAAAACCGAAAGCTTACTCTACAAGCGATGCAGCGCGGTCTTGGGAAGGCAGCGCGGTCTTGGGGGTCCCCCCCGGAGACGAAACCTTAGACAGTTGAGCCTTTATGGTTGGTCGGCTATGCAGAAAAGGGGGAAAACTTATTGATTAAGGCGAGCCTGTCTTACGGTAACTTCAAACCATGAGCGACTGCCGTGGTTTCCCCCATGAGCGACTGCATCAAGACAGGATTATGAGGCTATTTAATTAACAAAAATTTCGCGCATACTGCCTCTTTCCACTGCTCCGTTCGCGTAGCGTGGCCAACGGCCTCAGTCCCTGCTCCCTGCTCCCTTACCTAAACTGTTAATTTAGCATAACAAGTACGGAAGAGCCATTTTTTTTATACTCTCTTAAGTAATTTTATTATCAGTAATTTGATTTAAGCGATCGCAAATCCCTCTTAGTTCGGTTTGACTACACACTGGATCTCGTGGTGCTGGCAATTCTGTGTTGGGCCATGTGGGTAGATCAAAACAGGGACAACAGGTTGGTGGTATGCCAGCGGTTTTAATGGGTAAAGGCATATCACAACGGGAACAAGGGAGTATATCCCACTTGGGTGTTAATAACTCCGCAATTGTTTCATCAGTTCCTTCCAGGTAACAATCACCAGTCTCTGGTGAAATGACTAGCTGCCAAATCGTTTCAAATTCTTGGCTGTAGTGCTTGCCATTTGTAAGTGATTGTGGGTGCATAGCTGAAAAACCATTGCGCATCACAACTTTTTTGCCTAACTGGAACCAGTAGGTGAGATAGCGTTTGACTTGTGCTTCAGATGCCATGGTTTTGTTGGTAATTAGTTGTTATTAGTCAGTTTTAACCCGTTGAATAAACAACTGAGCTAGGAAGCTTCTTCCGATACTTTTTAGCTACCAGAATCTACCAAAAGCAGATCTTGGCTCACTAATGCAAGCTGATTTCTCAGCCAGGGGGTATCTCCCAAAGCCCGTAGGAATATCCCACGAGCGCCGTTAATGTCGCGATCCATTGTTCGGCCATCAACTTTTGATTTAATTACTTTGCTTCCGCCAATGTTGACTAGCTCCCCAGTCCAGCTAACAGTCTTACTGGTATACGCCTCACAGACATCTACGACAATCTTTCCCGTTTCTTGGGCTTTATGTTTGAGAAATTCTTTAAAACGATAATGGGCAAAACAGAGCATATTGCGAACTGTCTTGGATAATAGCTTGCGTAGGCTTCTCTTCGACATCTGGGAAGTCTCAAAAGTGGGAAGCAATATCACATCGAAGTTGTCAACCAAAAATCTGGCAGCTTTATGATGAAGTTCGTTGACCAGATTTTGGATCCTGATAATCATCCGCCTAGCGGCTTTCCTTGTCCGACGCTTCTGTCCACCTAATGCTTTACTGATCTTCGAGATTAGATTATCCAGGTGTTGGCATAAGCGTTGAATCCGAGAGAAATCGCCATTACCAATCTTTCCAACAGAAGTCTCGCTAAAGAATGTCAAAAAGCGATGCAGCGCGGTCTTGGGGGTTTCCCCCATGAGCGACTGCATCAAGACAGTCCTGACTCCAGGATCTAAAGCAACTACTCTACCTTGGTTTTCGGCTTTGATACTAGTTACCTTATGGGGGATTACAAGATAATAATCCCCATTTGTACTGGTTAATCGACAATCACAGATATTCTCAGGAAGAGTCTCAGTAAAGGTTACTACCCCTAGTTTGGTATGGTAAATTCCTTGATCTGAAACCGCTGATTTGGGGATATAACAAGATTGAACAGGGTTCTTCCTAGACCTAAATCTAACACGATTAATCTGGGAAGTCTTTTTATATTTCTTCTTGGCCTCCCTAACAGCGGTGCAAGCATCCTTTATCGCTATAGACTTGATTTGATAAGGTACTGTCTTGCACCATTGAGGAAGGTCGTTTAATATTCCAGTTTTAATAGCTTTCCAATTAGCCTTGACTTCGCCATTTTCAAGTATTTTGACGGTCTTATTGAAAACGTAACGGGAAACTCCAAACCACTGACGAACCATAGAACGTTGTTCAGGGCTTAGGAACACTCGAATCTTCTTTGATTTTTTTGCCCTATTTTCGGAGTCCGTGGACACGGCTTGAGAAGACATGAATGATGGAGAGAAGATCTGCGGTAAGTTCTGATTCCGGGCAGCTTTCAGATTGGTCGAGAACCAGGATTTTTCCACCGTTGAGACTGACCAAGTACTCAATGAGTTCAAACCCGAATCGGGTAAGTCGGTCTCTACAGGCAACAACAATTGTGAGCTGATCTCCGCGCACAATCCGTTCCAGTATGGCTTTAAGTCCTTTCCTTTTGTAGTTGAGTCCTGACCCAATGTCAAAGATGATTTCTGCTTCCGGGAAGAGGGAATGCAGGTAGGCGATTTGTCTGGCGAGGTCGTCTCTTTGCTTGTTGCTACTGACTCGACAATAACAGATGGTTGTTGGTTGCCTTGGTTGTCGTCGCCCAAGACTAAGCAAGCTTTCTGTGTCAAAGAGCCTAGTTCCTCCTGGGGTCTTCTCACATCTGATCGTCCCATCCTCTGCATACTTCCTTAAAGTGTTCTTGGAGAGTCCCGTAAGTTCGACCGCCTTACGGAGTGGTACAAGCGTCATCGAGATAATCTACCATCTACTTGTAGATAGTGGGAGATTATTGGACATTTTTTTCAACTTTCACAAGCCTCCTCTTGCCATAGATTTGATTAGGTTTGAGGTGATTCGCCAACAGTACCCTTATAGGGTAATGGTTGACCCAGAGTACTGAGATTAAGCACATGACCGCCGGTGACTAAGTAGACTGGGTTAGCCAAGTGCCCCAAATAACGCACCACATTTCCGAGGCGATCGCGAAACGCCCTACCCATAGGATATGCTGGAACTACTCCCCAGCCAGCCTCTTCTGCAACAAAAATTACAGAACCTTTAACCTTGGTCAAACTATTCCATAAGTTTTGTAACGTTTGCTGCCAAACGGTATCATTCTGTTGTAAGCAATTGGCAACCCAGGTTCCTAGAGAATCTACTAACAGGCAGTGATTGATGTCAGAATAGTTGGTAATTGTTCCTGCCAAGTCCAGTGGGACCAAAAGGGTTGTCCAGGAACTGGGGCGTCGCTGCTGATGTTTTTCAATCCGGGCCAGCCACTCTGGATCATCCGGGTTGGTTGTGGCAGTAGCAACGTATATTACCGATTTCCCAGTCTGCATCGCCAGGGTTTCTGCCCACTCGCTTTTTCCAGACCTGGATGGTCCGGTGACTAAAATTAAATTACTGGTAAATTTGTTACTGGTAAATTTATTAGTATTCAAGGCTATTGGGAGTTATCTTCGCTTTAGTCAAAATTAATAGAGCTTATAGTTCAGCAATATTGGGCATCTTCCCCCTTGATATCAACTATATTTACTCAAATTAGTCTTCATGAAATCAAAATTGCGACGGATCGAGACAACACTAAATCAGTTAGCAAAAACTAGTGCCACTGATTCATCACAACCATCCCCAGCTGTGGCTGATCAAACTAATCACCAACAAGCAGGTGTAGTCAGTCGTAGAACTAAAAAGGAACCTTCTTTCTCGATGGCAGTACAACCGTTCCCGACTCGCCAGGATGAACAGAAGATACCGACTCTGCCTAGATTAAAATACCCTAAACTGGGAAACCATCGCCATGGTGCTAACCCAGCTTTGGCCATGAATCTGTTGCAAGACATTGAGGGAATTGTTCTGGGTTGGCAGCAGGAACTGCACAAAATCCTCCGGCAAATTCAAGACCTATACCTAGAAGGACCAATTGTTGATGGCTGGTTAGAGTCTCAAGCGAGTCAACCCCAAGATGCCATAGGGACAGTAAGACTAGCCAATGGTGACCGGATGATGGACTATGTGGATGAAGCGGTTGAGCAATCTAATACTAATGTTACCTATCAATCTCCTCGTACTGGTTATCGTCTTTGTGGCTTGGATGAGCAGGGTCAATCTTGGTCAAGGTTTTGTCCAGCAGATCAGGTTCCCAGTGTGAGCATGGCCATCGCTCGTTATCAAAAACTGCGACAACTATTGATTCGGAAAAAATACCTCGAAGATCGCCTTAGTCAACTAGCAGAAACATTAACTGTGATGCACTCTCAGCTAAATAGGCCTTGACATCCTCCCCACCCTATAGAGGGATGGGGATTCCGAAGAATCACTTCTTGGAGTTCCTGGTTGTTCCCTGGCGGGATTTCGGCACTTGGCTAGAGGTTTGAGCCCCCGCTAGTACGCCTGCACAGGCAGTTTCCATTCCCCGATTGCCCACGGGTACTGAGTTTACTCCACGCCATAACACCATCTCGGCAGCCGCATGATCGCGATGAGTCTGGTATCCACATTCAGGACAATGATGAACCCTTTCCCCAAGGGGCTTACCCACAGTTGCGCCGCAACTTGGACAGGTTTGACTTGTACCGTTGGGATTGACTCGCATAAAAAATACCCCCCGTTTCCAGCACACCCATTCCAGGCGAGAAAGAAACGCCCCAAAGGATGCATCAATACACTCTTTGCGGAGCATCCCTCGGTTGAGTCCAACTGTATTCAGGTCTTCTGCAAAAATGGTTTGAGCTTGGTCACAAAGGTTATGTGCCGTTTTGTAATGGAAGTCTTTGCGCTTGGCGGTAATCTCATTATGCAATCGCGCCACCTTGATTTGAGCTTTTTCCCAGTTAGCAGAACGCTTTTGTTTTCGTGCGGCTCGACGTTGCAGCAATTTCAGCTTGCTGTATTGAGACTTCAAAAACTTAGGACGTTCAAAAAAGTTGCCATCAGATGTGGTGGCGAATCGCTCCAATCCCAAGTCAATGCCAATCGCTCTACCATGAACAGAAATATCGGGAATCGACACTTGAGATTGAATCGAAACAATTACATACCATTGGGTTCCACGAGCCTTAGACAACACCCTTACTTGCTTGACTTTAAATCCATCTGGAATTGGGCGACTATAGCTAATTAGGATACTTCCAATCTTGGGCAGTTTAATTTCAAAGCCATTAATTGGGTTGTCTTTGAACTGTGGAAACAAGAAAGACTTGAATTGTCCAAACTTCTTAAACCTTGGAAATCCAAAACCACGTTTTTGAAATGCTTTCCATGTGTCATGCAACCTCCGAATCGTAGTTTGCAACACTTGAGAATAAACATTCTTGAGGTCTGGCCAGGTCTGTTTCAATTTAGGCAAATCATTTTGCTGACGATGATAAGATGGAAAAGGGACGTCGGCGGGAATAATGTATTCCCGATTCAATGAACACCTATCCATCAAACACTTACGGGAGTTGATCCAGTCCTTAAGTTCGCCCAATGCACGGTTATAAACCTGGCGCGACGTTTCCAGCCATTCGAGCATTGTTGCCGATTGGTGCAGGTCTGGATAAATACGGTAAGTGTAGTTCATGGTAAGCATAACCGGATTTTACCACACAGCCGCACGAGTGTTAAAATCTCAAATACTAAAAATAATTGGCTTAGCAACGCCCTCCCTATCCATCCCCACCCTGAAGAAGGATGGGGAATTCCGTGAAAAAAGGTTAATCAAAGCTGCTGATGGGAGCGTCAATTTTTTTTTGCGATTGACCTTTGGTCACGCTTTCGGCAAAGCCGACGCTGCTTGAGGTGCGATCGCACTCACTTAGAGCCGATGCTTCCCAAGCTAGAAACTACCTGGAATCTCTCTAACAAAGCCCAAATGGGGTTCGATGCGACCTGTAGTCATGCTCACCCAAGCTAGTCCTTCCGAAGTTCCGATCCATAACTTGTTACCAGTATTAGGAGCTAATGCCAGAATACGACTAGAGGGTAGCTTGCCTAGTTTAGCCAACACTTCTCCACTGTCTCGTTTTATTTTAAATAAACCATTATCTGTACCAACCCAAACATTACCATCTAGATCAAACTGCACAGCAGTGACATTACGTCCTCTTAGGGGAGTTACAGACCTGAACACTTCGTAAGTTTCTGGGTTAATCACCACTAAACTATTAGGAGTGCCAGCCCATAGCATTCCGTCCGGTCCTCTGGTCAAGGTTTGCACGGTGTTTCCTGGTAAATTCTTAATGCGAGCAATCACAAAAGCACTAGCAGTATCCACTCGCACTAGCCCTTCTAGAGTGCCCACCCACAGCTGACCCTCTTCATCTAGAGTCAGAGCATTGGCACTGACACCGGGTAATTCTTGTAAGGTTGTCATCAACAATCCCTGGTCAGGGCTAATCAGAGCCAGACCGCGATCGCTTCCTACCCAAAGATAGCCACGAGTGTCAATCAACAAGGACAACACATGATTAGACGGTAAGGTAAAGTTTTGGGCATTAATTTCATTATTACGAGGGTCTATACGCAATAGTCCTTCATAGGTTCCTAACCAAATCCGCCCTACCCGATCCTGAGCTATCGCACCAACAGTGTAATTGGGCAGACTTAGGCGAGTGCGGATTTTTCCACTATTAGGGTCAATTCTTGTTAATCCTAGCCAAGAGCCCACCCAAAGCTCGCCGGTAAAATCTGGTTGCAAAGCAGACACCCGAAAATCCGCTGGCAGGGGCTGGGTTTCTTGCCTGAGACGTTGATCAGGTAAAGGTCTAGTGGGCGGCGGAGGGTTTCTAAGGGAGGTGGGGGGGGATACCTCTTTGTTTACCGAGTCAGTGGATAACTGTGTCTGAGCGATCGCTGTTGATGAATCTGAAAAATAGTTGTTTGGCTCACTGTCTGGGATGGACACCGGTAATATTTGCCCCAGCAGTGTAGCACTGATTACCAGACCGATACGGTTAGTTAAGCATGCCATTATTTTCAGCATCTTGATTAAGTCTTTTGTTGATCAGGAATTACCCTTGCATCCGTTGCACGGGTCCTAATTTTGGCGTTGCTGATTCTGAGTATGGTTTCGCCCCCCTAGCCCCCCAATTCTGGGGGGGAAAACTCTCAAAGTCCCCCAGAATTGGGGGACCAACGGGGGCTTTAATAAAACCAGATGATCGCGCATTCATTCCTTAATTCAGCAACGCCCTAATTTTAGGGGGGATTGTAGGAGCGCAATGGTTGCGCCCTCACGAGCTATAGCGCAACTGTTAAAGTTCTACATTATATACTTTTGGTTTTTAACCCCGCTGCCAAACCTAGTCAAGCTATTAATAATAAGTCAATTTGCTCGGTTTTGTGACAATACTGTGATAAATATTTACATTTCGTCATGTTATAAGAGGAGCTGATACATTCCTAAAGAATATTTGAGGTTTAAGTGTTCCCATTACCTGCTATATTTCAAAATGATTAAGAAATTCTGAATTACCTGAGCGACTTGACTGACTAGCAACCGTTTACCAATCAGCGGAGCGGTTGGGTTAGTAAGTAAGGCTACAGGTAATCCCCAACATTAGCCACAAACAGGTGATTGTGGAATCGGTGTTGTGCCCTTCTTCAGGCTTAGACAACAAGCCTAGATGGGTTGTTTGTTCTCTTAGCTAGGAGCAACAAACAACACTAAGAAAAGAAAATCTATTCTAGCGATAGCAACATTCAGTAGTTCCTAAGGAAGCAACGCATGTCTTACTCATCAACCAGTACTCAGACAAAAGCTGGCTACGATGCCGGTGTAAAAGACTATAAATTAACTTATTATACGCCAGATTATACTCCAAAAGATACGGATATTTTGGCAGCGTTTCGCGTAACACCGCAGCCTGGTGTACCTCCGGAAGAAGCCGGTGCAGCGGTTGCAGCTGAGTCTTCTACGGGTACCTGGACAACAGTTTGGACTGACTTGCTGACTGACCTAGACCGTTACAAAGGTCGTTGCTACGACATCGAACCAGTACGTGGGGAAGACAACCAGTTCATCTGCTTTATTGCCTACCCACTGGATCTGTTTGAAGAAGGCTCAGTCACCAACATGCTGACCTCCATCGTGGGTAACGTTTTTGGTTTCAAAGCTCTGCGAGCACTGCGCTTAGAAGACTTGCGGATTCCCATTGCTTACCTCAAAACCTTCCAAGGACCTCCCCACGGGATTGTTGTAGAGCGGGACAAGCTGAATAAGTATGGTCGTCCTTTGCTTGGTTGTACCATTAAGCCCAAGCTAGGTCTATCCGCTAAGAACTACGGTCGTGCAGTATATGAGTGCTTGCGCGGTGGTCTGGACTTCACCAAAGACGACGAAAACATTAACTCCCAGCCCTTCATGCGCTGGCGCGATCGCTTCTTGTTCGTAGCAGAAGCAATCCACAAATCCCAAGCTGAAACTGGCGAAATCAAAGGTCACTACCTCAACGTCACTGCTCCCACCTGCGAGGAGATGATGAAGCGGGCTGAGTTTGCTAAGTCCCTGAACATGCCCATCATCATGCACGACTACCTCACTGGTGGCTTTACCGCCAACACCACTCTGGCTCGTTGGTGCCGTGATAATGGCGTTCTGCTGCACATCCACCGCGCTATGCACGCTGTGATTGACCGTCAGAAACACCACGGTATGCACTTCCGCGTCTTGGCTAAGTGCTTGCGCATGTCCGGTGGTGACCACCTCCACTCCGGTACTGTAGTCGGTAAGCTTGAAGGTGAAAAAGGTATCACCATGGGCTTCGTTGACCTGATGCGGGAAGACCACATTGAGCAAGACCGCGAACGGGGTATTTACTTCACTCAAGACTGGGCTTCCATGCCTGGTGTAATGCCAGTGGCTTCTGGTGGTATTCACGTTTGGCACATGCCTGCGCTAGTCGAAATCTTTGGTGATGATTCCTGCCTACAATTCGGTGGTGGTACTCTAGGTCACCCATGGGGTAATGCTCCTGGTGCTACTGCAAACCGGGTAGCTCTAGAAGCTTGTATCCAAGCTCGTAACGAAGGTCGTAACCTGATGCGTGAAGGTGGTGACATTATCCGGGAAGCTGCTAAGTGGAGTCCTGAGTTGGCAGTTGCTTGCGAACTGTGGAAGGAAATCAAGTTCGAGTTCGAGGCAATGGATACCGTCTGATGCAGTTTGAGGTGTGAAGTTTGAAGTATGAAACGTCATACTTTAGACTTCATAACTTTTTCTAAAAGACTGGGTTCAACCATGGATTTAAAACGAGTTGCGAAAGATACAGCCAAGGTGCTGGCTAGCTATATGACCTATCAAGCACTGCGGACAGTGGTAAACCAGTTAAGAGAAACCGACCCTCCCCGAGCGCTTTGGCTACAGTCTTTTTCCTCACAACAAAGTATCCAAGATGGAGACGCTTATCTTGAGGAATTACTGCGGGCTAAACCTGAATTAGCGTTGCGGATTATGACTGTGCGGCAACATATTGCAGACGAAGTGGCCGAGTTCTTACCTGAAATGGTTTGCACCAGTATCCAGCAGTCGAATATAGAACATCGGCGTCAGCATCTTGAGCGCATCACGCAATTCACTCTTCCAGATAACCCAACTAATTCTGAGCAGAAAACTGATTCGGACACCTAATTGGTTCAACCGAAGACGTTACCTGCTATCCCCCAAATTTCATACCTATACTTCAACAGAGAATCAAACAGAGCATCAAAATCTATGAAAACATTACCAAAAGAGCGTCGTTACGAAACCCTTTCCTACTTACCCCCCCTGAGTGACTCTCAGATTATGCGGCAAGTGGAGTACATCTTAGCGGAAGGTTACATCCCTGCGATCGAGTTCAACGAAAGCTCTGAACCAGAGATTTACTACTGGACATTATGGAAACTGCCTTTGTTCAAGGCTACTTCACCTAAAGATGTGCTAGCTGAAGTGGATGAGTGTCGCTCTGAATACCGCGACTGCTATATCCGGGTTGTGGGTTTTGATAACGTTAAGCAGTGCCAAGTTCTCAGTTTCATCATTCACAAGCCTAATGACGGTGTTAGCCGCAGCCGTTGGTAACTGCAGCTTTTACTACTAAAGGCTAAGGCATTCATAGTTGAATGAAATGCTATTATTAGCCCCCCGAGCAAGCTCGGGGGGCTGTCATGATAAGAATGGCAATTAACAATCAAAAATTGCCGATTTTGTTGTTAGTAATAACTAATGACTCATAGACCTATGGCTAAAATTAACGTTTAGCTCAAACATCGCAACGACTAATCGCTAATTCTCACCTATGATGTCTAATTACTAATTCTCAGCTTCACAAGACTTAATCAGTTTATTGAAATCTTCAGGAGGTTCCGCACCACCAGTAATTTCTAGACCAATACCTAGAAACTCTTCATAGGGGTATTTTTCTTGAATTTTATCAATGGTACACTGACAAAACGCCTGAGCCTCTGAGCCCTTAGTGCCAACACATTGCCCCATGTAAAAATTGACAAACTCAGGTGTATAACCAATCTCAGATTGTTGGAGGATAGTCTCAGCTTCTTCAGGGATAGTCAATGGTTTTTGAGGAATAGTCTCAGCCTCTTCAGAAAGAGTTTCAGGTTTTTCGAGGATAGTTTCAGGTTCTTGAGAATAACCCACGGTTGGGCTGACGAGAGCAAACAAACAGGCACTGATAATTGATAGCTGGTATCGTTTGATGTTCATGCTTTTTAACCTCTACAAAAATTAGCCCAGATGAGCTCATTCGGACTATTTTAACAATTGCACACTATTAGATTTCCCATCTTTTCTCTGAAAGAAACATTAGGTAAAAGCCTTGCAGACAAAAGGCAAAACAGAGCATTAAAAATTAACAATTAACTGTTTTTAATGAACAATTAACTGTGTAGCAATTTTTAAAATACTAAGAGACTAGCCAAGAAACACAATACAAGTTTTTAGCTTGTAGGGCAGGCAAAAAAAGTTTAGTTTTGTTGAGTATTCTAGATTAGATTAGCTAGTTGCTAGTTATCAGTGGGTAATTATCAAAAAAATACCTCAAAATTCCTTCCACACACCAAATAGTAGTATCCCTAGATACTCAACTTTCCATTATTGGTATCAAGAGCTACTCTTTCTAAGAATAACTAGCAACTTTTCTGAGATTACTTCGCCCACCCTACTTTAATTGGTATTTTTTTTAGATGCAAGTCCCTAATTACTACCAATAATCATCCCGGCCAGTAGCACAAAGCCAATCCAGACATTTTGGCGAAAAATCTCTCCATAGACAGATGTGGGATGATTGGGCTTTCGTAGTCTAGTATAGTGCCAAATCCAGACTACTGTCGCGATCGCTAGCACTAACCAAAAGCCCAGTTGGAGATCCATCACAACCCCGAGGCCAGCAAGCAAGCTAGCAGTACCAGCAAAGAACACACCTACGGCATCAGCAGCATACTTACCGAAAAACAAGGCACTAGAGCGCACCCCAATCCTCTGGTCATCCTCCCGGTCTGGCATGGCATAGACTGTGTCAAATCCCAATGCCCAAAGTACTGTTGCTCCCCAGAGTAACCAGGTAGCTGGTTCTAGAGTAGTAGTAATGGCACTCCAACTAATCAGTACAGCAAAACCCCAAGCAATTGCCATAACCAGTTGCGGTACAGGAAACACTCGCTTGGCAGATGGGTAAAACACAATTACTGGTACAGCGGCCACGCAAAGCCCAAAGGTGAAAGGATTAAGATACAGAGCAATCACCCCAGCGCAGACCATAGCAACTAAGGCAACTACTACACCAACTTTGACCGATAGGGCTTTGGATGCCAAAGGGCGTGAGCGAGTTCGCGCCACTTGGGAATCAATATTGTGATCCCAAACGTCATTAATTACACAGCCAGCAGCACTGGTGGCTAAAGTTCCAAGAACAATCACAGCAACCAGGGGAATCGGTGGTTTCCCTTGGGCTGCTAAAAAAACTGCCCACAGTGCTGGCACCATTAAAATCAATCGTCCAGTTGGCTTATCCCATCGCAACAGTCGCATAATGGCTAGCCAGGTGGGTATGGGATTGGGGTTTGGCTGGGTAAGCATAGCAGGAATGGTGACTCGTTTGTTGGTAATTTTGTTTGTAGGTAATTTTCCGGATTGTTTCCTCGAATCAGAGGAATATGAAGCTTCCACCACCTGGCTATCGCCGTTCGCGTAGCGTGGCGATAGCCAGGTGGTGGTGTCCTATGCTAACTTAGAACTACGAAGCGTCCATAAGTCACACAAGCAAGCCCAGCTTCTAGGCGGTCGTCCAGATCTTTTGCTGGAACGACCCTCGTTGCTATTTCTACGAACGAGTTTAAAAACACCTCTAGCACCGATGTTGTAAGCACCATTTAAGTCTGCATTGAAACGCTTAGCTGAAGAGAAGGTTGCTAGGGCATAATTATTTGAATCACGTCTGACTGTGCCAGAGCCATCATAGGCAAGCTTGGAAGTATATGCTGCCAGAACTTCTATAACTTTACCTCCCAATTCTGCCCATTTCATTTCTGTAAAGTCACGAATTTTTGCCTTGAGCCATCCATGGAATCTTTGCCGTAGATTGGAACGTTTTCGTCCACCCCTTGGCTTCCATCCTTTGAGATCCTCAAATACTATTGCTAAGGCCGTAGGCCACGCTACGCGAACAGAGTTGAATCTTTCAGCAATCTCAACAATTCGCTTTGAAACAATATGGCCTATCTGATGGTTAATTCTCCGACATTTATCATAGGTACTAGAACAGAAGCCTTTATGAAGTTTTCCGCCTTTACCCATAGTCTTGGACCCCCGCATAGATACGGATTTTAGTCGTTTGTCCCTACGGTCTATGTCTCTCCCCGGGTGAATAAACTCCCGGTAAATTACAGTGCCGCTGTGGGTGACAACCGCTATTGTTGCAGTAGTATTTATGCCTAAATCAACTGCTGTAACATTTGCCTCTGGTTTTCTTTTTTCTGGCTTACAAGTGAACGGAACAGACAAATGACAAAACCTATCATTGAACACCAATGAAGGAGACATCATCTTGTTGGTTGCCACTAAATGACGCTCCCTAAGTCCAGTAATTTGAACCGTTGTCCAAATCCAGTCAGAGCCATTAAAAACTTTAATTTCTACTTGGTCAAAGCCATGTAATTTATAACATTGACCTTTATACAAAGAAGGGTAACAACCAGTGTTTGCGTTTAGTCTTGGAGCCTTGGCATCCTTTCTTTTTCTACTTCCTGATTGCCAATCCCTATAACGAGTAACTAAACTACTGACCTGACCAGCAGAGAATGCGATTGCAGCCCGACGTAAGTAACTAGGGAATTTGTAGAAGGTTTTATTGAACTGCGGGTATTTGATACTAGGACGTTTAGCCGTTTTGTGCATCAACTTTTCAACAGCAGGGGTCAATTGATCTGCCGTTAATTCCCCAAGTTCTCCCCAGTGGGTATAGATGATGCCAACCAGATATCGACAAGCCCGACGATAGACTTCAACCGTCTCACCAAGCAGTACACGTTGCTCAGGAGTGGGGTTGAGAGTCCATTTATCGGTGCGAATGATCTTTGTTGGCGTTTTCATAGGTTCTTTTGCTACTATACTATTAGTATACACGGGTATTCTAATAATGTCAAGCATCAAACAGAGAAAATCTCAAAAAAGAATGAGAGGGGTTCCGGTTCATTACGACGAAATCAAAAAACCACACACTGTAATGCTCACAGATACAGCATGGAAAGAGTTGCGGATCTCTGCTAAGGAATCAGGTATTAGCGTTGGGGAGCTTATAGAGCGCTGGGCTAGAAGTCAGATCGACTGATTACTCCTTAACCCCACCTGGCAAGCCGTTCGCGTAGCGTGGCCATAGGCCAGGTGGGGGAATGCGTCGTATTCTTGTTCAAAATAGGAGATAGTGCCTATTTTTTGTTAGTCTCCTTAAAGATATCGTTATTGATAGGTTTCGGGTTGATATCTGTAAGCAGGATACATCAATATGGTTAACTCACTGACCCAAGACATTTTCCTACATGTTTCTACTCCTGACAAAGAGCAAGAGCGCATTATTGCTGCCATCGACATTGGTACCAATTCCATTCACATGGTGGTGGTGCGAATTGACGCTAAACTACCGGCATTCACGATTATTGGTAAAGAAAAGGACACGGTCAGGTTAGGAAATTGCAACCCCCGAACCGGTGAGTTGACCCCCGAAGCCATGAATAGAGCGATCGCAACTCTACAACGCTGCAAGGAACTAGCAGCTAGCCTCAATGCTGAAAACATAGTTGCTGTAGCAACCAGTGCTGTGCGGGAAGCTCGGAATGGCCAGGCTTTTTTGCAACAGGTCTATACAGAATTGGGTTTATTGGTCAACCTAATTTCTGGTCAGGAGGAAGCACGACGCATCTACCTAGGTGTGTTGTCAGCTATGGAATTCAACAACCAGCCCCATATCATTATTGATATTGGCGGTGGTTCAACGGAATTGATCCTCGGGGATAGTCACAACCCCCGTTCCCTAAGTAGCACAAAAATAGGAGCCGTTCGTCTTACAAAGGAGTTTGTAACTACAGACCCCATCAGCCAAAGTGAGTTTCTGTATTTGCAAGCCTATATCAGGGGAATGTTAGAGCGAGCTGTTGACGACATCCAGGGTAACTTGAAACTGAGTGAACAGCCTCGTTTAGTGGGGACATCTGGCACTATTGAGACCCTAGCCAAGATGCACGCTTATGAGCATCTGGGTATGTTACCTAATCCCCTAACCGGGTATGAGCTCAGTCGTCAAGATTTGGAAAAAATGCTCAAGCGCTTAGCTGCTATGAGTTTGGCTGAACGCTCAACCCTGCCAGAGATGTCCGAGAGGCGTTCAGAAATTATTGTTGCTGGGGCAATCATTTTATTAGAAGCTATGAAGCTTCTGGGAATGGAGTCGCTCATAATTTGTGGGCAATCACTCCGGGAAGGCTTAATCGTTGACTGGATGCTCACCCATGGATTGATTGAAGACCGACTACGCTACCAAGATGAGGTCAGGGAAAGGAGTGTGCTCGCAGTTGCTGGGAAATATCAGGTCAACCTGGACTATAGTCAGCGGGTGGCTGACTTTGCCCTGAGCTTATTTGACCAAACCCAAGGAAAACTGCACAATTGGGGAACACAGGCACGGGAATTACTTTGGGCAGCAGCAATTTTACACAACTGTGGGGTGTATATTAGTCATTCGGCCCACCACAAGCATTCTTATTACTTAATTCGCAATGCTGAACTGTTGGGCTTTCTGGAGCCAGAAATTGAAATCATTGCTAATCTGGCTCGTTACCATCGCAAGAGTCCTCCCAAGAAAAAGCATGAGAATTACAACAATCTGGCCAATCAAGAGCATCGCCTGTTGGTGAGTCAGCTTAGTGCTTTGTTACGGTTAGCTATTGCTTTAGACCGTAGACATATTGGTGCAATTCGGCAAGTTAAGTCGGATTATCGATCCGATGATAAAGCACTTCATTTATATCTAGTTCCAGCTTTTGCTAATGATGATTGTGCTTTGGAACTGTGGAATTTGGATTATAAAAAATCGGTGTTTGAAGAGGAATTTGGAGTTAAAGTGGTGGCGAGTTTGGCATCCAAAAGTAGCCTGGCCGGTTATTAAGGCTAAGTAGTCGGGAGCTAAGCATATGCGCTACGCGCACGCGTGCGCGTTCAGCACTCAGCACTCAGCACTCAGCCATTGATAAATTATCAATTCCCAATTCGTAAGCATTCAGCTGATAGCTGAATGCTTACAACGCTATAATACCAATTTATAGACAACCGACGTAATCACTAAATCCAATCTAACTGTGTCCAAAAACTCATGTACTCGCATTCTTGATTGCTTGTATATCAGCACTTATAAAAATACCTTACCAATGCGTGTTGACATCTGGAGCCAACTGAAATTGTCAACAGAGCGCTTGCAATCTCTTCACGCCAGTGGCCAGGATATCTCGACCTTAAAGGAAAAAATTGCAGCTAAACTCAAAATTCTCGAACCCCTCGAGCTCTACTGGAAATTTCCAGGGATCAATGCATTTCGACGATTGCAGCAGCACTTTGAGGGCCAGGAATATTCTCGACTTTCCTGGGAAGTGACTCAAATTATACGTTTGATGTCTAGCCGTGCTGAACTGTATGCCCAAGCATACATGGATCAGATTTTTGCAAGCGAACAGAAAGATGGACAGCAAATTATATCAGTCGATAAGTACAATCAAAACTCTAATCAACTCTATTTTACCGTCTTATTTGTCGAAGACGACATAACACCGGAAAAAGAAAAAGAATTATGCGAAAAACTGGCAGAAATCGCTTCAAAAACAGACAAGTTTATTTATCAGATCATCGTCCTTTCTAACTTTGAGGATGCCCTAACAGCTTTGATGTTGAATCACAGCATTCAATGCTGTGTTATCGGCTACGACTTTCCCCTGCGTTCAAACAACCGTTTGTCACTGCTGGAAGAATACATGAGTGGTTTAGAACAAGCTGAATTAGCTGGGGAATATTACCAACCGAGAGGTTTTACTTTAGGTGCGATTATACATAAGTTGCGTCCAGAGTTGGATTTATACTTGTTGAGCGATGTATCCGTGGTTGATGTGGATGCTGAGGCGCATCAGAACTTCCGCCGCATTTTCTACAACCAGGAAGACTATCTTGAAGTACACTTAAGTATTATTCAAGGCATCGAAAAACGTTACGAAACCCCTTTCTTCGATGCCTTAAGAAATTACAGCCAAGAACCCACAGGGGTATTTCATGCCATGCCCATTTCCCGGGGAAATTCCATTTTTAAGTCTGATTGGATTCAGGACATGGGAGAGTTCTATGGTCAAAATCTATTTTTAGCAGAAACTTCAGCAACCAGTGGAGGATTAGACTCATTATTGCACCCGACTGGTACCCTTAAACAGGCTCAGAGTTTAGCAGCAAGAAGCTTTGGTTCCAGGCAAACTTTTTTCGTGACTAATGGGACTTCAACTGCCAATAAAATTGTTGTGCAAGCAATTTTAACCCCAGGTGATATTGTCTTGGTTGACCAGCATTGCCACAAATCTCACCATTACGGCATCGTCTTAGTAGGTGCTCAACCCCTTTACCTCAATGCCTATTCCCTCAAAGAATATAGTATCTATGGTGCTATCCCTTTAAAGGAAATCAAGCAACAATTGCTCAAGTTCAAGCGGGAGGGGCAATTGGAGCAGGTGAAGATGCTGTTACTGACAAACTGTACCTTTAATGGCATTGTTTACAACGTTAAGCGAGTCATGGAAGAAATACTGGCAATCAAGCCAGATCTAGTTTTCCTCTGGGACGAAGCCTGGTTTGCCTTTGCTCGTTGCACCTCAACCTATCGAGAACGTACAGCAATGCAAGCTGCCACAGAACTTCATACTCGCTATCACAGTCCCCAATACCGAAAGGAGTATGCAGCCTTTAAGGAACAATTTGATCGGCTTGATCCAGAGGATGATCACACCTGGCTGAACCAGCGCCTGTTACCCGATCCAGATCAAGTCAAGATTCGGGTGTACTCAACCCAATCAATACATAAATCTCTGTCTGGGCTGCGTCAATCATCCATGATTCACATCTGGGACGAGGAGTTCAACCGTAGGTCGGAAATTGATTTTCTAGAGGCTTACATGACCCACACCACCACGTCCCCCAATTACCAAATTCTGGCTTCTCTGGATTTAGCGCGGCGACAAGTTGATTTGGAAGGCTTCAAATTGGTTCATTCCCAGATTGATATGGCAATGGTAGTGCGGGAGAAGGTTAACACTCATCCATTGCTAGGAAAATACTTCAAGATACTTACTCCTGAAGAGTTGATTCCCGAAACCTATCGCCCATCAGGTCTGAAACGTTACCAAACTCAGGAAGATCCAGAAGCAGAGTTCCAGCGTATCGAGCAAGCCTGGGAGGATGATGAATTTGTTCTCGACCCCACGCGGCTGACTTTGTACATTGGCAAGACAGGAATCGATGGCTATACTTTCCAAAATTCTGTACTGATGGAACAGTGTAATATTCAGGTTAACAAGGTTTCCGATACTTTTTAGCTACCAGAATCTACCAAAGGCAAACTCTGGCTCGCCAATGCAAGCTGATTTCTCAGCCAGGGGGTATCTCCCAAGGCTCTCAGGAATATCCCGCGAGCGCCATTGATGTCTCGTTCGCGAAGCGTGACCAAAGGTCAATCCATTGATCGGCCATCAATTTTTGACTTAATAGTCTTGCTGCCACCAATATTGATTAACTCACCAGTCCAGCTAACCGTTTTACTGGTATAGGCTTCACAAACATCAACCACTACTTTTCCTGTTTCTTGGGCTTTATGTTTCAGAAACTCCTTGAATCGGTAGTGAGCGAAAGAAAGTAAATTCCGAACAGTTTTAGATCGGATTTTTCTGTTCCCTTTTTTGGCCATTTCTGACGTCTCAAAAGTGGGAAGCAGTATCACATCAAAGTTATCAACTAAAAATCGGGCAGCCTTGTGATGTAACTCGTTGACTAGATTTTGGATTTTAATGACCATTCTTCTAGCGGCTTTTCTCATTCGATATTTTTGTTTTCCTTTGGCCTTACTTATCTTGGACAAGAGACGATTCGGGCAAAGCCCGACGCTGCGCGAACAAGATGAGCACAAAGTCGCTGAATTCGGGAAAAGTCACTTTCACCAATTTTACCAATGGAATTTTCACTAAAAAATGTCAAAAAGCGATGCAGCGCGGTCTTGGGGAGGCAGCGCGGTCTTGGGGGTTCCCCCCATGAGCGACTGCCGTGGTTTCCCCCATGAGCGACTGCATCAAGACAGTCCTAACACCGGGGTCTAATGCAACTACTCTACCTTGGTTTTCGGCTTTGATTTGAGCTGTATTGTAAGGGACTGTCAGGTAATAATTCCCATTATTACTAGTCAATCGACAATCACAAATATTACCCGGAAGAGTCTCAGCAAAGGTTAATTCGCCTAGTTTTGTGTGATAGACACCCTTTACTGAGACAGCTGATTTTGGAATATAGCAGGACTGAACGGGATTCTTGCGAGACCTAAAGCGAACGCGATTAATTTGTCCAGTCTTTTTGTATTTTTTTTTTGCCTCCCTAACAGCGGTACAGGCATCCTTTATTGCTATAGATTTAATTTGATAAGGTACTGCCTTGCACCACTCGGGAAGCCCATTCAATATACCGGTTTTAATGGCTTTCCAGTTAGCTTTAACTTCACCATCTTTCGGCGAAGCCGACGCTACGCGAACAAGAATTTTGACGGTCTTATTAAAGACGTAACGGGATACTCCAAACCACTGACGGATGATTGCACGTTGTTCAGGATTTAGGAATAGTCGGATCTTTTTTGATTTTTGACCCGTACTTCCTGAGTCCGTGGACGCAGCAAGAGAAGACGTGAATGATTCAGAGAAGATCTGTGGTAAGTTCTGATCAAAGACAACTTTCAGGTTGGTCGAGAACCATGATTTTTCCACCGTTGATACCGACCAAGTATTCAATGAGTTCAAACCCAAATCGGGTAAGTCTGTCTCGACAGGCAACAACAATTGTGAGCTGATCGCCGCACATAAGTCGTTCCAGTATGGCTCTAAGCCCTTTCCTTTTGTAGTTGAGCCAATAGCCGACGTCTTGGATGATTTCGGCTTCTGGAAACAAGGAGTGCATATAGGCGACTTGTCTGAGGAGGTCGTCTCTTTGTTTGCTACTACTGACTCGGCAATAACAGATGGTAGCTTCTCTGATTCCTTTTCTTTTTCCAAGGCTGAGCAGACTTGTTGTTTCAAAGAGCCTAATTCCGCTTGGTGTTCGTTCACATTTGATAATGCCATTGTCTGCGTACTTCCCAAAAGTGTTCTTGGAGAGTCCCGTAAGTTCGACCGCCTTAGCTCGGGTAAAAGTGCCATCGTTTTAATTTACCACATCTTAGTAGCTAATGGTAGCGAATGCTACACTTTTGCTAACTGTCACACAACCGATACTTTTTAGCTACCAAAATCTACTTTGCAGATTTTAGCCCACTAATGCAAGCTGCTCTCGCAGCCAGGGGGTATCTCCCAAGGCCAAGATAGGTTTTGTTCCGCTCTTCGCGCATAAATCTGTGTTTAATAGAAAACGCAACCACTATCATGGTTTGCTTTGGTTTTCGGCTTCAATTCAAGTTACAGAATGTTTTCTTTGACACTAGAAAACTAATCAAAGTCTAACATATTTTTGTAGATACTGCAAGATATTTGGATAAAATCGTCAACAGTTGCATTTCCCCAATATCTCAGGGGAATTTTAACGAATTTGATTACGATTCTACTTAGTTATCATTCAGGTTGTGGTAGCGGGCGCAGGCGTAGAGGTCAAATAATGCTCCGACTAGGCTACAGGTAAAGGCAATCACTAATACTCCCTGAATTGGGGATCCGTTACCAAAAATAGTCAGAAATTTCAATAGCTCAGTTGTGGCAGTAAGACCAAACCCTGTCAAGGCCGGAATGTATCCTATTATACCAAATGCTGCCAGTAAACCAACAACTAGTGCCACTGGAGCCATAAAGCTCAGAAGGATTGTTACTACCAAAGAACGGAGAAAGTTTGGCAAAATGCTCATAAAATTTAACCGCATAAGCAGGTGACTTGAAAGCCAGAGCCGAAGTATGACTTGGCACTTTCTACCTTAGGCGAAATCCCTGTCGATAACCGAAAATGTCAAAAATCTTAAATTTTCATTAAAAATCTTGGTAAAGGTCTGTGAATCTGGATCATAAAGCCCGGTTATTGGTGGCTTGTTAAGGGCTACAGGTGGTCGCTTAAATTGATCCGCCTCAAGGTCCCTGGCTTGATATATCAGTGATTTCGGCTCAGTGGCAGGGGAGTTGCAACCCCTTTGGGGAACCTACTCAATTCCTGAGAAGCTGTGGATCAAAAGTTATCATTCCTGTTAAAATTCTTCGTTGATTGGGGATAGGTTAACTCGTCCCACGACTCAAGTAGGTGGGATGATCTAGTACGTAACTCCCTGTCTTAATAACAAAGCACTAATGACTAACAGCGATCGCATCAGTTACCAATTCCCAGAGAAGTTCATATGGGGAGTAGCCACCGCTTCCTATCAGATTGAAGGAGCAGTAAGTGAAGGAGGACGCAAACCTAGTGTGTGGGATACCTTCAGTGGTACCCCTGGAAAAATACTTAATGGTGATACCGGTGCGGTTGCTTGTGACCACTACCATCGCTACAAAGAAGATATAGAGCTGATGGTCAAACTAGGGATCAAGGATTATCGCTTTAGCATTGCTTGGCCTCGGATTATTCCTGACGGGGGTGGGAAAGTCAATCAGGAAGGGGTTGATTTCTATAAGCGCTTGGTGGATTGCTTGTTAGATCATGGCATTACTCCCCATGCCACTCTATTTCATTGGGACTCTCCCCAAGCCCTAGAAGACAAATACAAGTCTTGGCTTTCTCGCCAGATGGCCTTTGACTTTGCGGATTATGTTACTGCTGTGGTCACTCAATTAGGCGATCGCATTACCAATTGGATGACCATTAATGAGATCATGTGTTTTACTCACTTAGGCTATGGGGTTGACCAGGACCCGATCCATGCTCCCGGTAGGCGTGTTAACTCCATCAAACAGGTATGGCAGACCTCTCATCATGCCCTTTTAGCTCATGGTTTGGGCTGTCAAGCCATCCGTAGTGCTTCCCGGGTTCCCTGTTCTATAGCCTTTGTGGATAACTTGTCCGTCACTGTGCCAATCAATGAGTCACCGTACCATGTGGCAGCAGCAAAAAAGGCATTCCCTTTATGTGGGCAAAATGGCGGTATCATTATCCCTGCTCTGACTGGTGCTTATAGTCCTGAATTACTTGAAGTGTTAGGAGACAATGCCCCAGACATCGGACCATGTGACCTACAAATTATTCATCAGCCTCTGGATGGGATTTGTCTTAATATTTACACTGGTACCTATGTCCGGGCTGCTGACAATCCACAGGGGTACGAGTTCCTTGGTATGCCCAAAGGCTACCCTCGCATGAATCTGCCTTGGCTGAATATCCTACCAGATTCCCTTTATTGGGGGATTCGTCATGTCAGTGAAACCCTGGGGCGTTCAGATTTGCCTATGTTTATCACTGAGAATGGCTGTGCGGCACAGGATGAATTGAATGCTAGGGGTGAGGTGATTGATACGGACAGGATTCTGTACCTCCGAGAGTACTTTAAAGCAGCCCATCGCGCTGTTAGTGAAGGGTATCCTCTTAATGGTTATTTCCTCTGGAGTCTGATGGATAACTTTGAGTGGTATTGGGGATATGATCGGCGCTTTGGCATTACTTATATTGATTACCCAACCCAACAGCGTATTCCTAAGGCTAGTTTTGAATGGTATTCCCAGTGCATTGAAAATAATCGGGTAGTTTGATCATTAATCGGAAAAACCCGATAAACCCCTATCGGTATAGTTGTCATCCGTTAGTGTAACCCTAGGGAGAGAGTAATGGGGGAATTCCTAGTAGCGTTCGCGTAGCGTGACCTTTGGTCACGCTACGCGAACGCTATTTTTGTGTGGCTATTTTTGTTTTACATATTCACATTACTCCCTTTTTGTCAATACTTATCTAATATAATTTTTACTTATTTACATTATTTAATATAGCTAAGGGTAATTACTCGAAAAACCCTTTACATATCTTTAGATATTGCTTAATATAAATACATGAAGGCGCAAACAAGCCGGACGAACCTCGATAACTTCATATTCATACCCGCAATCATTAGAACATGACTACTGTATTACAACAGAGCAACACCTCTGTGTGGTCTCAGTTCTGCAATTGGGTTACCTCCACCAACAACCGCCTCTATGTGGGCTGGTTTGGTGTATTAATGATCCCAACCCTGCTAGCTGCTACCACCTGCTTCATCATTGCTTTCATCGCTGCTCCTCCTGTGGACATCGATGGTATCCGCGAGCCCGTTGCTGGTTCCTTGATGTACGGAAACAACATCATCTCTGGTGCTGTTGTTCCTTCTTCTAACGCTATTGGCTTACACTTCTACCCAATCTGGGAAGCTGCTTCTCTCGATGAGTGGCTTTACAACGGTGGTCCTTACCAGTTGGTAGTGTTCCACTTCCTGATTGGTGTATTTGCCTACATGGGTCGTGAGTGGGAACTGAGCTACCGCTTAGGTATGCGTCCTTGGATCTGCGTAGCTTACAGCGCACCGGTTGCAGCTGCTAGCGCCGTATTCTTGATCTACCCAATTGGACAAGGTTCTTTCTCCGATGGTATGCCTCTAGGTATCAGCGGAACCTTCAACTTCATGTTCGTGTTCCAAGCTGAGCACAACATCCTAATGCACCCGTTCCACATGCTAGGTGTAGCCGGTGTATTCGGTGGTTCTTTGTTCAGTGCAATGCACGGTTCTTTGGTAACCTCCTCCTTAGTACGTGAGACTACTGAAACTGAGTCTCAGAACTATGGTTACAAGTTCGGTCAAGAGGAAGAAACTTACAACATCGTGGCAGCTCACGGCTACTTCGGTCGTTTAATCTTCCAATACGCTTCCTTCAACAACAGCCGTTCCTTGCACTTCTTCTTAGGTGCATGGCCTGTAATCGGCATCTGGTTTACTGCACTGGGCATCAGCACCATGGCATTTAACCTCAACGGTTTCAACTTCAACCAGAGCATCATTGACTCACAAGGTCACGTGATCAACACCTGGGCTGATGTACTAAACCGCGCCAACCTAGGTTTCGAGGTAATGCACGAGCGTAACGCTCACAACTTCCCTCTAGACCTAGCTGCGGCTGAAGCTACTCCTGTAGCTTTGACTGCTCCAGCAATCAACGGTTAATTTCAACTTGGCTTAATCAGCTTAGTTAATAAAAAGCGCTCTCTTTTTGGGGAGCGCTTTTTTGTTTGTCTGTCATTATTGGAGTTCTCAGGGAGTAGGGAGTAGGGAGTAGGGAGTAGGGAGTAGGGAAGAAAATTTAGATATCGCTTACGGTTACTAGCAAATTCTGTATTTATAGCGTTTCTCGCAGTTATGAGGTAGATTCTTATTTGACACTGATTCTCTTAAAACCCTCTTTACTATTGCCTTTTGCCTTTTGCCTTTTGCCTTAAAGGGATAAGCTTTGTCCTCATGACTCTGATAATTGCTATATTGGTAGTCATTTGTTAGTTGTCAATACCCCTTTACCTTTTGTCTTTTCTGTTCCCTTTAATAAAAATTAATAGAAAATTGGGGATAACTTTATATAAAATTATAATTTTTATGTGGTTACTTGGTTTACTATCAACAGAAAAATACTATCAATTCCGATAGCATCGATATAAGCAGGTGCACAAAATTAATTGCACATTCCAAAAAACTCAAAGCCTTACAATGTAAGGGTTACAGAGATTCAGAGTAGTTAATTAATTTTGTAATGGTGCTTATAGCAATTCTCATCACGAGTGAGGTATACAAAAATTTTTCCCTGTTCCCTACTCCCTACTCCCTACTCCCTACTCCCTACTCCCTACTCCCTACTCCCTACTCCCTGTTCCCTTTCCTCAAGGACCAATGACTAATGACAACTGAACCCCTTGTCATCGTAACTAGTATTGCACCAGGAAATCTTAACAAGCAACAAGCAGCTATTAATAGCTGGCTTAGTCTAGGATTTGAGGTTGTTTCCTTAAATATTCTAGAAGAGATTGAGAAACTCCAGCCTTTATATCAAGACATTAAATTTCACAGAGTATTTCGAGATGGACGAGAGCATTATGGTAAGCCTTATGTTTACATTGATGACCTCTTATCCTATTTGCGTGAGTACGGTAGCCAAATCTGTGGAATTGTTAACGCAGATATTATCTTAAAAGCTGAGCAGGATTTTACAGACTTTATTCGAGAGCAGACTCAAGACTCTATCCTGCTCGCTTCACGAGTCGATATTGATACTGCTGAATCAATCAACGGTGAGATTTACGATGTTGGGGTTGATGTGTTCTTTTTTGAAAAAGAACTGCTGGAAAAATTTCCATCCTCTGACTTTTGCCTTGGTATTCCCTTTTGGGATTTCTGGGTACCAGTGATTGCTTGGCAACAGGGGTTAACCATAAAAGACTTAGTCTCTCCTGTTGCTTATCATGTCAAACACTCCACCAACTATAGCTACGAAATCTGGCAAAAATCTGCCCTTAAATTTACAAAAATATTTGCTCCAGCACGGTATCATTCTTATCAAGAAAAAGCTGATATAAACAAAGTTGATTATGACTTAATTGGTCACATTGATAACTATATCGTTAAGCAATTTTTGACAATTTATCAAAACAGTAAAAAACCGATTATATATAAACACCGATTACCTGATGCTCAGAATCCGGTCTATAGCCATACCAATACTAAAAATCACGATTATAATTCCTTAGTCTGGTCAGCCTGGAGCTCTTATCATGCTGGTAATTTCACCACTATGGCTGAGGAGTTAAAAAACTCCCTAAGCATTACTCCTTACCAGGCAACAGAAACGATTTCCGATTGGATAGAGCAGTTTACCACATTTTCAGCTGCTCATGGTTCTCCATTCAATTCTTATAGAGTCAGTAACCTACCGGAATGGCAAAATCTAATACGCTCTACTCTGCTTAATCGACCATTTAGTACCTATAAATGGAAACCAAAAGTATCCATCATCACATCAGTCTTTAAAGGGGATAAGTATATTGAACACTTCCTTAAGGATATTACCGATCAGACTGTTTTTGCTGAATGTGAATTACTATTGGTCAATCCCAATTCTCCGGGAAATGAAGAGCCTGTGATTAAAAAGTATATGACCAGGTATCCCAATATTATCTATATAAAATTGGATGAAGACCCAGGGCTCTATGAAGTGTGGAACATGAGCATTCGACTAGCCCGTGGTCACTATATTACCAACGCTAATCTCGATGACCGCAGAGCGCCCAGACATATTCAAGAACATATGAGAGCTTTGGATGAGCATCCTGATGTGGACGTGGTTTGCGCTCCTCTGAAAGTTACGATGCAGCCCAATGAAACCTGGGATAATAATACCGCTCATGCAGTCTGGTATGTGGGATTCCCGGAGTATTTTGGAACTGAAGACTTTTTTCAAGAAAAGTGGTGGGCTGAAGGGGAGGAAAAAGGTAAGATCGGCTCCCAAAATCTTCCCCATTGTATGCCGGTATGGCGGAAGAGTGTCCATGAAAAAAATGGCTATTTCGATGAAATTGGCTATGGCGCGAGTGCTGATTGGGAATTTTGGTTACGTTGTTCAACTAACGGGTCTAAATTCATGCTATTGAGGGAACCTTTAGGAATTTACCTAGAAGATCCTCAATCCTATAACAGGCGGTTTGAGTCAACGGTTGATTTTGAGAAAAAAATTCTACAGGAGTATTATGTACCCCTAACTCAGGAATCCAATGGTAACGGAAACCTTGATGTCTCCCAAACTCAAGAGCAAGATTCAGGGTTTGAAGACTCTGGGGATTATCCGAAAAAACTCAATCTTGCTTCTGCTTTACAGTATCATTATGGGGAGCATCGCTCTGGATGGTCTTATGCGATGAATAGCTTGAAAGCCTTACACAATGATGCTGGAATCTTGGTGGATGGCTTCATAGAAAAGAAATTCGCCTGGGGTTCGGATCCTGGAGATTGTAACAACAGCCCAACGGCTTATACAGAGCCTTGGATTGGATTCATCCATTGTCCTCCCTATGCCCCTAAATGGTTTCAAGAACACCTGTCACCTCAGAGAATATTTACAAGTCAGTTGTGGCAAGAGAGTATTAAGTATTGTCAAGGTCTATTTTGTTTGTCTGAAGACTCTCGTCGATGGCTCCAAAAGCAGCTAGATGTGCCAATTGTTAGCGTGATACATCCTACGGAAACCCCAGATGTTACGTTTTCCATGGATAAGTTTTTGGCAAATCCTGAGCCAACTATTATCCAAATTGGGATTTGGTTGCGGAAGATGCACTCTATCTACTATTTACCAGTAAAAAATTACAAAAAGGTGGTGTTACGTAAACCCTATGCTGGGGAAATGTTACACACTGAAAAACAAGTATTTAATTTACAGCCCAATTACAGTTATGTGCAGATAGTTGATTATTTGCCCAATGATGAGTATGATGAGGTCTTGTCAAAGAATATTGCTTATTTGGAGTTGTATGACACCAGTGCCAATAACGCGATCATTGAGTGCATCGTTAGAAATACCCCGGTTTTAGTCAATCCGCTGCCAGCTGTAAAAGAGTATTTGGGTGAAGACTATCCCCTTTACTTCCAGTCTAGAGAAGAAGCAGCGGCCAAAGCTGAGGATTTTGCTTTAATTGAGGAAACCTACCACTACCTGAAGCAGCACCCGATTAAAGAAAAGCTGAGCAACGATTATTTCTTAAAATCAATTGTTAAATCGGAAATCTATCAACAGTTATCATGAGAATATCCCACAAGCATAAGTTTGTATTCCTCAGCAAACCTAAGTGTGCTAGTACTAGTATTCGCAAGGCATTGGATCCTTACACCGATATTTCCAGTACGGATAAGAAGCGACATTACCATCACCATGTGCCAGCATCTCTGTTAAAGCAGCATTTTGAGCGTATGGGTTGGAACTGGAACAGCTACTTCAAGTTTATTAGTATCCGAAACCCTTGGGATATGCTGGTTTCTCTGTACTTCTATGCCAAGCCAGATCACCGAGGTATTTATTGGTGGGAAACAGCAAGAGCAATCCGTGTATCGGAAGACATTGTCGAAAAATACCCCTATAACCCAAACACTAGGATGCCATTTAAGGAGTGGATTAAGACTGGAAAATCCTGGGACTTGAAGCAGCAAATATATTTTGATGATTTGTCTACCTATACCCTTCCTTACTATGTTCTTGATGATCATAATAATTTCCTAGTGGATTATGTTATTCGTGTTGAACACTTAGAGGAAGACTTAGATTTTGTCGCTTCAAAGCTAGGAATACCTATAGATTCTTTGAAGATAAATACCAGCAAGCATGACCACTATAGCCAGTATTATGATAGCGAATCCCAAGCAATAGTCTCCGAACTGTTTGAGTATGATATCAACTACGGAAAGTATTCTTTTTAAACTAGGGAGTAGGGAGTAGGGAATCGGGAATCGGGAATCGGGAATCGGGAATCGGGAATCGGGAATAGGAGTATAGGGTTGGAGGGTTTGTTTTATAACTGAATAATCTCCAATTTATAGCGTTGATAAGACTTAGAAGATACAGTCAATTTTCTTACCCCGACTCCCGACTCCCTACTCCCTACTCCCTACTCCCTGTTCCCAGATCCGCTGTTCCCAGATCCGCTGTTCCCTAAAACCTAGGACTTTTGACCTCACCCAATTAACAACTGCTATAAAATGAGACTATCACACAAGCATAAATTCGTATTCATTGGTAAGCCCAGGTCTGGTGATGCTACGATTAGACAAGCACTAGAGCCTTACAGTGATAGTGTTAGTACAGATAAAGGACGACACAACAATCCCCATGTGCCAGCATCTATGGTGAAACAGCATTTTGAGCGCATGGGTTGGGACTGGAATAGCTACTTTAAATTCACGTCTGTTAGAAATCCCTGGGATATGCTTGTCTCTGTGTACTCCTTTGGAAATCCTGATCACAATGGCTTCTATTTTTGGGAAAAAAAACAGTACAATCCCAACAAAAAAATGCCCTTTACCGAGTGGATAACTAAGGGAAAATCCTGGGATATCAAGGCAGGTAAGCACTTAACTGATTTGTCGGCTTACTCACTGTCTTACTCGGCACTTGATGAGGAGAACACGTTTCTTTTGGATTATGTTATCCGTTTTGAAAATTTAGAATCAGATTTAACTTTCTTGGAGTCTATGCTAGGACTGAAGCTGAATTTACCTAAGATAGAGCAAGACAAAAGGAATGATTACGCTAATTATTATAATCAAGAAGCTATAGATAGAGTTACTAATTTATTTTGGTATGACATTAAGTATGGAAATTATAAGTTTGGGATGGCGTAGTTGGGTAAGGCAATAGGCAATAGGTAATAGGTAATAGGTAATAGGTAATAGGTAATAGGTAATATAGATGTAGGGTGGGCAGTGCTTACTTTCGAGATTATCAGGTTTTAAATGGGTATGAAGCACTGCCCACCATCAGATTAAGTTTATCAAAAATCTAGTAGAGATGTAGGGTGGGCAGTGCCTAAAAAAGCTATCCCAAACTTTTAAATGGGTATGAAGCACTGCCCACCTGAGGATTCTTTGAATTAAGTTCCTGTTGGTGGGCAGTGCTTATAAAAGCTATGATAAGCTTTTAAATCGGTCTCAAGCACTGCCCACCCTACGATTCTACGATTCATTTTATTTAATTTGCTGTTGGTCGGCAGTGCCTATCAAAGCTATCCCAAGCTTGGAATTTTCTCGGAAGCACTGCCCACCCTACGATTCATCTTATTTATTTCTAATTACTGGTCTGGTATTGACCAGCAGCGCGATCGCATCATCATGATATGGCGTAGATATGGCGTAGGGTGGGCAGTGCTTACTTTCGAGATTATCAGGTTTTAAATGGGTATGAAGCACTGCCCACCATCAGATTAAGTTTATCAAAAATCTAGTAGAGATGTAGGGTGGGCAGTGCCTAAAAAAGCTATCCCAAACTTTTAAATGGGTATGAAGCACTGCCCACCTGAGGATTCTTTGAATTAAGTTCCTGTTGGTGGGCAGTGCTTATAAAAGCTATGATAAGCTTTTAAATCGGTCTCAAGCACTGCCCACCCTACGATTCATCTTATTTATTTACTTTTTACTTCACTTTAAGGAAAATAACGATAAAATTCTCGTCTATGGAGAACACGGGAGAAGATCATAGTATCGCCTTTCATAAAAAAGCCAATTCTATAATCACCTACACGAATTCGATAGGCATTATCTTCTCCTTTTAATTTTTTGATGTTATTGATTTCGCTAAGATCTTGAAAAGATAGCATGATCTAGATATGGCGTAGGGTGGGCAGTGCTTACCTTCGAGATTGTCAGCTTTTAACTTGGTATGAAGCACTGCCCACCCTAGGATTCTTTTTATTAAGTTCCTGTTGGTGGGCAATGGCTACCATTCATTTGATTAAGTTCCTGTTGGTGGGCAGTGCCGATTAAATCTACCTTACGCTTTGTAATTGCTCGGAAGCACTGCCCACCCTACGATTCATTTGATTAATTTGATTAAGTTCCTGTTGGTGGGCAGTGCCGATTAAATCTACCTTACGCTTTGTAATTGCTCGGAAGCACTGCCCACCCTACGATTCATTTGATTAATTTGATTAATTTGCTGTTGGTGGGCAGTGCCGATTAAAGCTATCCCAAGCTTGGCAATTTCTCGGAAGCACTGCCCACCCTACGATTATACGATTAATTTTATAAAAAATGTAGACAAATAAAAACGAGTTTATATTCCAAAAATATCCACAATTATCACCCTACCCACGGTCTCCATTATCTCCATATTTCGTAATAAAAAAAATTTTCTAAACCCCTTGACAGTTTAATTAATTTATTAATATATTAATAGTGTCACCAAACTTAACGAATAACTGGTCATGACGAAAAATCTTCCGCCCAACTCCGATGAAAATCAGAACCCTGAAAACCCTGGTCGCAAACCTAAGAAAGTCAAGCACATCTTGATTGGTTCTCCTGAACAAGTTCGGCATACTATTTATGCCATTTATGGTCTTAAATACGCCTATCCCGACGAGTGGAGCACTCCCGAACCTACCGAAAACCCTGGTGAGGTTATGACCACTTTGATTCGATATTTCTATGTAGACTAGGATAGGGTTTTGCCAGCGATGCAGCGCGGTCTTGGGGAGGCAGTGCGGTCTTGGGGGTCTCCCCGGAGACGAAACCTTAGACAGTTGAGCCTTTATGGTTGGTCGGCTATGCACAAAAGGGGTAAAACTTATTGATTAAGGCTCAACTGTCTTACGGTAACTTCTAACCATGAGCAACTGCCGTGGTTTCCCCCACTCGCTATTGCATCAAGACAGGGTTTGACGCCCTGGCGACCAGGAATTGTGGAGGTTATTTTTAAGCATTCAGCCAATGGTCAATGGCTGACCACTGACCACTGACCACTGACGAATGTATTAGTTGATCAGTAGTTATTCAAATTTGAATGCAGTTAAGCTGTAGTTGTTGACGTTTACACAATATAAATCGGTCAAGGATTGGGGTTAACCATAACTTGACCGATTTTTTTTTATTGGTATAGTTAAGGTAATTATTAATTGGGTAAGTTACTTTCTTTCTGGGTTTTAGGGAACGCGCACCGTAGGGATTAGGGAGTCAGGAGCTAAGGCCGTGGGCCACGCTTACTGGCAGAGCCAGACGCTGCGCAAACGCGAACGGAGCTTCGGAGCAAAAAATAAAATTGAGATGTACCTCACCCTTACTAGAAAACGCTATAGTTATAGGACTTCTGAATTGGGTGAGTTACACAAGTTGTGGTTTTTAGGGAGTAGGGATCCCCCCTAACCCCCCTTAATTAAGGGGGGAAAGCAGTCGGGACTAGGGGTAAGAACAAACTGGTGCATCTCAAGATTGTAAATCTATGTTGTAACTCTACAATTGAGGGAACGGGATAAGTGTTTTAGCCTTCAATGGTCGTATTGTTGCGAAAGCTCGGATGCACCCGAAAAAACCAGCAAAAATGGACAAACAAAGACTACGAGCATACCTGAAGCTGATCGAGCAAGTGCTAACTTGTCCCAGCGGTGAAGAATTCAAAATTCTTGAGAGCAACCGTGAGTTAGTGGATTCAGAGTTATTGCAGGTAATGGCACAAGTAGCAGAACAACTGACAGCAGAGGGCAAGCAAAACAGTGCTGAGGTTTTACTGGGTCTGAGGAGTGAGCTTTTAGACATGCTGGGAATCTCAGAAACCCCTACCTCAGCTAATCTCTCGTGCCAAGACTATCTGAAATTTTTGACAGAGGTATTGCTGGCAACTGACAACAGCGATAGCGACCCGAAAGTCATCTACCCACTCCTGGGAGCCAACCTAGACAAACTTGATGATAACTTTATCGATATCCTGGAAACCTGGGCAAGTGCTAAACTCTCGGAAGCCGAAGCAGAATACATCGCTAGAGTTATTTGGGAATTCAGCCACCTGATCCAGCAGTTTCCTCTAGGCAATAAAGCCAATAACATGGAAATCGCCATTGCTGGTTACAAACAGGTGCTAAAGGTCTTTACCCGTGAGAGTAAGCGGGAAAGTTGGGCAGCGATTCAAACCAACCTGGGGCAAGCCTACAGAACCAGAATCCGTGGGGAGAGGGCATTGAATCTAGAACTTGCCATTACCCAATACCAACGAGCATTGTCGGTTTACACCAAATCAGATTTCCCTATCTATTGGGCAATGACTCAAATCAACCTGGGGGAAGCCTACAGAAACAGAATCCGCCACCCCAGGGCTGAGAATCTGGAAAAAGCGATTGCCCGATACCTACTAGCCTTGTCAGTTTACACTCAATCAGACTTCCCCTACTATTGGGCAGAGATTCAAACCAACCTAGCCGAAGCCTACAGTCAGAGAATGCTTGGGGGCAGGGCTTATAATCTCGAACTTACCATTGACGCATACCAACTCGCTTTGGAAGTTTACACCAAAGAAGACTTCCCGATCGAGTGGGCACAGACTCAAAGCAACCTGGGCAATGCTTACAGTGACAGAATCTGTGGCGACAGGGCTGAGAATTTAGAATTTGCCATTGAAGAATACCAACTCGCTTTGGAAGTTTACACCCAAGAAGACTTCCCCATTGAGTGGGCACAGACTCAAAGCAACCTGGGCATTGCTTACAGAAACAGAATCCGTGGGGACAGGGCTAATAATCTAGAACTTGCTATTGAAGCATTCCAACAAGCTTCGTCCGTTCGCACGAAACCAGACTTACCCATGGCTTGGGCAATGACTCAAAACAACCCTCAAAACAACCTTGGTCTGCCTATAGTGACAGAATCCGTGGTGATAGGCAAGAGAATCTGAAAAAAGCGATACAGTTGTTTGGCTCAGCAGTGGTGCGTTACGGGTAGCAACCTAACCCTGACTACGAGGCGAAACATGAATGCCCCCCTAACGCACCCTACCCAGTTGTTTGACTCAGCAGTGGTGCGTTACGGGTAGCAACCTAACCCTGACTACGAGGCGAAAAATGAAGGCTCCCCTAACGCACCCTACCCAACTGTTTGAGACTCCCGACTCCCGATTCCCGATTCCCTACTCCCTATTTCTTTTTAAGAGAAATTAGTGATGGGACAAAAGCGGGGAGTCGTAGATGAATTATCTTGGCTTGATTAAATAAGCCATCTTTGATTAGGTGAGGAAGAGGCTGAGGTCTGACATTGTAAATCTTGTTGTCTATAACTTTTACTTTGCCTCCTTCTTGCTCGAAGAAACCGGATTGTAATAACTGGTTAAAATAGTACTGGTCACCAAAATGTCCAGCTCTCATAGTTGAGTCATTTTGTTTTGATGCCAGAGTAATCCAGCCATCTATCATTTTAGTAATAAATTGGCATTTTTTAAAGGCGAATACTCCTGTATTCATGGTGTTATGAGATTCATAGCCAAGATATTTATAAGGTGGCTTACTATAGTCGATATGAGGGGTTTTTGCTATACATAAATCACAGTCATCTAGGAAAGAAAATATATCGGAAATATCCCCAACGACCAAGGTGTCTGTATCAAGAAATAGAGTTTTTTGATAAGGGCTCTTTTTCAAGATGTCTACTTTGAGTTTATGAGGATTTTTTTTATCATTTAAGGGATAGACTGTACAACCATCTAACTCTCCCATGGGGCAATCGGTAAATAGGGATATCGGGATGGTAGGATTGGATTTTTTAAAAAACTTATAAGCGTTAATAAATTCTTGTTTAAATTTTTCACCAATGGCTAAATAAATGACACCACAGTCGTGGCTTGTGTCATTCTTTTGACTAGGGTTTCCCTGGAAACCTTTACTATGATCTTTACTATGGTGTTTATACAGACCTTCTAATAAAGCTTCGGCAAAATTATCTTCTGACCACTGGAAGTTAGGGTTAAGGGACATCCCTAAGCGATACTCAGCTACTGCTTCAGCGGCCATGCCTTTTCGAGCTAGGGCTTTGGCTAAGGTGATATGATACTGATGGTGATCTCGGTTGAGGTCAATAGCCTTACGGTAAAATGCGATCGCAGATTCCAGATGACCTTGTTTCTCCAACACGTCACCCAAGTTGTGATGAGAGGAAGATATGGTGGGATTAAGGCCAATCGCACGACGGTAAGCGATGATAGCTTGATCAAGCTGACTATTTGCTGTGTAAGCTTCCCCTAATTTATGCTGGAAGCCACAGAAGTATTGTGCTTTCTCTGGTACTGCCAGTACATCAATTCTCTCAGTGTTGAGGCTGTTCTTTGGTTGTATTGGTTGTAACTCGTAATCATGTCGCTTCAGAAAATCGTAAATCTCTTGTCGATTCCCGAGGGTTCGTTTAAATACTTGCTCGTTAATCTCAATCACCATCCGAGGTTGATGTTGATAGATAGTCTCTTCGGCTCCTTTGAGGGCTTTTAACTCCCAACCTTCTACATCAAACTTGATCAAGTCTACCTGGGTAAACTCAAAGGAATCTAATGGAACAGCGCGAATGGTTTGTGAGTTCTCTGAATAGGAGCAAAAACTCTCTCCTGTATTCGGTCTAATCACCAAATTCAGGGTTTCTTCTTGGTCTGAAAGAGCATAGTTATAGGATTCTGCCCCTGGTACATTTAAGGTGAGACATTCATAAGCTTCTGGGAGGGGTTCAAATGCTAAAACTCGACCAGTTAGGCCGACTTTATTCAAGTAAGCAATGGTGTGGTCGCCAATGTTGGCACCAACATCGATGGCAACACCACCCCTTGGTATATGGGGTAAAATCTCCTTCAGCAGTGATTGATCGTGATCTAAGCGTCCTAGTTTTGGGATTAATTGAGTCCTATAGGTATCATTTTCAATTAATGCGATGCCATTCCAAAATTTGATTGCCATAGTTAGGTTTTAAAGGGAATAGGGAACAGGGAACAGGGAATAGGGAATAGGGAGTCGGGAGTCGGGAGTCGGGAGTCGGGAGTCGGGAAAAGGGAGCAGGGAGTCGGGAAAAAATCCTGGGCTCTTGTAGAGTAGTTATGATATAGCGTTTTTATCTCGGTTGTAAACAGACTTCTTGCCTTCAAACTTTAGCGTGTATGCCTCTTGCCTCTTACCTTCAAACTCTTGCCTCTTGCCTCTTGCCTCTTGCCTCTTGCCTCTTGCCTCTTGCCTCTTGCCTGTTCCCTATTCCCTATTCCCTATTCCCTATTCCCTATTCCCTATTCCCTATAATCCTCAAGAGACTTCTCTCATTTTAAGCCAAAAGGAAGCTCCTCCTTTATTAACACCAGTCATTTCCGGGGATTCCCAAAGGGGTGACATTATGGCTTTTAAGTAGGGATCGTAAGCGATGAAAGCGTTTGGCAAAATAATATCAAATTTACTGCCTTCTGCCAAAATGTAGGCGGCTAATACATACTGTTCAGAGTAATGGCGCTTGTCCCATCTTTGAGGATAATCATAGGGTAAAAAGATATCATGAAACTCGACAAGTACACCTGGCTTTAATTTGTATAAAACATCTAAAAACATTACTGTGGCATCGGAATTCATGAATACTCGATGGGAATTATCGACAAATAAGATATCCCCAGATTCCAGTTGATCAAAAATATCAATGTCAACAGTTTCGACGGGTTTTCTAATCACTTCATCACAGATTAAATCAACTTCTGCTCTCGGTTGAGGATCGATAGATATAATCTTAGTGTTTAGCCCACCATCTTTTATCGCTCGCCTAGCGAATTTTGTGGAGTTTCCTGACCCAACTTCCAAATAGAGTTTAGGCTTATTCAAGCGAATAAAACTATAAAGGGAGACGGCATCAAGACCAGGGAGCCAAGGATTGAATAGTGATGGCTCGGGGGAGTGCTCTTTTATGGCTTTATTGGCAAATTTTCGCAGATTTTCCTGGTATTGCAAAAAGCTATTGAGATAGGTTTTGTAAGTCTCTCTCCCTCGATTAATTATTTCATAAAGTTTGGGATGAGGAGGCTTACCATAGCCATATCTCGATTTTTGATTTATGGGATAATCGAAATAGAGGAACGTGCCGTTATAGGATTTTTCAGTTTTCATTTTTAATAGCAGTTATCAATTTGGTGAGGTAGTTTCGTCTTGGGGAGTCGGGAGTCGGGAGTCGGGAGTCGGGAATCGGGAATCGGGAGTCGGGAATCGGGAGTCGGGAGTCGGGAATCGGGAGTCGGAGTAGGGTAGGTTGAAGGTTGAAGGTTGTTCGCCTTTGGCGTTCCCGTAGGGTAGGTTGAAGGTTGTTTGGTTGAAGGTTAGAAGGTTGTTCGCCTTTGGCGTTCCCGTAGGGTAGGTTAGAAGGTTGTTCGCCTTTGGCGTTACCGTAGGGTAGGTTAGAAGGTTGTTCGCCTTTGGCGTTACCGTAGGGTAGGTTAGAAGGTTGTTCGCCTTTGGCGTTCCCGTAGGGTAGGTTAGAAGGTTGTTCGCCTTTGGCGTTCCCGTAGGGTAGGTTAGAAGGTTGAAGGTTGCTAGCATGCCTCTTGCTAGCATGCCTCTTGCCTCTTGCCTCTTGCTAGCATGCCTATTGCTAGCATGCCTCTTGCCTCTTGCCTCTTGCCTGTTCCCTATTCCCTACTCCCTACTCCCTATTCCCTACTCCCTAGTTTCCCTTGTTTTTCCAAAACACTGGTCAACTGAGCGTTTACTTCATAATTTTCGGGTTGGATCTGGAGGGCAATTTGGTAGAAAATGATGGCTTGGTCTAACTGATTTTGTTTAACAAATGTATTGCCTAACTGTAGATAGAGTTCAGGATCGTTGGATTGTATCCCTAATGCCTTGTGATAATTATCGAGATTATCTGGATTAGTCCGAATGGCTCGACGATAACAGCTCATTGCTTGATCTAAATCGACCTGGACTCTTTCTCGAAGCACATTTCCTAATTTTTCCTGTATCTCGGGGTCATCTGGCTTTAACTGTATAGAGCGGCGGTAGGACGCTACCGCCTCATCGGACTTTCCCAATTTAACCAATACACCTGCTAAACTACTGTGTAACTGAGGATGGCCTGGATTTAATTTAATAGCATCGCCATAGGCGGTAAGGGATTCATCCCAACGCTGGAGTTTGCTGAGGGCGTTTCCTAAGTTTTGGTAAAATTCAAAGTACTGGTTGGGGCATAGGGCTATGGCTTGGTTTAAGGCTGCTACTGCTTCGTCTAATTTGCCGTATTCGGTTAAGGCTAGCCCTAAATTATGGTGAGACCAGGGATTGTAAGGATTTAGTTCTATGGCTCGCTGGTAAGCTGTTGCTGCTTCATCCCAAGTCTGTTGGGTTAAGAGTAAATCCCCTAACCAATGGTAAGATTCACAACAGTTGGGATTGATATCGAGAGCATAGCGATAGGCTGCGATCGCTTCTGCTATTTTCCCTTGTTCTCGCAAACTATCTGCCCATTGGTGAGCGGCTAGCCAAGGGTCTTCTGATGGGGGTTCATAGTCTGGTTCTTGCCACTGTCCCAATGCTTCCAATGCTTTGCGCAAGGGGTAGTATAAATCGGGATTTTCTGGGCTGAGGTCAATGGCACGACCATAAGCGGTAACTGCTTCCTCCCAGTGCTGGAGTTGGGTGAGAGCTTCCCCTAATTTTTGGTAAAACTCAAAGTACTGATTGGGGGATAGGGCTATGGCTTGTTGATAAGCGGCTACGGCTTCTTCTAGCTTCCCTTGTTGGGCTAAGGCTAAGCCTAAATTATTGTGAGTCCAAGGATTGTAGGGATTGAGTTCTATGGCGGATTGGTAAGCGGCTGCTGCTTCATGCCAATTCTTGTTTTCTCGATATAAATCCCCTAGCCAATGGTGAGACTCAAAGCGGTCAGGATTGGTTTCAATCGCATCGCCATAGGCTGCGATCGCTAAATCCAATTGTTTGGTTTCTCGCAGAGCATCGGCTAAGCTCTCTTTAACCCCATTGATGGTGGGGTTAATGGCTATAGCGCTACGGTAAGCGGTAATGGCTTCATACCATCGAGTTTGTAAGCTCAGACTATCCCCGAGATTTTGGTAAACCCAAGCTGGCTGCTGTTGATTAAGTGCGATCGCATTTTGGTAAGAGGCGATGGCATCGTCTAAATTTCCCTGTTGCTGCTGACATTGTGCCAAGTTAGGATATACTGTTCTATGATTTTCCGGGTCACACTGACTTGCTTCCTGGTAAGCGGAAACTGCTTCATCAAATCGATTGGTTTGCCTCAGAGCATCCCCAAGATTTTTGTAGATCCAAAACGGATGGCTAGGATTGAGTGCGATCGCATTTTGGTAGGATGCGATCGCCTCGTTTAAATTGCCCTGTCGTGCTTGAGCTTGTCCTAGATTGTGATAAAAATCGGGATGGTCTGGCTCAAACTGCATCGCCTCCTGGTAAGCCACCATGGCCTGATCCAGTTTTCCTTGAGCCGTCAGAGCATCCCCGAGATGTTTGTATACCCAAAACGACTGTTGAGGATTGAGGGCAATTGATTTTTGGTAGCTTGCGATCGCGCCTTCTAAATCCCCCTGCTGAGCCTGAGATTGTCCCAAGAGGTGATAAATTCCTGGATTATCTGGCTGTAACTCAATTGCTTCCTGGTATGCTGCAATTGCTTCACTCTGTTGTCCTTGCTGTCTAAATTGGTTCGCAATACTTACAGAAGTCTCAACCATAGCTAGTTCTATTTGGGGCGGCATCCTAATAGTGTTTTTAAAAACTGTGATTGAACGATGGTTAAAAAATTGTGTTCGCTCTAGCAGTTTCTGATCGAATTGATGATGGTATCTTAATGATTTTACCAAAACTTTATTTTAGCTAATCGCTGATACCTTACCGATTCGATTTTATTATCTAAAATAGCGTTTGCATTTGAGATGTAAACCTTTTATGTCTTTTTTTCTTGGACAATAAAACTGAGGATCGCTTTCCCCTGTTGCCTTTTGGCTCTTGCCATGTGCCTTTTTCGGCAATACGTGTGTTTACAACTCAGATGCAAACTCTATAACAATACCATCAATATCAAGGATTAGCAATCAGCATAATGGCCCAACCGTTGTATATCAAGCCCGAGATTCGACCAACCCTAGGCATCAGCATTTTCACGGTGCCTAAGGCTTTTCTAGGTAACATTGGTATCATCCAGCACAATGCCATTACTAGCTGGACTTTGCTCAAACCCAAGCCAGAAATTATTTTATTTGGTGATGAAATTGGTACAGCTGCCATTGCTCAGGACTTAGGACTGAATCATGTTCCTGATATCGAGTGCAATAGCTATGGTACTCCTCTACTCGATAGTGTGTTTGCCCAAGTCCAGGAACAAGCAACTCACGATATCATCACTTATATCAACACTGATATTATTCTACTGAAGGATTTTACCCAAGCCATTGAACAGGTCTGCCAACACTTAGAGACATTTTTAATCACTGGACGACGCTGGAATCTTGACCTGTCCAAGTCCATAGAATTTCAGTCTCCCACCTGGGAAGACACCCTGTGTCAACAGGTCTATCAGACCGGTTGTTTAGGGGCTGATGATGCTAAGGATTACTTTATCTTTCCTAAAAATTTATTCCCTACTATCCCTAAGTTTGCGGTAGGACGGGGATATTGGGATACCTGGATGGTCACTACTGCGGCTATGAGGGGTTATCCCATCGTCGATGCCAGCGAAGTGGTGATGGCAGTGCATCAAAATCATAGCTACGGTCATCTGATGGGGGGCAAAAATGAGGCCCATATGGGCAAGGAAGCGCAACAGAATAAAACCATTGGCAATGTACAAGGACAAGGCACGATTGCGGACAGCACCTGGCAGCTAAAACCCTGGCATGATCACGATTCACCACGAGTTAGTGTGATTATTATTGTTCAGGACTTACGCATTTGCCCCCTAAATCCCCCAATTCTGGGGGACTTTGACATCATTCCCCCCAGCGAGGGATTGCTCGCTGGGGGGCTAGGGGGGCAAAATCAACTTAACCGCCTAAGTCCTGTTGTTAATAGTACTAGCGCTAGAGTTAAGCGAGCAGTGGACAGTGTGCTGGCTCAAAACTATTCCGACTATGAAATTATTGTGGTGGATGGGGCTGGTAATCAGGGAGCAGGGAGTAGGGAACAGGGAGTAGGGAGTAGGGAGCAGGGAGCAGGGAGCAGGGAGGGATCCCCCCTAGCCCCCCTTAATAAGGGGGGGACTGTTATTAAAGGGGGTTATCTAGCGGGATCGGATCAGGGAACAGGGAATAGGGAACAGGGAATAGCGATGCAGCGCGGTCTTGGGGGTTTCCCCCACTCGCTATTGCATCAAGACGGGAACAGGGAACAGGGAGTAGGGAGTAGGCAGGGATCCCCCCTCCTTAATAAGGGGGGGACTGTTAATCAGGGGGGGAATCGTTACTATGAGAAGCCTTATAAATCAGTAAGTGTAGGGGGATGCGTTCGCGTAGCGTGGCCTACGGCCAATCGCAAATGGGGGGCGTTGTGCGATCGCGGTCTTGAAATGGCCCAAGGAGAATTTGTGATCTTTCTAGATAGTGACAGTGTTTTACTACCAGATGCCCTAGAGAAGCAAGTAGCAGCATTTGATCGGGAATCCTCTACCTTGGATTTACTATTGAGTGGGTGGCAAATGGTTGAGGGAGAAAAAATAACCCAGGTGACGCCATGGCAAGAGTTACCCGATTTAGAAGACTTACACATCTGGAAGTTAGAGAAACTGTGGCAACCGTTGCGTCAAAGTAATAGTATGTTTCGTCGCAGTCGTTTAGACCTAGTAGGGGGCTTCAATACAGAATTAAATCAAGACGCTGCGATGGTAGAAGTAATAATAAATCTAGTATTTTTGAGAGGAAGCCGAGCCCTGTGGTTGCCAGAAGCAACTTGTCGCTATTTTGGGCAAGGTAATACTATTGAGAAACAGTCTACTCCAGTTGCTGAAGATATGAAAGAGGTGATTGATAGTATCTTTAAGCAACCAACAGTGAAGGGATGGATGCAAAAATTAAAAGCTAGAGCTTATCGATTTGAGTAGGGAGTAGGGAGTAGGGAGTAGGGAGTAGGGAATCGGGAATCGGGAATCGGGAGTAGGGAATCGGGAATCGGGAGTCGGGAGTAACAAAAAACATTCAACCTTCAACAACCTTATTGAAAAAGCAATGCAGCGCGCACTTCTTGATGCAGTCGCTCATGGGGGGAACCCCCAAGACCGCGCTGCATCGCTGCATCGCTTTTTCAGTTGCTTCCTTGGGGAGAATTCCAGTAGCGAAGGCTAAGTTACTTCACTGCTGATAATTTTATCCAGACTCAACAACTTATTATTCGCAAATCACTGGAAAATGGTAATTGTTGCCGAAATCACTATCGAAACACCCATCGCCGCTGCCACTGAACCAGATCTGGATCTCTTCACTACCCTGAAAGCACTCAGGAGTAGTAAAGGATCCAAACTTGACGAAATCCACTGCAGGGGGGTCAAGGGAAACAAGGGGGAATTCTTGAATATCACCGCTGTTATCAGACATGACGTAGCCTGTTACCTCAGTTGAAGGGCTAAAGCTAGGACAGCTATTATTATCAGAAGAAGCCCTTAGGGAGTCATAATAGACAAGAACTTCGTGGCCCGGAGAAAATATCGCACCGCTTTGTGATTCTATCCATTCTCCGTACGGGGCGATTGAAAACTGGAGTCCAGGATGAAATTCAACTTCAGCAGCCGCCTGTGCGGAAGGTACCGTAAAAGAAGGCATCCAAGTCAGAGCTATGGCAATAACTAATGCCAATAGCGCATTGCGTAGTTTTTGCATAATTAATTTTGTTTCGTTATCGTAATGATTGGATTGACAAGTAATTAACCGAAAGGTTAAGCACCTCGTAACTATTTTTTCTGTACCCCTACAGAAGTTACTGCCCCAGCTTTTTGCTGCTAGGGGCTCAAGCAACCTCCGGTATATTAGATTAAAAAAAAAACAGTTGTCAAGAGGAAAGAAAGGAAATGTGAGGCGGGTGGGAAGTGTGGGAATTTTACCGGGAATTTTTGTCAGCGGCCAAAGGGGGTTTCACCCACTGGGCCTTTGCATAAAGACAGTGAGATATACCCGATAGGGAGTGGGAAAAACCTTAAAAAACCTTTAATAATTTAGAATTAATAATTTAGAATTAATAATGTAGAATTAATAATTTAGAATTCTTAATTCTACATTCGGGAGCATGTCAGTTTTGTTAATCCCTGATTCAGATCCCCCTAAATCCCCCGAGCGAGGGATTGCTCGCTCGGGGGACTTTTGAATCTAATCCCCCCTTTTTTAAGGGGGGTTAGGGGGGATCTATATACATAATTACAAAGGTGACATGCTCCCTCTACATTCTTAATTCTGCCTTCACTATTCTTAATTCTCATAGCCATACTTAATCAAGATAGGTTTAAAAGATTCATTAAGCTTATCAATAGTGGCGGGTTGCAACTTTTCCTTATAATCTCCTGGGGTGACTTTACGGATGTGTGAAGCGGGATTTTCTTTAGTTGGAAAAATATCGTGTTTTTTAGCGATTTGCTCTATTTTACTATCCTCAAGCTCTACTTCCAAAAAACGGATAATATCCGCAACCCACTGACGCTTATTGAAAACGATATCTTCATACCTAAACAGTTTGAATAACTGATCTTCAATCTTGCTGTACCTTTGAATTATTTTGCGAAATATCGGTGCTTGTTGAATCGCATACTGGTCTATCTCCATGTCTTGTAGTCGCTGGCGATTTTTTGAAAGGGTATCACCTACCTTACCTGGGGGAATAACATGACTGTTCTTCATGGAAAAATAATGGGATACTACAATATCCCTGGGATCCCGGATTAGTAATATCTTTTTGAAACCACTCAAATCGAAATCATTAAGATAGGCTGGGAGATATCGAGAGCCGTAAAAGCCATATCCAGTTTTGACAAAAAGGTCACATATATCCTTACCAAAGGCACTTTCTTCTACTCCTTGATTAAAGGAAGTCTTGGCAACACTAATCAGTGGTATATTTAGGTTAAAACCGATATCTTCAATAATTTTATCCTGCATTACACTCCCTGATTTGTGGAGCGCGAAGACGAAGAAACTAGGAATATCACCAGGGGGAGGTACCTCAAGAGAAACTTTCTGATTGTCTCGTGTATATATAATTTTTTCCATTAATCCTCTTCAAAAACTGCTCCCTGCTCCCTACTCCCTACGGTTGCATCTCATACTTGCTGTTTGACTCGGTGGGTGGAATGGGCATCTTGCCCGTTATTTTCGGACGGACTTTTTCAACCCAGGCGTTGAAGCGGAAAATTAGGGCGAGCCCGTCCCTAAGGCACCCTACGCAACTAGCTACTGAAGAATATCCCATTAACCTTCAGCTGCTCCAATGGTCACCGATTTAACTAATAGGCTAGCTAATCTCGAATCAATAGATGATAACTTACCCACCCCTGGTGATTCAATCGATAGCACAAATGGAGCGTTTAAGGTTAGGCTGCCAGAGGGAATAATTCCTTCAAACACCCAAGATTTATCGGATTGTTCCTGAACCTCTCCATCAATAGCGTTGCCATTTACCTTAACTACCATATCGCTAATAAACCGTTTCTCCACCGCCATCATTCCTGAAACTCGCACTTGCAACGGCTTGATAGTATTAATACCGTCAATAATCACACTACCTACCTTCTCCATCCAGCGAACTGGTGTGCCATTTAATGTATCAGGTGATAACCAACCGATCCCGTTAAGATGCTTATCCATGAGGATGGATAATTGATTGCGTTCCCGCAACGGTTCCCAATCGAGTCGCTCTGTAAATGTAATTCCCTCAAGCAGTAACCCTAAATGACGATTGGACTGATCAACATGATAGGTCTCGGTCTTCAGGGAAAATAAATTGAAGCCTTCAAGTAACGAAATCGGTAGGGTAAATACATTAACTTGATCGATCCCAAAGTGATGCACTGCCACTCGCAATAGTAACTTACCCTGTTGCCAAACTTCAAGGAACTGACCCTGGGAGACGTTACGGCAGGCAATGACTAGCTGACCTTTCCTGGGATTATCGGCAATGATGGCAAACTCTCCCTCTGGCCACAGTAACCACTGGCTGGGACGAAAAAGACCAATTTCTGGCAAGGGTTGTTCTAATGCTCCAAAACCCTGACGGGTATAACCTTGAATACCAACCCCAGAGATAATACTACTGTTGTTTTTGGGAATGCCGCTTTTAATCGCTAGGGGTTGAGTAAGTTTGGGAGAGCCTACTAAAAATTTACTTGCCCTGGAAATTTGGAGCTGATCGACCCAACCGCTTTGGTCTAAGGCCACCATAAAACTGTGATAGCTCGACTGTAAGGAGAAGTGGTTGGCAATATAAATAGCTGCGGTTTTCCCCAACAGGTCTAATGTGTGGGGGTCATAGTATAATTCTTTGATTACCTTAGCTAAGGCTTCTGGGGTTTTTTGGGTCACTACTCGTCCTGACACTCGATTCAAGATCGCTTCTTTGACACCACCTACTCCATAGCCAATGGCTGGTGTGCCACAGGCTGCGGCTTCTATAAAGGTTTGACCAAATGCTTCTTGAAGGGATGGCCCAATAAATACATCGGCAGCGCTGTAGTAACATGCTAGTATAAAGGGGTTATCGATATATCCTGTACTCCAAACATCAAGGTTTTCTGCGATCGCAGAGCCATGACCAAAACTAACCAGTAGGATATTATCGAGATTGGCAATGTCTAGGGCTTTGAGTAAATACTTAACCCCTTTGCGCTGATCCTTTACAGATTGACTACCAGTGAGTATAATAAATTTATCGTGAGGTAAATTTAGCTGGCTGCGACATTCAGCTTGGTCTAAGGGCCTAAAGATGTCTAAATCGATGCCATAGTAAATGCTCTGAAATTTACTTTCGCATTCTTGGAAATTCCGTCGAGGCTGGTGATAGTCAAAGGCATAACGAGCCCAATTAGTGGTCCAGTGACTATCCCCTAGCACTAACACAGATTTATAGCTCCCTAAAAGCCGATGTTTTTTACGAAAAGCGTCGGCTATTTTTTCTGATGCTAAGCTCGGGTACTCATGGCTAGTGGGACATTCGTGATCACATAGGGTGGTGTAATTTTCACAATCCCCTACATAAGCACAGCGTCCGGTAAGTAACCACTGGTCGTGCATCACAAAGATGGTGGGGAAATGACTGGTAAGTATTTCCAAAATGTCCAAGGGATTGGTCATATTGTGGATATTGCCCACTACGACTAAATCCGGATTGAGACTAGCAATTAATTGATAAACCTCTTCTGCTGTGCAGTCTACGGGAGTCAATGACCAGTCTAATGTGCCTGCAACGGGAATTACTTGATGCCCTGCTAAGGCTAAGGATTTGGCAATGCGTTGGTGAGCAATCCCAGCCCCTCCCAGAAATCCGGTATCGTTGAAGCACACAATCCGGAGGCTGCGGCGTTGCCCAGGCTCTTCTGTCGCTTTAGACTTAGGACAGTTGAATTTAGTCCGCAGTGCCTCTGATACCGATAGTAATTCCGGCTCATACTTATCTCTAGTGCTAGTCTTTTGGTTTTCATGGATACGGTATTGAGCTACGGGATAACCAATTACCTGTAAGGTGGCTCCCTTAGCAGCAAATCGCGCCCACAAGTCGTAATCCATACTGTAGAAGAGGGATTCATCTACTGATGCACCACACTTTTCCCAAATGGTGCGGGTAAACATGACTTCTGGCTGATAGAAGAATTTCCCTGTTAACCAATTCCTTTCTACATCTAAAATTTCTTCAAGGGATATCAGTCCATTAGCACAAGATGTCAAGTGTTGCTCTAGGGCTACGCCATCCTTAAACAGTTGACAGACACCGGCTACCACATCAGCACCACTAGTGTGAAACGATAGCGCTACCCTATATAAGGCTCCTGGCGCTAATCGGTCATCACTATTAAGCCAAGTCAAGATTTCCCCAGATGCGATCGCAAATCCTTTGTTCAAGGCTTCACTTTGGCCACTATCCGGTTCACTAACCACATAGGTAAGGTGGTCTCGGTATTGATTAACAATGGTCATGGTTTCATCAGTAGAGCCCCCATCAATTAGGATATGTTCGACATTGGGATAGTGCTGATGAATCACTGATAATATAGTTTCTTCGATAAACTCACCTTGATTCATCGAAGGGGTAACAATCGATATCTTTGGCCAGGGGCTGCCATCGGGGAGAGTTTGGGGGGGATGAAAGGGTTGAAGGAAAACGTGGGGCCACTCAGAGCTATCGTCTTTTGTCTTAAGCTTTTTATTGATTGGTTCAAAGAGCCACCTAGAGCTATCGTCTTTTGTCCTAAGCTCTGAATTATTATCTTCTGAATTATTATCTTCTGAATTATTATCTTCTGAATTACTATATCCGTTTCGTTCTAAGGCTTCCCCTAAATTCTGGTAGACGGAAACATGAAGACTGGGGTCAATATCAATGGCTTGTTCGTAACAGATAATGGCTTCATCCCACTCGCCAATTCTGGCTAAGGCTTCACCGAGATGGCTATAGGCTTTAGCAAAATTCGGGTCAAGTTCGATAGCTTTACGATAGGCTGCGATCGCATCAAGCCACTGTCCTGTTTTTGCTAATGCTTGTCCCAAGTTATAGTAAGACCATGGCCAATCGGATTTCACCTCAATCCCATGACGATAGGCAATAATGGCTTCATCCCATTGCTCCAAGGCTTGTAGAGCATCACCTAAATTTTGATAAGACCAGGGGAAATCTGGCTTGAGTTCAATGGCTTTTCGGAACACATCGGCTGCTTCTTGCCACCGTTCTAACTTAAGCAAGGCATCGCCCATGTTGTTATAAGACCAGGAAAATTCTGGCTGTATGTCAATGGCTCGACGGTAAGCTGTTACTGCTTCTTGCCAGCGTTGCTGCTTAACTAAGGTATCTCCCAAATTATGATGGGCTTGTGCAAGATTCGGTTGCAGTTGAGTGGCTTTGAAATAACAAGGGTAAGCTTCCTCCCATGCTTCCTGGTCTGTGAACAGGTTGCCTAAATAGAAGTAAGCTTTAGCATCTTGGGGATTGTTTTGAACTGCTTGCTGATAAAGGCTTAGCAGCTCTTGCTCTTGTCCTTGCTTTTTTAGCAAATCCCCTAGTCGATGGTAAGCTTCAGACAAATTAGGTTTCAATTCAATTGCCTGACGATAACAGGCTATCCCTTGGGCTAATTTCCCAAGGCTTGTTAAGGTATTACCGAGATTGAAGTGTTCTTCAGCCGATACCGTATTCGGTTCCAATGTCAGAGCTTGATACCAATAATCCGCTGCTGCCTCTGATTGATTGGTTTGAGTTAGAACTTTTGCTAAGTTACGGTAAGCGCCAGCAAAGCTAGGATTAATTGCGATCGCTTTTTGATAACATGCGATCGCATCTGGCCACTGGTGCCGCTGAGCATAAGCACTGCCTAAATTTGCTTGGACTTTAGCTGAATTTGGATTTTGTTGAGCTGCTTTGATAAACGACTCAAGGCTTTGATCTCGTTCTAGATTAGACTCAGAGGCTCTAGAGTTAGGAAGTTGAGGTAGATGATTGCCTTGAGAAAGTCGTGGTGTGCGATCGCGGATTCGGTCTAATGGCTCTCGGTCTAATGGCTCTGGCTTTAATTGCTCTTGGTCTAATCGTTCTGGAGCAGTAGGGATAGGCTTTATGGTTTGATTGCTGGGATTAACGGTGATTTGAGATGGGCTAGGCACAATGGCAACAGTTGACGCTTTTATCGCCCCTCCTCTGTAACGTAATGGTGGATTGATTGACACCTGCTGCTGCTTCTGGTTGTCTACCAATTGAGGCACAATAGCCTGTTTCAGGGCATCAGAGCCGTTAGCTTGATTGTGGGTGTGACCATTTAACTGACCATTTAACTGACCATTTAACTGAGAAGCGGTTAACTGACTATTTATCTGAGAAGCGGTTAACTGAGAACCGGTTCGATAAAATTGGAGTAATTTACGATAGTAAGCATTTGCCTCTTGCCATTTCCCCTGACGATTCAAGGCTTCTGCCAGGTTTTGGTAAGCTACCACCGACTGGGGATTCCGGTCAATTACCTGGCGGTAACAAGCGATCGCTTCTGTAACCAGAGCTTCCTTAAATAACTGATTCCCTAGATTAAGGTAGTCCTCTGGTTTAGCTTTATCCAACTCTAGCATCAGCTGATGATAACAGCATTTAAGGACTTCCTTTTGGTTTCCCAGCTCAGTCCATACTTTAGCCAAGTTGCGATAAGCCCCAGCCAAATCGGGTTTTAGCTTAATCGCCTTTTGATAATAGGCGATCGCATCTTCCCACTTCTGCTGACCAGCATACAAGCTACCGAGATTAGCATAAACTTCGGCAAAATCCGGCTCAATTTCCAAAGCTTGGCCATAGTAACCCATAGCTTGAGTAGTCTGACCCATGAACTGTAGCGCATTTCCCCAAATCTTGTAAGCCTGGGCTGTATCTGGGGCAATTTTAATGGCTCGCTCACAGGCTGCGATCGCCTGTTGCCATTGTCTTTGCTTCAAGTAAGTCTGCGCCTGTTGTAGATAAACCGTAACTGCTTCCAAAAGACCTCCTGACTGATGTTGTTTACAGTGGCGCTCACTAGAGCTAGGAACAGATTGACCTATAGATAATTTTCTTGATTGTGACTGATCCCACTCGATGGTTTCTAGTCCAGCCAATTTAATTGCTTTGCGATAGTAAGCAGTGGCTTGATCGAATTGACCTTGTTGCTTCAACGTTGCTCCTAGACGTTGGTAACCCAGACTCGATTTAGGGTCTAGTTTAATTGCCTGGTGATACTGGGTCACTGCTTCATTTAGTTGACCCTTTGCCCACAGGTAATCCCCATGATTTATACATGATTCCGCTGTTTTCTGTTCTTCTGCTAGGGGGACAGTTCCTAGATTATTGTGCTGATTATTATCTTGATTATTGTTTTGTTCTCTAGATGCTTCTGATGTCGATAACCAGTTAACTAACGCCACAGGGGGGAGATGACCATTATTCCCATGCCAATGGTGATAATGGAGTCGATGGGGAGTGAGCAAGGTATCTTCTGCCATTGAGGACAGCAGGTGATGTTTGGGGGATGGGGCACTAATCAGAAAGTATCGTTTGAGTCGATGGAACATTTCCAAAGGCAACAGAGAACAGTTGATCTGGGAGTCGGGAGTCGGGAGTCGGGAGTCGGGAATCGGGAATCGGGAATCGGGAACAGTAGTCAAGATCTAATTATTAGATATCGCTAGGAATTATATCTAATTTTTATTAAAAAATGGTTTAATCAGTTATAGATTACTCGATTTTGTTAAGGACATTATTGACCAACAAAATTATTAGCAGATCAGTTGTTATTATAGCTGTTATTGGCTTAACAATTAAGCACAGGTTTAACGAAGTTTTACACAACGTTTACAAACGCTTCATACTATAGCTGTCAAAAGAGTTACTTTATTAACAGTCTCTGAGACTTAAATAACCGATGAGAAAAATAGTGGTTGGGGTAATGGGGCCTGGTGACAAGGCCACTGCTACTGACATTAATCTTGCCTATCGTCTCGGTCAACTCATTGCTGATCATGGCTGGGTACTGCTGACCGGTGGCAGAAATGTGGGAGTGATGGATGCTGCCAGTCGGGGAGCCAAAATGGTTGGTGGGTTAACGATTGGGATTTTACCCAGCAACGACACTAGAGCCATGTCTGAAGCCGTGGATATTGCCATCGTTACGGATATGGGCAATGCTCGCAATACGATTAATGTACTCTCTAGTGATGTGGTGATTGCCTGTGGTATGGGCATAGGAACAGCATCGGAAATTGCTCTGGCTCTCAAAAGTTGGAAAAAAGTAGTTTTGTTGAGTGACCATCCAGAGAGTCAACAGTTTTTCTGTAGTCTGTCCCAGGAAAATGTGTTTCTGGCCACGAGTCCAGATGCTGCTATTGAGTTGGTTAAGACTATTTTAAATCAGGATTAGATCTGTTGTAGATATCAGCCAGATGGCAAGTACTGTTAAATTAGCCAGTGGGCTAATTTAACGAACAAGATGCCTTTACCCTGGTTATCGTATCTCGGAAAAAGTGATTTTGGTAGAGCTAGACACAGAGAAAATTTGGCGTACGTTCCGTTCTCCTGTGAGATAATCTCTAATCCAACTACCCAAAACAGTTAAACGATTTGATAAACCGGGAAGATAATATAAATGGATTCCTAACCATAACAGCCAAGCTAAGTAGCCTTTTAAGGAAATTCTGCCAAACAGATAAACAACTCCTGCATTGCGAGCAATAATTGCTGCTGTTCCCTTGTTGAAATAATTAAAAGGTTTGAGAGATAATCCTCTAAGCTGTCGTTTGAGATTATTAGCGACTGCCGTTCCTTGCTGTAAAGCTTCAGGTGCAATCCCTAAAAGTGGTTTGCCGTCTTGCTTAACATAGGCAACATCTCCCACAGCATAGACTTCTGGATGTTCTAATAATTGCAAAGTGGAGCGCACACAAACTTGATCTTTCCTAGCTGTAGCTAACTTTTCAGAGTCTACAGGAAGATTAGCTTTTACTCCTACAGCCCAAATAATAGTGCCTGTTTCAATTATCGAACCCTCTTCTAATTCAATCGCTCCAGGCATGACCGAAGTAACACAAGTGTTCAAATAAATTTGAACTCCCCGACGGCATAGGGCTTGCTCAGTGTAGTATCCTAAATGATAGGGAAAATCAGCAAGCAATCTATTTCCTGAATGAATTAAGATTACTTTTACTTGTTTTAAATCAAGTTCCCGATAGTCTTTAGCTAAGGTATCTGTAATTAACTCAATTAAAGCTCCTGCCAACTCTACCCCTGTCGCACCGCCACCGACAATTGTAAAAGTAAGTAGTTGTTTTCGTGTTTCCTCGTCAGTACAACTAATAGCTTGTTCACAATTACTCAAAATGCGATCCCTTAGGGCTACTGCATCATCAAGAGTTTGCAAGGGATAGGTGTATTTAGGTGCGCCATCTACACCGAGAAACTTAGTTTGACTCCCCGTAGCTATTACCAAATAGTCATAATTAATATTTTTTTTATCAGTTTTAACAATTTTAGCCCTAAAGTCTATTTCTAAAACTTCTGCTTTTAAAAAACTGGTATTAGGAGCGTGTCGCAAGAATTTTCGCAATGGATAGGCTACCGTTTCTGGGGGAATAAAACCAGTAGCTACTTGATAGAGTAAAGGTACAAACGTATGATAGTTGTTGCGGTCTATCAATAAAACCTCTGCATTGACTCTGGCAAAATTTTTGACCGCTCTCAATCCGGCAAAACCAGCCCCGATGATTACTATTTTAGGTTTTTGATATAACATGTTTTTGATATAACATGGTTGTGACTAAAGGTTTTATTTGAGATCTTTATAGCATACCTATAGCAATTCTACGACTTGTGAGCTACAAATTTCTGAGGTGCGACCCGTGGCGAATTTAATTACGGGTCAAGCGCACCTAAGTTTTTAGGGACTTCGGAGCAGGGAGCAGGTAAGAGGAACCCACCCCTAACCCCTCCCAGGAGGGGAAGGGAAGAGGGAAGAGGTAAAAAATAATGTGTACCTCATGAGTCCTAGAAATGCTATATGCTTTTTAGTGCTCATGTCACCCCCTCAGGTTTCTGGCAACAAGTTCAGATTCTGCTATTGAGTTAGTTAAAACTATTGTAAGTCAGGCTTAGATCTGTTTCATACCTAGGCCAGATGACAAGTAGTGTGTCAGTGCAATAGTTTTTATGTGATTAAAAACAGCAGGGACTAAAAATGCGTTCGCGTAGCGTGGCCTACGGCCAATCGCGTAACGGCTCCTTTGGAGCATTGCACTATTTTATGATTTGAAGTTTCCTAGTTTTTTTTGGGAATCCTATGACTTGTGTCAAACTAGTTTAAGTAAGGATTCCATTTGTTTCAGACTTAGGCTAGATGACAAAAAAAACACAATAAAAATAATAAATATTTAATTAGTATTTTTTTGAAAATCAACCACTATTTTCATGGAAATCACGGAAGTAAAACTTATAGTTCAGTTCTATATTGGTTGAAATAAGTCCCTTGGCTATCGCTAACTCATTTTCCTATTGATAGGGAAAACTAAAGAAAGGAGTGTAACGGTTTCGGACAATGCTCAAATTTAAATCTCTAGGCTTATCCATTCTTGCCGCATCAGTTGTTTTACAAACTCAAGCACTTGCCTCTGTGCCCGAGTTTGTAGTCAAGGATTTTACTGACTTTTATTTTTGGCAGGTTAATCCAGAAATGTCAAACAATAGTCTTAAGTCTGACCAAACACAGTACAACCAAGAGTGGTTAGCTATTAAAGAAACTTTGAAAGACAGGATTATCTGGAGAAAATTACCTAGCTGTGATAGTTATGCTCAGCATGAAAACCATGCTGATGATCTAAACTATAGTTATTTCGTAAATGATAACCAGGAAACAATTACAGCATTAATCAATGCAGTGTTCTATGCTCGTCACCCTGAGTTAAAAGGTCGTAAGATTAAACCAAGTGAAACCCACCTAATTCGAGAGTGGAACTTGATCAAGCAGAGTGTTTCATCCTATAGTTGGTGTTAGTTATAGCGGTTTGCAATTCAGTCAGGTACAAATATCTAGGTTTTAGGGAGCAGGGAGCAGGGAGCAGGGAGCAGGGAAGAAAGAGAAAATCCTGTGTACTTGATAGTTATGCAAACCGCCGTAGCTGGCGTTGCTTAATAATGGAATGAATTGAAAAGCTTTGTGGAATAGGCATCTTGCCTGTTCCTATTTTGGTGTTGCTTAATATTCAAAAATTTAGCAACGCCAAACATTTGTAACAAAAGTTTTTAAAATATGCTATAATTAAAGGTTTTATATGCTATAATAAAACCATGCCATGAACGCTAAAACGTTCCATGGTAAGAGCCAGCCGACAGATTCTCCAAGGTCCCAAGGCTGGCTCTAGATCCCTCATCAAAAGAGACAAGATTCATTATGACTTACTACCACCGCCTACATCCGTGGGCTGTTGTTCGGCTATTGCCGCAGATGCAACGGGTCGTTGTTGCTCGATTCCGCAATCGGTCGGATGCAGAAGGGCACTTAAAGGCTCTGAAACGGTTGATGCCGGATGGTGAATTTGTGATTGTATTTGATGTTGGCAATGATTCTATCGGTGAAGAATCTAGGGATGAGCGGGAATAGAGAATAGTTGGAGGTTGCGGCAGGAAACGGGCAAGATGCCCGTTCCACCAAGATGCCCGTTCCACCAAGATGCCCGTTCCACCAAGATGCCCGTTCCACCAAGATGGCAATTCCATCCACCGGGTCAAACAGCTTTTGAGGAGATGCACCCGGATTGCAAGTAGTGTGTCAGTGCAATAGTTTTTTTTGGAATCATACTTGGTTTCCCAGCAGGGAATAAAAATCCGTTCGCGTAGTAAATTTTGCGTAGGGTGCGTTAGGGGTGGGCTCGCCCTGATTTTCTACCTCTTCGCCACCATTGAAATAGCCCACCCCGTAACGCACCACCGAGTCAAACAGCTTTAATGAGATGCACCCACCCCTACTCCCTTGCCTATACTTAATTATAATTATTAAGTTGTTGTGCATTTAAATTAGATATTATTCCGTTATAAAACCCCGCCTAGTCAATCACAGCAAGAGAGTCAAGCTTTAGTAACTTTTAATTAAAACTATCTTGACAAATAGTTTTATATATGCGGTAAATAACCGGATCCTTTATAATGCTAATCACAGCAAGAGATTCAAGGTTTAGTAACTTTTAATTAAAACTATCTTGACAAATAGTTTTATATATGCCGTAAATAACCGGATCCTTTATAATGCTAATCACAGCAAGAGATTCAAGGTTTATAAATTATTAATGAATAAGGTATTGACAAATAGTTAGTTTACTTGGTAAAGACTCTTTATGCAGAAAAAAAGTCAACAATTGTAAACAATAAGTGCTGAGAAAAAAAAAGTCTGGTAATCTAATTATGGTGGACGTGTTGATTAAATAAATTGACAACCACTAAACTGTTAACCGTAAAGGATGATTCGATATGCAAAATCAAGAATCCAATACTCAAGTCAAGCCATTCTTCGCTCACTTCCTAGAAGAGCAACAAGCGGCTGCTGACCAATCTGAAGCTGCTGGTCCGGAAACCCGGAAGTATCCTTCTGATTGGGAAGACGGTCCTGAAACTAGGAAGTATCCTTCCGATTGGGAAGATGGTTAATAAAGATTAAGAGGTTATTTTGAAGAGGTAGCACCCTCAACAAAGGACTGAATAATCTATCGGTAGTGGTCGTGTTTAGTAAAAAAAAATCACGACCACTTACTTAATCTAATTAAAATCATAAAAATCTAACGATTGCGCTTTCCCAATGGAAAAGAAAAAGTTTTATGTCTTCGTCCGGTGACTTAATTTTATTACTTACGCACAGTGGTGACTTTTTCACAATAGATCGAGTAGCAGAAGCCTTGTCAAAAAAAGGGGCGCGACCATTTCGCTTCGACACAGATAAGTTTCCCTTAGAGGTGCAACTCAGGGCACAGTTTGATCAATCCCAGAGCAGCTATAGGCTAAAATATGGCACTGAAGTGATCAGTAGCGAGGACGTAAAAGCAGTTTGGATGCGCCGTATTTGGCAACCTAACCTAGGTGAAAATCTTGATCCCCAGTTCCAAGAAAGTTGTATCCGGGAATCATCAGCAACATTATCAGGACTTTGGGATAGTCTCAGAGGAGTGCGATGGATTGATGATTTAGCAAAAGCCGGAGCTGCCAACAATAAGCAGCGGCAATTGCGGGTAGCCTCTGAGGTAGGTCTTGTGATTCCTAAGACTTTAATCACCAATGATCCAGAAGCTGTAAGGGAGTTTTTCCAACAAGTTAAGGGGAAAATGGTAACAAAGCTGTTAAAGGCTTTATCCTACAGTATGGAATATACTCCTTTTTTCCTTTATACCAGTATTGTTAAAGAAGACGATTTGCTGGATGCTGAATCCCTGCGCTATTGTCCGATGGTGTTTCAAGAGCAAATTCCTAAGCAGTTGGAACTGCGAGTGATATTTGTTCAGGGGAAGGTATTTGTAGGAGCGCTAGATTCGTCTATTTATGAAAAATCCACAGTTGATTGGCGTCGCCCTAATACTGACGTAGGAGTATGGCAACACCACGAGCTTCCTGATGAAATCGTGGCTCGAATAAAAGCCTTGATGGATAACTTTGGCTTACTGTATGGAGCTTTAGATTTTATCGTGACACCCTCAGGAGACTATGTGTTTTTAGAAGTTAACCCCGGAGGGGAATGGGGGATGCTGGAGCGAGATTTGGAACTCCCCATTTCTAATGCGATCGCAGAAGCTCTGATTTCCTAAAAGCTATGAGGTACAGTCCTTTTTGACTAGGGATCCCCCCTAACCCCCCTTAATAAGGGGGGAATATGATTCCATTAAAACCCTCTTTACTTTTGCCTTTTGCCTTTTGCCTTTTGCCTTAAAAAGCATTAACACCGAACATCGAACAGATCCCTAGACATGACAGTATTAATCATTACATTTAGCCAAGACAACGAGAGTATTCCTCTAGTTATCAAAGCCATTGAAGCTCAAGGAGGAAAAGCATTTCGTTTTGATACCGATAGATATCCCACCGAAGTGCAGCTAGATATTTACGAGGGCAATTCTCAGGGAGTAATTATTACGGATGGGGAACAGAAGCTAGATTTGAGTGAAGTGTCCTCGGTTTGGTATCGACGGATGCGCTATGGGAAAAAAATTCCCGACACCATGGATCAGCAGTATCGAAACGCTGCAATTCAGGAATGTCGCGTCACGGTTAGGGGTATGATTGCCAGCATCAAGGCATTCCACTTCGACAAAATGTCTAATGTTGATGTCGCTAACAATAAGCAACTACAGCTCCAAGTGGCACGAGAGGTGGGCTTGATTACGCCCCGTACCCTGAGTACTAACAATCCAGAGGCAGTGAAGCAATTTGCTTCTGAATGTCAAGACCAGGGTATCGTTACCAAAATGCTATCTTCCTTTGCTATCTATGGAGAGCAAGGGCAAGAACAGGTTGTTTTCACGAACCCAGTCACAGCGGAGGATTTAGAGCATGTGGAAGGACTGCGTTTCTGTCCGATGACGTTTCAGGAAAAAGTGCCCAAGGCTCTAGAATTACGAACCACGATCGTGGGACACCGTATATTTACTGCTGCCGTGGATTCCCAGAGCTTAGAAGGCTCTACTTTCGACTGGCGCAAGGAAGGCCGAGCGTTAGTTAAGTCTTGGAAAGCCTATGATTTACCCGAAGATATTGAGAAAAAGTTGCTTAAACTGATGGCTTATTTTGGTTTAAACTATGGAGCCATTGATATTATTCTTACCCCTGATGGTCGGTATGTATTCCTGGAAGTTAACCCCGTTGGGGAATTTTTCTGGTTGGAGACGTTTTCCCCCCACTTCCCCATTTCTCAAGCTATTGCTGAAATTCTCCTCACCCATGGGTCATAATGAAAGCTGATCAAATCCCTCAAGTTACTAATGATGAAGCAGAAAAGTTACAAGAAGAATTAGATAATAATCTAGAAAAATCTGAAGAAAAGCTAGATAATGTTCAAGATACAGATACAGATAATAAGACAGATAATGAAATAGAAAAAGTACCGGAAGAACTAGAGACGCATTTATACCGGCGTCTATTTGACTATGGTTGGCAGCATAAAGCACCATTTCTATTCGCGATCGCATTAACTATCTGTGCTTCATTTATCAACTTCTTTATTCCCCAGGTTAATCGCTATGTTATAGATGTAGTGATTCCCGAAAAACAATTTAATATGCTGCCTTGGGTAGGAGTAATTATCCTATCTATGACTTTAGCAGCCGGTGCTTTGCTATTTTTTCAACTCTATGCAATCAAAGTATTCGGACAAAAAACCATTGAGAGCATTCGCCTAGATTTATATCAACATATTCAAGGTCTATCCATTAGTTTTTTTGAAGGCCAACGCACGGGCGAATTAATGTCACGGTTGGCAAGGGATGTGGATATAGTCGGGCAATTACTGTCTGCTAATTTAATTGCTATATTAATCGATAGTTTTGCGTTTATTGTCGTTTTTATCTATATACTTGTCAGTAACTGGCTGCTGGCAATCATGATTGCCCTTACCTGGCCTTTCATCATTTATATTTTACAATTTTCTCAGAAAAGACTACAAAAAATCTATCAATCGGTTAATGATCAAGCTGATTTAATTAGTAACCACTTACAAGATACTATCTCGAATATCAAAATTATCAAGTCTTTTGGTAACGAGCAGTATGAAATTGACCGATTTACTGAATTTAGTCGTAACTATCGGGAAGAAAATCTTAAGGCGACTCGATTTTGGTCTATATTCGTACCGATTATTAATACCCTTAATGAACTGGGAAATTTACTTACATTAGTTTTCGGTGCTTGGGGAGTGATGGTTAGCCATCTGACTATTGGGGAATTAGCAGCCCTGTTAACCTATGTCACTCTTTTAAATAAACCGATTAATCGGTTTAATGGATTAGTCAATATTATCCAAAGTTCAGGAGTATCAGCCAAAAGAATTTTTCAGATTTTAGATACCAAAGTAGAGGTGAAAGAGAAGGAAAATGCGATTAACTTGACCTCGATACAGGGCAATCTCAAATTTGAAGAGATGGAGTTTGCTTATCACAACAATCAGTCAGTGATCAGAAACTTCAATTTAGACATTCAACCGGGGATGTCAGTGGCGTTAGTAGGTTCTTCCGGTTCGGGAAAAAGCACTGTTGCTAAAATAGCCGCTCGGTTTTACGATCCCCAAAAGGGACGAGTATTACTTGATGGACATGATCTACAAGATATTAGTTTAAGTTCCTTGCGATCGCATATTGGCATCGTGCCCCAAGAAACCTTACTGCTCTACGGCACAGTAAGAGAGAATATAGCTTACGGTAAGCTAGATGCCACAGATATCGAAATTGAAGCAGCAGCAAAAGCTGCCAATGCCCATGATTTTATTATGGATTTCCCTGATGGTTATCAATCCATTATTGGTGAGCAGGGTGTGAAACTCTCAGGAGGGCAGCGACAACGGATTGCGATCGCCCGAGTTTTGCTCAAAAATCCCCAAATTGTTATTTTAGATGAAGCAACGTCGGCTCTAGATTCTGAATCAGAACAACTGATTCAAGAGTCTATTAAACAGCTTTTTAAAGGACGCACTAGCTTAGTGATTGCTCATCGACTCTCCACTATTGCTGATGTTGATTTAATTGTGGTCCTGGAAAAAGGTGAGATTGTGGAAACTGGAACCCATACGGAATTAATTGCTCAAGGGGGAAGGTATGCTTATCTCTATGAACTGCAATTTGTGAAGTCAGGAAATTAAGTAGGAAAACTGCAAAAAAGGTGACCGGGTGTACGGTAGCTCTGTGAAAGACAACACAAGCGCTAGGACTTTCTTCCCATAAACACCTCCAGTAGCGTGGGCATAGCCCATTAGCTGACTGCTGACTGCTGATAGCTGACTGCTTATAGCTGAATTATTACTATGATAGTGATGCTCCTAGAGACGATATCACACTACTGTAATCAATGCCCACGCTATTGAAATTGGCAATAATTGCCGCCCATTTATTGGTTTATCTGGTTGCTGCGGTTAACATCTGGATTTTTTCTTATTGGAGTCAATTCTATACTTCTGTTGTCAAGGTGCGATCGCTACCACTGATCTACTGTGGCTACGCTTGTTTTGCGATCGCTAACTCCTACGAAATTGCTGAACATATCGGGGATGACTGGATTTATGTCAGCCAATTTTCTGATCTCAATCGGCTATTCTATACCTTCATTACTGCTGGCATGTGCTTGATTGCCCTGGGGCTAAAAAAATCCCGCTTTCTGGATTTGATATTGGTTGCCAGCATGGTTGCTGTCCCCCTACTTTATGGTGTTCAAGAGGGCAAAGGATTAATGCAGTTAGTGCAATTAGTGCCTTCGATAATTTTTGTCTATAACTGGTACGTAGTTATGAGGGACTGGCGAGTTTTTCTATTCCCATTATTCGCAAATCTGATTGCCGTTGGTTTTGGTATTGCCCTGATTGTTACCGGAGAGCAGGCGCTTCATCTGTTCGTCGGTTCTGCTTCAGCGATTGGCTTACTAATTCTTGGGCGAGTTGCGTGGGTAAAACCAAAAAGACATTCCAAGGGATAACTTTGGGATGTTAAATAAAACGATTAAAAAAAACGACTGGTTACTTTACCAATAATGTGCTGAGAATCCACTAAACCAAAAGAGCGGCTATCGGTACTTTCTAATCGGTTGTCTCCTTTAAGGAAACAACGTCCATCTTCCAGCACCAAAGTTACCCGTTTCACCAATCGCAACTGATTTTGGTAAGGGTGTCTAGCAACAACAATATCACCAACCTTGGGCGGAATCTGCCGATAAGCTCTCGGATCAATTAAGATTTCCTCTCCTGGTTTGAGCAGGGGAGTCATGGATACTCCTGTAACTCTGAAGCGTAACCGTTTTCGCAATATCCACAGTGCTAGCTCAGGAATACTGTTTTTGGTAAAAAGCATTTGAATTAAGAATGTAGAATTAAGAATTAAGAATTAAGAATTAAGAATTAAGAACTAAGAACTAACAATTCTACATTCTACATTCTACATTCTACATTCTACATTCTGCCTTCTGGCTTCTGCCTTCTGGCTTCTGCCTTCATAATTCTACATTCTTAATTCACCATTCTTAATTCACCATTCTGAGGTTTAGCTAGCCTTATACCAGACAATATCGCGATTCTTGGTTGCCCAGAACATCTTGTGGATATTCTCTACTGCATCGAGTAGCTCATTGGCGTGCTCAAGGCTAACTTCCACCTTGCAGGCAGAGCATAACTTTGCAGCTTTCCAGAAGGTATCGTGTAGGTCTGGGAACTGCTCCAAGTGTACTGGCTTGAAATAGTCTGTCCACAGGATCAGTATTTCCTCTTTGGTCTTCTGAGCCTGCTCTTCCTTAATAGCAATGAACCGGGATAGGGTATTTTGGTAAGCAACTACTGCCGCTGGATCATTACTCGCTGGCTGAAGATCAAGGATCTTCTTGGTCATGGAGAGTACTGCCTCAGCGGTGATACGTGCAGCAGCTGGGTCATAAACACCGCAAGGTCCATCGCAGTGGGCATGGACTTCTGGAGCAGGGAACCAGTCTTTGAGCTGGGCAATAACTTTTTTCAACATATTTTTTAGAGTTCGCTTGTGGTCAGAGCACGTGCTAAATATCGGTAAGGGAGGAATAGCCCCAGGATAGCCAATGGCTATTTAGGGTTTGTGACATTAGTTAACTAACGTAGTTAGCCCAATCTATTCCATCCCCCCCCTACCCATAGTAAGTTATACCAAGTTGTGTTCTAAAGCGATAGTCGATTTGAAGATAGGGAGTCGGGAATCGGGAGTCGGGAATCGGGAGTCGGGAAACAGAGGGAGGTGTAGGAGGTGTGGGAGGTGTGGGGAGATGGGGAGATGGGGAGATGGGGAGATGGGGAGATCTTATAGAGTTTTGCGTTCGCGTAGCGTGGCCTACGGCCAATCGCGTAGCGGCTCTAAAGGAGCATCGCACTGACTTCACTGAGTTTTAAAAGTATTACATTGTACCATATAACTATCCTAAATAAAAATAATTTTACAGTTATTAACATTTTGTGTTACCTTAATTAAAAAATTAGACAAATTTCAAGTTAAATTCATGAATAGTAAAGAGTTAGCGCAATATATAGAAGCTACTGACGGCATCTCCAAACCCTGGTTACTTGTGCAACTGCGCCTGAAGAAGCTTCAGGAGCGGCGCGCCACCCTATCATCGGAAGCTTATATCAGAGAACTAGAAGATATTCACCAGGATTTGATGAATTTAGGTCAGTGGTGGGTCGGTAGAGAAGACGAAGTGTTTAATCCTTGAGGTTCGTTTAACGCTACAATCTGGAAGACTATTCTCTCGTTGCGACAAAACAGCCTGATCAAGTGGGTTAACTCTGAGGATCATGGGTAAAGCTAAAAAGAATAAGTCTGAATTTGAACAGACCACAGTTGAGCTCAAAAAGAATACGTCTGAATTTAAACAGACCACAGAACAGAACACAATTGAGCTTAATCTGAGTGACCCTGACTATTACTTCAATCGAGAACTGAGCTGGTTGGAGTTCAATAACCGAGTATTACATGAAGCAACGGACCCCCGAACACCTCTGTTAGAGCGTCTGAAGTTCATGGCCATCTTTAGCTCGAACCTTGATGAATTCTTTATGGTGCGGGTGGCTGGTTTAAAACAACAGGTGGAAGCACAAGTTAGTAAACGGACAGCCGATGGTCGCACACCCAGTGAACAACTCGATGCCATCAGAGTGCGGCTGTTACCGATGGTAACTCAACAGCATCAACACTGTGAGCAGGAACTGCGACCCCTGCTAGCTAAAGCAGGGATTTACATTCTCGACTACGTGGACTTGAACCAGGAACAGCGGAATTACCTGGCAAAATATTATTCCGAGCAAATTTTTCCAGTTCTGACCCCCCTCGCTGTTGACCCCAGCCATCCCTTTCCTTACATATCCAATCTCAGTCTGAATCTGGCGGTAGTGGTCAAAGACCCGGAAACGGGAGCAGAATTGTTTGCTCGGGTGAAAGTTCCTCGAGTCTTAAAGCGCTTTGTACCCCTCCCGGAAACATTGCAGCAACAAGAGAAGGGACAAACTACTACTTGGACTGGTGTTCCTCTCGAACAAATTATTGCCCATAATGTGGAGTCTCTGTTTCCAGGGATGAAGATTCAGGAGTGTCATCCCTTCCGAATTACCCGCAATGCTGATTTGACAGTAGAGGAGTACGAAGCAGATGACCTGCTGATAGCGATTGAAGAGGAACTACGGAAACGACGGTTTGGACGTTCTGCCGTGCGCATGGAAATTCCTGTGACCACCTCCAAGTTAGTAAAGCACACGCTGATGCGAGACCTGGAACTTGAAGAAACCGATGTCTATGAATTTGAAGGTCTGTTGGCACTGGGTGACTTGATGTCCTTGATGGCATTGCCACGGCCAGAATTGAAAGACCCTGTGTGGGAACCAGTGGTGCCCCGACGCCTGCGCTTTCCTATCGGGGAAGAGAATGTGGAAGATATCTTCAGCGTGATTCGCAGTAGGGATTTGCTGGTACACCATCCTTATCATTCCTTTGGCGCAACGGTAGAGCGCTTTATTACCCAGGCCGCTCAAGATCCAGATGTCTTAGCCATCAAAATGACCTTATATCGCACATCTGGTGACTCACCCATTATCGATGCCTTGATTAGAGCAGCAGAAAATGGTGACCAAGTGTCGGTACTCATAGAACTAAAGGCTCGTTTTGATGAAGAAAATAATATCGTCTGGGCAAGGAAGTTAGAACAGGCTGGAGTCCATGTAGTCTATGGTTTGGTGGGTTTAAAAACTCACACTAAAATTGTGCTGGTGGTGCGTCGGGAGGGAGATAAAATTCGTCGGTATGTTCACATTGGAACAGGGAATTATAATCCTAAGACTTCCAAACTCTATACTGATTTAGGACTATTGAGTTGCCGTGATGATTTAGGAGCAGATTTGACGGATTTGTTTAATTCTTTGACCGGTTACTCACGGCAAAAGTCTTATCGAAAGTTGTTGGTCGCACCATTTAGTTTACGCGATCGCATGATCGAAATGATTCAGCGGGAGATTGAACATTGCCGCAACGGGGCAACAGGTCGTATTGTTGCCAAAATGAATTCCCTACTAGACCCCAAGATTATTGCCGCCCTCTACAACGCCTCACAAGCTGGTGTAAAAATTGACTTGATTGTGCGGGGCATTTGTGGTCTGCGTCCTGGTCTTAAAGGAGTCAGTGAAAATATCCGTGTGGTGAGTGTCGTGGGTCGTTTTTTAGAACACTCACGGATTTTTTACTTCCAAAATCAGGGTCAAGAGGAAGTCTATATTGGCAGTGCGGACTGGATGCGTCGTAATTTGGATCGACGGGTAGAAGCAGTGACACCAGTGGAAGACCCAGAGATTACCAAAGATTTGGAAGAAATCCTGGCAATTATGTTAGCAGATAACCGTCAAGCTTGGGATTTACAGCCTGATGGCACCTATATTCAACGACAGCCCGCTCAAGGGGTTAAAGAAGAATCGGCTCATCAGATTTTGATGGAGATGGCGTTGCAATCGTCAGGGATGGGATAGTGGGAGAATTAATACCAAAGGGAACAGGGAACAGCGGATCTGGGAACAGCGGATCTGGGAGTAGGGAGTAGGGAGTAGCGATGCAGCGCGGTCTTGGGGAGGCAGCGCCGCCAAAGGGGGTTCCCCCGGAGACGAAACCTGATTACGTTGAGCCTTTATGGTTGGTAGGCTATGCAGAAAAGGGGTAAAACTTATTGATTAGCGTGATTTGCGCGGTCTTGGGGAGGCAGCGCGGTCTTGGGGGTTCCCCCCATGAGCGACTGCCGTGGTTTCCCCCACTCGCGCTTTGCATGGCTGACAAGGCTCAACTGTCTTACGGTAACTTCTAACCATGAGCGACTGCCGTGGTTTCCCCCATGAGCGACTGCATCAAGACGGGAGTAGGGAAAAAGGAACAAAAATTCTCGCAATTCCTACACGGATTGGTAAAGAATGAAGAATGAATAATTAATTCTTAATTCTTAATTCTTCAAGCCAATTTTTTCCATAAACACTGTTGATGATGGCAAGGATGGTATAGTCCACCAGGGCTGATGTTCCTCTAGGGACTTCTGGTCATATTTACCAGAGGCAACCGCAATCACACGAGCACCAATGGCTTTGCCACAGTGAATGTCATGGGGAGTATCGCCAATGACGTATGTCTTTTGAGATGGGATCACACCATACTTTTCCGATGCGATCGCTAAAGCTTGTTGGGCAATATCAACTCTAGTTTCAGTTTTATCGGAAAATCCACCATCGCTAAAGTAATCAGCCAAGCCATAATAGCTTAATTTTGCAAATGCTCCTGCTTCGATATTTCCTGTGAGCAACATGGAAACCACATCAGTTCGATCATGCAAAGCATCTAGAATTTCGATTACCCCCTCCAGGACATATCCTTCTCGGCGGGGCAAACTTTGAGGCAAGTAGTTAACGTAGTATTTCAGCAGTTGATCCACCAATTTAGGTTCTGGGGACAAACCGTACTGCTTGAGAATATTAGCCGCAATTATTGGGTCTGTCATGCCTGCAGTTTCTATATTTGTCAGTGAAACAGTTTTACCAATTACCTCACTAGCCGCCTCTTCTAGGGCAAATATCCCGGCTCGTTTTGTGGTTAATAAAGTGCTGTCGATGTCCCAAAATAAAACGGTAGTCATTACACTTCTATGGTACTAGAACTTGAGGCAATAGTTGTTATTTAATTACCGTTAATTATTATAACATTTATGTAAGCTATCAGCTATCAGCTATCAGCTATCAGCTATCAGCTATCAGCTATCAGTTTTCAGCATATTCGCTACGCGCATATGCTTAGATGTGCTTTTCCTCATACTTTCCATTCTGATTAATCTGGAACTATTAAATTCTCCCGTTCAAGGTTTATTTTAAGTAAGCTGAACGCGCACGCGTGAGCTAAAAGCTCACGGTTGAATGCTTACCTTGCCTCTTGCCTCTTGCCTCTTGCCTTTGCTTGAGGGAGTATATTCACAACTTAACTAAAAATGCTACATGATACTTTTATTAATATCAAATGCTAAACTTTCAGCATCTAGCCCATGAGCACGAAGCACTTCCTGATTTTGACCGCATTTAGGAATATCAAATACTCCAAATTGCCTTACCTGTATTTGCCCAGACAATCCTAATTCTGCCAAACCACTTACAATCCGATCTCCCTGTCCTCCTATTACATAATGGTTATCTAGGGTAAACACCCAGGAGTAACCCTGAAGGATTTGCTCCAACCAGTCTAAATCTACAAAATTTAGCCAAGGCAAATTCACTACTTTTAGGGTGATACCGTGATTCTGAGCCAATAACTGGGCAGCTTGATAGGCTTGTGGTAGCAGCACGGGACCGTAACCAAATAAAATAGCGTCTTGCCCCTCAGTTAAGGCAATCCCCTGACCCAACTCCAACTGATAATCCTCTGGCAATTGATAGGGAATCTGACAGGGGATCGAGACTAGCCTGATATAGGAACTACTGATAGTTCGATGCAAACAGTAGTCTAGGGCAAGGGATACTTCTGCTTCATTAGCTGGTTCAATCATCACCATATTCGGTATCGCTCCTAGGGCAGAAATATCCCTTACCGATTGGTGAGAATGACCAGGACCACCGGGTAGCAACCCAGCTAGGGAGCCAACATAAATAATCTTAGTCCGTTCGGTAGCATTATTATAGATTTGCTCATTGGGTCTGGTGGATAGGAAACAAGCAAAGGAATGCACGATCGGCAGTAACCCTTTCAGTGCCATCCCCCCGGCCTGGGATACCATATCTTGTTCGGCAATGCCACACTCAAAGAACCGTTTCGGGAACTTGTCTTTAAAGGGAATCAACCCACAATCGAGCATTAAATCGGCATCGAGTACTACCAGGTCTTGATTCCGTTCTGCTTGGGTAACCAAAGCTTTGGAATAGGCACTAACCAGTCGTTGCGCCCCATCAGCTACAGCAGGTTTGGCATAGGATAGCATCTCCAATGCTAAGGGGGATGCTCCAACTTGTTCCAATTGGGTATTGGCAGCAGCAATTAGTTCTGCGACTCCGGTCGTGTAGGCTTCATCATCCGGTGCGCCACTATGGAAGCGATATAAGTTGTCTTCTGGTTTGATGGCCGTGTGTTCCATAAAGGAGATTCCTTTTCCCTTAATGGTGTCAGCAATCAGGATTTTGGGCCCTTTTGTGACTGCTTTCAATTTTGCGATCGCATTCCCTAAAGCCTTGACATCATTGCCATCACAGCGGTCAACATACCAACCATAGGCCGCAAACTTCCGTTCCAAGTCCCCCAAGTCACTCACTTGGGACACCCAAGTATCGGACTGAATTTTATTATGATCCACAATCACAGTCATCTCATGGAGTCCCAGATTTGCTGCTGGTTGGAGAGACTCCCAAAACTGACCCTCCTGCAACTCCCCATCCCCAGTTAAGATATAAACATTTCCCTCTCGACCCATCAGCCGATTTGCGCTAATCATCCCCTTAGCCTTAGAAACCCCCATTCCCAAGGAACCAGTATTCGTTTCCAAGAACGGAATTGAAATATCTGGATGGCCAGGAAGTCCATCTAACCGCCTCAAGCTATGGATACGCTCAAACTCCAGCAAACCATGGCCAATCAAAACCGAGTAAAAACCCGGTACATCGTGACCCTTAGAGGAAAAATAAATATCCCGTGGTTGATTAGAGTTAGTTTTCCTAACCCGTAATTCATTTAAAAACAGCCAACAAACAATATCTAAACTACTAAAACTACTACCAATATGCCCTGAACCCGCCTGTTTGATCATATATAAGGTATTGATTCGACAGTAGGTAGCAAAAAGCTCAGTATGAGTTTCGGGAGTAATGTCTAAATCCTTGAGGCGTTCAAACTCCCGAAACGGGACTAGAGATAGATTTGTCATTGGTTATTGGTTATTGGTTATTGGTCAGGTTTTGGGTTTTAGGGAGCAGGGAGTAGGGAGTAGGGAGCAGGGAATAGGGAGCAGGTAACAGGCAAAAAATCCTGTGTACCTGATAGTTATTAAAAACGCTGTATACTATTAATTTTCAATGGATAACATGACAGCTTAATCTTTACCTTGGTTACTTGCTGATTTGATTATCCGCAATTTTTAACGTTAATTTTTAAAGTTTATACAAAATAATTATAATCATTAGTTAGCTATTATTTTTATTAATTCAAACTACTAATTAAACTACTATAACTAATAGTATAGCGTTTCTGATAGTAATGAGGTACACAGTATTTTTACCCTGTTCCCTACTCCCTACTCCCTACTCCCTACTCCCTACCAAATTTAAAAAACTAAATTGGTTTCTGGGAGACCATAGGTAAGTGAGCTTCTCCCTGTGCTATTAAATATTCCAGATACCACCAATCCTTCAAGTCATTAATATCTAATCCCTCATGATCATGGGTAATAAATGGCATAATAACCTTTCCAGCAATTGTATACTCTTTCAGCACCACTTTTGACCAAGCAATTTCTAAGCTAGCATTTTGCACATAGACCTCTGGCAAGGCCTGATACGGAGTACTATGCCAGGGGGTATGGGGGGTTGTTGGCCTTTGGCCTTCCCGTAGGGTAGGTTGGGGGGTTGTTCGCGTAGCGTGGCCTTTTGGCCAAGGTTGGGTGGTTGAAGGTTGTTCGCGTAGCGTGGCCTTTTGGCCAAGGTTGGGTGGTTGTTCGCGTAGCGTGGCCTTTTGGCCAAGGTTGGGTGGTTGTTCGCGTAGCGTGGCCTTTTGGCCAAGGTTGGGTGGTTGGGGGGTTGTTCGCGTAGCGTGGCCTTTTGGCCAAGGTTCGAGGTTGGGGGGTTGGAGGTTATGGTTAACCTGAGAATTGCCTAATTCAAAAGTGTTCTGCTCAAGCAACGGTTTCATCAGGTTGCCCTTGAGTACCCACATTTTACCAGGATGCTGCTGGCATTTCTCTACTGCCCGTAAGGAGTCTACTTGATTAGCTTGAGCCAAAAAGGCCTGCCAAGCTCGTTGAATGGTCTGTGGTTGGCGACAAGGACTGGTTGGTCGCAGGATGCTGAAGCAATCAAATTCTCGCCCAAGATCATTCAAACGCCTCAGGGTGTAATCAATCCACTCAATATCTGGTGATTTGTCAGTAGCATACTCTGGCGGACGCAAAAATGGTACGTCAGCGCTATAGTAACGAGCAATTTCCGCCACCTCCTCTGAGTCAGTGGAAACAATCACTGCTGAGAACACTTGGCTTTGGGTTGCAGCAGCAATAGTATAAGCAATTAACGGATGCCCTTTCAAACGACGAATATTTTTACCAGGTACTCGTTTAGAACCAGCCCGGGCTGGAATCAAGGCAACTACTGTCGGAGTTTTAGAATCCACCAATTTTCCTGATATTAGACAATAATCTTGCTGGCAAATTTTTGTTCACCACTTTATAGTTTACAGAAATAGGGAATCGGGAGTCGGGAATCGGGAGTCGGGAGTCGGGAGTAGAACGGGCATCTTGCCCGTTACAATTTTACGAGTAATTGTTGGTTTTATAATAACTCAGCATTGCCGTTAGTTAGCTATTAGTAATTGCTAGAGTTTAATCCTTGTCAATATTAACAATTAGAGTGTATAATTATATAGGGTTAACCCAATTGCTTTAAGGACAAATTACTGGGGTTTAGGAAGTAGGGATTAGGGAGTAATAATTGCTCCTTGCTACCGTCAATTAAATCGCAAATACTTCCCTTAATCATGGAAGAAAATTGTTCGCGTAGCGTGGCCTTTTTGCCAAGGTAAATCATCTGGTAAATCATAAGTAGTAAAAACCCGTTCTAATAGAGCAATGGTAAAAATTAACCGTCACAGCGTGTAATCGCAAATCACACCATAAAAATCACACTATAAACAGAATCTGCACTAGTTTAATCAGAATGATAGCGGTGATACTACTTAGGATTTACACAGACTTTTGACCCTATTACCTGTTCCCTATTACCTAAAATACAAAACGTACTTCAAGCAATTGATAACTGCTATCGTAAACATTCTATTGCAGCAAAACAAATGACAAACTCAGACCAGTTTGATACCCGTTTCAATCTTTTACTAACTGCCCTCGAGCGGATCAGCCAACAGATTGAACAGCTCGGTCACAGAACCGATTCTAATGCTCGTGCTATCGAGCATACCAACCAACAGATTGAACAGCTCGGTCACAAAATTGAACAGCTCGGTCACAGGATCGATTCTAATGCTCGTGCCATTGAAGCTCTAACCAATACTGTCCATGAGTTCAAACGAGATCGCGCTCAATCATACTCTTTGATGGCAGATTTAGCTCAAAATCAATCCCGAATGTATGGCATGATGGCCAACTTAGATGAGCGACAGGAACAACTGTCTAACCGACAGGGGGAGATTGTAGAAATTCTGAAGTTATTGACTAAATCTAATTAGGGTTTAGAACCACTAGGGTAAGCATTTAGCTATCAGCTATCAGCTATCAGCTATCAGCCTATGGGCTACAGATGGTGCTACTGTTCACCCAGCGTGCCCGTAGCATGGCCTTTGGCTGACGGCTGACCGCTGACTGCTGATAGCTGTTGAGAAAACACTAAACACTATTGCAGCAAATGACAAACTCAGACCAGTTTGATACCCGTTTTAACCGTTTACTAACTGCCATTGAGCGCATCGACCAACAGATTGAACGGATCAGCCAACAGCTCGAAGAGCTTCGTCAAAGAACCGATTCTAATGCTCGTGCTATCGAAGCCTTAACCGATACTGTCAATGAGTTCAAACGCGATCGCTCTCAACTGTATTCTGTGATGGCTAATTTAGCACAATCTCAGTCTAATTTATTTCAATCTCAGGCTAATTTAGCGGACAGTCAATCCCGAATGTATGGCGTGATGGAAAATTTAGATGAGCGACAGGAACAACTTTCTCAGGGACAGGAGCAACTGTCTAACCGACAAGGGGAGATTGTAGAAATTCTGAAGTTATTGACTCAATCTAATTAGGGTTTAGAACCACTAGCGTAAGCTATCAGCTATCAGTGATCAGCTATCAGCTATCAGCTATCAGCCTATGGCCTACAGATGGTGCTACTGTTCGCGCAGCATGCCCGTAGCGCAATTGGTGCTTTTGAAGAAAATAAGCTGACCGCTGACCGCTGACTGCTGATAGCTTACAGATCTTGAGAAAACACTAAACACTCTTGCAGCAAATGACAAACTCAGACCAGTTTGATACCCGTTTCAACCGTTTACTAACTGCCATTGAGCGCATCGACCAACAGATTGAACAGCTTGGTCACAGGATCGATGCTATCACCCAACAGATTGAACAGCTTGGTCACAGAACCGATTCTAATGCTCGTGCTATTGAAGCCCTAACCGATACTGTCAATGAATTGAAACGGGATCGCGCTCGACTGTATTCTGTGATGGCTAATTTAGCAAACTCTCAGTCTAATTTAGCTGAAAGTCAATCCCGAATGTATGGCCTAATGGAAAACTTAGATGAGCGACAAGAACAACTCTCTCAGCGACAAGAACAACTGTCTAACCGACAGGGGGAGATTGTAGAAATTCTGAAATTATTGACTAAATCTCAACCAGCTTAAATCTAAGCTATCAGCCCTCAGCTGAGGGCTGATAGCTGATATACCAATCCGTGTAGGAATTGCGAGAATTTTTGTTCCCAGATCCGCTGTTCCCTGTTCCCTTTGGTATAGCTTATAGCTTAAGCAAAAGGTTTCAGCTTACGTTTGATGGTTGAAGCTAAGCCGAGAGTAGCCAGGGTAAAGAGACTTATACTATGACTAGGTTCAGAGACAATCACCGGTTTCGCAGAAAAACTAATGGGTAACTCACTATCTTCTGGTCCCAAATTTTCAAAACCAGTGATCAATGGCGGTGCTGAAAAAACTTCAAAAAAACTAGAGGGCTGCAAAAAACTAGCGAAAAAGACATTAACAAAGTTTCCACCTGAGGTGGAAAAACCAAAGCCATCAGTTGTTAACTGATTACCATCAATACTAATTAAATTATCAACCTCGAAAGGTTCGTTTCCCGGTGTAGACGTGCCAGTAGGTTGCAAACCAGTAATTGTTTCGCTGTTGCGGGTGCCAGTAATTTCAGAAATCAGGAAAAACCCCAAATCATCAGGAGTATCATTAGTAGTGAAAGACCCACTGGCTTCGATACCAGGAGCAGAATAACTCCAGTTCCAATTTAACGCTGAAGCTGCCTGGGGTGCCACCAAAACCAATCCAGAGGTAGCAATCAGGAGTGTGGCAGATAGAAGAGTTAGATTTTTCATATAAACCTTAGGGTTGAACAAAACTGGAATTTAGACTAAAAATTGAATAATATAGCGTTTATATCAGTTATGAGGTAAGCTTTTCAACCTCAAAGTCCCCCTTATTAAGGGGGATTTAGGGGGATCAAGTTGTACCTTATGGGATATAGAATTAAATAATAACTCAATACTTGACATCCTCCCGCCGCTAAATCTCGCGATTATAGCGGGGGATTCCTAAGACTCACGACTTAGGTTTCTGTTTCCTTCTCCCTTTTGGGGAGTTTTTCACACCAGCCTTCCGAGACTTGCTCTGTTTCGCCGTAGGCGACGCTACGCGAACGGGTCTTACGGTCGCTCCACAGACTGACACGGCAAGCCCTGCCGCCAAAATATTAATTGATGCATTAATATCGCGATCATGGTGAGTATTACAGGATGGACAATTCCATTCCCGAATACTCAAAGGTAAAGACTCAACGCGATTCAAGCACACAGAACACAACTTACTACTGGGAAACCATCTATCAATGGAGACGGCTTTTCGGTTGTACCATTCTGATTTGTATTTAACCTGACGGATTATTTCCCCCCAGTTAGCGTCACTAATCACTTGAGCTAGTTTATGGTTTTTTACCATATTTTTCACAGCTAAGTCTTCAAACGCAATCAATTGGTTTTCTCTGACAAGTTGAGTGGTTAGCTTGTGAGTAAAATCCCTTCTAGCGTCTTTGATTTTTGCGTGTATCCTGGCCACCTTTAACCTGGCTTTGTCGCGATTATTAGATCCCTTCTGTTTTCGCGACAAAGCCTTTTGGTATTTAGCCAGTTTTTTCTTCAGCTTTTTAAAATGTTTAGGGTTGGCAATTTTATCTCCATCACTGGTTGTAATTAAGCTAGTAATCCCGAGATCGAAACCAACCTGTTGGTCCGTTGGGGACAAACTTAAGTCTCTATGATCATGGAACCTGACTGAGATATGCCAACGATTAGATGGATCCAAGCTGATTGTAACGGTTGTTGGTTCGCAATTTACAGGTAATTGACGACTCCACCGAATAGGTAAAGGTTCTTGGCATTTTGCCAGATAGATTTGACCATCCTTCCACTTAAATGCTGACTTTGTAAATTCTGCGCTACCACCGTTACGTTTTTTCTTGAAATTGGGATATTTGGTTCGACCTGCAAAAAAATTAGTAAAGGCGGTTTGAAGATGTCTTAATCCCTGTTGAAGCGGGACACAACTGACTTCATTTAGAAAAAATAAGTCATCCTGTTTCTTCCAACGTGTCAACATTGAAGAAGTTTCTTTGTAACTTATTCTTTCCTGACGTTCGTACCACCCTTTGGTTCTAGCATCTAGGGCTTTGTTGTAAACAAGTCTTACACAGCCTAGAGTTCTCCTCAACAGAGTCTCCTGTTCAGGTGTCGGATAAAAGCGGTATTGGTAAGCTTTTTCACTCATGCTCACAGTTTAAAATATACCGTGTGAGATGTCAAATGGACCCAATTCCTGAGGGGCTGTGTGCGGAACCTGCGTCCGCACTTTATATGCCCCGTCTCCCGCTAACCCTACCTGCGGGTATAACGGGAGAGGAATTGCTCTTAAGGATGAAGCCGCACAACATGATTATCCGAGATGCAGAAATAAGGGATCGTGAGAGCGTGCGCTCCTTACATATGTCGGCCTTTCCCATTGGGGAGGGTGATCTTGTGGCAGGTCTCGCTGATGACCTCATCTCCAATATTACCGAGCCATGTACACTATCATTGGTAGCGGTCGATAACAATGAAATAATTGGAAACGTTGCATATAGTCCTGTATTTATTGCCGAAAAACCAGATTTCCATGGCTATATTCTGGCACCACTCGCTGTTAAGCCAGAATGCCAAGGTAATGGTGTGGGGAGTCAACTAGTTGATGCTGGGATTAAGCGATTGCGTAGTATGAATGTGACTATTCTCTTCGTGTATGGTGATCCTAGGTATTATGAACGATTTGGCTTTCAGGCAGAGTTGGCAACACATTTCATTACTCCATATCCATTGGAGTGGCCTTTTGGTTGGCAGGCGCTCCTACTTGATGAGATAGAGGAGCCAGGTGCTGCTGTGAATATCAAATGCGTAAAGTCTTTAAATAATCCTAAACTATGGTGATAGGTTGCTAGGATTGCTATAACACTTTTATTTATGTTTTAAAAGCCTAGTATTCTCCTTAGTTTGAGCCGATTTTTCAAATTCAGATCTTTCCAATAGATGGTTCAAGTTACGGCAAATAATGCGAGTTGTAGGATGTTCCTCTCCCAACTTCTTAACAGCAATCTGTAGAGCCTGTTGGTAGAGAGTTTTGGCCTTTTGGTATCGTCCCTGTCTATAGTAAAGTCCGGCCAGGTGGTTGAGGCTGCTGACCACATCTGGGTGTTGTTTACCTAGGAGGAGTTGCATAAGGTCTAAGGCTTGCTGGTAAAGGGGTTCGGCTTCTTCGTATTGCCCCTGCCACTCGTACAGTACTGCCAGGTTGTTGAGGCTTTCTACCACATCTGGGTGTTGTTCACCCAGCAGGCGTTTCCTCAGCTTTAAGGCTTTCAGGTAGAGGAGTTCGGATTCTTTGTATCGCCCTTGGTGCTCGTACAGTACTGCCAGGTTGTTGAGGCTGGTGGCCACATCTGGGTGTTCTTCACCCAGCAGGCGTTTACTCAGTTGTAAGTCTTCCAGGTAGAGGGGTTCGGCCTGTTCATATCGCCCCTGGCTCCAGTACAGTACTGCCAGGTTGTTAAGGCTTTCTGCCACATCTGGGTGTTGTTCACCCAGCAGGTGTTTCCTCAAATCTAAGGCTTTCTGCAAGAGGGGTTCGGCCTGTTCATATCGCCCCTGGCTCCAGTACAGTACTGCCAGGTTGTTAAGGCTTTCTGCCACATCTGGGTGTTGTTCACCCAGCAGGTGTTTCCTCAAATCTAAGGCTTTCTGCAAGAGGGGTTCGGCCTGTTCATATCGCCCCTGGCTGAAGTACAGTAAAGCCAGGTTGCTAACGCTGGTGGCCACATCCGGGTGTTCTTCACCCAGGCGCTCTCTAAGCATTGATAAGCATTGCTGATACCAAGGCAAGGCTTGTTCGTAAGCGCCTTGACCCTCGTAAAAGCGGCCTAAGCCAACAAAAGGACAGATTAAATCTTCGTCATTTAAGTAATCCTTTTGGTTAGTGGCAACTTCCACCAGGTGAGGGATAGCAGGAGTAATTTCTATAATTTCGGACTGAGTTGGGGTCTGAGGAATATTCTCGGCTATTGCTACTATAGCTGAACAAAAGCCCCGTTTTAGTTTTTTAATATCAGCTAACTGTTCCCCCTTGATACTCAAAAATTCTCTAATCCGTTCCTGAAGTTGGTAGGTGTTATCATCCAACTGCTGGAGTAAATACTTTTGAACTAAGATATCCCGATTAACGACCAAATCAAAGTCTAAGCTAGCAGCCCTAGCCGCCTTTGAAACTAATGACCATGGCATAGGAGCCAAGGCAAACAAACTCAGGAGAGCAGCCATGGTTTGAGCTGAATACTCTAACGCATCCCAATTGAGTTCCAGCACAACATCTGTACCAGAGTCCCCTTCTTGAGATTGCTTTTGCTCTAGGAGCAATAAAATTTCTTCTAGCATCATGTACTCCCTGGCTTTGAGTATAGCGCTGCCGCATTGTATAATCCTAAAGGTACACAGCCAACGAATTGACAGAGTTTTGTGGCAAACTCTAACTCTTTTTGAACCAACTCCTTTCCTAACAACTGTGCTAACAACTCTAGAGCCTCAGTTTCTGGTAATTCCCCCAAAGGAAGTGACCGATAGGGTAACTGTGAGCTACGTGTAGTGATTAATACCCTGAATCGAGAACCCATGGGCGGTAAATAGTCTTTGATTTGATCGATGTTAGTGACATTATCGAAAACTAATAAAACTTTACCTGGTTGCCACTTTTTCCAGCAATAAGCAAGTTGGCTAGCAATGCTGAGATTTTTAGGCATCGGAAAACCAGGAAAATCATTCACAAATGCAAATTCCGAGAGCTGGGTTACGATATCGACTCCCTGGAGATTTAACCAACAACAACCACCGGGATAATTTTCTAAATTGTACCAAGAGTATCGAATTGCTAGTTCTGTTTTCCCTACTCCCCCCTTACCTGTGCGATCAGTAATTGCCACAATAGTGTTGTCTTGAAATAGCTGATGTAACTCTTCCAGTGGCTGGTATCTATCCACAAACTTACGCGCCTGACTAGTAGGTATATTGTGGGCCACCTCAAAGGGATTAGGATGATAAACATCGATATCACTATCCCAACTGCGCCGATAAAAATAGGTTGGTAGTTGTTGTTTATTTAAACTATCAAATTGTTGCTTAACGTGATCAGCAACTACTTTCATATCTGGCAGCCAGTCATGGTGCGCCAACGCTTCTCTTACCGCTTGGGAAAAGTATCCCGTTTTTGCCGAGGAGTTAACTTTTGCTGTCTCCCCTTCTCTCGTAGCCAGTAAGACAAACTGTTGACTGTCTTTCCTAGGTTTACCACTAGGAAACTGTTTCCCTCCCAAATTATTTGGTCGCCCTCTTGATTCTAACAGATAATTAGCACAAGCATCGACTATACAAATATGATGGGGAATCCGAAAGGAATCTGAACCTAAAAGCAGTAACAGGGAATTAAAATCTAGATTCTGCCAATTCGTTTTACTAGCATCAGCACAAAGTAGCCTACGATTACGCTCTGAGGTAATCAAACCATGACCAGCCCAAAACATAAACAGTAAATCTCCCGATTTTTGGGACAGATCATTGGTAATGATATCAACTATATTCTGCTCGGTTGCTGGCTCTGAATTTATCTCAAATTCTTTAACAAGTTTACTATTACCGTTTAAGGGTGACAAACAGAGCCTGATATTATCTGTTGGAACTCCTTGTGATAACAACCAATCAGCAAACTTGATAGCATCATGAACGGGACCATCGACATTCCAGTTTGTTGCTTGATATTGCTCGATACCGACAATCAACCCATAGGTTTTTTCTGGCTTAGCAGTAATAGTCATGGAGTGCATCTCACTTTTATAAATGTCCCGTAGGGTGCGTTAGGGGCGGACTTGCCATGATTTTTTGCGTAGCCAGGGTTGTGATAGCCCGCCCCGTAACGCACCACCGGTTCAAACAGCAAATATGAGATGAACTCATAGTCATGGTAATCGTGGGATAATTGCTTTCCAGGTAGCTGGGTTTGTCCAATAAGCGCTGTGAGCTTGGGGAAAGGGTTGTTTACTGTCCACCAAAACATCCTGAACTTTATTAGGGAATAGAGTAGCACCAATGTAACTAAGGAAATCGCGTAAATCATAAATATTCAACCACTCCGGAAAAAAGTCGGGCAGAGGTTGACCAAATTCTAGGCTATATAAGGCATTAATTTCGTATAAAAAGGGAGCTTGAGAACCCACTGTAATTAGTAATTCTACTTGTTTTATTGGTTGATTAACTAATAAATCAACACAAGCAATCCCTCCTAAACTATGAGCTAATATAACAACTGGTGGTTCAGCGTCTTCTATAGTTTTATTTATAAAATCACGTATTTGCTGACCCCGACTTTGATAAAGTATAATGTCACCAGGTGTAGGAGTATTTGCTTCAGTAATTGCACCCCTTTTACTCCTCACCAAAGCTGTAGCTGGACCCGCCAATAAGGAAAGTGGTTTCTGGAGCCAGTCACCCAATCCCAAGTCTTCCTCCTTACCCAAAGCATCACTGAGTGATTTCACAAGTTGATCACGCAATTCCGGATTAGGAAGTATTATAGGATTCTGACTGTTCTGTTGACAGTCAAACATTGCCTGAGCAATAATTGCTCTTGCGATAGTATCATAACAGTCACTATCGGAATCAGAGACTTGGTTTAATACTTCTTGATAAACAGCACTGCGAGTAACATGGCGTCGTGCCTGATCAAACCCCTCTGCTATACCTACTGCTTGTAATTTTTCTTGCAATTCTCCAGTAGGAGTTAAAGCCAGCAACTGATCATGTAATTGATCACCTGGTTGCTCTCCAAAGGGATTACTATCACCACCAGTCTTAGGTTGTAAAGACAACAATCCCAACTCATAAAGGGGATTGCGATATAACTGCTGCCAAAGAATAATTTCTTGCTCTTCTTCCTCTCCCTGATCCAGAGCTAAACTGGCATCAAACAAGGGTATCGATGCCCCTTTAGCATTGAGCTTACTCCCAAATTGCTCACCCCAACAGCAAGGAACAACGGTAATGTCTGGACGTTGTTTCGTGACAAAACTCTCAACTATCTTAAAAGTTTGCTCATAGGCAGCTTGCCTAACCCCTGTGCCATGGACAAATACGAGAGTTGTCATAGTTGAGAAGATAGTTGATCAATATCTATATATTTTACCCTCAGCGGTCAGCGGTCAGTGGTCAGCCGTCAGCGGTCAGCCGTCAGCAGACTTAACTCAGATTAAAAGAATGCTTACCTTTTTTATTCAAAAGCTGTTCGCGTAGCGTGCGCGTAGCGCTAATCGCTGATAGCTGATAGCTGATAGCTGATAGCTTAAAAAAAAAAATCCGGTCAAGTTTGGTTTAACCCCAATGCTTGACCGAATTCTATTGTGTAAACCTAATTGAGTACAGCTTAGCTGTCATCAAATCCAAACAAAAACTGAATCAAGGAATCCATTCTTATCAAGTTACTCAGTTACTGCTTTCCAGCAAGCACATTCGAACTCTGTTTACATTATACCCCTCCGCAAAATAACTTGCAAAAAATAACCTCCACAATTCTTGGCCGCCAGGGCGGCAAACCCTGTCTTGATGCAGTCGCTCATGGGGGAAACCACGGCAGTCGCTCATGGGGGGAACCCCCAAGACCGCGCTGCCTCCCCAAGACCGCGCTGCATCGCTGGCAAACCCCTATCCTAGTCTAGGTATAAATATCGAATTAAAGTGGTCATAACCTCACCAGGATTTTCCGTAGGCTCGGGAGTGCTCCACTCATCAGGATAGGCGTATTTAAGGCCATAAATGGCATAAATAGTATGCCGAACTTGTTTAGGAGAACCGATCAAGATGTGCTTGACTTTCTTAGGTTTGCGACCTTGATTGTCAGGGTTTTGATTGTCATCGGAGTTGGGGTTAATGTTTTGATTCATGACCAGTTATTAGTGTAAATGGCTTACATTATTAATATATAAATAAATTAATCACTTGTCAAGGGGTTTAGGAAATTTTTTTTATTACGAAATATTAAAATTGTGGAGATTGTAATGAGTGTAATAAATTTGAAAAATATCAGATATAAACCATTTTTATTTTGTTGACATTTTTGATAAAATAAATTATATGATGATCAGTTATGTAGGGTGCGTTAGGGACGGATTTGCCCTGATTTTATCCGTAGTCAGTGTTGGGACATTCCGTCCCGTAACGCACCACTTCCTAGATTTTTTGGAAAGCTTGTAAACTGATGTTTATAGCAGTTTTTAGTCTAATCAGGTAAAGAGGATTGTTTCCCTATTGCCTCTTGCCTCTTGCCTCTTGCCTCTTGCCTCTTGCCTATTGCCTCTTGCCTGCTCCGCTGTATGGGATGATATTAATAGCTTTGTGGAATGGGCATCTTGCCCGTTGCGACTGGGTGCATCTCAATGCATGCTGTTTGAACCTGTGGTGCGTTACGGGACGGACTGTCCCAATACTGGCTACGGATAAAATTACGGCAAACCCGTCCCTAACGCACCCTACTCAACTTTTTTACAAATATGAGATGCACCCGTTCCTACTCTTACAATTATCGGGGAGAAGAATTAGTGGATAGCAGAAAATACGCCCCAGCAACCCAGCGCAACCGGGAACCAATTTTAAACGTACTTTTAGAGATATTACCAGCCACTGGCACAATTTTAGAAATTGCTAGCGGTACCGGAGAACACGCTATCTATTTTGCACAACAGTTAAACCCTCGAAAATGGATTCCTTCCGATATTAATGCTTCCCTCCGTGAAAGTATCATCGCCTGGACTAAAGATTACCCTAGCGACAACCTCCATCAACCCCTTGATATTGATGTCAGTCAGCCAGTTTGGAAGGTAGAAACGGAAATACTATCAGAAATACCAGATATTGTAGCGATGGTGAATATTAATATGATTCACATTTCACCCTGGTCTACGTGTTTAGGATTAATGGCAGGTGCTGGTCGTATCCTTTCATCAGGAGATATTCTCTATTTATACGGTCCCTACAAACAAGGTAATAAACACACTGCACTTTCCAACGCTGATTTTGACTCCTATTTACGAGAACAAAACCCAGAATGGGGAGTACGTAATTTAGAAGATGTTGTAGAGGTTGCCAGTAATCATAATCTCATCCTTGAAAAAACTTATCAAATGCCAGCTAATAATCTTTCGGTAGTATTTAAACATATGTAAGCAGTCAGTGGTCAGTGGTCAGCAATTATTTGCGTCTAAAACGATTCCCCTTGGATATAGTGCTACGCGCAAGTGCAAAAGGCAAAAGGCAAAAGGCAAAAGATAATAAAAATCATCCTAGGGTGGGCAGTGCCTAAGAGGTTGTCTGAGAAGTATTATTTGCTACATCCAAGCCCCCGTTGGTCCCCCAAGCGAGGGATTGCTCGCTTGGGGGACTTTTAGAAGCCAATTGACTCTTCCCCCAAAGTTGGGGGGCTAGGGGGGCAAAATTCAGTATCAAAAAACTTGGGAGATATCCTCTAAGACCAATTTCCAAGGTTACCATCGCTATGATACTTACTGCCCACCCTACATAAACTGAAATAATTGAAAATGGCTATAATAAAATTAAGCATTTAAACCGAATAATTTATGATTACAGTTACACGAGAAGAAATTAAGCAATTTCGGGATCAATTGGCAAATTATCCAGAGGCTTTGGCTGCCCTTAATGAGATAGAAGAAGAGGAAGGAGATTTGGAGTATGCGACTGAAATTATAGCTTCGGAAGCCGGAATAGATAGAATAGATATACAAGAGAGTTGGTTGCCAAATTTAGCCAGGCGGTGTCGCCATATAATTTGTCAAGATGAATTTAGAGACGATCGACTCGCTGGAGTAACTACTGCGTTGGTTGCATCTCTAGCTGCATCTGGTAATTTGCCCCTGGCATTGGCGACTCCAGTAGCTATTTATATAGTTAAGATTGGAGTCAAAAATTTCTGCAATGAAGAGGAAACAATAAACCCTAAATATTATCCATTTGCACAAGAATTAATTCCAGATAATAAAGGTAATATCGAGAAAGTATTAATTGATTTTCAGGACTATGAACGTTTAATTGAAAGCTTTGAAGATGAAGGACTATATCGTGCTATGATGGAAGTTAAAGATGAAACACCATTAAGTTTGGAAGAAGCATTAGCAGAACTCGACAAAGAATGAAAACTGAATATCTTCCAACCTTTCTTAAGGATCTTAAATCTCTGAAAAGCACGCCCGTTTATAGGACGATTAAAAAGTTTACCTTTCAGGAAATTCTATCCTATCAAAATCTTAGGGATATCAAAAACATCAAAAAATTAAAAGGAGAAGAATAATGCCTATCGAATTCGTTTAGGGGATTATAGAATTGGTTTTTTCCTAAAAGGCGATACTATCATATTCTCCCGTGTTCTCCATAGACGAGAATTTTATCGTTATTTTCCTTAAAGCAATAAAAAATTATATATCAATAGATCTAGGGTGGGCAGAATCGTAGGGTGGGCAGTGCGTAATATAAATTTCCAAGCCTGTAGTAGCTTTGATAAGCACTGCCCACCAACAGGTAAATAAAATTAATCGTAGTAAATAAAAATAATCGTAGGGTGGGCAGTGCCTAAGACCAATCTCAAAGCTGGTAGTCGCTTTGATAAGCACTGCCCACCAACAGGTAAATAAAATTAATCGTCAGGTGGGCAGTGCATAAAACCAATTTCCAAGGTTACCATCGCTATGATACTTACTGCCCACCCTACATCAACTACTCCCTACTCCCTACTCCCTACTCCCTACTCCCTTATGATCAAAATTGCTCAGGATCAATATTAATATAGATATCCTTCAACTCAGAATAGACATCCAACGCTTCTGTGCCTGGTTCACGGGTACCATTACCAGATTGCTTGAGTCCACCAAAGGGCATATGGGGTTCACTGCCATAGGTACCGGCATTGACTACAGCTACGCCAGTTTGGACTTTCTCACAAAACCGTACTGCACGGTGAATGTTGCGAGTGTGAATCGAAGCAGTTAAGCCATAGGGGGAATCGTTGGCAAGAGCAAGAGCTTCCTTAAAGTCTTTGACCCGATAGAGACTAGCAATCGGACCAAATAATTCACATTGAGAAATTTCCGCGTGGGGGTCTACATTCTCTAGCAGGGTCGGTGCCATATAGAAACCAGTAGCATGGTCAGAGTCTGTTAAGCGATCGCCTCCCACCAGCACCGTTGCTCCTGCTTGTTGTGCCTGTTTCACTGCTGCAATCATGTTAGTCAACTGTTGCTCATTAATCACTGGACCGAGGTCATCCTGGTCAGTGGGACCTAATTTTAATTCCTTAGTTTTCTCTACTAATTGGTCACGGAATTGATCATAAATGCTATCAAAGACAATGATTCGACTAGCAGAAGCACAACGTTGACCAGCATTACTGAACACTGAGAGTAAGGTCCACTTGACGGCATTGTTCAAATCCGCATCATCACACACCACCAAGGGATTCTTACCCCCCAATTCCAGGGATACCCTGCCAAAGCGCTCCCCAGCTACCCGTTGCACAATTCGTCCTACTTCTGTAGAGCCAGTAAAGCTAACCACAGCCACGTCATTATGAGCAACCAAGGGAGCGCCCGCTTCTTCACCATATCCCTGAATAATATTGAGTACACCAGGGGGTAACCCAGCCTGTTGAGCAATTTGTCCAACTATCCAAGCCGTGGCGGGAGTGTCTTCTGCTACTTTTAATACCGCGCTATTGCCACAAATCAGGGCTGGAAAGACTTTCCAGGCTACATTAGCAATGGGAGTATTGGCCGCAATAATTAATCCAGCAACTCCGAGGGGTTGACGCACAGTCATGGCATATTTATTAACCACACCGCTGGTAGTGGTGCGACCATACAACCGTTGTCCTTCACTAGCGTAGAATAATCCTAATGCGATCGCACCGCCAGTTTCTCCATAAGCTGAACCATAGGACTTACCCGTTTCTGCTGCTACAATCCTGGCAATCTCTTCCTGACGGGCTTTCATACCCAGGACAATCTCGTGTAAAATTTTTCCCCGTTGTACCGGAGGAGTATCAGCCCAAGCCGGTTGAGCCTGTTTAGCTGACCTTACCGCTTGCTCAATATCTGCTGCTCTGGAGCGAGCCACCTGACATAGCACTTGACCATTAGTGGGGTCTAGCTTATCAAACCATTCTCCTGCCACTGCTGTTACTTGTTGACCATCAATCCAGTTCAAGACTTGGCTCGGTAAATAGTCTTGTGCCATTATTTTTTACCCCTTGGAAGTATCTCATGGTGAGTAATGATATACCATTTTTATTTGAGTTGTGAACATCGGATTTATAAGAAAAGGGAGCAGGGAGCAGGGAGCAGGGAGTAGGGAAGAGGGAACAGCGGATCTGGGAGTAGGGAGTAGGGAGTAGGAAAGAGATCCAAAGAGTTTTTGATGTTATGAGAAAGCGATGCAGCGCGGTCTTGGGGAGGCAGCGCGGTCTTGGGGGTTTCCCCCATGAGCGACTGCCGTGGTTCCCCCCACTCGCGCTTTGCATCAAGACACAGCAATATTGTTCATAACCTATTTATATAGGCTATAGTAATTAAGGTAGGTAACTTCGGATTAGGAAACATAAAAAAGTAATAATAGTTGATTACTTCAGTACTTAAATTAAGTTTAATAGCGTTTTTTAGAGCTCTGATATACACAAAAAAAATTCCCTGTTCCCAGATCCGCTGTTCCCTGTTCCCTCTACTCCCTACTCCCTACTCCCTACTCCCTACTCCCTCTATTGAGCTCCTAGAAGATATTGGTCTATCATTGAAGTATTGTAATTAACCAAGTGAGCATGGAGTGGTTTTCTAACCCACCCGAACCAGGGGAAATTGATAGCAAAGGGGGATATATATTGTAGTATAATTACAAACCTGGGATTTTTTCCTGGTCGGCTACCGAAATGGAAACATCGGGATGTATCCGCAAATATCATTGTCCCCGACGCACCAGTTATGGAATAGAAATCTTGGGGATCAATCAAGCGACTGATCCACTCATCCGTTAGTCTTCCCCCTTGATAGGATCGGTATATTTTCTGGGATTCTTGTGCTGGGATTAGGGTCAGAGGACCAGACTCTTCTGTCACATCCTCTACATAAATATATAGCTTGATTTGCCTAACGCCTTCCGGGTCTAAATGAAAAAATTGAGCTCCTCCTTCACAGAGTTTTTTATTGGGCGAGTAGAGTAACTTCACACCATTGATAATTGGTAAAATGCCAATGTATTTTGTTACTATACTTACTAAGGTTCGATCACAAGCTAGTTTTACTAAAGACTCCGTAAGTTTAGACTTATCTGGATGGATACCTCTGAGGTATTCTTCTTTTCCTTCACCTTGTTTGGTAAAAATAGATTGATCAACAGTAGCGATATAGTCCCGACATTCTCCAATCACTTCGCTAACTGGATCAAAAGTTTTGGGAAACCACACTAAAAATCCATCTTTTTTAGAGATACTAGGTAATTTACCTTGACAATTAATAACGCTAATTCCTAAATCTTTGCGAATACTATAAGTAGGAAAGCTGAAAAATTTACTAATCCTTTCGTAAATCTTTCGCTTGCCGTAGGGATAGTTAAAGTGCTTCTGGTTTTCAATAAACAGTTTAGTGATCAAAGGGTGCATCTAAACGTTGTAACTCTATAACTCAGCGATGCAGCGCCGACCTGAGCAGGTTTCTTCCCTCAGGGACTGCATTAAGATAGTGAGATGCACCAGTTTAGTCTACCAAACGGTAAAACCGCCATCAACTCGGAGTTCGATACCTGTGACATAGGCAGAGGCATCGGATGCTAGAAACACCAATGGGCCAAGTAAATCATCAAACTCTGCCATCCGTCCTAGAGGAACGCGATCGCAAAATTTACCTTTGAATTCCTCATCCTGTCCACCCAATACTCCTCCCGGAGAAAGGGCATTAACCCGGACACCAAAGGGTCCCCAGTGGGTAGCAAAGTACCGGGTTAAATTCACCAGTGCTGCCTTCGATGCCCCATAGGCAGGGGGTTTTAAAAAAGGAGGGTCGCACTCCAGATGCTCATAAAACCGGGCATCGGGAGATACGCTCCCATACAAGGAACCGATATTAATGATTGAACCTCGTCTAGCTTCCACCATCGGGCTACCGAAGACTTGGGTCACCTGGAATGCGCCCAAGACATTCACCTCAAACACCTTGCGGCAAATCTCTAGGGGGATCTCGTCCAAGCTATAGGTTTTCACTGGACCAGGAGGTTGGTCAATCCCAGCATTGTTGACAATCACATCAGGAATGCCAATGTCGCTCAGGATGCGATCGCGGATTGCGGTCATGGCAGTGCGATCGCATATATCACCCCGCTCCAAACACAAACGAGTCTTGGGATAATGCCCTTGAAGTAGCTCAAAAGACTTTGGCACCTGAGCCAATGGTAGGTCTATCCCCACAACCGTTGCGCCAGCATCCAGTAATGCCCGACTCCACACTGGTCCAAGTTTACCTAAGACTCCAGTAACAATAGCGATTTTGCCAGAGAGGTCAAAATAATTCACGAAGCCAACAATACCCTACACAGCAACCTGTTCAACATTTTCCACCAACCCAGCCAAGGTAATTGACTCATCCACCCTTAGGGGTTTTGTTAAAACTTTACCAATCACATTGTCCAATTCATAGGGAGGTAAACCATCCCCTGGGGATTTCATTGCGATATCCTCTGCCCTTAAAACATGTCCTACAGGTAAATTATCCGCAGCAACCAGTTTTTTACCCATCTTCAAGTAAGCAGGACGTTCATTTAGGTGTACTTTCTTCACCCCATCCCCAAAAGCTTGGCGAGTGCGTCTGAGGTCTCTTACCATCTTGCGCAACCCTGTCGGTTCTAACGAGAAAGCATGGTCTGTTCCTTTCATCGCCCGGTTCAGGGTAAAGTGTTTCTCAATCACACGAGCCCCAAGAACATAAGCCGCCACTGCCATAGCGATACCGTTGTCATGGCTAGATAGACCAATCACAATATCACCGAACAGTTCCCGATAAGTCTCGATCACCTTCAGCTCAAGTTCTTCAAAGTCCGCTGGATAGCTTGCCGTACATTGCAGGATACACAACTGGGGGTTAATCGGCATAATCGCATCGTAAACCCGTTGCACATCCTCTAAAGTAGCTGCACCGGTGCTAACGATCATCGGCTTCTGGAATTGAGCAACATGTTTAATTAGGGGCAAGCTCTTAAGGTCTCCAGAAGCGATCTTATAGGCTGGCATATCCAACTCACCCAAAAAGTCCGCACTCGGAATATCAAAAGCAGTAGAGAAAAACGTAATCCCTACTTCTTCAGCATACTTTTTCAGTTCCTGATATTCGTAAGCACCAAATTCTAGAAACTCCCGATGCTCACCGTAGGTCAAACCAAAACTATTTTCATGGTCATAAGGTCTGTCGAAAGCAGCTTTCGTGTAAAGGGCACGATTGTCTCGTTTTTGTAGTTTTACAGCATTCGCTCCGCATTCCTTAGCAATCCGGAACATTTCTTTACACTTTTCCAAGCTGCCTTGATGGTTATTCCCAATTTCAGCAATTACAAAGCAATCGCTATCATCATTAATTTCAAAGCCATTAATAGTCAGTCTTCGGGACATTTTACACTCCTACAACCAATAAATTCCTATCGGTTTTTCACCACTGACCAATGGTTTACCATTAATTAGCTAGGATTTCAATACGTATTTATCTTTTTCTCAGCATTTAGCCGTCAGCGGTCAGCCCTCAGCCGTCAGCCGTCAGTTGTGGCACAGGCTTCCAGCCTGTGACCTAACCTATAAGCTGATAGCTGATATAGCACTACGCATTAAAAGGACATTGATAGAAGCAGCAAAAGCTTTTGCCTCTTGCCTTTTGCCTCTTGCCTTTTGCCTTTTGCCTTACCCGTAGCCCTATAACTGATAGCTGACCGCTGACCGCTGATAACTGATAGCTTTCACGATAACGGCTCCACTTGAAATGATCTCGGTCGTAGATATCCTGGACAATGTTGAATTAAGTGATAACTTTTACGTTGGGTAGTCATCGGATCGGTGATACTAATATACCGACTGGTCATGATATTGTGCCAATCCCGAGGGATGAGATTCCAGAAGATCGGTTGGTCTGAATTGTAGTGTTGATCAAACCCGATCCCTTTACGAAACAATGCCCAAAGATACTTTTTCAGTTGCCAGAACCAACCCCCTTTCGCATACTTTGAGTACCGTTCCGCATAAAGGGCTTTATACTGCTTTTGCCTTTCCATCATTTGGGCATATTCTGGAGTATTAGGATCCGAACTCCAATTCCGGTAATGATGAATAGCCATTTTTTTAGTATAAACAATATCATGCCCTGAAAATAAAACTTTCGTGGTCAAATCCGGATCAATCCCATAATCTCGAAATACTTCACAGAATCCACCCACCTGTTTTAATACCGAAGTTCTCAGCACACCTTGGTTAACATTTAATACACCAATTACTGAGACACCACCGATGTAGGGAGCACTCACGAAGGGCCCTTGTTTATCCCTTACTTTCAGGGCTACCATCCCGATCTTCGGCTTTTCCTCAAGTATTTTTACCGCCGTATCCAGACCCTGGTTCACAATTACATTATCATCACTGACCCAACACACATAGGGAGTATCTATAAGTCTGAACACATCATTATAGGCTTTAGCTTGACCAAGCTTTTCTCCCACCAAAATCGGAATCACCTGTGGATTTGAGGATGCGATCGCATTTAAGTACTCAATAGTGCCATCATCAGACCCAGCATCAGTTACATAAATTTTCGTAGGGGTTGATGTTTGTTCAAGAATACTAGTAATACATTGCTTCAGAAGACTCAATCGATTATAGGTACCAACAACAACAGAAAGTTTCATGTTCCTTCACTCCTCACCTTTACTCTTAACAATTAACCTAAGCATATGCGCTACGCGCACGCGTGCGCGTTCAGCTATCAGCATTCAGCGGTCAGTGGTCAGTGGTCAGCATTCAGCGGTCAGCGGTCACTTTTGTGGCACAGGCTTCCAGCCTGTGACCTAACCCATAAGCTGATAGCTGATAGCTGATAGCTGATAGCTGATAGCTGATAGCTGATAGCTGATAGCTGATAGCTGATAGCTGATAACTGATAGCTGATAGCTGATAGCTGATAGCTGATAGCTTGCACAACCCTAACGGACATACAAACAATGGCAGAATAATGGCTGTCCAGACTTGATAGAATTAATTTGATTTTTAATTCCCGCAAATCGGTAACCCAGCTCTACCAAACAGTCATGCACCTCTTCAAATAATGGTTGTTCCTTATACAGAGGAACAAATGACATTTCTACCAGAACACATCGCCCTAGGGAAAATAGCTTTTTCCCTCCCTTTATCACCTTATCTTCAACCCCTTGGACATCAATTTTTATAAAAATATCTCTCTCAAATTTATCAGACTCTAATTCTGACTGTAATAGATCATCCAGGGGGCAAACCTTTACTTTTATTTCACTTTCTCCTGATGTTTGTGGGAATTCCTTCTTACATAGTTCACTTATGCGTAACATCGAAGAAGCTGGCCCGTAAGAATTCTCATAGAAGAACTCTTCTCCTTGATAATCCGACAAAGCCACATTAAAAATTTTTAGATTAGGAATCTTAGCCGCTTTCCCTTCTAAGTCTGATAGATAAGATGGCAATGGTTCAAATACATAGGTCTGTTTAGCATTGAAGTAACAAGCTAAAAATTCCGCAAAATCACCATTATTTGCTCCAATATCAATCACCGTCTTAATCGAATAATTTTCCCGAACCCATCGCCATAGTTCCCTGCCTGGATCCGGACTCGCTTCCACAATTTGTTTGTAGTCTGAAAGCCTTAGCAACTTTAAATTCATTGACGCTAACAGACGATTTACCAACCGACCAATTTCCTGTTTCACCGAAGCCATTTAGTTACTCCTAGACAACTTAATAAACTAAGTTCATAAACTGGTCTGCTGTTCTAGTTTTGTCCTCATAGAACCTAGTTACTCGTCTCCGGAGATCCCGCTTATATCGATGATAATAAATTCCTTCCCATCGCTGCAAGTAAGCCTCTCGGTCATGGTCTAAAACAGCATTGTTAGTCTGGCGAACCCCTTCATTTCGATCATAATAATGTTCAACATAAGCCCCTGGACAATCTACAATCTCATAATTAAGCTGCCACATCTTTAAACAGAGATCACCATCAGCTTTATAAAATATATATCGCTCTTCATCCGCCCAGTCAACTGCTGCTAGGGCTTCTTTTAAGTACATACCATGATTAACAAACAGCTTGCCACCAAGGGTATGTTGTACATAGTACTCTTGATCCTCTGGCCAATTCCGAAAATAGAAAGCTACTCCCCCTAGTTTGCCGCCAGCTTTTTCCACCTCTTCAAACTTATCCAGCCCTAAATTCACCGCATTCGGTAATAGCAGACAATCATCACTGATCATCAAAATATATTTACCTTTAGCTGATTTAAAGCCAAGATTCATAAAATACCCCCAACTGCGACGCTTGAGTGGCTTTCCTTGGAATTCCCCTCGGTTATGTTGGATGATAGTAATAATATCTTTCTGCTGAATTAGCCATTCTAAAGAGCCATCCGTTGACCCCCCGTCAATCACAATGATTTCATAGGGAACGCGAATCTGATTATCTCGAACACTTTGAATCGCTTTTTCCAGTAAAAGTCTACGGTTATAACTCCCAATCACCACCGAGACCATGCACGTTTTATCAGAGCTAATTACCGGTTTAGGGAAAGACTTTAATATCTTCAAATGACTCAATTGTCCTGGATTAGCTAGTCCTGGATTAGCTAGTTGGGAAGGATACTGAGTCAATGAGCTGTGATAAAACTTTTTGACTTGACGAAAAGGCTTAGCCAGAATTCTGATATAGTTCATAATACACTCCTGAACACACCTGTATACAGCCATCACCATTAAGCGATTTAGCTTAACCTGATGTGGCCGTTATAGTGGCACCCTCGGGGATAATGATATCAAAATATCCCATTGTTTATGTTATAATAGTAAACCCCTATGGATAGATAAATCTAAAAATTTTTAGTGCGTAGGGTGCGTAGGGTGCGTTAGGGGCGCGCCTTGTCATCATATTTAAACGTCGTAGCCAGTAGCCCCGTAACGCACCACCGAAGGGCTTGCTCCGCTCGAAAATATTGATAACGGGCAAGATGCCCGTGCCACCAACATCCCCGTGCCACCAACATGCCCGTGCCACCAACATCCCCGTTCCACCAACATCCCCGTTCCAGCGAGATGCCCGTTCCACGGCCAGATAACCGTGCCACCAACATCCCCGTTCCAGCAAGATGCCCGTTCCACCAATCTAGACGCGATCAATTCCCAACCGTTCCGCTGGATAGATAAAAGGAGAACCAGACAAGATTCCATCACAGATAATATCCAAACCCGGATCTGCACCAGGAAGTAACTGCTCTAGGCTAGTAATATTCAGCTTCACGTAAGGATTTTCCGATAGGGGTTCCGTAAATTGTAGGGGAATCATTCGTCTGAAAAAGAAATGGTAAGCGTACATCCTGGCTCGTTTAAGGGAATTAGAATCCAACCGTTCACCAAGGGGTAGCTTATCCAAGCACTGGAAATACTCCTGTGCTGTAGAGGGATCGATCGTGATTCCTTTATCTCGGATCCAAGCTTCACCACCAACGATCACCGGAATCCCTACACTGGTCAACTCAACTCCAGTTTTTGTCCCATAAATAATCACCGAGTCGCACTCCATCATCGCTGCGTAGGTACTCACAGGACTTTCTGGAGGAATGATGAAAATATTTTTAGGCAATTGAGACCAGACCTTCTTGATTTCTGGCAACAAGGGTTGGCGAGAAGGCAACGTTCCCCGAATCTCTGCCGGATGAATCCGAATCAGCAGTTGTAACTCAGGACGTTTAGCAAAATACTCAATCGTTTGGAGTACCCACGTCAGCATATTGGGAAAAGCATTAGCCCGATAGTGCAACTGGGCATCCCACATTACATTAGTGAGCATTCCAATCACTGGCTGGTTCAGGTCAAGCCCCATCTCCTCAGCATTGCGGCTAAATTCTTCATCAGGTTTTTCATGAAACCAAATCCAGTCCCTAGTGCCCTGCCATCGACTTTTCAAATACTGTAGAATATCATCTGTCATTGCCTCAGTCCAAGGCACGGTTTCCCAGGCATGGAGAGGCTCACTGAGCATAGTGTGATGATAAGTGTCTCCGTGGCTAAAAATAAAGCAACGCTTGCGGTAGGCAAGAGTCCAGTTAACCACGCGCACTTGGCGTGAGCGACACACTTCACCAATGATGCCATGAGGTAAGTAGATGCCATGATTGAAGCAAGCAGCCTTAAAATTATACTTAGACAGTAGCTTACTGATAGCATACGCAGTCAGCAAAGCCCCTTCAAAATATCGACGCACCACGATTTCACTGTTGGGTTCGTTATCTAGATTCCCACTGGTAAAATAGCGCAACGCCCCAGCATAGGCATGTTCACCGATATTCCAGTTGCCCAAGCAATAGTTTTCAATATCTGATAGGGGCACATGGGCTGCAATTTGTTTGGCCTCTTGCCTGTCGAGCCCAGTGAGCAGTTCACTCAATACATGGTTGGTCAAATGCAACGGTTGATATAGATAACCACCGGTTGCGAAACACTTTTGGCATTTGATCGTTTCTAGATCATAGTTTTCAATCGTTTCTTGAGGTGTATCCAGTTTTTGAAGATTGAGGCAGGCAGGCAGAGAATGGTCACACAGGAGAGTATGAACCTCTGCTCCTCTGAGGGTAAGGGCTACTGCTAGTAGACTTTCTGGTAGTGACAGTGGCGCTAACCCCCCTACGGTAGTTGCTATTAGCACCTGAGGTCCGAAGTGAGACCGTTGCTTGGCTTCTCTCCAGAGGGAGGGGTTAGTTTCGATAATAGCTCGCCAATCTAACAAGTTACTTTGCCCTAGTCGCCAAGAAAGCAAGGGACTTGGCTCTAGTTCGTCAGCACTAGTCAGAGACATATAATCAAGTCAGAACTTACTTCTCAAGGGATTATACCAAGTTCTTACTCGACAAATTTCCCTAAACTATGATAATAATATACAGACCGAAACAGGACGGTTGTGCGATTGGCCTCAGCGAACGCTAAAAGCGATTAGCCCAAAGGGCTACGCTACGCGATTGGCCTCAGCGAACGCTAAAAGCGATTAGCCCAAAGGGCTACGCTACGCGATTGGCCGTAGGCCACGCTACGCGAACGCGCCGTAACTAAGAGTGCGGGGTGGAAATGCGACAGGGCGAAGAAATTCGCGCTGATATGTTATGGGAACTCCCACAAGCCAAAACCCCGCGTTTTTAAACCACCGGATGTAGGCTCGCTGCGCGCTTTTAGCCTAGACACAATTTTGTCAAAAAGGATTGACAATACCTCGCGTAGAGTATTATTTAGATATGGGTACAGGCTGAGAAACCGAGGCGCAACCGGGAGAGAAACCCGCCACTGCTTGACCTAAAAGAAGTAATGCCCGGAGGGCAGGGAAAATCCTCCTTTCTTGATGCAGTCGCTCATGGGGGAAACCCCCAAGACCGCGCTGCATCGCTAAAAACCCAACCATCAACTAACAATTGGTGTGTGAACCCAGCAAAAACACTTTGAGAAAACAACGGTACGGCGGGGCACGCCGAAACCAGGTGAAACAGGGAAGCAACTAACTATATAAGACACTTCTCAAAAAGTAACTAAACGCCTAAGGAGACTAGCCCGCTGGGTCTTTCGTGAACTGAACTAAAATCTTAGTCTTGACGGGATTTCGGTTTAGATATTGCCATTTGGACACGGAGGTTTAAGGCCGGTCGTAGATCTAGGAATCCCCGTCACAAAGCGAGCGGGGAGTGTCAAGGTTCTAGGAATGCGCATCTACGAACCAGTGGGGAGGCTAACTTGAATCCCTATATATTCGGTTCTATATACTCATATTCGGTTCTATATCTTCGGTGTATAAATTATGACCTTATCCCTCAAGGCTAACACCGCACGGTCGCAATTTCAGCGCTATTGGGAGTTGCTGTCTATATTAACAGAGCGAAATCTGAAGGGACGTTATCGAGGATCGCTTCTGGGAGTATATTGGTCTTTGTTAAATCCTTTGATTATGACAGGACTATATACAGCAATTTTTGGTGCTACCTTTGCCTCCTATTATGACAACTCAACCATTAACTATATTCTGGCAGCTTTTACTGGGTTGCTTGTGACTAACTTTTTCTCCGCTTCAACCAACCAAGCATTAGTCAGTGTAGTTGGCAATGGTGCCCTGTTGAATAAAGTTCGCTTACCAATCAGTGTCTTTCCAGTTTCAACCATTGCTGCTAACGTGTTTCAGTTAGCTGTTGGCAGCTTTCCTCTCCTAGCTATTGTCACGTTGCTTACTTCAAAAAGTGTAGTCAATTTGCTAGCGTTGAGTCTTCCGTTAATCGCCTTAATTTTGGTTAGTATCGGTATCGGTTTTCTCGTCAGTGTTCTCTATGTTTTCTTTAGGGATTTACCCTATTTCTATGAATTAGTATGCTTTGTGCTCTGGATTAGTTCTCCAGTCTTTTATCCAGCAGCAATTGTTCCAGAGGCGGTTAGACCTTTTTTGTTCTTAAATCCCTTATTGCCGATTATTGAAAGCATTCGACAGATTTCTTTGTCAGGAGGTTTGCCAGATGTAGGGTTAATTGGACACTCATGCCTAAGTGCCATAGTAATTGTATCCTTAGGCTGGACTTGCTTTCGAATTTGGCAGCCGCACTTCATGGATTTGTTATAGATGACAGAAGAAGTTATTAGACTCGATCGGGTTTCATTGTGGCGAAGAACCCAAGAAGAGTTTTCCTATGACCTCAAGAAAACAATTCTATCGTTTTTGGAGGGAAAATACCGCAAACCTTCCAGGAATTTAGTCCTTGATGACATTCATCTAGCTGTAAAGGCTGGGGAAAAAATCGGCATCATTGGACCAAATGGTTCAGGAAAATCAACCCTGCTTAAAGTTATCTGTGGAATCTTACAGCCCACAAGGGGTCAGGTATGGATCAGAGGTGAAATCGCTCCTCTGATTGAGCTAGGAGCTGGATTCGATCCAGAACTTTCGGTACTGGATAACATCAAACTTTATGGGGTGATGCTAGGTTTCTCTAAACAAGAGATGAAACGCAGAACCCCATCGATTTTGGAGTTTGCTGAGCTAGAAGACTACAAGTTAATGCCAGTCAAGGGATTATCCTCAGGGATGTCAGCGCGCCTAGGTTTTGCCATTGCCACTGATGTACAGCCAGATATCTTAATTTTGGATGAAGTGTTATCCGTAGGGGATCAAAGTTTTAGAATTAAGTGCCAGCGACGCATGGAAAGATTTTGGGAGGCTCATGCCACTGTTTTAGTGGTCTCCCATGATTTATCCTTTGTGCGCCATACGTGCAAGCGGGTGATTTGGTTAGACAAAGGCAGGATAAAGTTAGCGGGAGAAAGCAATGAGGTAGTCGATTCCTACTTGAATAGTGTCAAGGAAGTGGTTTAACCTTAAAAAAAGTTAAAACTTTTAAACAAACCTTAAAAGCTCAAGGTAAATGAAAGATGGTAATCTTCCAAGTTGGAATATAGTTAAACCCTATAGTTAAACCTATTAAACCAGTATTATCACCCTAATAGTGATAATTTTGAGGAGGAGCATGTGAGGATTTCAATTATCACTGTATGTAAAAATGCTGAGCGATTTATAGAGCGAGCGATCAAGAGTGTCGTCTCTCAGACCTATGAGGATATAGAGTACATTATTATTGATGGCAACTCCCAAGACAAAACTAAGGAGATTGCTCATAAATATAGTGATCAGATTAGCCGATTTATTAGCGAACCTGATGGCGGTATCTATGAAGCCATGAATAAGGGAATTAGGTACTCCTCTGGTGAGTTTATTGGTTTTATTAATTCAGATGACTATTATCTTGATGATAAAGTTATCCAAGATACCGTTAACTTCCTGTTGGCAAATCCCTCCTGTGATTTTGTGTATGGAGACCTAGAGGTTAGAGAGCAATCTGGGTCTACCATTGTTGTCAAGCCTCCCATGCCTGAAGAGGTAGCTGATGAACTGATCTGTGGATGTTTGCCTCACCAAGCCAGCTTTTCGAGAGCTAACTTGTTTTTCTCTAAGATAGGGCTTTTCAATGAACGCTATAGAATATCATCGGATTATGAATGGTTTCTGAGGCTAATCCAGAATGAAACGGTGAAATTGTGTTACTATCCTCGGACAATGACATCCTATTATGCAGGAGGAATTTCTAGTCAGTTAAGACTATCCCTACCTGAATCCTATAGTATTCAGAACCAATGCCCAATGTATCAAGATTCCTACTGGTTGAACAGAAGAATCCTCAAATATCAGGAATTCGTCATTAACCTGAGAGAATGGCTTCAAAATGCCGAAGACGGTAGAAATACACTAAATCTTAACTATACAGCCCTTGAAAACAAATATCAGGCCGTTGAAACGGAATACAATGCCCTGAAGCTTGAATTAGAGCAAGCCCGGGCGAAAATTGCTGAAATTGCGAAAATTGTTGAGATGGAAACCGGGATGAATCAGAATGGACAAAGTTCTAATCTAAAACTAAACTTTCCAAATTTGGAACAAGTCTGATTAGGAGAATAGGTTAGACTAACAGGTTATAAAGACTATAGGGTACCTAAATGAATTGTGATAATTTTTGTTCCCTACTCCCTACTCCCGTCTTGATGCAGTCGCTCATGGGGGAAACCACGCCAGTTGCTCATGGGGGAGACCCCCAAGACCGCACTGGCTCCCCAAGACCGCGCTGCATCGCTACTCCCTACTCCCTGTTCCCTGTTCCCTGTTCCCTTTGTTATAACAAGTTAGACTTATATCTTTCTTGCCAAAGTTATTGCCAAGTTTTTTTTCAGGTGTGTGTGAGGAGGTGTTTCATATGCCAAGTAATAGGTCAGGATCCGAACTAGATTATGTAATTCCTCCTGAGATTAAAGACGACGATTTTTATAAAGCGATTCAGAGGATAGCTCAGGAAGAAGATATCAAGACTGTTCTAGAAATTGGGTCTTCATCCGGTGCGGGAAGCACCGAAGCGTTTGTCAAGGGGCTGCGAGAAAATCCTTCTAATCCAGTGTTATTCTGTATGGAGGTTTCAAAACCTCGTTTTACTGAGTTACGGGAACGCTATCGCCAGGATTCTTTTGTCAAATGCTACAATATTTCATCAATTTCCCTAGAGCAGTTTCCTAGAGAAGATGAGGTTAGGGAATTTTATCATGCCCATCGCACCCCTCTAAATAACTACCCTCTTGAACAAGTCTTGGGTTGGCTTCGTCAAGATATCGATTATGTTAGGGAAATGGGAACCTCTGGAGATGGGATTGAAACGATTAAGCAAGAAAACCAAATCGAAGATTTTGATCTGGTCTTAATCGATGGCTCCGAGTTCACAGGTGAGGTGGAATTAGATCAGGTTTATGGAGCCAAATACATCCTACTTGATGATATTTGTACCTATAAAAATTATACTAATCACCATCGGTTATTAAGAGATAAAAACTATAAACTGATTGAGCAAAATGCGTCTGTGCGCAATGGTTACTCCATTTTTGCTAAAGCGGGTAGTCACCACTCTGTTGGGAAGTCAGGTCAAGCCTCAACCCCTCTTCCCATCCATTTTTTTACCATTGTTCTCAATGGTGAACCCTTCATTCGCTACCATATTGACGTCTTCAGTAAACTACCATTCCCATGGCATTGGCACATTATTGAAGGCGTAGCGCAATTGAAGCATGATACTGCCTGGAGTTTAGCGACGGGTGGGCATGTCAGTGATGAAATTCACCACAACGGTCGTAGTATTGATGGCACCACAGAGTATCTCGACCAACTGATGGAACGCTACCCTGACCAGATCACCGTCTATCGCAAACCAGATGGGGTTTTCTGGGAGGGCAAGCGAGAAATGGTGAATGCTCCCCTTGAGAATATCCAACAAGAGTGTTTGTTGTGGCAGGTAGATGTGGATGAGTTGTGGACAACTGAGCAAATCTGTAAAGCTCGACAGATGTTCATCGACCAACCTGAAAAGACGGCTGCTTTCTTCTGGTGTTCGTATTTCGTTGGAGAAAATTTAATTGTCACCAGTCGCAATTGCTATACACAAAACCCCAAACAGGAATGGTTGCGCCTGTGGAGGTTTAAACCGGGAGGTTTCTGGGCAGCCCACGAACCCCCAAGGCTTGTCCAACCGTCGTCAACTAATCAGTCAGCTAATCATGGGCAAGATATAGCAAGCATCAATCCATTCCTACATCGAGAAACCGAAGCACAGGGACTGGTCTTTCAACATTTTGCTTATGTCACACCACAGCAATTGCAGTTTAAGGAGAGCTACTACGGCTACCAGAATGCTCTGGCCGAGTGGCAGGCACTACAGCAGCAGTCTGAATTTCCGGTTTTTCTGCGTCAACATTTATCTTGGGTTAAGGATGAAACCCTGGTTGAACCGGCGGATATCTGTGGTATAGTGCCGATTGCTCAGAAGGAGCCTGAGGGCGAAAAATGGCAGTTTTTGCAACTGGAAGAATTTCAGCAACAAACTATGAAGATTGAAAGACCATTCCCCCAAATTGTGGTTGATGGGGTATTTTTCCAATTTTTTCCTAACTCTGGAATTTCCCAAGTCTGGAAGTCTTTGCTAGAAGTATGGGCAACTAATGGCTTTGGGAACCATGTGATTGTTTTAGACCGGGCTGGAACGGCTCCGAGGATTCCTGGAATTCGCTATCGCCCGATTCGAGCTTACGATTACAACAAAACCGGAGCAGATGCTGACTTGTTGCAGGAAATCTGTGATGAAAAAGGGACTGATCTATTCATTTCCAGCTACTATACCGCGCCCCTATCTACTCCTTCTGTATTTATGGCTTATGACATGATTCCAGAGGTGATCGGTGCCAATCTTAACGAAGCAGGTTGGAAAGAAAAGCATTACGGTATCTTACACGCCTCCCGTTATATTACGATATCCGAAAGTACGGCTCGAGATCTGATTAAGTTTTTCCCCCATATTTCCCGGTCAAAGGTAACGGTAGCTCACTGTGGTATCAAAAAGGTTTTTTCCCCGGCAAGCGATGATGATATCAATGAGTTTAAGACTAAATTCAATGTGACCAAGCCCTACTTACTATTAGTAGGAGAAAGAACTGGTGTTAATGGCTATAAAAACGCTATCTTTCTGTTCAGAGCATTATCTAAGCTGGTGGATAAGGAAGAGTTTGGGGTGATTTGTGTCGGTGGTAGACCTGAGTTAGAACCTGAGCTAGCTGCCTTGGCAGAAGAGATAACAACGATGGTTCTGCCCCTGAGTGATGAAGAATTAAAAGTAGCGTATTCTGGTGCGATCGCTCTGGTTGTCCCCTCTCTGTACGAAGGCTTCGGATTACCAGTTACCGAAGCAATGGTTTGTGGTTGCCCTGTAATTACCTGTCGTCACTCCTCTCTTCCTGAAGCGGCTGGGGAAGCAGCATTGTATGTGGATCAATCTAATGTTTACGAGCTGATTGATGCGCTGTACAAAGTTCAAAACCCAGAGGTTCGTAAGCAGTTGATTGCTGATGGGTTTGAACACGCGAATAAATTTTCCTGGTCAAAGATGGCCGATACCGTGGTAGAGGTTCTGGTCGAAACTGCTAAGACAATCAAAAATGATGGTACTGGTATAGGTTCCCCCCTTTGGGGAGAATTCAGGAAGTTACAGGCTCAAATCCAACAACAGCTACCCCCAAGTCCGTCCCTAATTCAATTTCAACCAACTCAGCTTCAGTCAGGGGATCTCGAAGAGCAATTGAGGTACGCAGAGGCTCAACTTCAGCAAAAACAGTGGGAACTTAAAGAAGCGGGGTCAGCTCTAGCTGCAATGCAGTCCAATCAATTCTGGAAATTGCGGTCAGGCTGGTTTCAACTAAAACCCCTGTTAGTTCCACTAGTTAGTCTAATTTTAGGGATAAACTTACTACTGCTATCTACCGCCATGTATGCTGACAGGACTCTAGTGCAACTAATCTCATTCGTTTCTCCAGTCCAAGGAAATCTATTCTTTAGTCTTGGCGGTAGTTTGTTGTCCATTGCACTAATGTTAGGTATGGTGGGCTATCTTGGCTATATGAAGCCTCAGGTTCTCCGCAGGGTCAGAATTGTCATGGGTAGTGGCGGATTAGCGTTGATAGGTTTGACGGTACTACAGAATATTAACCTGTTGTAGATAACTTCCCAGTTTTCCAAGTCTTAATTCTTAAGACCCTTTATTTTTATTCCCTCTCTGGGGACTTAATTAAAAAAAGGGTTTTCAATCCGGACTTGTGATCAGACGTAAGTTCGAGCTAATTTATCAACACCTCCCTACAACAACAAGATGACACAAACGTTAAGACATATCTGTTGGTGTGGAAATACTGAGCTAACTGAATTTTCCCCCGACTACTTTGTGTGCTATCAATGTGGCACTCTAGTGTCAAAAACTGGTTTGAGGACTGAGCAGATCCGTGTACAGGATGATAACCATGACTTCTACGGTAAAGAGTACTGGTTGTCTCATCAGACCGAGCATTATGGTTTTCCTGATATTCGTCAACGAGCCCGTCAAGACTTACCAGAGCGATGCCTCCACTGGCTGCGTACACTGATGGCTTATAAACTACCGCCAGCCAAAGTGCTTGAGTTAGGTTGTGCTCATGGTGGCTTTGTGGCAATGATGGGCTGGGCAGGTTTTGAGGCTATGGGTCTGGAGCTTAGCCCTTGGGTTGTGGAATTTGCACAACAGACATTCAATATCCCCATTTTGTCAGGACCGATCGAGGACCAGCAACTAGAACCAGAATGTTTTGATGCCATCGTACTCTACGATGTCATGGAACATTTACCTGATCCAGTGGCTACCATGAGCCATGGGGCATCTCTTCTCAAGGAAGATGGTATTTTCATTGTCCAGATGCCCAATTATGAAGAGGGTAAAACCTATTCAGAGATGGTTGCTCAAAAGGATCATTTTTTAGAGCAAATGAAATCTATTGAGCATATCCATCTTTTGAGTCGGCGAGGGGTGTCGCAATTCTTTAAGAACCTTGGTTTTGAGTTTCTGCAATTTGAACAACAGTTGTTCGACTATGACATGTTTTTCGTAGCTAGTCGGCAGCCTTTGGTGCGCTATACTGATGAGCAAATTAGTTACTATCTGCTCAAGAGTCCATCTGGGCGAATGGTTCAGGCATTACTGGACAAATCCTCTGACTTTAATAAACTCCAAGTTCAGTATCAAAACATCCAAGTTCAGTATCAAACTAGCGAGACTAGGCGTGCTGAGCTTCTGAAGATTATTGAGCAACAGGATCAAGAGATAGCTTCCTTGCGCTCTCAGGTCAGTGCAACTGTGACAGACCTCCAGCAGACTAAATCGCAATTAACCCAAGCCCACTCAGACCTTCAACATACTCAGTCACAATTGACCAATGCCCACTTAGACCTTCAAAATACTCAGTCACAATTAAATCAATACCACTCAGAAATTCAATATAATCAATCACAATTAATTCAGATACACTCAGAACTTCAGCATACTCAGTCACAATTAACCCAAATACACTCACACCTTCAGCATACTCAATCACAATTGGCACAGTCACAGGAAAAAATTCAGAATTTTCAGCAAAATCAATTACAGCAGATTCAGAACCAACTGAACGAAGCTGAGGCTAAGTTGAAGGTAATTAATGTAGAAATTGCGGCCATGAAGACCAGTAAGTTTTGGAAATTGCGATCGCTCTGGTTCAAATTTAAAGGGTTTGTCGGTTTACCTACAGATAACGAATAAAATTTTCAATAATTAACGTCAGCTAAAACAGGAGTTTAATCATGGTTAATAGGGTGCTCAATGAAATTGTCAGTGCTAAGGAACCATTCAACAGTTATGAGACGGTCAAAGAAGCTGTTGAAACCAATGTTATAGCAATGCTGCCCCAACTCCCAAGTCGTAAGGTCATTACTCACTATCGAAGGCTCAGGGATTTGCATCCACTTGACCACAATTTTTGCCTACGCCTTGTGATCTAGGTCAAACCCGCGAAAAAATCGTTGCAGTCGTTTGTAATTTGACTCGGGCAAAGCCTTTCCCTCAAATCCCAATGCCAGTTCACTCAGGTTCACTGTCTTTACTTTCAGCAATGCCAGATTGAACTTGGCTAGAAACGAGACTCTCGCTCCGTGCTATCCCAAATGGGGTTGGAGGGCTTTCTTCAATTCGCCCTTATTGGTTTATGGGGTTTGAGATCACTCTCCTAAATTCGGATCAAACCCCATCCTGCTCTTCTTTTCAACCTTTTTGTCCTGTACTGAGGTTAGGGGTAGACTTTTTGCAGGAAAACATGTACTCTAACATATTAGTTTTTCATAGTCTGAGAGAAAATAAATGGGACTCCCAAAGCTCTCACCGCCAAAACAGTCTCTAAATCAGTCTCTAATTACTGACTTGACTGATAGGAGAAATCTAGTCATTGTCATTCCTTCATTTAATGACTGGGAAGCTCTGGAAAAGCTACTGCTGCTTATTGATGAGATTATTATTCCTCAAGGCACCAATTTAGAAGTTGTCATTGTTGATGACTATTCAACTATGCCCATCCCAGATTCACTGACTCATCAAGAACATCTCCAGATTCGAGCAGTTAACATCCTTCGACTTCGCCGCAACCTTGGTCACCAGAGAGCGATAGCGGTTGGCTTGTCCTATGTATATAGCCACTCAGACTGCGACTGGGTTGTGGTGATGGACGGTGATGGAGAAGATAATCCCTTTGCGATAGAGCACCTCCTGAATGTCTCGGACAAGACAGGTAACAATAAAATAATTTTTGCTAAGCGGAGTAAGCGCTCTGAAAGCTACACATTTAAGTTTTTCTATTTCATTTACAAAAAGCTTTATCTCCTGCTTATAGGGAAAGAAATTAGCGTCGGTAATTTCAGTTTATTACCTGCTTATTTATTGAAGAACGTCGTAGTAATTTCCGAAATTTGGAATCATTACTCATCAGGCATTTATCGCTCTCGAATTCCCTATCTTGAAGTAGATGTGCCCCGGGCAAAGCGACTAGCTGGGCAGCCCAAGATGAACTTAGTGTCCCTCGTGACACATGGCTTGAGTTCTATTGCAGTGTACGGAGATATTGTCGGGACCAGAATCTTATTAAGTGTTGTAGTTTTATTAGTTATTTTATTGTTGCTCTTAGGCTCAGTTGTGCTGATTAGAGTCTTTACCGATTGGGGGATACCAGGCTGGGCCACCTACGTGTCGGGTTTATTAGTTCTATCTATGTTCCAACTTGTCTTAATCGGCACTGTTTTCAGTCTGATCATCCTGTCAACGCGGAATCAGTCCAACTTGATTCCAGTTCGCGATTATAAATATTACGTTGATGATTTCTTTCCTTTAAAACCATGAGCCAGTTTACCTATGTCGGGACAGAGTTAGAGCTGTTTGCTCAAGCCAAGAATTGGAAAAACTATATAAGAGTCTTATTAAGCAAATATATCAAAGGTGATGTCTTAGAAGTTGGGGCAGGGATAGGAAGCAACACCCGTTTACTCTGTCGCTCCCAATATAGTCAGTGGTTGTGCCTAGAGCCAGACAATCAGCTTTTCCATGCTCTAGAACAATCGATTGATTTAAATGGTATCATCAACTGTTATGCCCGCAATGGGACTATTGATAGTTTGACTAATGAGCAATTCTTTGATTCAATTTTATATCTTGATGTTTTAGAACATATCCGCAATGATAATCAAGAAGTTATCAAAGTGTCTCAACATCTAAAAGCTAATGGAAATTTAGTTATTTTAGGTCCGGCTCATCAAAGATTGTTTACTCCCTTCGATGCAGCTATTGGTCACTATCGTCGCTATAGTCAATCCAGCCTTAAAGCAATAATACCAGATAATCTCAAGATTGTTAAATGTCTCTATTTAGATAGTGTGGGTTTACTAGCTAGTCTAGCTAATAAACTGATACTTAAGCAAAGTCAACCAACTTTAAAACAAATACAAGTATGGGATAGCTTAATGGTTCCTCTCTCTAGAAAGTTAGATCCTATCTTAAGATATAGATTAGGAAAATCAATTCTGCTAATAGCAAAAAAAATATCCTGATCAAAAAAATGATAAAGGTTAATTTTATAGTTTAAAAAATTAACCCTGAAAATTATTTTTGGATAGAACCATTTCCTAATTCATTTGGGAGGGCTATAAAAGCTTCTAAAACCTTTCCAAACTTTACCACCTTGTTGAATATTTTTATTAGCTAAAGACACCCAATACTCGTGAGACTTACTTTCAAAATATTCTATAGACTCTAAATCCTCAAACGAATCTTGAGATTCTTTTGAGATTACCGAAATTTGAGCCAACCTTTCTCTAATATCTTGATAATTATCAATAGCTACTTCATGAAATTTAATCACTATAGGAGTAAAACAAAGCATTATCCATGAAAAAGCTAGAATTATATGAACTTTATAAAAAAGTCGTGAAATTATATACCCAATCCAAACAAAAGCCAAAGGAACAAGTGAGATTGAAGCTACCCATTGTCTTGGTAGAATCCAATAGTTACTCCGAAAAGAGACATAAGAGAAAAATATAGATATTCCCAAGGCTATAATTATTATAAAAACAGGACTGATGAGCTCTTTAAGATAAACTTTCCTAAGTTTTTGATAAACTATAATAATTGATAAAATTACGAAAATGGTAATAAGCAATGGTTCTAAAAATTTTTGTAAGAATTCAAAATGACTGAAGCCTATAAAAGTGGTGATTAACTCATCCTTTTTGCTCCAATAAAAAGGATCGAATGTAAACTCTGGCTGCCCTCGTAACCAAGTTAATAATCCCAAAGTAAAATAGACTATTGTGCCGAGGACACAAAGAGGAATATTCGTATGTTTAATGACAGAGTTAATGGAATTTTTTTTGCCAGTTTGAATTAATTTTTGCAAGTATGTAAATACAATAATTGCTAACCAATAAACAGAAAAGTAAGGGTGGAATAGTACGCCCATTAAAATAGAAAATAATCCAAAAAGTGTAAAAATAGGACGGGTTCTTTGGGGCAAAGGGGTACTGTAATAGGCCAAGGTACAAACCGTAGCAGTTACTAAAGGCATATAAGGGCGGGCTTCACCCACAAAATACATTAGCTGAGTTTGATCAAAAAGAGCAAGAATACCAATCACTTGCCAGAAAAAAGGCATGCCCCAAAGACGGAACAGATAAATTGCTGCTAAAAACAAGACCAAACCAGAGAAAATACTGGGAAATCTTAGCCAAAAGATGTTAGCACCAAAGAGCTGCATTAACCAGTAGTTAATAAGCATATAAATGCCTGTCTGTCCATGATTAATCGTTAGAATAGACTGACTGATAGCGTTCCAAGCTTCAGCCGTTGTCTCATAGCTGCCGAAAGCAAAATGTAAAAACTCATCAATCCAAATTGGCCGACCAAAAGATGAGTGTAATGCTACGCAAAACAGAGATAGTAGTAACAAGCAAATATTAGAAATATGGTAATTGATTAATTTATTTTTCATCACCCTCAATAACCATTGAGAAAAAGACCCTTAAAACGGTATTAATATGAAGATGTTAAAAGGTTAGCACTAAAAATAATTCATATTGTAATAAAACTTTACATAGCGGTACTTAGACAATTATTAAAGCAAAAATCAGGTATATTGATTGCTCTAGTTAGCAGCGATTATGTCGTTATGTTTAGGGGATCGCTCCCATGAGAGAAACTCCCCCCGCAGCAATGCCTCCCGTTTCGCTTAAATGGTGTAGTACTATGGGTAATTTGGGAATTAGCGATCGCCCGTTTCTGGAATCATACCCCCATTCAGGAACGCCAAAAAGTTTTTTTAGATTGGCATCTTTTTTAGTAATTGATCCTACTTAGTCTAGGAGAGCCATAAATGAGTTAGTATTGCTAGAGGACAATATACCGTGCTTGACAACAACGATAGACAGACAGGGATTTTTGTAAACTTTTATTACTGGATTCAACACTTCTGTTCCCATTGCCTATAGTATATTCTTGGCTAACACCGATGAAAGGCTAGCAGTCGTTGCAATTCTGGATTCGGTCAGAGACTCTCACATTTATGGAGACTTTGGTTTTCTCGGTAACTCGTGGGCATTGCCAATGCACCAACAGACCCAAAACCCCATTGAAGCAAAGATAGCCAGCCTACTTTACGCTGGTGACTTCGCCTTCACTATAATCAAGATGTCTTAACTTTTCAGACTGTTTCCTCTTCCCTTTAATTTCACAGTAAGTATTCAGCCGTCAGCCGTCAGCCGTCAGCTAAAAGCTCACGCTACTTGAGGTGCCGTCAGCTGAAGTAACTCAGCATTATTCCAATGCTTACCTGTTTTCTTCAAAAGCACCTCAAGTAGCGATGCAGCGCGGTCTTGGGAAGGCAGTGCGGTCTTGGGGAGGCAGTGCGGTCTTGGGGAGGCAGTGCGGTCTTGGGGGTTTCCCCCATGAGCAACTGCCGTGGTTTCCCCCATGAGCAACTGCCGTGGTTCCCCCCATGAGCAACTGCCGTGGTTTCCCCCATGAGCGACTGCATCAAGACAGCGTGCGCGTAGCGCATTAGCTGATAGCTGATAGCTGACGGCTAAATGCTTAGAAATTAAGATTATTGAGAATCAGCCTTGGGTCAAAATCTTGGACTGAAGGGATTTTCATAGATGCCGTGAAAAGTCAGCTCGTGTATTAGAGTATTGAAGCCATTTCACCGCAAGACGATGGCTGTAGACCTTTTAAAGTTGAACTAATACAGTTTATGTTTAAATTATGTTTAAAACTCTAAATAACCGCAAACTATTAAGCAATTTTATTGTATTAGCATTGATGCTAATTACTTTTTTTAGTATAGCCTATCAAACCGGACTAATTACCTCTGGTTTTCGTTATTTTATTGACGATCATCTTATCCCTCAAGTCTCTTACGATTTAAGCACTAAAGGATTTTTTGAAACTGTATCTACTTGGATAAATATTGATAAAAGCTTAAATAGGTTTAGGCCTTTTTATATCATTCATTTAGTCACGGTAACCAAACTATTTGGAGTTAATTCAACCTTATGGTATTCGTATATTACTCTCTTAGCAACTTTGACCACTTTTTTTATTTTTATATTTGGGAGATTATTGAACTTTTCATTGTTAATTGCATTTGTTTTTTCGATATCAACTTTGCTAGGAAGGCAATCCGACATATGGACAAGGCCAACACTTCCAGAGGCTTATGCAATGTTTTTTCTATCGGTATCACTAGTATTTTTGGGACTAAGTTGTAAAGAGAAATATAATGAAGCATTTACTAATGTAGTCTTTGTTATATTGACTATTGTTATGTCTCTTTGTAAAGAATCTTTTATTATTTTTATTCCTACATTAATGGTTGGTAAACTTTTTTTATATAAATATGAAAGACAACATTCCCTTTGGCAAACTATCAAGCATAATAAATTTCCTTTACTATTTATAGCTTCTACATTTGTCTTAGAAATTTATTATATTCTTTTCTATTTGGGAACTGCTGGGATGGGATATGCAGGAGTAGATGAAAGTAGCTTTAAATTTTATTCAATTTTATCAACCAGCAAGGTTTTTTTTACAGAGAGCCATTTAGTCATCGCTTTTATTGGTTTAGGATTATCCCTAATTTTGACCAAATTAAATCGAGATTCAATCTTAATTCCACTCAGGGAGTTTGCCCCTTTTTTGATACTCCTATTGGTTTCGGCAGCTCCTCACATTTTGCTCTATTCTAAATCTGGAATAAATCCTGGTTATTATTTATTTCCTGCCATTGTAGTAGCTTGCCTTTTTCTGGCAAAAGTTTTGTCTTATATTGCTCGTTATTCTCAATGGTTAAGTCTTTCACTAGTAGGCATATTAGTTGTGATTCTGTTAAATAGAGTTCCCTTAGTTTGGAATATGTACTCTCTACAAGCAAAGGATAGTAAGTACATCAATGATCTATTGAAACAAGTTGAATTATGCACTCCTAATAATGAAAAATTTTTAATAGTTGCTAATCCGCGCGTGCGTTATGAAGTACTTGCAGGAAGTTTACCAACAGTGCTTAAACACGTTATTAACAGAGACAATTTTTTGATAGCAACCTATGGGTTAGAAAAGACTAATTTTTATTCAGAGACACTAAAAGAAAGTGAAAAAATTTGGGAATTTCTCAACCCGGAAAGCGTTCTTGGATTATATCAAAACAAAACTATTTTGAATACAAAAAATAAAAGTGATATTGAAGCCGTTATAATTTTTGATGGTTTAGATAATGATTTTATAAAGACAAATAAAGACTGGTTTAGCATTCAAGACTATCAGTTCCATGAATTTAAAATTAGCTTTTCTCTAGTTCACTTATATTGTAAACAATCACTTAGAACCCAGAAATGGTGAATGTCTTAACAAAAATTTACATTTACAAAAAGTTGATTTTTACTGACAGGCGATCGCTTCAAAATCCGGTAGTGGTATACAGGTAGTGATTTTAGCTCCCCTTAAGCTGTTAGGCATTTTAAATGCCTAACAGCAAGGCAGAAGCCAGAAGGCAGAAGGCAGAAGCGATGCAGTCGCTCATGGGGGAAACCACTCGCGCTTTGCATCAAGACACTGGTTGGAATGAAGCTCACCCCACCTGAACGTTCGCGTAGCGTGGCGATAGCCAGGTGGGGGTGTTCTATGCTAATCTAGGACTAACCTTTGCCCAAAGATCACATAAACAGACCCAGCTTCTAGGTGGTCGTCCAGAGTTTTTACTGAAACGACCCTCACCACCATTTCTGTGAGTGAGTTTAATTACACCTCTAGCACCGATATTGTAAGCGCCATTAAGATTGGCCGTAGGCCACGCTACGCGAACGGCATTAAATTGCTTACCTGAGGAGAAGGTTGCTAGGGCATAATTCTTTGAATTACGTTTAACTTTGCCCGAACCATCATAGGCAAGTTTTGAGCTATAAGCTGCTACAACTTCTACTATCTTGCCGCCCAATTCAGCCCACTTCATCTCAGTAAAATCACGAATTTTTGCTTTAAGCCAACCGTGAAACCTTTGTCGAAGGTTAGACCGTTTACGTCCCCCTTTTGGTTTCCAACCCTTAAGGTTCTCAAATACGATTGCTAAGGCCGTAGGCCACGCTACGCGAACAGAGTTGAACTTTTCAGCAATCTCGACAATTCGCTTAGAGACAATGTGACCGATTTGGGTGTTGATTCTTCGGCATTTTTGATAGGTCTTAGAGCAAAAACCTTTATGAAGTTTTCCGCCCTTACCCATCGTTTTAGATGCTCGTACGGATACAGATTTTAGTCGCTTATCCCTACGGTCTATGTCTCTCCCGGGATGAATGAAATTAAACTAAGCCGGAGAGTCGCCCCTCCGACTCGTCTTCAAAACCGTACGTGACACTTTCGCATCATACGGCTCCTCATCATAGGAACTATTGCCATTAGTACCTCTAGAATGGATTCTCATCTAATTCTGAAGAATTGATTTTGATTCCGTGTTTAATGTCGTGACAATGGAGGTGTAATAATTCCAGATTTTTGTCTGAATCATTTCCTCCTAATGAACGTGGTAAAATGTGATGTTTTTCCAGTAAATCTCCGTCCCTGAAGATAAGGCCACAATGAGCGCACTTCCCTTTTTGCCTTTTCAAAAGCCTTCCCTTTTGACTGGTCATTTCAGGATGTTTTCTCATTCTGGTGTTCCAATAAATAAGGTCGCCATCATAGGGGCTGCGGGTTTTCTCGATTTTTACATGCCTTACAATTTTTGTTTCGGCGTGTTTAGGAAGGTAGTTTTCTTCCTTATCCATGAATACCCAGTTGTCCACCTTGAGTTTTTCTCCTGGTTTCTTGGCCTTTTCTATTTTGGTTCCCCAGTATTTCTTGTATACCCAGGTTCTTGATTTTTTGGGATGTCTTCTATACCCCCATCTTCGGAGTTTGTTCCAAAGCATGTATCCTAGTTTTGTGTATGTTTCCTTGCTACAGACTCCTCTGTAATAGTTACACCATCCACGTAGAATAGGCTTTAGGTGTTTTATTAACGCCTTTTGGGGAGCGGCTCTATGTCTTTCTATAACATTTGAGAGCTGCCTGAAATGCTTTGAAATTGCTTCTTTAGATGGTTTGACTAACGTTTTAAAGCCTTGTTTTGAATGGTTTTTCCCCACTTTGTATTGACGGATATTGAATCCAAGGAAATCGAATCCGTCAAAAGTGTGAACTATTTTTGTTTTACTGGGCTTTAATTCCAATCCCATGTCTTTTAACCATGTATTGATGACTTCCTTACAGTCTTCTACCACGTTTTGGTTTTTGTGCATGATAACGAAGTCATCTGCATATCGAATCAAACTTATTGCTCTTTTATTGTCCCTTTTACATCCGGGCATTGATTCAGCGTATTGTTCAATTCTTTCTTCCATTCCGTGGAGGGCTATATTCGCTAAAAGTGGAGAGATGACTCCACCTTGAGGGGTACCCTCTTCTGTAGGTGAGAATGTTCCATTATCCATCACACCGGATTTCAACCAGGACTTTATTAATCGTCTCATGGATGGATATGTATTTAATTTAGTTAGAAGTGCATCATGGTTGATTTTATCGAAGCATTTGGCGATATCCGCGTCGAGTACCCATTTGGGCATACGATTGGTGGCCACAAATATAGCTTCTATAGTATCATGACATGAGCGTCCTGGTCTAAACCCATAAGAATTAGGTTCAAATTTTGCCTCCCATTCAGGTTCTAGTGCCTGTTTGGTGAGTGCTTGTAGAGCACGGTCATACATGACTGGGATTCCCAAAGGCCGTTTTTCCTTCTTTCCAGGTTTGGGAATCCAGACCCTTCTGGTAGGTTGTGCCTTTTTTGAGATTTTTAGGTCGGCTACTAAGGTGAGACGTTGCTTATTATTTAAAGCTTTAATCCCATCTATTCCGGCAGTCTTTTTACCTTTGTTCTCTTGGGTGACCTGTCTAACCGCAATCATTTTTGCTGACCAGGACTTTGTTAGTGTTTTTTGGAGTTTTCTTACCACGCTCACATCACCACGTTGGGAGGCTCGATATATACGTTTTTGCAACTTAAACACTGTCATTTCTAACTTTCGCCAGTTGACTTTGTTCCATTCCGACTGTGGGGCGAACCCCCGAGTTTTAGACTTATTCATTGCTATTCACATCCATATCTTTTCCTATAACGTGAGTCTGTCAGCATATCCTGGATGTTACTCCAGACGTTGGCTTTTGACTCAATCTTGCCCTTATACCACTTACGGCTAACTACCTACTCGGAATGTTCGACCTTTCCGAGAGTGTATATAAGGGTTACTTCGTTCCTGATAACCATTCTTTGGACTTTTAGGGCGGTACTTTTCACCGGGAATATATGAAGGAAATCTTTACAAGATGTGAAAGCCTTGTAAACCATATTCCGTTGCCTTTTGTCTGTAGTGTTTCAACCTGTTTCAACTACGTAATCCTTACGATGATTTAGACATACCTTTCTTTCGTACCCATGAGTCCTTTGCCTGTTACTAACACCACCTTCAGGTTAGTAGTGCTTCACTGTTCGACCCTTGCACCAATCCATGAGTTTGTTAAGTTCATGAATCAGGGTAAGGCTGTCACTCGGATTTCGCGAGGGGAGGTCTTTCACCTCCATGGTTATCAAGTTGTCATGGTTCAAGTGAACCAAGCAGTTAGTCCCCCTTACCCTTATTGGGTTCGGTTTATAACTAACGAATCGCACTTCCCTGTGGATTACAGTGCCGCTATGGGTTACAACTGATATTGTAGCAGTAGTATTAATTCCCAGGTCTATCGCAGTAACGTTAGCTTCTGGTTTTCTTTTTTCTGGTTTACAGGTAAATGGAACGGATAAGTGACAGCTCCTTTCATTTAAAACCAATGATGGGGACATCATTTTGTTAGTTGCAACCAGGTGACGCTCTCTGAGGCCAGTGATTTCAACGGTAGCCCAAACCCAGTCATATCCATTGAAAACCTTGATTTCGACTTGGTCATAACCATGCAGTTTGTAACATTGTCCCTTGTAAAGGGAGGGATAACAGCCGGTGTCTGCATTTAGCTTTGGAGGCTTAGCATCCTTTCTTTTTCTGCCTCCCGACTGCCACTCCCGATAACGAGTAACAAAGCTACTAACAAGACCTGCAGAGAAGGCAATCGCAGCACGACGTAGATAGCTAGGAAATTTATAAAAGGCTTTGTTGAATTGAGGGTATTTAATACTAGGACGTTTAGCTGTTTGATGCATTAACTTTTCGACAGCCGGAGTTAGTTGATCTGCTGTCAGTTCTCCCAGTTCAGACCAGTGAGTGTAAATAATACCAACTAAAAACTGACAAGCGTGGCGATATACCTCAACCGTTTTCCCTAGCAACTCCTTTTGCTCTGGGGTTGGGTTGAGTCGCCACTTATCAGTTCTTAGGATTTTATTTGGCGTTTTCACTGGCTCAATAAACTATCATATAGTTAATATTATAGCTTACAAAATACAAGACGACAATCGCTTATTGGTGTTCCATTTTTTGGCAATTGTTGTTGTCGCTCCTTAACCCCCACTTGGACGAAGTGGGGGAATGCGTCGCGATTTTGTTCAATTACCTTTTTTCAGGATGTTCAATAATTGCTCTGTTTTTCTTTTCACAAACCCCCCGATTATCTTAAAGGGATGAGAGCTGCTTCCCTTTGTCTCCCCCCCCAGATCTACGAGGAAAACTAACTATTTTTTGATAGTCTAAAGGGTTAAAAAAACGCTCAGGAGTAAAGGGAGCAGAAAAGGCATCATTGACTAAATCTTCACGCACATAAAATCCATTGGCAGAATATAATCCGCAACCTACTAACACCATCCCCTTACTGCGAGCTAGCTTATCTAAAGCTACAAGAGAAGCTCCATAAGCACTAGAATTACAATCCCAGCGAAAATTAGGATCATAGGGCATGATCCATTCTTGAGGTGGTGGATAGGAATGATTATGCTCTAAACAAACAACTCTAGGTTGTATAATCGAAATAGCCTCATAAACGTAATAGTCATTACTATCAATATCCACTGAAAGAAAATCAATTTCTCCAGTAATACCAGCACTTTCAATTAAATCATTAATATTTTCGGCGTTAACTACCGCTTCTATAAATTTTAAGCGACCTTCACCGATGGCATCTTGATGATTGGCTGGAATAGCTTGTGCATAGTCTGGATAGGATTCTAGCCACAATCCTGTCCATCCCTTTTCTAAAAGATAATGACTATTGTTTTCTTCTCCTGTTTCTGCTCCAAACTCCACAAAAATTCTTGATTTTATCCCAATTCTATTAAAGATTTCTTCTATAATGCCGTCTTCATCCGATTGAGAGTGTATCTTAAATCCAAAATGCTCTAACCTTCGTGGATCATCCCCTGCTCGAATCTTGCGGTCTTGTTTAATTTGTTCTATAACTGAATCCTGTTTACTCATGACTGTATTACCTCACACCGATCCAAATATTACCGTCTTCGGGGTTTGATTAGCAACTGATACTGCTGACAAACTTATAGCGGTGTCCAGGATTCATCACCTAATTGAGCGATAACCATCTAAAGTCAGTTGAGCGGTCTTTTGCCACGTAAAAAGCTTAGCACGTTCCCGTCCTTTTTCAATCATAGATGCTCGGTGTTCTGAGTCTTCTACAACTATTTCCATAGCGTTCACTAGTCCATCCACAGAATCTGGCTCAAATAAACTAGCTGCATCTCCTACCACCTCAGGCAAGGAAGAGGTTAAGCAGCAGATAACTGGACATTCGCATTCCATTGCCTCTAGGGGCGGTAAACCAAATCCTTCATAGCGGCTGGTGTAAATTAGGGCTTGGGCATTACAATATAGGGTTTTTAGTAGGGCATCATCACCCCTAAGATAGATGAAATTTTGGCGCATATTATTCTCTTCCATAACCCTTAATTCGGATTCCAAAAAATCACAGGAACCCCCAAAACACACTAATTTTAAATTATCCCGTAATTTACGACTAGCAGCAAACGCTTTGAGGACTATTTCAAAATTTTTATATTTTGAACGAGTTCCCACATAAAGGAAGTAAGGGTGACTAAGGCAATTCTTTGGTAATTCACATTCGTTAGCGTCTTTAATTCGACTTGCCCAATAGGTGACTTTAGTTTTTTCCGGATTAACTCCCAATAAGTCTACTAAATCATTCCGGCTATTTTCGGAAGCGACAAAAATAAAATCGGCTTGTTTAACTAGCTGCTGCTTATTTTTAATTAATGGCTGAAACTTAGCTTGTCCTGATAGAAATTTCTCAGGAATCATATCATGGATCGTTATCACAAGTTTCTTAGGGTTAACAATCTCGACTAAGTCAGCATCATAGTAGGTAGGATGATAGATATCATATTGTCTACCGAATCTATGGACAAACCATTGAAAGGAGAGTTTATTGATAGTGTCATTAATAACCTTACCTGTTGGAAAGGGCAATTTTGGTATCACCCCATATCTGGTGAGTTGATCGCGATACTCTGAAATATCATACCCATCGCTCTTGATACCACGATGCCAATGAATTGAGCACTCAAAGTTTGGGGATAACTCTCGGATTAACTCAATAAAAATTCGGGATATACCACCAAATTTCTGGATGGCAAACATTTGATGGTCGTACAGAATATCCATAGTGACTTTTGAGTTGTGAACAGTTCCGTAGGGTGCGTTAGGGACGGGCTCACCCTCATTTTCAGCTCTAGCGCCAGGGTTGGCACAGCCCGTCCCGTAACGCACCGCTAGTATTGGAACAGCCCGTCCCGTAACGCACCACCGGGTATATATACTAATCCTTGTCTTGATGCACCCGTAAATCAAGGACACGTTTTCTAATTTCCAGGGTTTTATTTTTGAATACGTTCAAACATTATATTGAAAGCATGACTCCCGTCGGGGTATCTCAGCCTTCCTGTTGCTATTTTAGCATTTTGACATTTCCCCTCACCCTCTAATTTTGTGCCTGAAACATCATTCCAATCTAAAACCCATTGATCGTCTTTATTATAGTTGATTTGAAATCTTACAGGGTTGGGATACTTATGAGGATATTTACCACTTGTTACTGAGATTTCTTCAAGATTTGTGTTTCCAGGATATGGATGCTTAAGAAGATACACTATACCTGTTACCAATGTATCTTCACCCCTTTTTATTATATTTATATTTTCGACTTCTCCAAACTGTAGATGAGCAAGGTCTGTACGATTATATTTTGCTTCAATTCTTTGATTATCCTTGAATAACGATTTGCAATGCCCTTTTGGACAAGTTTGGTTTATAATTGGAATCAAGCATCTGATTTCTGATGCAAAAAGACCGACCACAATACCAACAGCGGAAAGAATCAAGCCTATTGCAGTAGTTGTTTTGTTCCAATTAAATTTATTTAGCATAATTTTATTTAATGGACTTCATGAGTATGGTATATAATATATTTAAATTTTGCTAATAATCATCTCTGAAATCAAATAAAAAATATAGAGCACAGTAAACTCTTGCCTCTTGCCTCTTGCCTTTTGCCTTTTGCCTTTTGCCTTTTGCCTTTTGCCTTTTGGCCTTTGGAAGTATCTTTACAACCGAGATCCAAACGCTATATCAGGTTCTTTGAGTTTATCACTATCTTCCTGTGTCTCTAAATTATGATAGACTTTACTCAATTGATGTTCACGCTCTGAGCCAGAAACCATTAGGAATAAATTAGCGCTTGTTGCACTCCCTAAGGTTAGTGCTGCTTCTGGATTTGGTATAGATTTTAGTACTCTTGGGTTAGACTCTACGATCCAGCCCCGGAGGTTTTGATTGTAAAGATTCACAAGAGAGGACATCAATGCTTCCCGTCTGTGTTCATTTAGATTCTTGGCACTCACTTCCATCATGATCACTAGATTTGGTGAGCGCTGAATGGTTGCCATGGCACCATTTAATACGGCAAATTCGTATCCTTCTACATCAATCTTGATGGCATCTATTTGGGATAATCCCAACTCTGGAAGTATGGAGTCTAGACTACGGACTGGAATTGTGATCTTTTCACGCAAGGCAGACCGTTTAGTATCATCCATACCACTAAATGCGGATTCCTGGGTAATATAAAAGTCTGTTTCTCCATCTTCACCACCGATGCATAGGTCATGGCAAGAAACTAACTGTTGTAAGTGGTTAACCTCTACATTTTGTTGTAAAAGCTGGTAGGCATCTGGGTTAGGTTCAAAGGCATGAACACAACCGGTAGGAGTTAATTTTGTAGCTGATGAGACGGCGTAGTAACCAAAGTTTGCTCCTACATCTAGCACAATGGAATTGGCATCCAGCAGACCTAAAAAGAGTTGGGCATCAAAGTATTCTTGGTAATGGCCATAGTAAAAGTCACACCCCAGTCGATCCCCGACATCAACGTGGAATGTCAAGCCTGATGGCAAATTCACTGCTTGGATATCCCGGACCCCTACTGGATGGAGTTTCTCTCGAAGCGATCGCAAAAACAAGGTGTAGGGTACCGCCAAGTTGGGAAAATCCATCGCCTGAGGCAGAAAATGATGGAATACCTGAAGATAAATCTCCATCTTATCCAACTCATTTATAGACTCATGGCTAGGTAAATGCTCTTCCTGACTATCCATTAATTCGTAAACTCGTCTATCTAATGTTTATAAAAATTATACTTTGGCGTGACAATCTCAGGTGAGGGAACTAAATCACTGACTTGTAACTCTACTGTAGATGCTAAAAATATTCGGCGTCTTTGGTGCTTGGTCTCCGTTTCCCAGAAATCTTCATGGTCTACATAACCCTGATAGTCGTATAGATAAGGAAATCCTGAAACTTGGAGCATTTTCAGCAAGCAACTTCGACTAGGAATCATGGCATGGTAGGTTAAGCCCTGAGTTTCGTTTTTGCCTTCTTCAACTAGATAGGTAACTGGTTCATCGAAAGGAACATTCATACTTTCAATAAATAACACTTTTTTGGTTAATAACTGCAAATTACGAATGACTTTGAAGGGATTTTCTGTGTGATAGAGCAAGCCGAAGCAAAACACTAAGTCTGCTCCAGCAAATTGAGACATCTGTGGGGTAGATTCAACATCAACCTGATAAAACTTAGCTTCAGGTACCCGTTTACTTGCCTCTTCAACAAGTTCTTGTCTCCCCTCTAAACCAATTACATTTACTCCCCAATTCACCAGCTTTTTAGAAAACCAACCGGGACCACATCCCACGTCAAGGCAACTGGTAAAACTTAATCCCTGATTGAGTCTAAGCTGATTGAGAACGTTTTCCGCTACAGCCCAGCGGGCTTGATTAATCGCAATATAGTAAGGTTCATCAAATAACATGGTTCTATAGCATTTTTAGTTGAGTTGTGAACATAATCTCTTAGGGAAAGGCAAGAGGCAAGAGGCAAGAGGCAAGAGGCAAGGGTCGTAGATAGGATTTTATGGTAAGGGAAAGAACTGTCATCCTTGTATTGATGCAGCCCCTCCCCACTAGCGCTCTGCATCAAGAAACAAAATCGCGCTTATACAAAAAACCTACCCCTGTGAGCCGCGCCCCCGCTCCTCTTCTCCCCACACTTACCATACTTAAAACACTTTACACGCTTTTAACACTTTTAACGCTTTTTGAGATTATGGGTATTCAACCAGACTTGATATAGCACTACCCATTAAGGTGTTTGACATTGATGTTGTAGTTAACTTTAGCATGCATGCCTTTTGACTCTTGCCTTGGGCGTAGCGCTATATCAGTCCCAGAGGCAGCAGTGGAACTTATGGCAGTTTTCCATGATGCGATCGCGACACATTCCGGTAAACTGAGGGGTGGTTTATCGTATGATCTAGTAGCAATGAAAATCGGGCAAAAAGTAAAAGTGTTTCGTCTAAGAGACCGGGTAGGCAAGGACATCGCAAATAAACTGGGAAAAGTAGGCACGATCACAGATTATAAAATGACCGATGGCAGTGGAGTTGGCGTAACGGTGACATTTGAGGACAACTCCTCTACCTGGTTCTTTGAGGATGAATTGAAAGTCGTAGACTAGATTTTAGTAACCGCGAGAAGCCCCGCACTATGCCCGTGCTTAGTGAGTGACGGGATGAAGCGCGGGGCAAGGGTCGGAACGGAGCGTGGCCTATAACTGGGGTATACTAGCTATAGTAGGGAAGTCAAATTAAGAGCTAACCGCCACCTACTGATTGAACCTTGACAACCTGGAATATGGGGTTCCATTGAGAAACGACCATTAAGTTTACGTCATCTGTCAATGGGTAAAATTACAGCAGTACTTTGGAGATAGAACTTTTTGTATTGTTCCGGCGCGGTGGGGCATCCCGTGTCGTTAATAAAGCTTACCGAGTATCCGAGGCAATAGCTGGAGTTGGTAAGAAGCCCGCGCTGTGCTGTTAGGGCAGCGTCGGGAGATGTCACTAACCGCGATCGCACCGAGGCACGAGACTTGCACTATGGCACGGATTCTAACATTTCTGGGTAAAGGCGGCACAGGTCGCACTACTGTGGCAATTGCTGCCGCTAAGCAGCTGTCGAGCCTCGGTCAACGAGTGCTACTGGTAGGACAAGACCCAAGTCCTAGCTTTGGACTGCTACTGGGGCTATCCCCAACGTCTGACCCGGTGGAAATAAGTCCTAACCTCCGGGTAGTACAGCTAATGACTACAGTACTACTGGAACGCAGCTGGGAAGATGTCAAAAAGCTAGAGGAGCAATATTTGCGATCGCCTACCCTAAAAAATGTCTATGGTCAAGAACTGGGCATCTTACCGGGGATGGATCATGCTTTAGCCCTCAACGCCCTTCGGGAGTACTACAAAAGCGGTCAGTATGACGCGATCATCTACGATGGCACCTGCTCTCAAGCTACCCTGAGAATGTTGGGAATGCCAGAAATTATCAGTTGGTATAGTCGTAGATTTCGCCAAGTCATGGCAGATTCTGACCTAGGCAAAGCCCTTTCCCCCTTTATCCAACCCGTCACTAGCGCCATCCTAAATGTGTCATGGACGAGTGAGGACTTTGCTGGTGAATCAACTAATCAGGCCAACAATATGTTGGAGGATGGAAAAAGTGCGATCGCAGATCCCAATCGGGTCGCATCCTATCTGGTCACTACCGATGACCCCCTAGCCATTGCCACAGCCAAGTATCTGTGGGGTAGTGCCCAACAAGTGGGTGTTACTGTCGGTGGTGTGCTGGTCAACCAAACCCCGGTAACCCCAGCATTAGAATCGGAATTTGCCCCTCTAGTCGTTAATGCTCTTCCCACTTCCCCACCAGGGGAAGATTGGCAATCCCTGATCGATGCCCTGCCAGATTTTAAACAGGCATCCCAGGCACCCAGACCTATGACTATCGACATTCCTGGTCGCAACGTTCGTTTATTCTTACCAGGTTTTAACAAAAAGCAGGTGAAACTCACCCAATACGGTCCAGAAGTCACCGTTGAAGCTGGAGATCAACGGCATAATATCCTGCTTCCCCCACAACTTAGTGGTCAATCCGTGAAAGGGGCTAAGTTTCAAGATGGCTATTTAATTATTTCATTCTAGGTAGTTGCTATGGCTGAAGAAAATCTAACTGAACAAAGTGCCAAAACCCGTCAGCTACTGGGTATGAAAGGCGCAGCTCCTGGTGAAAGCAACCTATGGAAGATTCGCCTGCAGTTGATGAAGCCAATTACCTGGATACCCCTGATGTGGGGGGTAGTGTGTGGTGCTGCTTCCTCCGGTGGTTACACTTGGAGACTCGAAGACCTTCTGATGGCAGCCGCCTGTATGTTGCTTTCTGGTCCGTTGATGGCAGGGTATACCCAAACCCTGAATGATTTCTATGACCGGGAAATCGACGCCATTAATGAACCATACCGTCCTATCCCATCGGGAGCCATCTCTATCCCCCAGGTGATCACCCAGATTGTGGTGCTACTCCTAGCAGGTATCGCTCTTAGCTACGGACTCGATGTTTGGGCTGGTCATGAATTTCCCACACTCACCTGTCTTACCCTAGGTGGTGCCTTTCTAGCGTATATCTATTCTGCCCCACCCCTGAAACTGAAAAAAAATGGTTGGCTGGGAAACTATGCTCTCGGTGCCAGCTATATCGCCCTTCCTTGGTGGGCAGGTCATGGCTTATTTGGTGATCTTAACGGGACTATTATGATTCTGACCCTGTTCTACTCCCTGGCAGGGTTAGGTATTGCAGTAGTTAATGATTTCAAGAGTGTGGAAGGCGATCGCGAATTGGGCTTAAAATCCCTACCGGTCATGTTTGGTGTTACCACAGCAGCTTGGATTTGTGTGGTGATGATTGATGTCTTTCAAGCAGGGATTGCTGGTTATTTAATCAGCATTGATCAGAAGCTCTACGCTGCTATCCTGATCCTATTAATCATCCCCCAAATCACCTTCCAGGATATGTACTTTCTCCGTGACCCCCTGAAAAATGATGTCAAATACCAGGCTAGTGCGCAACCGTTTTTGGTACTAGGGATGCTGGTTGCTGGTTTGGCTTTGGGTCATGGTCCTATTTAAAATAGGGAACAGGGAATAGGGAATAGGGAATAGGGAAAAAATCCTGTGTACCTCAGGTGCGACCCGTGGCGAATTTAATTCGCCAAGGTCAAGCTCACCTAATAGCTATGAGAAACGCTAGATATAGGTTTCAACCGGGCTCGATCTGAAAGCTTATATCATGTCGGGATAATTACCCTTAATAAAAATCTCCCCATCTCCCCATCTCCCCATCTCCCCATCTCCCCACCCTCCCTCTAATTATGGGTATTCAACCTGACTTGATATTACTACTTACGGTCAATCGGTCAACCCGGGTAAGAAGCGATCAAATCAAGGTTTTTTGGCAGTTCTCCACCATGGGGTTTGTCTAAGACTTGAATCTTGTAGCCCAAAGATTCTAACAACTGACAACATTGCTGATAGACAGGTCGTCCATGGATAGACAAGAAAATGGTAGGATGAGCACTTTCCAACAGAGATTTGGCACCAAGTAGAACAAACTTCTCATGCCCCTCCACATCAATTTTGATGCAGTCCGGCACAGGAAGTTCACCACTGGCAATCAGTTGATCTAAACTAACCATCTTGACTTGAAGTGTTCCTTGAGAAGAAATACCCCCCTGATAGCTGCCAGAGGTTTCTCTAAAGGATGCCATACCAGAGCGGTCTGAAAGCGCTGCTGCCATAACTGTGGCATTGGTAATGCTGTTGATAGACAGATGTTTTCTTAAGTAACCAAGGTTTTGGGGTAGGGGCTCAAAGGCAAAAACTTTTCCCTGATCACCAACTAGCACCGAAGTCAATAGTGTAAAGAAACCAGCGTGAGCTCCAATATCAAATACAGTGTTTCCTAATTTCAGAGTTTTCTCAAGCACCCGTTGGTTGTCATACTCATAAGTCCCTAACCAACAGCCGTTTCTGCCAGCACCAACTATCCATTTTTTACCCGCGAGCTTACCTAGCCAGATCGGCATTGTCATCTCAGGAGGAATTAGCCTTAAGGGCAAACGTAAAACCTGACCAAAGAGGCTTTTTCGGGAAATCTGTTCCAAATCCATAGTTTGATTACCTTATGAAGCTGAAAACTATTAGAGTTTCTATTGATACAATTCCCGAAAATTATGGTCAAGTAACAGCTTTACCTTTAGTGGTCAGCCGTCAGCCGTCAGCCGTCAGCGGTCAGTGGTCAGCGGTCAGCGGTCAGCGGTCAGCGGTCAGCCGTCAGCCGTCAGCCGTCAGTAGTCAGCTTATTTTATTCAAAAGCTGAACGCGCACGCGTGTGCTTAGCACCTGATTGACTGACAAAAGTTATTCCGGAGCATATTGGTAGGTCAGTACTTTGAACTCTAGCCTATAAGTTCGTTTTTCGTGTTGTTTGCGCGATGCCATAACTGGGTCAGGATCACGGTTGGAGGTGAAACTTACGTGACGAATCAGTCGCCATCCGTTTAAAAGAGCAGTTTTGACCCAATCCCAGCCGATGCGGAAATAGCTGTTGCCACGTGCGCCAATGGGTGTCAACCCACCGTCGTTTCCCGGTTTCCACAACCAATGTGCCTTGCGCTGTCACATAGAGTGTGGCCAAGGCCAAGATGAACCACAGTCTCGTGCATGGCACATACACACCGAATCTCGGATTTCTGGATGTTCCAGCCGTTGGACTGGTCGTCCTTAAAAGCCTCCTCAATATCGAATCTCAATCCGTATTCACAGAATGTTTGTAAGGTGGTCGGTTGATCACTGACGATGGCCCAAAACTCCCCATTGATGTTGTTGCGCCCAAACGCTATGTGAAGCGAGTCATACCATTGATCTTTATGCAATCCCACGTTGTGAAAACACAGCGCTTCGCCCGGTTTGAAGTGAAACTTTTTCAGTTGACACCAACCTTTGCCAGTTCGCCAAATCCAAGCATCCTTTTTCAAACGGATACGATAATGCCAATGCCATTTCTGAGTCAGGGCTTTGATCAAATCCTTATGGACAAACCCTCGATCAGCCAATAAGACAATTTTCACGTGTTTGGGTAGGCACCGAGCTGCCTGATCCAACAGGTCTCGGTAGTCCCTGAATGAGACCATAGCACTGCTATGGTGAAGGACTCGCCAAGCTACTGGCAGAGCACGACCCCGATAAACCACTGCCACAAGGGAACTGGCAATACTCATCCCAGAACAAAGACGTATCCAAGCTCAAGTAAAGACACTCCTGTTGCCAGTCGGCCAAGGCCGCTTGGATCAAGGGTTTATACAGTCGATGTACATTGATACGAGGGTTATTGAGCCATCGACGGACCCGTCTGTGCTTACTGTGAGCATACTTTCCTCGGCAGGGCAGATAGGATATCCAGCGAGTCAGATTAACTTCACCACTATGGATCAAGGCTACCACCATCCATAGACAGACTGTTAGATGGGCTTTGTGTGCCCAGGGAGTGGCTTGACCCAGCCAGGTATTCAGGGCATTGTAGAGGCGGGAGTTTTTTTTCACAGCGTTCTTATGGTTTTGAGTGGCATCGCGCATCTTAGAACGCTGGCTCCCACTCAGGTTTTTTTTATCCCTCAAACATCCATCTGACAAACAGTTTGACAAAACAGTCACCGCCTTTTGTCAGTCAATCAGGCTTAGCACATAAGCTAATAGCTGATAGCTAATAGCTGATAGCCCTAATCGCTGATAGCTGATAGCTGATAGCTTAGAGTTTAAGACTACCAGTATTGACAACAGGTTGTATATTTTGCTCAGCTGTCAAAACCACTAGCAAATTGTTAATCATTGCTGCTTTTGTTTCCTCGTCTAGCTGAATAATTTGGTTATCGTTCAGCCGCTTGATGGACATTTCCACCATGCTTAAGGCACCTTCGATAATTTCTTGACGAGCTGCTATGATTGCTTGAGCTTGTTGACGCCTTAGCATGACTTGGGCAATTTCTGGAGCGTAGGCTAAATAGGAAATACGACTATCAATCACCTCGACACCTGACACCTCCAAGCGAGCCTGTAACTCTTCCTTGAGAGCTGCTGCAATCTCTTCGGGGCTGCCTCTGAGTGACGCTAGGTTTTCTTGATTAGTATCGTAGGGATAGCGACTGGCTAAACCACGGATAGCGGTCTCACTTTGGATGGCCACAAAATCTACATAGGAATTCACGTCAAAGGTGGCTTTGGCTGAGTCTACAACTCGCCAGACAACTACCGCAGCAATCTCAATGGGGTTCCCTTTCGCGTCATTTACCTTGAGCTTATCACTGTTGAAATTACGCACTCGTAGAGAAACCAGTTGCTTCGAGGCGAAAGGGTTAACCCACCAAAAGCCAGAGGTACGGACACTGCCAACGTAGTTACCTAAAAACACTAGCACTCGGGCTTGGTTAGGCTGCACAGTCAGAAAGCCTTTTAGGGCAACCAAGGCTACGATCACTAGACCAATACCAAATAAGTTGTTGGTATAGAGAAATACGTCGTTGATATTGGAAAACCCGACTAGACCTTTACCTAACCACACACCAAAACTAGCGATCGCAATAATCCCTACCAGAGCAGCAAAACCATTAATTTTAAAGGTAGGAATTTCCTGAATACGTTCCATTTGCATGTATCGTTTGTGTATTGCTCTGTTTTGTTTTAGCTCATTGGCTGATACATCTATTTTGCTTGGTTTATCGGGGGTTTGACAGTACCCGTAGGGGTACTAATGACTAATTTGACGGTAAACCTGAATCATTTGTTGTGCGATCGCATTCCAACTATAGTGCTTTAAAGCATACTCCTGAGCCTTGACTCCCCGCAGTTGGCATTCCTCTTTATTTTGCAGGGCTTCCCGTAACTGTCTAGTCAAAGCCTGAACCTCGCAAGGACTCACCCATCCTGCTTCCGCATCTTTGACGTTTTCCCAAATATGGACCTGGTCAGAAATCACCACTGCTGTCCCAGCCACCATCGCTTCCGCTACTGCAATCCCAAAGTTTTCGTAGTAAGATGGCAGGACAAATACATCCGCATCCTTTAACAATGCTGCTTTCAAGTCACCGGTCACGAAACCAGTAATGGTAGTATTTGATGATAGAATTGAAGCCTTGATCTGCTCTATGATACTATTTTCATAACTTGGGTCTTGAGGATTAGTTCCCGCCAAGACAAAGTGAAACTGGAATCCTTCGTTTAATAGCTTTTCTAGAGCTGGGATAAGTAAATCCAATCCCTTCTTCGGGTCAATACGAGACATAAACAACACTAAGGGTTGGTCATGGGGAATCTTTAATTCAGTACGTGCTTGAGCTAGTTGTTGCTGGAGTTGTTGCTGGATTGGCGGCGTTACTCCTAAGGGAATCACGATATCAGGGGATGCTGTCCCAAAACGTTCCGAAATCTTAGCTTCCTGTGGACTGGTAAAGTGTATACCAGCTGCTCCAGCTAAATTCGGTTTCTCCCACAGTGCGGCATAGATGCGCTTTAGCTGTTGTTTCTTCCGCAAATCCGCTGGGTCAAGGGTACCTAAGGGACGCAATAGGTAGGGTAATCCCTGTTTTCGGGCGATGGTAGCCGCTGCTGTAGTTACTGGAGAAAATAAGGCATGGATATGGGCAAGGTCAAATTCTGAGGCGTGTTGCCATAGCCAGCGTAATAAGCCCAGGGAAAATTTATAGCGGCGAAAGGGAGAGCAACGGAAGTATCTGATCTGATAACCATCCTGTTCTACTGGTTGATCTAGGGGTACATCCAAAGGGGGTTGACCAGCATCCCCATTAGAGTTAGTAGTTAGTACTGTAATTGCTACTCCTTGAGAGGCCAGAGCCTGAGATAGTCCCTTTACCATTTGACTCGGACCACCATATACCAGGGAAATCGACGGGACGATTTGTAAAATTCGCATGGGATATTTCTTAATACCAAGTTGGGTCAAAGATAGCACTATTCCTAATCAACCTTAGGAGCAATCACGACCTGACGCCATCATTGAGCAACCTCTAGATTACTTATCCCCTGCCTGCACCAATTCATAATACTCTTCCATCTGTGCTAAAGCTGCTTTTGGTTCTTGGGGAAATTGATCAAATTTGGCAGTCTTTTTGAATTTCTGCAAAATTTCCTGACCCTCTTTGTTCTTATGCATTTTCATTAGTACTTCTTTGACTTCCTCAAGTACCTTAGGATCCATATCTGGTGCAGCAACTACCACCTGTCGAGGAAATTTGTTGGTTTCTGCCAACACCACTAGCTGTGACCGTTGACTCTCTGACAATCCTGCAAAGGTTTCACTATCAGTAGCACCAGCATCAACATTTTTGCTCAATACCCAGCGCACAGTGTTGAGGTCATCACCAGCAAAAACATATCCCACCTGATTTTTAGGCACCTGATGATTCGCTTCCCCCTTCTCCACTGGATTCATACCGGCTTTCATCAGATGAGATAGAGGAAACATATAACCTGAGGAGGAGAAGGGAATCTCTAGGGCAAGCATTTTGCCTTTTAAGTCTTCCAGAGATTTCAGACCACTATCTTGGCGGGCGAAAAATATAGTACTGTACTCAGCAACACCCTTCTTCCAGCGGCGCAGGATTACCTTAGCACCAGTTTGGTTAACCATATACATGGCTGGATAAGGACTATCCATGTAAAGATCCACAACACCCGCTTTTATCCATTGCGCCATGGTTTCTTTATCGGAAGCAATTTTGACCTCCCCCTGACCAATTCCTGCTTGACCTAAATTAGCTGCCAGGTAATCAGCAACCCCTTGAAAACGTTGCTTTCTGGATGGATTCAACGCAATGTCCCCTAGCACAATCACTTCTTTAGCTTGAGATTCGCTCTGATTTTGACAACCCCATAGGGGAATTAGGATCCCAATCAGGGCGATTGTGGTTACAACCTTTCGGAACATAGTTTACTCTGTCTTTGACTAGCTGACTCAGGAGATTTACCGAAAAAAGTATCCTGAAAAAAACCTGAAAAAAAGTAGATGCACCCTGGATGAATTTCAGGTTTATGAACTTATAGTTCCCATTGACTAGCTATATCTAACATTCTGTTGTTGAAGGAGTCACATTCATAAAAATAAACGACCCTAACTCAGAACAATTACAATGAGACAACATAACAAGCTAGGGATGTTGCCAGATTGGCTAAATTCACAAAATTTTACCAATTTTGGCAAAATTAGTGGAACCAAGATGCTCCCTAATCATTTGTCTGGATGTCTTCCTGGTTTAGGTGAAGCTGAAATCTGAGGCACTGAGCTGCTCTACACTCACTCCTTCTATGAGAACCTTTCCAGCATCATTGGCCTGAAACAAAGTCCCATCTTCGGTGTTAGTTATCCGACCGTCATAGATAACCGAATTCAACCACTCTTGAGGATCAATATTCCCCCAACCCTGGAATTCAATTTTATCGACACCTACCTCAAAGTCCTTGATCACATCAAATTCACCGGGTAATAGACTTTTATTCTGTTTAAAAATAAAGTGATCATTGCCTTCACCACCAGTCATGACATCACTGCCACGACCACCATTTAAGATATCATCGCCACTGCCACCATCTAGGATATCATCATGGCGACCCCCTTTAATGGTATCATCGCCATGGCTACCATCTAGGATATCATCACCCCTTCCCCCTTGGAGAAAGTCATTATCTAGACCACCGTCAAGGTTGTCATGACCTCGACCCCCCCTGATCGTGTCATTGCCACTGCCACCATCAAGGTCGTCATGACCCCGACCCCCTTTAAGCTTGTCATCACCTTGGTTTCCCTGAATTAAGTCATCACCTCGGTCACCATGAATTGTGTCATTGCCTTCGAGACCCTTAATGATATCATCTTCTTCAGTACCAACTAGTTTGTTATCCCCCTCATCTCCCACAATGCTTTGATCGGGAAGGATTGAGTCGATTTCATAGATGGTGGTCGTGCCACTAACTTCATTGGCTGCTACCAACAGAGGTCTGCCATTGGGACTATCTTCGGCAGAAATGAAGGTCAATCCTTCTGGCCCAAGGTCTCCTGCTGTTCCCGCCGCAGCATCACCGCTAAAATCCCGGTTGTTGATGTATTGCACAAAGGTAGGATGAGTGGGGTCACTCACGTCATAGACCATGATTCCACCAATACGCTCTAAGCCAATAAAAGCGAAGGTGCGTCCATCAATTACTCCTGTTACCACTCCTTCGGGTTCCGGTCCTCTGTCATTGCTGCGGGTATCAAAGGAGTTGTTGGCGTCATTGTCGGAGTTAAAGTCATCAGGGAGAAATTCCGCAGTGATGTGCTCGAAGTCATCTCCACTGTCGAAAACTTGATTGCCATATTCATCCCAGATGGAGAAGGAACGACTCCCGAAGGCAAAAAGCTGATCAAAATCACCGTCACCGTCTGTATCCCCTAAAGTGTTTGTCACTATCAAGGAACCCAGGTTTTCAGCTTGTTGGAGTTCAGCTGCATCGGGAAAAGCATGGGGATCTAGGTTAAGGTCTCCCACTAGCACTTCTTCGCTAAAGCCCTCAAAGTCCCGGCTATCCCCTTCGTTAGCTGTAATTAGGAAGGTTTTGCCGTCTACCTGAAATGATGCGATCGCATCCGGCTGGAACATTCCAAAAACCGGCCAATTCTGGATATTAATCCCATCATCTTGATCACTAGCATCGAAGCCATTACCGGGAAGACTGTGGTCTTTAAATCCTAAGGGCAAGATATCAGTAATTTCGCCACGATTGATATCTAGCACAGCCAAGGCATTATTTTCTTGCAGGGTAATCCAGGCTGTTTGGGAATCCTCAGACACGGTAATGAACTCAGGTTCTAAGTCTTGGGCTACGGTAGCACCGGGACCAAAGATACGTACTCCCTGGTCTTGCAATTGCTCGATTTGAGGATTAAATGCTTTGAAGTCAGCGTTAGTAACAGTAGCTTGCTTAACACCTCCAGAGATGTCGATAATACTAACAGACCCTTCTGGATCAACGGTAAATTCATTATTGGGTTCTCCTTCATTAGCTACCAACACTTTTTGACCATCAGCGGTGAAGGTCAATGCATCAGGTAGCGCTCCAACAGTTACGGCATTCAAGAAATGGCCATCAGTGTTAAAGAAAACAACTTGACCAGGATTCTGTGTATTTTCATCTTCAACTGCTACAGCAACAATACCATTATTCACCGCAACACTGTTGGTACCTCCCCCAAAATCATTGAGGCTAATTTCAGTAATTTTGGTAGGATTAGCAGGATCGCTCAGATTCAGAACATCAATGGCATTATTAGCGCCATTGACTACAAACAGGCGTTGTGAGCTGGTGTCATAAGCAGGAATTTCAGCAGCACCATCGTCAAATATACCGGTTTCAAAGGTACTAATTGTTGATAGTTTTATATAATTTGTCATGGCTAAATTTAGGATTTATAGTTGGGTTTTAAATAAAAAGGGAGCAGGGAGCAGGGAGCAGGGAGCAGGGAACAGGGAGCAGGGAATAGGGAACAGGGAACAGGGAACAGGGAACAGGGAACAGGGAACAGGGAACAGGGTTAAGAGTATGGGAAGTGTGAAAAAATCCTGTGTACCTCACTCGTCCTGATAATTGCTATAGGGGTGTATCTCACTTTTATAAATTTTGCGTAGGGTGCGTTAGGGGTGGGATTGCCCTGATTTTCCGCCTCTTTGCCAGCGTTGAAATAGCCCACCCCGTAACGCACCACCGGCTCAAACAGCTTTTAGGAGATGCACCCTGCTATAGTGAATATTATCTGTTTGTTTTATAATTTTATAAGCAATAAAATTGGTTTATTAAAAAAATATTCAAAATCTCGAAGTATTAACCACAAAGTATCTTCCTGATTAAGCAAACTAGTTTAATCAGAAATAAAACAGGTAAACTGTATTTAGATAGTCAGGTTGATTTTTAGGATTACTAGTGGTTAGGCCAGCTAATAAACAAAATTAACTAAAAATTACCTATAGTTAGGTGTACATCAATAACTACAGGGCTATATTAATTAATAAAGAACTATTTCACGTAATTATGTGGCCATCCTGGCAATAATTTAAAAGGATAGGACTTACCCACTGAAACGAAAAATTAAGGGTTTAGCCAATAAGTCATTAATCGTAGGGTGGGCAGTGCTTACGAAGGCGGTTTGCAAGCTTCTGAATTTGTCTGGTGCACTGCCCACCATGAACCAAGCTTATGGAGTCATTAATCCTAGGGTGGGCAGTGCTTACCAACGCCCTTTGCAAGCTTCTGAATTTGTCTGGTGCACTGCCCACCATGAACCAAGCTTATTGAGAATGCTGCAAGTCATTAATCGTAGGGTGGGCAGTGCTTACGAAGGCGGTTTGCAAGCTTCATGATCTGTCTGGTGCACTGCCCACCATGAACTATTCCGAAGTTGAACAGTTGTGACGGTTAACTGTCTTCAAGGTCACCAATATCCCGCTTTAGAGGTCGCTTGTAGGTAAAGGTGAAGGTATCGCCACTTTCAATGACCTGGCGGATTTCGCTATACATAGGATAGTCACCCACTCCACTGACACTTGCCCAGCCCCGCGCCCTAGTTAATGCTACAAATAGCTGGTTACGCAAACTGACATCACTCTCGTTCCTGGCAACATTATCAATACCGACCACATACACCATATCCGCTTCATTACCCTTAGCACGGGGCACACGAGATATGGTTACCCCACCATCTTTCCAGAAGCGATCGCGATCAACGTGGGGCCATTGAGGTTTTAGTTCATTCAACTCCAATGCTGTGGGAATATAAATATCAATGTCTTGCTCCATCAAAACAACAGCGACATGATTTTCTAATTCAATTGCTTCAGAACTGGAGCCTAAAACTAGCACTAAGATTTCTGTACTCGCTTTAAGGTCATCATCAACCAGATTATGCATAATCTTATCGGCCAACGCACTCATTTCTTCCTGACGAGAGCCATAGGTTTCAAAGTCTAATACTGGTGCGCCCCACAACTCAGGAACTGGATTGGGGGAGTTTTCTTTTGGACGATGGATGGTGATTTGTTGACCGGGAATAAAGTTTCCTTTGACTTCATAACCAATTTTTTCCCAATCTTCCTTTCTGGTAATTCCAGTTAGCATTCCCTCAGGACGTAGCAACCCCATTCCGAGCCCATGAGCAGCGGTGAGAATTGAGCCAGGAGTGCGGTAGCAGCGCCGCATAACTTCAGATTTTTTAATACCACCAGGGTATTGTGATCCTTGTGACAAAAGTCGGCTGAGATTTTCACCCAACAGTTCTTTTGTGGTAGGAATTTTTAAGGTGTCTAGGCTTTGAGCTTCGTCATAAGCCCAGATTAAGCGCCGTTGTTCTGGCTGTTCTGGATCAACGGGTCGTAAGGCTTGATAAGCTAGCCAATAAATAGCTTGTTTGCCCTGGAATTTTAAATAATCTTCAGTAACTAAGTCTTGTCCTTCATCAATTAAAATGGCATCAAAGCAGGGTTCAATCTTGATTTCTTCCGATAGCCGTTTACAAAGTTCTGCTAAACCCCGATTGGGCTGTCTTTCCCGAGTATCCCCAGCGGATTTGGGTCTAGCGCCATTTAACTGGCAAATTGTGCTGTACAAACCAGGCTGATCCTTAGCACCCCAAGCATGAAGCACTCGCAGTTTGTGGTTAGTCTTGTGGTCATACTGGATATCACCATTGCTGAAACGACGCAGCCATCGATCCACTAACCCAATCATCAAGTCGTAGAGGGTGCGACTAAAAAACACTAACCCAATCGTCCAGTCTGGGTGCTTCAAGTGCATATGAGCGGCTTTTTGGCATAGCAGCACTGTTTTTCCTGACCCCGCAATTCCCCGCAGCCGCTGAAATCCAGGAGGGATTTCTTTACCAATGTGTTCCTGCTGCCAATCTAATTCGTAGAGTTGTTGGGTGTAAGCGGCTACAACACTAGCGCGAGTTTTGCCTTCGGTAGAGACTAGGGTACGCGGAGGTTTACGGAAAATTGGTGCTCCGCTGATCACGGCTAAGAGTAACTTCCACTGCTGATCATCTATGTCTTCTCCTGGTATCACTGATTCAGTTTCTTGAATACACTCTAGCAAGCCAACTTTACCGAGTTGATCCTGGAAGATAATGGGAGGACAGTCTGGCAGTTGGTCAAAACCGTGGTGTTGCCATTGTTCTTGAGTAATTAAAGGAAGAGCAATCATCGCCCTACCGGTAACTTTGCGCCAAATTGCTGGTTCGCGATCGCAAAAAGCGACTATTGCTTTTAACTGATGTTCAGCTTGTTGGTAGGGATTTGGGTCAGCGGTGGAATAGTTTTGGAGTTGCCACTGATCACCATCAATAGTAATAATTTCATCAATAGTGACAGATTGGATTTTAATTACTACTAGACCAAGGTCTTGATCAGTAATTAAAATATCAGGCTCTTTAGAGATTTCCCCTACTTTATAAAAAATAGGATAGCGCCAGTAGGCAATACACTTGCGTTCTGAAAAAGCACTGCGAGTGGCATCCCACACTCTTTGTTTTCCTGTTTCTTCACTTTCTGTGATCGGTTCAGTGGTAATAAATTTGCGACCCTGATCTATATCGATAACCGACATTTGGGCTAATTTCCTTTAGTAAGATTTACATTGGTTAGGTACAAAGTTCTGGGTTTTAGGGAGTAGGGAGCAGGGAGCAGGGAGCAGGGAGCAGGGAAGAGGAACCGACCCCTACTCCCTGCTCTTTTCCTGTTCGCGCAGCGTCGGGCAAAGCCCAAAAGCGTGGCCTACGGCCTTAGCTCCCTAAAACCCAGGAGGAAAGTACTTCACCTAATTCAGAAGTGCTATACTGCTTTATGCAGTCCTAAAGTTAGAGTTCCCAAATTGTCAGCTATGGAATACAGGGTGCAGGGAATTCCAATAAAACGAAAAATTAAGGGTTTAGGCAATCAGGAATAGAAAAAATTGACAAAATCCCTAAGCCAATATCTGTATAAACCAACCAGATAATTAGATTTATTACTGCATAAAGGACGATACAAATTTCCATATAAAAACTAATTTATAAATTCTGTTCGAGGGTTGTAGTACTTTGTTCTATGGTACTACCGGCGGAATGTGGGTTATAATCTAAAGCGATTAAGTAAAAACAGGGGCAGAGAATAGAAATGAAGACAGCTCTGATACTAGTAGATATTCAGAATGACTACTTTCCTGGTGGTTCTATGGAACTAGTGGGGATGAATTTAGCTAGTCAAAATTCTCAACATTTACTAGAGCATTTTCGGTCAAACAAGTTGCCAACGTTTCACATTCAGCACTTTTTTGAAGCTGATTCTAATGCAGGCTTTTTTATCCGAGGCACTGAAGGAGTTGAAATCCATGAGAGTATTAAACCCCTTCCTGGTGAAACTGTAATCCCGAAAAATTATCCCAATAGCTTTCGGGAAACTACTTTGCTCGATGAACTCAAACAAGCTGAGATTGAACAGCTAGTTATTTGCGGTGCCATGAGTCACATGTGTATTGATGCTACCACTCGCGCTGCTGCTGATTTTGGTTTTAAGTGTAAGGTAGTTCATGATGCCTGTGCTACTAGAGATCTGGTTTTTGGGAATCAGAAGATTATCGCTCAAGACGTACATGGGGCGTTTATGAATGCTTTGGGTTTTGCTTATGCTGATGTGATTAGTTTATCTGATTTTTTGTAGGGATTGAGCCGAGATAACAACCAGTGCGATTTGTTCTTCAAGACTGATAACAATAAGATGAGCAGCAAGACACAGGGGGTGCATCTCATTTTTGAAAATTTTGCTAGTGGTGCTTCAGGGGGGCCTTCATTTTTCGCCTCGTAGTCAGGGTTATGTTGCTGCCCGTAACGCACCACCGTGTCAAACAGCAAAAATGAGATACACCCGACACAGGTCACTACTTGATCCATGGATTGGATCAGGATCGACTCTATGAGCGTCAGTTATTCCTGGAGTTTTAGTGGCCATTTTGGCTGGACTTAGGAGTTTGAGTTGCCTAAGATTGATGTGGTTTTTTGTTAAAAAGACGTTAAAGAAAACTCGTAACAGGAGACTGTATTCATTAATGGGAATACAAATCACCAATCTAGAACACATCACCGAAATGCCTAAGCAAAAATCGGCATTCGGTAGTTCACCAACAACGGCTCAGCCCATCCAAGGACAGGATGAAGCTACCCTGACCAAGGTGGTCGGGAGTGTGGGGATCTTAGACGGCAAGGTCGATTGTTCAAACCCGAATGACCCCGATATAGATCATGTTCCGCTACGATTCGTTACCGAGTTGTTTACGAATTGGGAGGATTATTGTAAGGCGGCGGTGGAACCCTGGTTAAGAACCAACCCCTGGGAGTTTTAGGCGGTCGATTTGCGCAGATAAATTGACTGTTAGCCTTGCTAATTTCTGGTCTTTGGTTATCTGGCATCAGGGGTTAATAGACTTGCCCTTTTTTGACGAAGATTCAGACAGAGAAACCCCAGCTAGTAGTTGGCACCAAAGCGTAGCACTTGTTTGGGGTTTTCTGTTTCGGTTTGTACCTTTGTTTGAGTTGCTACCTTTGTATATTCCCGATTCCCGATTCCCGATTCCCGATTCCCGATTCCCTACTCCCTACTCCCGATTTCCTCCGCACTCTCAACCAAATCAATAAACTCAGCTCGATACCCCTCTAAATCTACCCCTTCGGATTCCTTTGCTAATGTTAATGCTTGGTCAAAACTGGCTTTACCTTTGTAAGGAGAATCTCTTAACACCATACCAAAACTGGCAACGGCAGCGGAAAACTTAAAGTTATCGGAAGCATCCTCTAGCTTTACAGCTTTGTCAACTAAGGGATAGGTCAGGAGTTGAGAGGTGTTACCGTCAGGCTCTTTGTAACGTAACTTGACCTGCATTAATTCTTGGGAATTAGTGGTTGAAGCAGCATTGGATTGATATTTCAGAGGGTCAATATCGGGTAATTTGACCTTAGTTTTCGCTCCCACAGGAATAATTTCATACAGTGCCGTGACCGTATGTCCAGCTCCTAATTCTCCGGCATCTTTAGTATCATCATTAAAGTCTTGATCTTTCAGCCGCCGATTTTCATAACCAATTAAACGATACCCTTGGACTTTGGCAGGATTAAATTCTACTTGAATCTTAACATCTTTGGCAATAGTGAGTAGAGTGGCTCCGATTTCGTTAACTAAGACTTTCTTAGCTTCTAACTCGTTATCAATATAAGCATAATTGCCATTACCTTTATTAGCAATTTTCTCCATCTTGGAGTCTTGTAAATTACCGGTTCCAAATCCTAATACGGTCAGGAAAACTCCTTTTTTTCGCTTCTGTTCAATTAGTTTAACTAATTCGCTATCACTGGAAACTCCCACATTAAAGTCTCCGTCGGTTGCTAGAATAACTCGGTTATTTCCTGATTTAATAAAATTATCCTGGGCGAGTTTATAAGCCAGTTTAATTCCTGCTCCCCCAGCAGTAGACCCCCCGGCATTGAGATTCTCAATCGCTGTTAAGATTTTATCTTTCTGGTTGCCTGGAGTAGGAGGTAAAACCACCCCAGCAGCTCCAGCATAGACGACAATACTAACCTGGTCTTCTTCTCTCAATTCATTGACCAGCATCCGAAAGGCATCTTTGAGCAGGGGAAGCTTATTGGGATAATTCATGGAACCGGAGACATCCAGCAAAAAGACTAGATTGCTGGGAGGCAAATCTTCAATGGCCATCTTTTCCCCCTGGATACCAATGTGAACTAATTGGTGAGTGGGATTCCAAGGAGCTTGGGAAATTTCTGTCGTAATCGAGAAAGGGCGATCGCTTTCTGGTTCGGGATAGTCGTAGTTAAAGTAGTTAATTAATTCTTCGATACGGATGGCATCAGTAGGGGGAAGTTGACCGTTATTAAGGAAACGACGAAGATTGCTGTAGGAAGCGGTATCAACATCAATCGCAAAGGTAGACAGGGGATTATGCTTTACTCTCTGAAAGGCGTTCTCATCAATGGGACTATAGTTTTCTCTGTTGCTGGCTTCTGGGATAGCTGGCTGTGTTGTCAGTAACGGCTTGGGTTTGCTCGCAATTGAGCGACTAGGAACTGATTTAAAGCGTGCATTTGGGCTATCGGAGAGTCGCCTTGAGGCTCGGGGCATCAAACCTCTGTTACGGAAATTCTGATTAACACTATCCCCCGACCTCCCGACCTGGGCTGATTCCATAAGTTCTGATAGGCGCTCTCTTTGCTCACGTTCTACGTCTTGCGCTACAGGTAGATTAGAGCTTGTGTCTGATTTTTGGGCTGATGGCTGATTGTGGCAAGCTGTTGTTAGCTGTGCCAAGATAGCAACCATTCCGGAAAGGAGGAATAGTCTCAGTAATTTGTTCATTTGATTTGCCCTCTGTATTGCTTATTCCTAAGCTAGTCCACCACAGAAGGCTGTTTGTTTGTGTTGCGGTTTCTGTAACGGTAATAGGCAAGAGGCAAGAGGCAAAAGGCAAGAGGCAATAGTGATGACTCGTTTGGTGTGCAGTGCCTAGCCATCCTATGGTCAGCCAATGAATCTGGATTACCCTCTATATTAAATGGTATTTCCCAGGGTAAACGGATCTAATTTTGTTAATTCATATCTATAGTGTTTTTACCATTAAATAAACACTATATGTATAAAATATAGAGTCCATGAGCACCATAAGGCCAGGTTTATTGAAAACTCCCCTGGTTGATTGACAAGATGGGTTTATCCTATGATACTTTTAGAGATATAGGAGTGGAAGCAAAGCTTAAGATATCTTCTGCTTCCTGATCCAAAGCTACCTGTGCCCTTTCAATAAGAAAACTATGTCTTAAGCTGTACTTCTCTTCCTATAAAATTAGATAAACCATGGCTACTCGCCATAGTTTATACTGATGATGTACTTAACCCTTTTTATAGAACTTTTCTTAATTAGGAGGTACACATCATTTTTTTTCTGTCCGCTATTCCCTATATCCTTTTGTAGATTCTGGTGATCCGCTTTTCTGGTGATCCGCTATTTCCTGTTGTCTAAAATCCAGGATTATCTACCTCAAATCGTTTAAATCCACTGTTTACAACCACTATATAATCCCTAATTAAGGAAGTTGATCATGTCTACTAAAAGTTCTGCAATCTGGGGGTCTTCTTCCTTAGCAATTGCCATTTTTGCCCTATCGTCTTCACCAATTCTGACTCGCATAACAGAACATGATATGGGTCCTTATGGAACAATATTTAATCGGTTTTGGATTGCCAGCCTAGCGTTGGGCCTTGGCAAGGTTGTCAAACTACTTTGGGATAAGCACAGCGGACGCTTATCTACTAGTGATAACAAGGCTTATACTGTCCAGGATTTTTTCTCGTTATTTCTTGTTGCTAGCTTAGATTCAATTTGCCTAGTGACGTGGGCTTGGTCTCTGACAAAAACAAGTGTTGCTAATTCTAATCTGCTCCACAACACCACTCCTATTTTTGCAGCTGTCGGCGGATGGTTATTGTTAAGCCAATCCTTTAATCGTCGCTTCCTAATCGGCATGATACTGGCTCTAGGAGGAACGTTTTTAATTGGTTTTAACGATTTTCATATCGATCGAGATACATTGATAGGGGACAGCGTTGCATTACTATCTGCCCTTTTCTACGCGGGGACACTTTTGGTAACAGAGCATCTCCGAGTTAAATTTGACACAAGCACAATTTTACTATGGCTTTATACCTTAGGTGGCCTATTGTTGTTACCATTAACATTGCTATTTGAAGATAGACTATTTCCTGCTTCCTTTTCATCATGGTCTGCTGTTATTGGCCTAGGACTTTGTGGCTCTATCATTGGATTGGGTGCATTATTCTATAGTCTCAAACAATTTTCATCTAGCTTTGTCTCTCTCATCCTATTGCTGGAACCCATGATTGCAGCAGTCTTAGCCTGGCTAATTTTTGCAGAAAAATTGAGTTGGTTAAATGCCTTGACGTTTATAATCGTATTATCTGGGATTTATCTGGCTAAATCAGATGGAGAATTAGATAATATTGGTTCTACTGAAGCTACTTAAGATGTAAGCTGTCAGCTATCAGCTATCAGCTATCAGCTATCAGCTGATGCTGACGTTAAGATGAATCGTAAGGTGGGCAGTGCCTAGCAATTCTATGGTCAGCAAATGAATCTCTGTCAAGCACTGCCCACCCTACTTCAACTAGTTAAGATTAATCCTCTGGTGGGCAGTGCCTAGCCAGACTATGGCCAAGCAAATGAATCTCTGTCAAGCACTGCCCACCCTACACCTATTCCCTATTCCCTGTTCCCTGTTCCCGATTCCCGATTTCCTGTTCCCTCTTCTGTGCTTCCAATTCGCTATTTGCCCGCTCCCTTGCTTTGATAGCGTCTCGGTAGTTTGGCTGGTAGCGCACTGCTTTATCATAAGCAGCGATCGCTTTTTTATACTTGTTGCGTTTAACTAATGCATTGCCTAGGCTATACCAGGCTTGGCTGTAGTCACGTTTATAGTTAACTGCTTGTTGGTAAGATGCGATCGCATCCTTATAGCGTTCCAATTTATAGAAGGTATTGCCTCGACTGTACCAAGCTTGGTAAGGCTTGGATTTTAGTTTAATGGCTTTGTAGTAAGCTTCCAGGGCATCTTCATATCGCTGGACTTGATGGAGTGTCCAACCGCGACTGTACCAGGCTTGATAGGAATTAGGCTGGAGTTTAACGGCTTGCTCAAAGGAGGCTAAGGCTTCTTGGTATTTCCGTAATTTATTTAAGGTATTGCCCCAGCTATACCAAGCTTGGTAGAAGTTGGGCTGGAATTGAACCGCTTGCTGATAAGACTTGGCGGCATCTTTATACTTTTGCAAATTGCTCAAGTCATTACCCCGCTGATACCAGGCTTCAGCGGAATTCGGTTTGTAGTCTAAGGCTCGGTCGTAGGATTCTACCGCTGCTTTATATCGGCGCAAATTATGTAATGCCCAGCCCCGTCGATACCAAGCTTGGTAAGAATCGGGTTTGAGTTTCAGGGCTTTGTCAAAGGATGCGATCGCATCATAATAATTCTTGGACTTAACCTGAACATTACCAAGACTGATCCAAGCATCCAAGTCATTGGGCTGGAGTTCCAGGGCGCTATTAAACGCCTTAATTGCTGCGTCATAACGCTCCAACTGCTCCAAGGTTTTACCCCTACCCTTCCAAGCTGCACTATAATCCGGCTCAATTTGAATGGCTTGGTCGTAAGCATTTAGAGCTTCTTCATAGTACTTCAGGGCAAACAAGGTCTTACCCTGACCTTGCCAAGCTGGAGCATATTCCCCTCGGATTTCTACAGCTCGATTATAAGCATCCAGAGCCTGTTCATAGCGCTTCAATTCTAAAAAGGTTTCGCCCCGGTTATACCAATCCGTAGCAGTAACTCCCCTTAATATATTCACCATAAAAACCGTTGCTGCAAACCCCAATCCAATCACCCCGGTGTACATTAACACTTGGTACCGTTTTAGTCTGAATCGTCGGGGTTTCGGGAGCAGGGGTTGTATCGATGACGCAATTCCCAACATTAAAGTAGCGCCAGTTTTAGTAGTGTTAGTATTTATGTTATTATTGCTATTTTTATTAGTAATTATAGTAGTTAGTGCTTGTAAGGCTAAGGTAGCTGATTGGTAACGCTCTCGGAAATCATAGCGCACCATTTTATCTAAAGTATCGGCTAATTCAGCACTTACTGATATCTGGTTATGCCAGCTAATTTCCCCTGTATCAGAGTCAAGGGGCAATTGGTGAGGACGTAAACCGGTTAAACCAACAATCCCGATCATCCCGACAGCATAGATATCACTGCTTAATTTCGGGTAACCATTGGCTTGTTCACTGGGTCGATAGCCAGGAGTACCAATAGCAACGGTAAAGCCAGTATTGCCCCCTTCCAGGATTTGGGTACTGACTTGTTTAACCGCACCGAAGTCAATCAGTACTAATTTGCCATCTGATTTACGCCGAAGGATGTTTTGAGGATTAATATCTCGGTGAATAATACGCCGTTGATGAACAAATTCTAAAACTTCCAGGATTTCCTGCAACAGGGAAATAATCTGATCTTCATTCAGCTGTTCTCCCGGTACAAGTTCCTGGCTGAGGTCTTCCCCTTCAATCAATTCCTGAACCAGATAGAAGTCATGATTTTCTTCAAAATACGCAAAAAGCTGGGGAATTTGCTCATTACTTCCTAACTGGTGTAGGATTTTGGCTTCCGTGTCAAACAGTCGCCTAGCCGTCTGCAATGTCAAGGGATCCGTGGCTACTGGCTTGAGCTGCTTAACCACACACTGATTCTCACCAGGCAAGTGTTGGTCTTCAGCTACGAAAGTCTGACCAAAGCCACCTTGTCCCAGTTGACGGATAATTTTATAGCGTCCACCGATCGTTTGTCCAAGACCCAAGTTCATGGAATTTCTACTGCTCCGGGAAAGCCTCACCACCTGTTAAAGGAGGTAGAACACTAGGTATAGCGCTATGCGCAAGGCAAGAGGCATGCATGCTAAAGGCAACAGTTAACTACAAGAGCTTTTCACTTTGTATCAATGTCCTAACCTTAATGCGTACTGCTATATAGTGCTACCAATCATAGTATACAAAACCCTTCAATAGTGATCGGAACATTATCCCTGGGAGAGGGGAGTAGTGGGTAGGGTGTGTTAGGGGCGGGCTTGCCCTGATGTTCAACCCCTAGAGCCAGTTTTGGGACAGCCCGCACCGTAACGCACCACCAAGTAGAATGGGCGAATGTAGAATATTGAAATTGCCGAATATCCTAGAGCGGAATTTTTGGCGTTGCTGATTCTGGGTATGGTTTCGCCCCCCTAGCCCCCCAATTCTGGGGGGAACAAAACTCTTAAAATCCCCCGAGCGAGGGATTGCTCGCTCGGGGGATTTAGGGGGCTTTAATAAAACCAGATAATCGCGCATTCGTTCCTTAATTAAACAACGCCGAATTTTTAGCACAGGAAAATAATTAATTGAGCAATAGATAAACTATAGAAATTCTCTATGCCATGAGGTACAAATGGATCCCCCGTTGGTCCCCCTTATCAAGGGGGACTTTGAGCTTGATAAGCGTACCTCATAAATCCTATAAACGCTATAATTACCAAAATAGGAGGAATAAAAAATGAGAGCAAAGACAATTAGATAAACTATAGCAATCTCTATGCCATGAGGTACAAATGGATCCCCCGTTGGTCCCCCTTATCAAGGGGGACTTTGAGCTTGAGAAGCGTACTTCATAAATCCTATAAACGCTATAATTTCCAAAATAGGAGGAATAAAAAATGAGAGCAAAGACAATTAGATAAACTATAGAAATTCTCTATGCCATCAGGGACAAATGGATCCCCCGTTGGTCCCCCTTATCAAGGGGGACTTTGAGCTTGAGAAGCGTACTTCATAAATCCTATAAACGCTATAATTTCCAAAATAGGAGGAATAAAAAATGAGAGCAAAGACAATTAGATAAACTATAGCAATTCTCTATGCCATGAGGTACAAATGGATCCCCCGTTGGTCCCCCTTATCAAGGGGGACTTTGAGCTTGAGAAGCGTACCTCATAAATCCTATAAACGCTATAATTACCAAAACAGTAGGAATAAAAAATGAGTGCAAAGACAATTAAGTGGGATGATGTTCGCTCCCAAGTTCTAGCAAATCCAGAAGTTAAAGCCGAGTATGAAGCTCTAGAATTTGAGTTTAATATTGCTAGTCAGGTTATTGCCCAGTCAGAAGTCAGAAGTCAGAAGTCAGAAGTCAGAATTTCCAATTCTTAATTCTTAATTCTTAATTCTTAATTCTCAAGCTCCATCTCGGCAAAGTGTTCCATCAGCATCCGGTGAATAAAGATATAGCCGCCTCCTACTTTTTGTAGGAAGATGCGATCAGCAGCATAGTCCAGAAAGCGGGCATAGTTCCAAGAGATGTATTTGTTGAAGTAGAGGACAAGGCGGAGGCTGAAGTGTTGGATGCAGGCATAACCACCATTCACCAGCCCGGCTATCAGCCCTGACATCAGGCCTCCCATCAACCCTCCCATCAGCCCTGACATCAGGCCTCCCATCAGCCCTCCGATCAGCCCGACCATCAGACATACAGTTATAGCATTACGAACTGATTTCCAAATTCCTTGATTTGGATTTGTTTTTGTTTCAATTTCTGAACTCTCTAGCCCTGCTATAAGGCCTCCCATCAGGCCTCCCATCAACCCTGGCGTCAGCCCTACCGTCATCTCTGCCATTAACCCTCCCATCAACCCTGGCGTCAGTCCTCTCGCCAACCCTACCGCCAGCATAAAAATCAAGATTTTTTTCCAATTAACTTGAAGTCTTTCAATTGTTTTGATTTCTTTCGTTAGACTTCCCATCAGCGCAAACCTCAACGTTTCCATCAACCCGAATATCAGCCCTGCCATCAGCCCTGTCATCAGCCCGAATATCAGCTCTGTCATCAGCCCAAGCCTCAGCCCGAATATCAGCCCTGCCATCAGCCCGACTATCAGCCCGAATATCAGCTCTGCCATCAGCCCGACCATCAGCCCTGCTATCAGCCCTGCTATCAGCCCGGCTATCAGCCCTGACATCAGCCCTGACATCAGCCCAACCATCAGCCCGACCATCAGCCCGACCATCAGTCTATAAGTTTGTTTTTGCTTTCTATTTATTAACCAATATGGCTGGATTTTTTCAATTAAAAATACTGTTTGCGACTCCTCAACCATCCTCTTGGCCAGCCAAATTAGCCAGTGCTTTACTTGCGCTTTATTGTATCGTTGATTAGTCTTCCGACGCTTAAACATCCTCTCAATATATGCATCAAAGAGCTGCTTGCGCCGTTCCTCCACTACGTCAGTTTTTGGTAAATCCTCAACTGCTACTCCTTGATAAGCTAGAGTCATAATATTGAGCATCAAGGGCGACTGGGCTAACTCTTGTAATACTCTATCCTCTGCAATTAATGTCTTCAAGCCTGTTAAATTAGCCCCGAGACTATCCAAGTAATGATAGATTTGTTCTAAACTAAGCAATCTTATAGAAACTGCTTTCTGACAATTCAGACGGTTGGATAGGGCTTGATAGTCTTTAATCCGACTACAGACTACCAAATCGGCACCATACTCCTGGTTAAATTGGTTCAAAGCAAGAATACATTCGTCTCGGTACTCCACCTTTACTTCATCCAAACCATCAAGCAATGGTAGTAGTTGCTGTTGCGTTACTAAAGCTTGTCCAATTTTATGGGGAACATCATATTTATTACCCAATTCGTCTACTAACCAATTGGCTATCTTCTGCCGTTTCTTTGCCCAAGAGGAGAGGTTAAATACTACAGGAATTATCTGATTAGTATCTTGTTCAACACGATGGATTAAATTCCGGGCAAGTTCCAGTAATGTTGTAGTTTTCCCTGACCCTGGTTCTCCTAAAATTAGTAGGGTTGATCCTGTACCAATTTGGTCAAAAATATCAATTACTTTAGTACCTTCAGGAAGGGGTTGAGGTGAGTTGTCACCGATTTCGGTAATTTCGCTCAAAGGCTGAGGAATGGCATCGGGTCTCTCTTCTAATCCCAATTCAATCATTACCTGGTGATAGAGGGATTTTTCTATAACGCCTTTAATCCAATAGTTATTGACTTTAGTGAGTAATGCCTGACGGTTGCGCTTTTCTTGGCGAGTTAGGGTTGGTGGGGGATTGACAACAACATTATTATTATAGATGTCACCGCCAAATTGATTAGCATTGACTGTATTAGCATCAATCAAACCACCCCCAAACTGAAAATTCCGTAGGTCATTATTTTCATCCTTAGTTCGCTTGTTTTCTATCCAAAAAACAAATACAATACCGACGATAAAACAGGTAGTGACTAACCAACCGGCAGGGTTGCCACCAGCGAACAAAAAGATTACTAGTAAACTAGTAAAGACTTGGGCTATTTGCCAAAACAGAGAACTCAGACCAGCTTTAGCTTCTTCGTAGAGACTCATTTCTTCGCGTTTAACTGGAGACATACTCGTTAACCTATCTATCCCCTCATAGATTAATCAGGTCTTTTAAGAGGCGCTTGAGAATTCGACCACATAAGGTAATACAGGAGCTAAAAGCTAGCAGGACAACAACAAGGCAGAAGTAGCGGTTTACTTCCCAAACGTTCCAGGTACCCACACATTGATCAAAGCCTGTAAAATTTTCTTTAGTTATCGACTGAAATATCCAACCAAAAATAACGTATAGGATGCCAAGACCAATGGCATCCTGAATTGTCAAATAGACATCTCGCCAGAGATCACCTATTAAGGCTTTCCCAACCTGGTCCAAGGGCTCCCAAATATTGATAAGGAGTTGATAAATAACCTTCCCAAACCTTGTTTTTGGTCTCATGGGTGGCGGTGTTGAAACTTCAGTTGGCTTACGAACTGGTCTGTGGGGTATTGGTTCCTGCTCTGAGGTCATGCCAAACGTAGATATCATTTTTGATCAAGCTAGCACATCCTGTCTCTACTTATACAGTATTTTATAGAAAATTTACCTAGTTTTGGAGTAATGTCTCGCCTTTAAATGTTTAGCGGGAGCCAATCTTACCGATATCTGCTTGATTGACTTGCCATTTTCCGTAAAAAGCCTGGGGGGTCATGGACAGTTGATTGAGGGTGGGCAGTGGGGACGTTAGATTGATGTGCTTGCCTACATTTAACCAAACAATTTATTACACCTTATAAAAATTTGTGTATAACACCACGCATTAAGGTGTTTGACATTCCTAAACTCCTAAACTTAGTCATAGCTGACTTCTGACTTCTAACTTCTGACTTGCGCGTAGCGCTATATCTCATCAAACTAAAAACTGCAATACAATCGAATCGGCGGCATTGATCATAAAAGGAAAACCAAGATATGAAAGCCATAGGATATAATCAGGCTGGACCAATCACTGCACCAGACGCGCTGATCGAATTTGAAACCGAAACACCAGAATTAGGGGCACAGGACCTGTTGGTGGAGGTCCGGGGAATTTCGGTCAATCCTGTGGACGTGAAAGTGCGCGCCAAGATGGCACCGGAAAAGGGCACCAAGATCATTGGCTATGATGCGGCAGGTGTTGTTCGAGAAGTTGGCAGCGATGTCAGCAAATTTAAAGTTGGTGATGAAGTCTATTATGCCGGTGATATCACTCGACCGGGCACCAACTCCGAGCTCCATGCTGTTGATGAGCGGATTGTCGGGAAAAAGCCCAAATCCCTGGGCTTTGCGGAAGCAGCTGGTTTTCCACTCACCTCCATTACCGCTTGGGAAATCCTGTTTGACTGCCTCGGGGTCAAAGAAGGAGAAGGCAAGGGCGAGAGTATACTGATTATCGGTGGCGCGGGAGGTGTTGGATCAATCCTGATTCAACTTGCCAAGAAACTCACTGGGTTGACTGCGATCGCAACGGCATCTCGTCCGGAAACCATCGAGTGGGTTCAAAAGATGGGTGCCGACCATGTGATCAATCACCGCCAGTCCCTTGTTGATCAAATCAAGGAATTGGGACTCGAGCCCCGCTACGTTGCATCCCTTTCAGGATCAGACGGACATTTTCCTGGCATCATTGAGCTGATCAAGCCTCGCGGTCATATCGCACTGATTGATGACCCTCAGTCCCTAGACATGAAATTGATCAAACCCAAAGCCCTAAGCTTCAGCTGGGAGTTCATGTTTACTCGGTCGATGTTTCAAACCGAGGACATCGAAAAACAGCATGAATTGCTGAATCGGGTCTCGGAGCTCATTGACGATGGCACCCTAATTTCCACCGTGACCAACAATCTCGGGAAAATCAGTGTGGAAACCCTCAAGACGGCTCATTCCCAGCAAGAGAGCGGTCGTGCCATTGGCAAAAATGTACTCGACGGCTTTAACTAAGAGGATATCTCCCAAGTTTTTTTATACTGAATTTTGCCCCCCTAGCCCCCCAACTTTGGGGGGAAAAAGAGTCAATTTGTTTCTAAAAGTCCCTTCCGGTGCGCTTTCCAATGGGCGAGTAAATCGCCCTTGGGTCGCACCGCAAAATTGGGGGATTTAGGGGGCTTGGATGTAGCAAATGAGACTTCTCAGACAACCTCTAAAACAGCATAGCCAAGGGTGGCAAGTTATCGCGATCAGATTTTCAATTTTTAACGACTGAAAATAACTAAAACCAAGGAAACAAAAACATGGCTAAATTGACTCTTGTTGCTCATATCACAGCTAAAGCTGACAAAATTGATCTGGTAAAGACTGAGCTTAAAAAGTTGATCGACATCACTCGTGCTGAAGAGGGCTGCTTGCAATACGATTTGCATCAGAACAATGAAAATCCAGCTCACTTTCTGTTTTTTGAAAATTGGGAATCCCGTGAGCTGTGGCAGAAGCATATGGGTGCCCAGCACCTGAAGGATTACATGGCTGCAACTGATGGCGCGGTTGAGGAATTCAGTTTCAATGAAATGACGCAAATAGGCTAGGTAATCTAGAATTTAGAATGTAGATAAATTTTGATTTATACCTTTTGCCTTTTGAATTTTTCCTTGTCTTCACCAAGGTTTATGAGACTTATGCAAGAGGTCTAAGAATGATGTCAAAGTCCCCCAGAATTGGGGGATTTAGGGGGCAAATTCGTAAGTCCTGTAGCATCCGCGAATATAGAATTTGGAATTTACCATTCTAAATTCTATATTCTAACAGACAACACCCCTTTACCGAACAACTTTAGAGCAAAGTCGATTTAATAACTCCTTGGGAATTGCCTCGAAATTCTCCAGAAGGAAATCCATCAAGGCTAGATGGTATAAGGAATCGGCACTAGGACTTTTATAGCGAGCACCTTGGGCCAGCCAGCTATTTACCGCATAAGTTGAGCGGCAGCAAATGTTACCCATGTCTTCTTGATTGACTTGCCATTTACCGTAAAACGCCTGGGGAGTCATGGACAGTCGGCAGTTGCTGTATAGGTAGATTAAAATTTCCTCTCGCTCAGTGATGGCACGAGGCATTGAATTTGGGCGTGTGCATTGCCTCTCAGCAATTTGGGCAAGCCGCTCTAGGGCTCGCTGACAGTGAACCAGATGATCTACTGACCGTTTGTTTGGCATCATAGGAATTACCTCACACATAGCTTGTGACTGGGGGTAAAGCCGCGCTTTGTGTGTCAACTTGGAAGCGCGGCTTTTTGTCCAGAAATCTTATCGAAATATCCGACATTTTTATTATTACTAATATCTCGACAAAAATCAATAGCATTTTTGAAAGTGAAACATATTTTTACAAATCAAATAATTGACGATAGTTGATATAGTTGAAATGTAAAAATGTAAGCAATCAGCTATCATTTTATATCCTAATAATATACACATTATTTTTTTCCGATTCCCGATTCCCGATTCCCGATTCCCGATTCCCGATTCCCGATTCCCAATTCCCGATTCCCTCAACAATTGACAACTACTATATAATGAGTAAAACATGACCAACGATTGATCAATAACTACATAACAAAGATGGAAAAAGCGACATTTGGTGGTGGTTGTTTCTGGGGAGTAGAGGCAGCATTTCGGAAAGTTAAGGGAGTAGTCTCAACATCTGTTGGTTATATGGGCGGACATTTTCCTAACCCATGCTATCTGGATGTATTATCAAGAATAACCGGTCACGCAGAAGTGGCACAGGTGGAGTATGACCCGGAAAAAGTTAGCTATGAACAATTACTTGAGGTGTTTTGGTCTATCCATGACCCTACGACATTGAACCGCCAAGGTCCTGATCGAGGAGAACAGTATCGATCGGTGATATTTTTCCACAATCAGGAACAAGAAGTATTGGCAAGACTGTCAAAACAAAAGCTGCAAGTTTCTGGTAAGTTTGATAAGGATATTGTTACCGAAATTAAGCCAGCTTCCGACTATTATTTAGCTGATGACTATCATCAACAATATTTTGAAAAAAAGCAGCGGTCTTTAACTTAGATATTAGACTTCTTGCAGAAGTAGGGAACAGGGAACAGGGAACAGGGAATAGGGAACAGGGAGCAGGGAGCAGGGAGCAGGGAGCAGGGAGCAGGGAACAGGAGTTACTTATTGTTATGAAAAACCCTGTAATTTTTATTTCCAATTCCCGATTCCCGATTCCCGATTCCCGATTCCCGATTCCCGATTCCCGATTCCCGATTCCTCACAACTTCAGCAAAGTCTCATTCAATCGCATCGCAACGAATTTCAACCATAAATCCATCGGGGTCATAAAAATAGATACCTCTGCCGGTGGGACGAGTTACTGGACCATGATCGATGGGAATTTGATTTTGTTTTAGGACTTCTACGGCTTGGTCAAATAACTGAGGATCGATATCAAAGGCGAGATGATTGACCCGAGTAAAGCCACGATGGGGGTCTGGATCCGGTGGTGATAGGTCTGGCTCGGAAAACAAATCCACCACAATGCCATCTGGGGTAACGAAGTTAGTGACTTTTCCGGCTGCGACTAGCGATCGCAATGTACTGGGCACTTCTTCTCCAGTTAGTTCATGTAAGCCTAGTACTGTACCATAAAAGTGGCGCGATGCTTGGATATCCTTCACATTCAGAGCAATATGATGGACTCGACGGAGACTACCTGGACTTAGGGTAGGTTTGATCAATTCAGGGCTAGAAACCATAATTGTTACTTGTGAATTGAACTGTTAATTGTTAATTATTAATGCTAATAAGCGCGTTTGGATATAGGTTGTAAATACCCGTATTGCCGAAAAAGGCAAGAGGCAAGAGGCAAAAGGCAAGAGGTGCAAGAGATCCGGAGTTTTATTGTAAACTAAAAAAAGACCTTGTAAGTTTACATGTCAAATAAAAACGCTATACCGTTCTCAATTTGCTACTTTAAATATATTTCAAATTTATTTTAATTTCTGCTTTTCCTGGTAACATGAGCACTTTTTCTCAAATCTTAGCCCAAGAACTGTCGTTAAGTGCGACTCAGATCGAGAATGCCCTGTCTTTATTTGCTGAAGGGGCAACTATTCCGTTTATAGCTCGCTACCGTAAAGAGGTGACTGGTTCTCTCGATGAAGTTCAGCTACGCACTATAGCTGAGCGCCATAGTTATCTAACGGAACTGGAGCAACGGAAGTCAGTAATCCTGAATGCGATCGCATCTGCGGGTAAGCTCACCGATGAACTAAAGGCTAAGATCGAAGCTTGCCAGCAAAAGACTGAATTAGAAGACCTTTACCTGCCCTATAAACCCAAACGACGCACTCGGGCAACCATGGCCAGGGAAAAAGGACTTGAACCCTTAGCTGAGTGGATTGAGTCGATGAACACTCCGGAGGTTAAATCAGTATCCTTATCTGAAGAAGCGGCTAAATACATTTCCCCAGACCATAAGCTCAATACGGTAGAGGACGTTCTTCAAGGTGCCTCTGATATATTAGCGGAAGCTGTAGCTGAAAAAGCCCACTTACGAGCGTACTTGCGGGATTATTTCCTGAAATCGGGAGTATTCGTGTCTCGGATTAAAAAGGATTATCCCGAAGGTACCACTAAGTTTGAAATGTACCGGGAGTTCCAAATCCCCGTTAAATCTGTAGCGCCACATAATATGTTAGCCCTGCTCAGGGGTGAAGCGGAGGGAGTCCTAAAGCTGGAACTCTCTTTTGATGAAGACTATGTGATGTCCTACCTAGAGTCTGAGGAAATTTACACCAAGGTTACCCTACTGCGAGAGTTTTACCAGACCATGCTCAAAGATGGGTTTAATCGGCTGATGAAAAACTCCCTAACTACGGAAGTACGTACCGATCGCAAAGCCTATGCTGATACAGAGTCCATTAAAACCTTTGAAACCAATCTCCGAGAACTGTTGTTATCTCCTCCAGCAGGAATGAAGCCAACCTTAGCTATAGACCCAGGCTTCCGCACCGGTTGTAAAGTGGCTATCCTGGATGAGACAGCTAAATACATCACATACCAACCAGTCTTTCCCCATCAAGGTAGCCAAAAGCGAGAACAAGCTGCTAAAACAATTAAGAATTTAATTGAAACCTACCAGATCGAGCTAATTGCCATTGGTAACGGTACAGCCTCTCGTGAGACAGATGAGTTTATCTCGGAAGTACTCAAAACCATGGAGCGCAAACCGATAAAAGTAATGGTGAATGAATCTGGGGCATCGATTTATTCTGCCAGTGAGCTAGCACGAGAGGAGTTTCCGGATTTAGATGTCACAGTCAGGGGAGCGATTAGTATTGGCAGACGCTTACAAGACCCCTTAGCTGAGTTGGTCAAAATTGACCCTAAATCTATTGGTGTGGGACAGTACCAACACGATGTTGATCAGAAATTGCTCAAGAAGAAACTTGATGACACCGTGGAAAGTTGTGTAAACTATGTAGGAGTAGATTTAAACACTGCTTCTGCTCAACTGCTAACCTTTGTATCTGGGATTACCCCCACTATTGCTAATAACATTGTGAGCTATCGCAATGAGCAAGGTGCATTCAAGAACCGTCGGGAAATCCTTAAGGTACCAAAACTAGGGCCAAAAGCCTTCGAGCAGTCAGCAGGATTCCTCAGGATTCGCAACGGGGATAATCCATTGGATAACACAGCTGTGCATCCAGAGAGTTATCCCGTAGTGAAAGCGATCGCATCGGATTTGCAGTTACCTCTAGCCAAGATTAACCAAGGAGCAGATCGGTTCAAATCAGTAGATTTGAACCGTTACGTCACAGATACCATAGGCTTACCAACCCTAGAGGATATTGTCCAGGAATTGGAAAAGCCCGGAAGAGACCCGAGGGCTGAGTTTAAATACGCCACTTTTAAAGAAGGAGTAAATGAGCTCAAAGACCTAAGTCCTGGAATGGAATTAGAAGGAATTGTCACCAATGTGGTAAACTTTGGAGCCTTTGTAGATATCGGCGTGCATCAAGATGGGTTAGTGCATATCTCCCAACTAGCTGACCGGTTTGTAGAGGATCCCAAACAGATAGTCAAAGTGGGACAGGTGGTGAAGGTGCGGGTAATGGAAGTAAATGAAAAACTGAAGCGCGTTAGTTTATCAATGCGATCGCGCTAAATGTTGCTAGTGGTGCTTCAGGGGGGCTCTGATTTTCTCGGTAGCCACGGTTAGGTTGCTGCCCTTCCGAAAATTGTAACGGGCAAGATGCCCGTTCCACCCACCGGTTCAAACAGCTGATTTTCTCGGTAGCCACGGTTGGGACAGCCCTTCCGACAATAAGCATGAAACTGGCAAGATGCCAGTTCCACACAAGATGCCCGTTCCACCCACCGGGTCAAAGAGCTTTTAGCAGATGTACCCATTGCGATCGCGTCAATAGGGGCTATAGCAATATTAAGCGGAATTGCTAAAACCTTTGTGTTGCAGGCTAAATCATTTCCTGTTCCCTATTCCCTGTTCCCTATTCCCTGTTCCCTATTCCCTGTTCCCTATTCCTTGGGCACAGCGCTATAGTTTAAAAATTTTGGGTAGAAATAATAGGTATTTCTTGAACTTGACTGCCATAATACAGGCAAAACAAGATCAGGCCAGAAATTATGAAATTCAGAATCTTAGGAATTAGTGTACTGGTAGCCTCCTTAGGGTTAATCGCTCCTATCAATGCTGAAGTGCGCGAGCAGTATCTACAGCTACTGCAAACTAAGGAATGTCGAAGCTGTGACCTGGTAAATTCTGACCTAGCCAGAGCTGATTTGAGGGAAGCAGACCTGAGATATGCTAACCTCCAGGGAGCCAATCTCAGTGGGGCTAACCTTTCTGATGCCATGCTCGAAAGTGCAGCAATGAGAGTTATTAATGGCACAGGGGCAACCTTCCGCAATGCCAACTTAGATTCAGCCTACGCCACAGGGGCCAACATGAGTCGCGCCGACTTCAGTGGTGCTAGCGTAGTGTGGGCAAATTTCATCAGTGCTGACCTGAGTGGTAGTTCCTTTAGGGGTGCTGACCTCAGTAACACCACCTTTTTCAAGGCCAACCTCAATGGTGCTGATTTGAGTGGCGCTAACCTCACTAACGCTAATTTCATTAACGCTGATTTGACTAACGCTAACCTTGATAATGCTAACCTTACTGGTGCAAAGATTCCTAGGTAAATTAGGGACTGCCAAAGTGAATTAGCAATAGCAATTATCAATGGGGTGAGCTACAAAATCTAGGATTTTAGGGAGTTCTGAATTCCCTGCTCCCTGCTCCCTGCTCCCTGCTCCCTGCTCCCTGCTCCCTAATACCAGGAAATAAAGTACCTTACCCCATTGATAATTGCTAAGGATTCTTATTGATGCAGCCGGGTTTCTTAACATACTGACAAACGCGCTGGTTAAGAATAGCTCTCGTTCCCACTGGTCCGACTTTAAAGATGACCTTATCCTCTACTTGCCCTCCTGGTATGATCCTGACACCACAGATAGGACAGACTTGTGCGTTTTGTTCAGACATAGCTGTTGGTAAATGAAGCTGATGAATTGTTTCTTATCTAATATATAGCGCTGGGCACAGGGAATAGCTCCGTTACCTATCCCCTGGGTGGCACAGGCTTCTAGCCTGTGACATACTGCATGAGCTGATAGCTCCATTACCTATCCCTTACGCGATCGCTTTTTTCCTATCAAACCACTACAAAGTTTACCAATTTACCGGGTACTACAATTACCTTCTTAATCTCCTTACCCTCTAGATATCGCTGTGCTACCTCAGATTCCCGAGCATAGGTTTCTAAGGCTGCCTTATCGGAGTTAGCTGGAACTTGAATAGTGCCGCGAGTTTTGCCTTTGATTTGAATCACCAAGGTAATTTCATCGGCTACCAAAGCATCAGGATCGTACTCCAGCCACGGTTGATTGTGTATTGAGGAGCTATGACCCAGACTATGCCAAAGTTCTTCAGCAATATGGGGAGCAAAGGGAGCGAGTAATGTAATCAAGGTTTCAATCCCTTCTTTATAGACCGGGGAGTCTTTACACTTAGCATCAGTAATCCCGTTACTTAGTTTCATCAATTCAGAAACCGCTGTATTAAATTGATACTCCCCTTCTAAATCCTCAGTTACCTCTTTAATCGCGATATGAATTGCTCGTCGTAAGTCTTTTTCCGGTTTAGTTAAATCACCATTAGAGGTGTTAGGTTTAGTGCTACCATTAGCGGCGAAATCCGATACTAAACGCCAGACACGATTCAGGAAACGGAATTGCCCTTCTACATCAGCATCATCCCATTCCAAATCTTTTTCTGGTGGTGCTTTAAACAAGATAAACATCCTAGCGGTATCGGTACCGTATTTAGCTACTACATCTTCTGGTGCGACACCGTTGTATTTAGACTTGGACATTTTTTCATAGAATACCGCCAACGGTTCCCCAGTGTCTGGATCTTTAGGGTCATTGGGATCGATATCTACAACAGCGAAATATTTCCCGGTTTTGGTATTTTTGTAAGCCGTATTCTGCACCATCCCCTGAGTTAGAAGACGTTGGAATGGTTCATCAATGGTCAGTAAACCGCGATCGCGCAATACCTTAGTAAAGAATCGCGAGTAGAGCAAGTGCAAAATAGCATGTTCGATTCCCCCTACATACTGATCCACTCCCATCCAATCATTGGTTTTGTTGGAATCAAACACAGCGGAGTCATTCTTGGCATCGGGATAACGTAAGAAATACCAGGAGGAATCGATAAAGGTATCCATGGTATCGGTTTCCCGTTTCGCTGGTGTACCGCAATTGGGACAAGGTACATTCACCCAACTGTCTAATTGAGCCAAGGGAGAAAGACCACGTCCGCTAAAGTCCACATCTTCTGGTAACTCTACTGGCAGGTCTTGGTCTGGCACTGCCACTGCGCCGCAGTTAGGACAATGAATCACAGGGATAGGGGCACCCCAGTAACGCTGGCGAGAGATTAACCAATCTCGGAGGCGATACTGCACTCGGGCTTTCCCCCAGCCCTGTTGTTCAGCATACTCAATAATCCCGGTCTTGGCCTTGACGGAATCCATGCCATTGAATTGGTCAGAATTCACGACAATGCCCGGTTCCGTGTAAGCCGCTTCTAGAGGAGTGTCATTAACTGTTTCGACATCATCTGAAGTTGGCACAATCACCACTTTTATCGGTAATTGCTTTTCCTGGGCAAACTTAAAGTCTCTGGTATCATGAGCTGGTACTCCCATCACCGCACCAGTACCATACTCATACAGCACATAGTCAGCAATCAAGATTGGTATTTCGTCCCCAGTGAAGGGATTAATGGCTTTACCACCAGTGGGAATCCCTCGCTTGGGCTTATCTTCCGCTGTCCGTTCCAGTTCACTTTGGTTACTGACTTCCTCAATGAAGGCTTCAACTGCAGCCTTTTGGTCAGGGGTAGTAACTTTTGCGGTCAAGGGATGTTCCGGTGCTAGCACCACATAGGTAACGCCATAAACGGTATCGGGACGAGTGGTGAATACACCAATTTTGTTATCTAAGCCGTCATCTGAGCTGTCATCTAAGCCCACAATCGGAAATTCTAGATAAGCACCAACAGATTTACCAATCCAGTTGGCCTGCATCAGCTTCACCCGTTCTGGCCAACCGGTTAAGGTATCCAAGTCCTTGAGCAATTCTTCAGCATAGTCGGTAATTTTAAGGAACCACTGACGCAACAGTTTGCGTTCGACCTTGGCACCAGAACGCCAGGAACGTCCTTCACTATCCACTTGCTCATTGGCTAGCACGGTTTGATCCACGGGGTCCCAGTTCACTGCTGCTTCTTTCTGGTAGGCTAGTCCAGCGTTGAAGAACTGTAAGAAAATCCACTGAGTCCACTTGTAATAGTCCGGGGAGCAGGTGGTTACTTCACAATCCCAGTCATAGGAAAGTCCCAGGCGCTTCAATTGCGATCGCATTTGGGAAATATTTTGGTATGTCCACTTAGCCGGATGAATCCCGCGAGCGATCGCAGCATTTTCTGCCGGTAATCCAAAGGCATCCCAACCCATAGGGTGAAGTACGCGATAGCCTTGCATCCGGCTTTTCCTGGCAATCACATCAGTAATTGTATAGTTACGGACATGACCCATGTGCAGGTTACCCGATGGATAGGGGAACATGGACAGAGCATAGAATTTCGGCTTGTCAGTTTCTGTGGGGGTTTGGTACAAGCCTTGCTCTTCCCAAATTTGTTGCCATTTTTCCTCTATCTCGGTGGGTTTGTATTGTGACTGCACAAGTGATACTCCTTGGGTTTGATTACGCGCTTTAGTTTACGTCAGTTCTTACTGTAGTTCAATTTTGGCACATTCGTTAGCCAATGCCTGATCTAGTATACTTCTTGCGGATGTAGGGAACAGGAAAGTCATAAGAGGGAATAGGCAACTTTTGAATTGGGGAAAAATACTGTTGACATTCTATTCTAACTATTTAAAATGTTATTTACTACTTATTTTATGTTTAGTAAACCCCAAACTTTAACAAACATATTTATCGATAATTTAGACTATTTTTTGACATTTACTATAGGTATAGTACACTGATAATAGCCATCGTTTCAGATTCGTGAGAGTCGTTTTGCTCCTTTCCTTTTGATAAACGATGTGCTTCAACAACATTGGAGTGCTATCTACTAAATAAGTATGTATCAGATCAGGACTGACTCTACTAACTTAAAGGAACTGCGATCGGTAATTGAATTGCAAGAGGGAAGAATTGGTAACTATCCCTGGACTCAAGTTGATTCTATTGCTGTGAGTACTGAGCAAAAACAGCAATTAGAAGTAATTCAATCCCGCCTTAGGAATACCTTTATTGATTTGATGAATGCATCGACAATTTTGTCAAGAGCGATTTACCCCTTATTAGTCCTAGCAGAACGAGATGACATTGAAGCTTGGACAAGAATTGAGCTGCTAGCCCAATACCCTAATAAGTTTAACATAAGAGCCATGGTTGATGGGGGTCTAGCAAAAAGGGTTGCTGGTCGCGTTATACCACCTTACTTCCTAGTAGTAAAGGTTGAACAGGGTACAGAATCAAGCAATCCTCTATTGAAAGTTTACGGACAAATGCTTACTGCTGCTTGCTTAAACTGGAACCATGATAAAAATCCAATCCAAACTGTTTTTGGTTGTTATACTATCGGTGATACTTGGAAGTTTTTGAGAGCAGAGGTTGAAGGCATAGAAAAAGAGCGACCAATCATGCGCATTGAGTATTCTCGCGACTATGTAGGAAGGCTGGAATCTGAGACTATTTGTAAGATTTTGAAAGGAATTGTTGATATTAAAACTGAAGGGAATTCACAGTAAACTCTAGACTATATTTTTTTGCTATCCTAGGGTGGCTAGGATAAATTAGTCTAGGAGAGCCAATGTCTTTTTTATCGCCAGAAGTAATTAATTCTCGTTCAAACTACTTTTTCGGAGTTCAGTAAGCTCCTCTTTTAAAGTTACGGAATGTTTACTCAGTAGCGTCGGAATATCCCTCCCCATACGAATAAAAGCAGCGATGGCGATCAGTTTTTCTCCCAAGGGTTCATAGACAATATAATGTTCTCTAACAGGATATAAACACAGGGAGGTATCCCCTGTCAGCTCCTGGCGTTTCGGAACTTTTTGATGGTTAAGGGCGATAAACTGTGCTGCTTTTTCAAGGTCATGAAAATACTGTTTTGTTAATTCATTGCCCCATCTGGCCCGTGACCATGCTTTGGCTTCCCGTAAGTGCCGCCGCGCTGTGGGGGTGAGGAGATAGTTTTTCCTAGTCACAATCGGGATTATCTTCTTCTAAAATATCGAGGATAGATTCCGGGACAAATTCTTGATTCCTAATTTCTCGTAGCCCTTGGATAATGTCGGACACAATCAAATAGTCTTCCATATCCCGACGAATCAAATCCCGGATGTATTCGCTAGGGGTTGCATAGACATCATCATCGCTTGCCCGCATATCAACATAGCGGCGTAGTTTATCGGTTAGCTGGATATTCAGGCTGCTGCTCATTGCGATTCTTGGTATGGGAAGAAACCTTTCACCACTCTAGCACTAATGGCATTAAACAACAATATTTGCCATTTGCCATATTAACACAAGAGAAACAACCAACACCAGACCAGGGGGCACAGTAGGCATGTCCAGAGAGGCTAGGTGATCTAATGTGATGATGTATATCTCATCAATCCTTGCACATAACTCTAACGTTAACGATTCTTTGTTGTCTGGCAGCGCCACGGTTATTATACGGTTATTATGAGGTGGAGTTAAAGAATTTTAATTCTCTGATAGAACCAATTATTGTTAAACTTATTAGGGATGACAAAATAAAGGAAAATTACCAATGATAAATATTTCCGAAAGTACAAATGCCAACTTATTGGGATTAGCTTTAAGATTCCCAACATCTAAACTAATAGTAGAAATACTTAGCAATATGGGAATCTCCTTACGAAATAGTCTTCACGATAATTATGAGGAGCATCAGGTCGTCGATGTTTCTCATTTTCATTTAGAGCTTTACAGTCATCATCAAACAATTAATGATTTCCCTACATTAATACTTGAAACAGACAACCTTGCCAACAGTTTAAGCGTTCTACCGGATGGATTCAAAGTTATTTACAAAGGTAGTACCGATCTTGATAACTATAGTGTTGTTGCTTTGTGTAAATATTCTGCTGGCTTAGAGGTAAAGATATACGAAAGGAGACTCTAAACAGTACTTTTCAACTCGTTCTTATAGAACTTTCAAGATTTATAGCAAAGGGAACAGCGGATCATCGGAACTTCGGAGCAGGGAGTAGGGATGCAGCAAGGAAGGGAGTCAGCACAGTTTCGACGGGGCAAACAGCGGTGCGGAGGCAGGTGACCCACACAGCCACCTTAACCACTCGCGCTTTGCATCAAGGTAAGGCAGGGTTTATTGAGAACTATCTCTGGTTACCCAACAACATGGGTTTGCCCTGCTTTTAATTATGTGTTAGTTGACTGTTCAGCCATTGAATGTCCAACTCTAGAAACTGAGCAGTCCACGTGAGAGGTTCATCGATAAACTTACTCCCCAAAGTAATACAACTATCTAAACATGGCGTATCCACTCCTGTTAAGCGAGCTAAAGCCTGTAGTGGAAAAGCTCCAAAAGGCAATTCTTCTGATAGATAGCGATGATGGGGGTTCCTGATAGTAGCATTGTCGAGTGCTTTGATCTGGTGAATGTGTTCGTAAAGAGATGGGCCAGGAGTTCCAAAGGCAGTTTTAAAATAATCGTACATATTGCTTAGATCAGGAAACCCTAAAGCCTTAGCTATGGCTAGGCGCTCACTATCTAAATCACCAATCAAATTAGCAGTACGAGGACCGAACCCTCGGTAAATATTATAACTTTCTCCCAGCTCCCACCTTGCTAAGGAAGCTATGATTAAAGGAACGTGAAAGATATCATTACATTTATCTAAATTAACTTCTAAACTGGAAGAAGCAGTTCGCAAACTCTTGAACGAATCTTGATAAGCTGCAACAATGCGCTCTGTCATCTCTGAGTTCTGGGCAGCAACCTTGAATTGATTTTTAAACTTACTAATTCTAACTTCGTCGTCAGCGTTTCCTCGGCAAGCAAAGGGACTATTGTTGACATCTCCAACTGCAGGTAATTGGGTTTGAAGCCTGTCAAATTCTCTCTGTAGAACTTTGCCAAAAACTCGACCTGAAAACCGGCTAGCACAGATAATCAGAATGTTGCTTTGAGAGTTAATATATGCCCCCAAAATCCTGGCATAAGATTCAATATCCTGACCCCGACAGCAGATCACAATATTCCCGGGCAATTTACCCTCATTAGCAGCAGCAATTTCCTCAATCTGGTTAGCACAAGCTGCTATTGGATAATTGCCTGGTGAACATATACCCGTTGAACGAACAATCTTGGTTTGACTGATTGAAGAGTAACGGCGAGAAAATAGATAAACTGGATTTCCTTGAGAACTCAGGTGTACTGATGTGGCTAAACCTGTATTTCCCCCACCTACAACAAGGTAACTATCTTGTGACATAAAAATATCCTGATTGGGTTGATTAAAATTCGATGAGTGATAAAGATCTAGTGATTTGGCTATGGTATGGTCAAGGTTTAAGGTACTAAAATCACTACTTGTATACCACACTTGTATACCACTACCGTGAAAAGAATTGTTGTTCTTCAAACTGAGGGGAAGTCACCGTAAACTCTAGACTATATTTTTTTAGCAATCTGAAGAACAGAGAGATAGGAAGTTTCGAGACTATTGCCCACTTCTAGCTCTAGTATTTCCTTCACCCCTTGAAACAAAGACTCTCGCTGCTGTGGGTCTAAAGCTATATAAGCTGATAAACTACTCAAAAGCGCTAGATAATTATCAAGACTATAGGTAACGTCACACACTAACTGTTCCGATACTAAGTCTTGGAATTTTCCGGAATTAATAACAGTTTCTGCCATTTTGCTGAGGTTCTGTTGATGAGTTTCTATCTCTTCATAGGGTTTCAGAGAGGGAGCGTAAGTTTGATAGACCTGATTCAACAGTTGGCAAACCTCATGGTTAGGTTGAGGGGGCGTATTCCATAGCAAAATCATAAACCCATTATCTTTTAAAGCATCAGCTGTTTTTTGATACCGGATCTGTTTGGAAACCCAATGAAACGAAGTCGCTGCTAAAACAGCATGGAATTTACCAGTTTCTAGCTGCCACTCTTCAAAGGTAGTATTGATAAGTTCTACATCTGGATATTGGCTACAGTTATGTCGCGCTAGCTGGCAAGATTCCTGGCTCGGTTCAATAGCAACTATAGAGAAGCCCAAGTCAGCAAATGGTTTCGTAGCAATCCCAGGTCCGCATCCCACTTCAAGAATGATCCCATCGGAAGGAAGTTGGGCTAACTCCACGGCACGGTTAATCAGTTGCTGAGGATAGCGTGGTCTAGCCTGGTCGTAAGCCTCTGCAACAGAAGAATACCAAGTTTTTTTCTCTTCCAAGTCTTTAGAGTAGATAGCTTGGAGTAGTTGTTTAATGTCTTTCATCTAGAATTTATCAATTGGGTGAGGTACGAAATTTGGGGGTTTAGGGAGCAGGGAGCAGGGAGCAGGGAGTAGTGATAAGACTGTGGAAAGGGGAGAGTAGCCAAAAATATTGTGTACCTCATGAATATGATAATTGCTAGATCATGAGTTATTTGGTAGTGGGAGCAAAATGCTCCCTAATCAATAGAATCAATCATGCTAAAGCAGTGGACAAAACTAGTAACGCATATATAACATTGACAAAGGAATTGAAACAAAGCCAGGTTTTTTCATTACCAAAAGTCCCTATATAGTTGATTAACTTTTGCCTATTGCCTATTGCCTATTGCCTTTCCTTAATGCTATAGTAACGCACCATTATTTAGCATCACCCTAGTCCAACTAACTTTTCGCTCAATTCCCACAAGCGCTTAGCTTTAGAATCATCCATTGCTTCATTAGAAACTTCTTGAACAAAGGACTTACGACCTTCTTTTTGTCGATTACCCCAGCTCCAGTAAACGCCGGATTTATTATAGTTAGGATCAGCAACTACTGTTGCTAGTCTATCCCCAGCTAATTCCTGGGAGACATAGCCTCCAGTAATGTTTTTCTGGAACAATGGGAATAGTTTCTGGAACAGGGAATAGTGGTTGCGGAATAGAGCGGTTTCAGCAACACATCCCGGATAAAGGGAGTTGAAAACTATTCCGGTAGAGTCATGATAGCGCTGGTGCAGCTCTCGCATGGTCAGCATGTTACAGAGTTTGCTGTCCTTGTAAGCTTTCCCAGATTTAAAGGCTTTGCCATTAATCATTGAGATGGGGGGTTTGAATCCTTCTTCAAAACCCTTGAGGTCTCCCAGGTCTGGAGGTGCTGGAATCGGAATCTTTCCTCCCAATTCCTTGGGATTAGCAGTGACAGTTCCCACAATCACTAGCCTTGGCTGGGAAGATGATGAATTCTTCAAATCCTCTAGCATCAGATTACACAGGAGGAAATGACCAAGGTGATTGGTAGCAACGCTCAATTCATATCCGTCGGGATTTCGCAACGGTTCCTTTGATAATGGCAGATAGATGGCAGCGTTGCACACCAAGGCATCGAGGGTTCTGCCGGTTGCTCTGAAGGCATTCACAAACTCCCGGACACTGTCAAACTTAGCTAAGTCTATATATAGCGCTGTATAGCTGTCTTTTGGGATTCCCACCTCTTGGGCAGCTTTTTCCGCTTTATCAAGATTCCGACAAGCCATCACCACATGCCATCCCCAGGTTTGGGCAAGAGCTCTGGCGGCTTGCAAACCAACTCCCGACGAGGCCCCTGTAATGATCACCGTTGATTTATGATCGTTTTCCATTTTGTTTAAAATCGGTCAATTGATCGTAACTTTATTAGGCTCTCACACTAAGTTGCGATCAAAGATACTATCTTCGGTTAGAGTTTTAAGCTTACAGGTAGCCAGTTACAGGTTGAAGGTTACAGCTTGAAGGTTACTGGTTACAGGTTGAAGGTTGAAGGTTGAAGGTTGAAGGTTACAGGTTGAAGGTTGAGGGTTACAGGTTGAGGGTTACAGGTTTAAGGTTACAGGTTACAGGTTACAGGTTACAGGTTACAGGTTACAGGTTCTAAGCTTCAACTGGTTAACTTTAAACCGCTTAACCTTGGCCTTTGGCCACGCTACGCGAACAACCGCTTAACCTTCAACCTTGGCCTTTGGCCACGCTACGCGAACAACCAATTAACCTTCAACCTTGGCCTTTGGCCACGCTACGCGAACAACCGATTAACCTTCAACCGCCTTCAACCTTCAACGGTGAAAAACCTTCAAGCTGTTGCAACTTGACCACATTACCAATGACTGCGATCGCAGGAGCAGAAAACTGTGTTTCTTCAACCTGAGCCACAATGGTCTCTAAGGTTCCAACCAGCTGTTCGGAGTCAGGTCGTGTGCCCCAGCGAATCAGCACTACTGGTGTCTGGGGATTCAATCCTGCTTCACACACTTCGGTGACAATCCGAGGCAGATTATGAACTCCCATATAAATCACAATGGTTTCTGAGCCATTTGCGATCGCATTCCAATTCACCTGAGGTCGATACTTGCCCACTGATTCATGACCGGTGACAAAGGTGACGGAAGAACTATAATCCCGATGGGTCAATGGAATTCCCAGATAGGCTGGTGCTGCAATTCCTGAAGTTATCCCTGGTACCACCTCCACTGGCACCCCTGCTGCTATTAAATCCCCCATTTCCTCACCACCACGACCAAACACAAAGGGGTCTCCCCCTTTCAGCCGCACCACCACTGGATGAGACTGAGCCTTTTCAATCAACAGCTGAGTTGTCTGTTGCTGCAACATGGAATGACGACCCCTGCGCTTTCCGGCATTAATCTGTTCCGCCTGGGGATTAATCATATTCAACACTTGCGGACTGACTAGGGCATCATAAACTACCACATCTGCAAATTCTAATAACCCCTTTCCCTTCAAAGTCATCAATCCCGGATCTCCAGGACCTGCCCCAACCAAATACACTTTACCCAAACATGCCTTGCTCACTACCTTCACGTCCTTGATGTCTTCGTGGTTCATTGCTGCCTAATCCCATCCATAATCAAATCCACTAATCCCTCACTCACACCAATCGGTTTCCCGAGATTCAACTGTACTTGAGGGAACTTTTGCTGTATCTCCAGTAACATTTGTGCGATCGCATCGGTAATTCCTCCCTCAAACAAAAAATATGCCAAAATGGCAATCCTTTTTGCTCCAGACTCTGTTAGTATAGAGACCTGCTCCCAAAGGGACGGCTGTACTGACCAGTAGGCCGCCACAGCCCCCAACTGGTTAGCTACAGCCCCCGTTTCTTCTTGAACCCCAGGGCGGCTCGTTCCATGGGACAACAAAATCTTGGCATCGCCATCTAGCTTTGCCCATTGATTTGTCAACAGCCTCACCAAAGCCGGATTAGCTCCCAAATGAGGCAGTAGATGAATCACAGTTTCACTACCTAATTTCTGTTGCGCTAGAGATACTTGCCAAGGAATATCCTCCATGACATGTACTCCCCGCAATAGAAATAGGGGCAATAGTTTCAATTCCTTACAGCCAGCCCCTTTAGCGAGCTGAGCAAATTGTCCGATTTGCTCATTTAGGGTTATACCCCCTAGTTCTAAAGTGGCTGTACCTACCAAAGGTTGACTAGAAAGACCGTTAGCGGTTAACAGATCACCGTCACCACTGCTGCCCTGTGGTGAGATTTTCGGTAAGATTGTCTGTGTAGACCTAGCCTCCTGAGAGGCTAGTCGAATTCGCAGCAACTGAGCCAATTGTTCCATAGCCCGCTGGGGACGTAGGTCATGACTGCCGTGGGAGATTAACAAATACGCAGATGAGGGTGACAACGGTATACTGAACTACCTTGATCGATGGTGTTAAATAATACTATCTTCCCTAGAGAGACAATTTTGTATAAACTATTTCTTAAGAATGTTGCATTGTGCTAATTTCCTTGCTATTGCACCAGCATGATGCCACCAGTCAAATCCTCCAACCCAACGGCGTGATGGCAAATGTCCTACCAAAATATCCGGGAACGTGAGAGCCCCTCTCGGGAGCATGTCACAAATCCCTAACATTTGTACATTATCTGGGGCATGGGTAATAGGTAATGGGTAATAGGTAATGGGTAATCGGTAATGGGTAATCGGTAATGGGTAATAGGTAATGGGTAATAGGTAATGGGTAATAGGTAATGGGTAATAGGTAATGGGTAATAGGTAATGGGTAATAGGTAATGGGTAATAGGTAATGGGTAATAGGTAATGGGTAATAGGTAATGGGTAATAGGTAATGGGTAATAGGTAATGGGTAATAGGTAATGGGTAATAGGTAATGGGTAATAGGTAATGGGTAATAGGTAATCGGGGGAGCATTTACTTATTTATATTTGTACATTATCTATAGCCCCCTCATGGGTAATTGCTTGCGCTAATGGGACATAGTACAAATGTTCTGCAACGCAAGACCTGCTCCCTATTTTGATTGTGAAAAGATTGTCTCATTAAATCCTGATTCGGGGCTGATATTAAGTCAAGTCGCGCTTACTGCAGGTCACGCTGCTTAACGCGCTCCAATTCAAAATTAAAAATTATTAATTCAAAATGACAATCAGTGGGGGCTTGTACCCGCCACTGATTGAAGACCACAACTCGCGCTTACCGTAGGTCACGCTGCTTAACGCGCTCCAATTCAAAGTTCAAAATTATTAATTCAAAATGATTCGGACAATTCTATATTTTGAATTTTGAATTTTGAATTTTGAATTTTGAATTACCCGGGGGGCTTCCAGAATTAAAAAATTGCCAAATTAAGGCCGTAGGCCACGCTGCGCGAACGGATTTTCTTTATTTTGAAGTTTGAATTTTGAATTTTGAATTACCACTAGGGGTCAATTGATAACTACATACTTAGTTATTTCTAAATTTCAATTTCTAGTTCACATTGACTGAATACATAATTAATTGCTGAATACAGTCTCTCTAAATCAGAAATTGTATAATTGTTAATTTCTCTAGTATAGAGATTCCCTTTTAGTTTACCAAACTGCCAAACTTGACCATTGGAAACAATTCCAAATATAGTTTGATCAGATTGATCATTAAGCTTTTGAATTGCCACCATTTCTGCTAAACATTGACCCCACCCTTTAATAAAATCATCCTTTTTGGCTTCTACAGCTACAAAATAGGGCTTTTCAAAGATTTGTTTCCCAAGGGGAGACCGCTTTGCTAAAATGTAATCCGGTATTCCCGTGAGCTGTTGATCATAGGTGATTGGTTTATGACTCCACAGCGTAAATTTATCTCGATACTGTCTATATACTTCCTTCAAGAGCGGAAAAATAATCGTCTCACAAATAGCATACTCTGACTCTTCAACGGTAAATTCTCGAAGACAAAACTCTAAATCTTCTTTAAACGCTTCTCTGATTACAGTGTCTGTTTCGAGGATATAATTGGCTTCAGTAGCAGTAATCGTAAATTCTTGGAGTACTTCGCCAATCGTTTTATAGGAATCAAAAGACATGAGGGAATCGGGAATTTAGAATTTAGAATTTAGAATTGGGAATCGGGAATTGGGAATCGGGAATCGGGAATCGGGAATCGGGAATCGGGAATCGGGAATCGGGAATCGGGAATCGGGAATTGGGATTAGCCACGATAACACCACACTCCCCATCACCCCATCACCCCATCACCCCACCCTCCCCATCTCCCCATCTCCCCATCTCCCCATCTCCCCATCTTCCCATCTCCCCATCTCCCCATCTTCCCACAGTCACTAGACTTCCCCCGCCACTTCTGCAAAACATCTAGTGTTAGGAAGTGCTGCCAAAAACTTAGCTAGTTGTGCTGGAATTTGATCGTGGACAATTTGGCGGTATTCAAGGAAATGTTCCAGATAGGCATGATCCCTAAGATAGCGTTTCCATACCTGAGGATTGTGCCTGAGGATAGAAAAAAGTTGACCCCAGAATTGGAAGCGGGTTTGGCGCTTGATGCCATTGCGCCAGATAATAGTTAGCAGTGCCCACAAATAGATCAATTTTGGCATTACCAACTTAGGCTGATAGGGTTTCGGCTTCATATTTAAGTAGTGCCGATAAAGTCTGCCTAAATAGGATTCTGGTTTATATAATTCCCAGAAACAACTGACATATTCCTGAGCCAGTTGTTCTATCGGGCGAGTGGGGATAAAATTGGTCAGGGTTGTCTGATTGATATTTTCTTCATTGCCTTCTAGTAAACGCCCCTCTTGTTTGAGCCGATCCCAAAGGGCGGTATTGGGCAAGGCTTGTAACATACTAAACACAGGATGGGGAATGGCGGTTGCTTCTACAAAATCGATAATGCGATCGCCTGCTCCTGGTTTTTCCCCATCCAAGCCAATAATAAAGCCAGCCATCACTCGCAAACCTGCCCGATTAATTTTCTCAACGGCATCTCGTAAGGGTTGACGGGTGTTTTGGTGTTTTTTGGTCAGGGTCAAGCTATCGGTATTTGGTGTTTCAATTCCCACAAAGACTGAACTAAAATTGGCAGCAATCATCAACTCCAACAGTTCATCATCCTCGGCCAGATTCAAGGAAGCTTCTGTGGACAAAGGAAAGGGGTAACCATGCTCTGCCATCCAGGGAGCCAGTTCCTGCAACAGAACCTTGACATGGCGTTTATTGCCAATAAAATTATCATCAACTATAAATACAGGAAGCCGCCAACCCAAATTATAGAGGGTTTGCAATTCAGCCAATACTTGAGCTGGGGTTTTAGTGCGCGGTTTACGGCCATATCGCACAGAGATGTCACAGAACTCGCACTCGAAAGGACAACCACGGGAAAACTGTACCGACATCTCGCTATAAGCATCCAATTCCAGTAAATCGTAGCGGGGAATTGGTGTCTTGGAGACATCTGCCCTTTCTCCATGAGCACGGAATACTCCCGAAGTTTCTCCCAGAGCCAGTGCTTCAACAAATCTCGGTAGGGTAATCTCACCTTCATCTAATATCAGAAAGTCTACTCCTGCTTCTTGAGCTTCCTCTGCTATAGAGGTGACATAGGGACCACCGACGGCTACCAATTTGCCCCACCGTTTCCCCTCCCCAATCAGGTGGAGCATATCGGGTTTCTGGACGATCATACCGGAAACGATCACCACATCTGCCCATTCCCAGTCAGCGTCAGTTTCTAAACGAACATTGCGGTCTACTAAGCGGAATTCCCAGGTTTGAGGAAGAATAGCTGCTACAGTAATCAGACCCATAGGGGGTTGGGCGACTTTGCAGCCGATCAGTTCTATGGCTTTATCAAAAGACCAATAGGATTTCGTGAACAGAGGAGACAGGAGTAAAACTCTCACGTTTGATGTTGAAATCAAGAATAGTTCAATACTACAGCAGTTCTCAATTGAGGGAATCGGGAATCGGGAATCGGGAATCGGGAATCGGGAGTCGGGAGTCGGGAAGCTAGCAACAGTAGGGGTAGGGTGGGCAAATTTTGAGAATTTGATCATTTCGTCAGGTATGATGCCGATTTGCCCACCAAACACCATCAGGCCGTACTTGGTCAGATAGGGGTAGGGTGGGCAAATTGTGATAATTTGATCATGTCGTCAGGTATGATGCCGATTTGCCCACCCTACCAGATCAGGCTCGCACTTGAATGATACGGTTGGCATACTGAAGGTTAGTTTGTTGGAATTGAGCAATGGTTTCTGCAAGATCGATCAAACCTTGAGCAGCAGGATTGTCTTTATCCCTAGAGTGCCGATAATGGCAAATGCGCGATCGCATAGTAGCGACTGTAAGTTAACATGGCGACGAGCAAATTTTCGCAGTGACCGTTTAAATTGGCTACTAATAACTAGTTTATACATCAGTCAAACTGGAATGATTGAAGCATTCTCGCAATTCTTCTATTGCTTCAGTAGCTGTTTGGATTTTTAGGTTACCTGCTTGGAATTCTGCAAAGGAAACGTCTGCATCCAACGCAATTTCCTGTCGTCTTTGTTCAACCATTCGGCTTTTTAGAATTTGGATTAGCATTTCTTGCTGTTCTACAGGAAGGGTCATTGCTTCCTCTAATACTTGATCTAGAGTAATCAAAGGGTTCTCCTCGACTTCACTACCTTTATTGTGTCATATCTCGATTTGTTGGGTTTTGTTGCCTCAACCCAACCTACCTATTCGCGTACCCACTTTCAATCGGACATTCACCGGTGCGTTACACTTCATTAACGCACCCTACAAGACCTTTGATATCGCTGATATATTCGATTATTAATAAACGTAAATAGTTCAGGGTTTCGACATAGTGTTTCATTTTCGGATAATCAAAGTATTGTGAAAAATACCATTCACTCAATTCAGGAATTTCTAGTAGTTTTAGTTTCTGTAATTCATTAGTTATTTCTGGGGCATTTTCCAAAAAATTATCATTAATCACTTGAAAAGCGTATCCTCTAATAGTATCGGTTAATAGTTCAATAATCCCTAATATAGTAACGTCTTTATTTTCTTCCCATCGGGAAATTTCAACTCTTTCTCCATGAGTAGCTTGATAGTCAATGAGCAATTGATTTAAGATTTGCTCAATATAGGCTTTGGCCGTTATGGTATTATCAGCTTTGTTGGAAATATCTAAGTTTGGCATATTTTTTTTAGTTTAGCCGTAAGAAATAATTTTGTTGTCTCTTTCTATAATAAATTCAGTTCCTTTATTCCATCTCAATGCCCCATTCGGTAATTGGGTTTTTCGCGACCCTTTTTTGTGAAAGTTAGCGGCTTTTCTGAGATACTTTAAATAATTCCCTTTAAAGCCGTGTCTGTCTGCATGATCTACAATACTATTGGCTAGGGTTGGATAGGTGGCTTTGTCCCAGGCTTGGATCAGAGTTTCGATTCTTGATGCAGTCGCTCATGGGGGAAACCACGGCAGTCGCTCATGGGGGGGACCCCCAAGACCGCGCTGCCTCCCCAAGACCGCGCTGCATCGCTTTCTGCAATCTCCTGCTCGGTGTATCCTGCAAATAATATCTGTTGATAGGGATCGCTTCTGTCAAGTTGATGGGGCTGATCAGGGTTATTACGATTCATTTAAGCATAAATTGACTGTTTTGGAATTTAATGAACTTAAGGATCATGTTACCAATGGGGTCGGTTGTCCGTTACATGCACGTTTCCGCACCCTACAAGTCCGGCGATACTCCCGCAGGGAGTGGCTGCCGCCAACTCTGATGGCGTGGCGATCGCTCTACACAAGCCTCATCCTCACAACACACTCAAGATGTATCAGATTGAGCAAACGATCGAGATTCTTAGGCACGAAGGATTGTTATGAATAACTTGATGAAATACAAGGAATACCTTGGCTCGGTCAATTACAATGATGAGGATGAGATTTTATACGGGAAAGTAGAGTATATTCGTAGCCTGATCAGTTATGAAGGTCAGGATGTTGAATCTCTTCGCGCCAGTTTTTATGAAGCAGTGGATGATTACCTAGAGCTTTGTCAACTCAAAGGGATAGAACCGGAAAAGCCTTTCAAGGGAAGCTTTAACATCAGACCTGGAACCGAGCTTCATCGACGTGCTGCCTACGCAGCTATTGAACAAGGCATAAACTTGAACCAGCTAGTGACAGAGGCACTTGAGCAGTATCTCAGATAACCGCTCTCCAATGCTTCAACCGAAAGGCGGCGGAGTGGGAGCGATCGCACTCATGCACTGCCAACCTAGGGTGTGGGGTGTGGGGTGTGGGGTGTGGGGTGTGGGGTAGGCTGTTTATTATGGGCCTTTTTCGCGGGAGATCGTTCACACCGGGATTGAGCTTTGCTCACGCTTTGCGATTAGCCCGAAGGGCGTTGGCTAGCGAACGCGTACGGCGATAACGCCCAGAATGGATATCTAGCAAGAGATACACTGTCTCATACTATCAGACAAAAAGGAAGTGCATGAAGTTTAAGCTATGGCCATCGCACAAAGTTAACAGCCTACTGCCAACCCTACAAGAACTAGCAACAGTAGGGGTAGGGTGGGCAAATTGTGAGAATTTGATGATTTGACCAGCTTTGATGCCGATTTGCCCACCAAACACGATCAGGCGATCGCACTGGTTCCATTTGTGCTATGTTTTAATTCACGTGATCGGTTGTTATTGTGCCGTTTGCATCTACGCTAAATTCGGTCTCAAATGGTGTGGGTTTAGTCTCGCCAGAAATGCAGTTGTTGGACTGACGAACAATAGTGAAGATCGGATCAGTCAATTCCTAGCTAATTAGGTTTGAAAAACGGTGTTGTTTTTTGCTATAATTTGATTTATAAAACAGAATTTCAGAAATGATTCAGCAACGGTTACATTGTGAATCATTTCTGATTACCATTCGGTTCCAATTCGTCTAAAACTATTCGCTAAAACTAGACTATTTGGTAAAACTAGTTAGTGTTAATTCAAACTTTCTTCCTCCTCCTCGTAGCTATTGTCCTCTACCCCCATCAGTTCAGAGATTTCTACGTCATCACCTAGGGGATTTTCTTCCTCTACAATCTCCCGTGGGATCAGGCGATTATTAGACTCTAACCAATCTAAAAGGGAAGTTTCTTGCTTAAGGGGAATGACCTCAGCGAGTTGATCACGATGTAGTTCACGTAGAGCAGGATTGTACATAGGCGTCTTCAGCTAATATGGACGAGGTGAAAACCTTTAACTTTGAGTCTAGCAGTCAGCTAGAGGAAATTTTATGATTGGCAAGGCGGAACTCTTAGAAGCGATCGCAGGAAAGAATCGTGGTCTATTAGCAAGCAAAACCGATAAAACAGCAATACTCGCAGCAGTTACTCAACTGGAAGGGAGAAACCCTACCCCTCGACCCCTTGAGGCGCAAGACTTGCTAGATGGTAACTGGCGTCTGCTATATACCACGAGTCAAGAACTTTTGAATCTTGACGGATTTCCCTTGGTACAACTGGGTCAAATCTACCAATGTGTTCGTACCTCAGATACTAAAATTTACAACATCGCTGAATTATCTGGTATTCCTTATCTCGAAGGTGTTGTCTGTGTTTGTGCTAAATTTGAGCCAGTATCTCAATGCCGGGTTAATGTTAAGTTCGACAGGTCTATCATTGGTCTACAAAGCTTGCTGAGCTATAGCTCTGCCAATGATTTCATTGAGCAAATCGAAGCTGGCAAAAAGTTCCCAGCTATTGACTTTCCCATCAATAGGGACAACCAACAGGGTTGGTTAGAGATCACCTATCTTGACGATGACCTGCGCATTGGACGGGGGAATCAGGGGAGTTTGTTTGTGTTAACCAAGAAATAAGTAGAGAGTAGGGAGTAGGGAGTAGGGAGTAGGGAGTAGGGGTTGGGAAAATTGAGTGTACCTCATAACTATGATCAACGCTATATCTGTTCCCTAACCCTCAACAAACAACTGTCAACAAACAACTGTCAACAAACAACTGTCAACAGTTCTCATGTATTAGTAACCAGCCTCTTCTTCGTATTCTGGAGCTTTCTTTTTCTCAGGAATGTTGACTCGCGGTGCTTTGTAAGGCTCTGGGGAGCGGTCATCATCCCAGGCATCACCCTCGACTTCGTACTTGTCATAGTCCTGGGTGTTAGTTTTACCATAGTTTGGCTCAGGTGAGCTATAGACTGGCTGCTCGTAGCGCACTGGCTGAGGGGACTCTTCCCGTTCATCGCTCCAGTTATCTTCTTCTAATCTGGCTTCGACATACTTCTTCGGAACTGGTGCTTCTCGTCTGATCGGCTCTAGTTCTGGCTCTTGCCAATCGTCATCCCAGGCATCTTGAGCTCGGTTGGCATTCTCTACTGTCTGAGAGATCGGAGTACGTATTGGAATCCCGGTTCCCAGTTGATTTTCTGGTCTAGCCGTTGGAGTATAGTAGGGGTCTTCTGTGTCCTTTTCCCAAGGGGGTCTGCCAACCCCCATACGTTCTAATACCCCGACGGTTAACTGGACCAGATGCTCTTGAGCTTCCTCAAATACAATTAATCGGTCTGGACCACTGCTGACAATTTCATCAATGGGTAGCTCATAAGTACTAATAACCTGGTCGGGTATTTGGGGTAACCCTATCGATGCAATGATTAGGGCGGAAACGGTGCCATCTTCTACATTGAACTTGAAGCCTCTAACCCGACCTAAGAGTTCACCGGTTTCGGTGATCACTTCGCTGTTAATCAGGGTACTATAGGCATCGACATCAATATCTTCGATAACGTCTTGATCATCTACCAGGATGACATCACCAAATTGTCGAATGCTGCTCAGGAGCATGTACTTTGGCATACCGGCTACTGCCAGGAGGTTGTCTCGCAGACCCAGTGCCACAACCTGGCGTCTGTCTATATCTACCAAGAGCTCCTTGACGACTCCGAGGCGTTTGCCATTGTCACGGGTAATTACCTGAGTATTTAAGATATCGGAGCGTGGACGAATTTGTTCCGTTGTCATTATATCTCGCTTTTCCTGAGCTATACTCCTGATGGATTAAAAATAAATAATACGTGAGCATTAATTACGTGAGCATTCAGCTAAAGGCCTTTGGCCACGCTACGCGAACAGCTTTCAGCTAAGGTAATGCCACCCTGAGGTTAATCAACAGACTACAGAGGTTATATATAACCTCTGAACATCGGTTTTTTTTCCTACATAACCCCCTTCGGACGAGGGGTTCGTGGGTCGGTTCTCTCCAAAATCAATCATGAATAGCTTATAGCTGATCAGCCTTGGGCTTAATGCTTACAATAATACTGGATTTGATCAATGGGATTTTATCTAGTTAACCGTACTTTTGGGTGATAGTTTTAAACCCAATACTTGAGTGTATGCTCCCCTGGCTTGGGTAACACCAATGGTGCGTTGAGCAGACTCAATCATAGGACGGCGTAAGCTCACTACAATAAATTGCGCAAGTTTAGCCTGTTGTTTGATCATTTTAGCTAATCGCTGGACATTTGCCCCGTCCAAAAACATATCGACTTCATCAAAAGCATAAAATGGCGAGGGACGGTAGCGTTGTAGGGCAAAGATAAAGCTAAGGGCTGTGAGGGATTTTTCTCCTCCTGACATAGATGCTAGCCGCCGCACCGGTTTACCTTTGGGGTGTGCCACCAGGTTTAGTCCACCGCTAAAGGGGTCCTCTGGATCATCGAGTTGTAAATAACCATCCCCATCGGACAGTTCAGCAAAGATGGCTTGGAAATTTTCATTGACGGCATCAAAGGCTTCTTTGAAAGCACGGTATCTCAAGGTGGTAAAGTTTTCTATCCTTAACAACAGTTCAGTACGTTCACCAGCTATGGTTTCGAGTTTCTCAGACAGTTCTTGGAGGCGAGCTTGAGTTCGGTCATATTCTTCTAAGGCCAGCATATTCACGGGTTCCATAGCCTGTAGACGTTTCTGTCCGTTGCGCAGTTCCTTTTGTAGTTGTTCTAGTTGAGCAGCTAGGGAGTCAAGGGCAATTCCCTCTGAGCTTTTTTTATCACTAGAGGGGGAATTTTTTTTGACAATTGGAGGTATTTCTGGTATTGGGTCTGGTAATTCAGCAGCTTGGTCTTGGAGTTGAGTTTGGAGACTAGCAAGTTTTTCTACTCTAGCAGACTGGGTTTCTTGAAGTTTTTGCTGTTGCCAAGAGGTTTCTTGGTGTTGTTGGCGCAGTTTTTGTAGGTGTTGCTCGGTGCGATCGCGTTTTTGTTTCTCTTGCCCCAATTTCTCCTCTAACTGGCGTAAGGCAACTGTCGTTTCGGTAATTTGCTTGGTGAGTGTTTCTAACTGAGTGTTAATTGCTGATTGCTGTTGTTGCCAAGATTCGATTTGGGTTTGATAGTCTGCTATTTTGCGGTGGCCTTCGGTCAGTTGATCCCTCAGGCGCTGTTGCTGATTCTCCTTCTGTTGTAGCTGTTTCTCGGTATTTCTCAAGGCTTGTTCACACTCGCGCAACTGAGCTTCTTGGGTTTTAATGATGTTCTGAATCTGTTGCCACTCGTTATGAGTTTGAGACTCCTCCAGTTGAGCCAGTTGTTGCCGTAAGTCGGCAAGTTTGGATTCTTGTTGGGGTAACTCTATCGCTATGGTCTCTAGCCGTTGAGTAGCGGCGGAGAGTTCTTGGTTGTTTTTAGCCAGAAGCGTACGCATTTGGCCAAGATTTGTCTGAGATTGCTCAATCTCCCTTTTTAACTGTTCCAAACGTAATTTGGTTTCCGAGTGTTTTGCCCTAGTTTCTGTCAATTCCTGGGTAATTTGTTTGACCGAGGCAGATTCGGTAGTAATCAATCCCTCGCAGTGGTTTAGAATCTGTTCGATTTCCCCTAACCGGGTTCGCAAGCTACGGATTTCAGAGGACTCCATGGTGTCACTGGTACCAAAGTGCAATCCCGAACGGTGACTGGTGCTACCACCAGTCATGGCACCGCTTATTTCCAAGATTTCCCCATCTAGGGTAACAATGCGGTGTTTGCCCAAGTAGGTACGGGCATCATTGAGAGTTTCAAAGACTACTGTAGACCCAAACACGTAGGCAAAGACTTTTTGGTAACGGGGGTCGCAATCAATTAGCCTAATGGCGTAGTCAACAAAGCCCTTAGCATACCGTAGCACAACCGTTTCGGTAAATGGCCTGGGTTGGATTTTGGTCAGAGGTAAGAAGGTGGCTCTGCCAGCGCGTTTTTGTTTGAGGAGTTCGATCCCAGCCGCTGCTACACTATCATCTTCTACCACTAAATTACCGAGGCGTGCGCCAGCGGCAATTTCTAGGGCTAGCTGATAGCGGGGTTCAACTCTACCCAATTGGGCGACTAATCCACATACTCCTATTATACTACTTTCTAGGATAACTTTAGTAGCATAAGTCCCTTGGGCTTCTTGTTGAGCTTGGGCTTGGGCTTCTAGTTTATCGAGTTGCCGTTGTTTTTGCCGTTGTTCCCCGAGCAGGCGAGTTTGGGTTTGTTGTTGGAGTTGTAGTTGTTGTTCGGTATTCCCTAAGGATTGGGCGAGGGACTGGACTTGTTGGGAATAAGTGGTTAATTGAGTTTCTAATGCCACAGCTTGGGTTTGCTTGGTGGCGATTTCTGGTTCTAAGGTTTGCAGTTGCTGGGTTTGGTCTTGGATTTGCCGATTTAGCTGATTCTGACGCTCTTGGAGTTGAGCTTGCTCCGTGCGTTGGGGGTTGATGGTTTTGAGTAGGGTGTCAATCTCCTTGGTGAGGGTGGTTTGTTGTTGTACCCAGGCATCACTAGCGGCTGCGATCGCATTGGCTTGTTCTCGGCTTTGGTTGAGAGCAGCTTGGGCCTCATCCCGTGCCACTTGTAAGGAGGTTTTAGACAAGGTCTCTAGATCATTTTTTTCTGCGATCAACTGTTCCAGGGTTTGCTCGACTTGTTGAATTGTCTCTTGTGTACCTTGGAGATTAACAGCGGCATTTTGTAGGTTATCAGTTAGTTCCTGCTGTCGGGTTTGTAGTTGACGTTGTTCAGCTTGTTGAGTGGCAAGGGTGGATGCGATCGCAATTTGTTCTTCTTCTCCTAAGGCTTTGACCCGAGCATTGAGTTGGTCAAGTTCAGTGGTAGTTTGGTTAATTTGTTCCTCAATGCTAGTAATCTGAGCAATAAGCTGGGCTTTTTTTGTATTAGCAGCATCAATTTGCTGTTGGACTTGGGATACTTGCTTCTGGAGCAATCGCCATTTTAGAACAATTTCCCACTGTTGCTTTTGTTGGAGTTCAGCACGGAGTTTTTGATATTTCTCAGCTTTAGCACGGTCAGCAGCTAAGCGATCGCGTTGAGCCGTCAGTTCTTGTTCAATAATTCGGCAACGTTCTTCTCGCTCTTTTACAGTGGCGAGGGTTTGTTTCGTTTGGGTAATTTTGCGGTCAAAAGCAGCAACTCCCGCTAATTCGTCAATAATCTCCCGCCTTTCTCGGGATTTCATTGAAATAATGCTAGTAACGTCTCCTTGCTGAACAACATTATAACCTTCTGGGTAAACCCGCAGGCGATTAAGTTGTTCATGAAGTACAGTAACAGTAGAAGGTTCACCATTGATGTAGTACTGGGAACTGTAATTACCTTGTTTAGTGACTCGCAGCCGTCGGGTCACACTCCATTCTAGATCAGTTGCAGGTTGGTCAGGAGTTGACGGTTGGTCAGGGTTTGACGGTTGTTCGCGTAGCGTGGCCTTTTGGCCAAGGTTATTGGGTTGAAGGTTATTGGGTTGAAGGTTATTGGGTTGAAGGTTATTGGGTTGAAGGTTATTAGGTTGAAGGTTATTGGGTTGAAGGTTATCTGGTTGAAGGTTATCTGGTTGAAGGTTATTGGGTTGAAGGTTATTGGGTTGAAGGTTATTTTCTGAACCTTGGCCTTTTGGCCACGCTTTCGGCAAAGCCGACGCTGCGCGAACGCGAACAACCTGCAACTTGTTAACCTGTAACGGTTCGTCTAACTTGCTAGGCTGTAACGGTTCGTCTAACTCTGTAACCTGTAACTCGTCATAGTTATTGAAGTCAGATAAGTCAAAGGTAACTGTGACACTGGCTTCGACAGTGCCTCGATGTTCTTTATTGTGGTTAACTAAATCAGGAAGGCGTTCAGCTCGCATTCCTTTGGAACTGGCGATACCAAGACAAAATAGAAGAGCATCAAGGATGTTGGATTTGCCTGACCCGTTTGGCCCAGAAATTACGGTAAATCCTTCCAGGAGCGGTATTTTTGTGGTGCCGCCGAAGGATTTGAACCGCGAGAGTTCCACTCGCTTGATGTGTACCATAGGCGTTTCATCGGTTGAGGTTAACCGGGTCGTCACACAGAGTGTGCGTAGTGAACACATTGCTGATCAGCGTAGCATGGGCAATAGGCAGATGGAGCAACGGATGGGTTAAAAGATATAAATGTGTTAACAGATAGCATGGACGGGGGGACGGAGGGGGGACAGTGTGGGGCTGGAATTAAAATGCTCTATACTATATCAAAAAAAACTAATAACCAATGAGTTAAGAAACTCATTGTTTACTAATAGTTCAGTATGTCATCGCCGTGAAACAAGCTATATAATCACTCCTTGAACCCATTGGTAATACTTGCGTCGTGATTGCAATCTATCCAGGTAGCTTCGATCCCATTACCCTAGGACACCTTGACATCATCCAGCGTGGCTGTAGACTCTTTGATAAGGTGATTGTGACGGTGCTGCGCAATCCCACTAAATCTCCCTTGTTCACAGTGCTTGAGCGAGTCGAGCAGATTAAACTTTGCACCCAACACTTACCTAATGTAGAAGTGGACAGTTTCACCGGTTTAACTGTGGAATATGCCAAACTGAAGAAAGCTCAAGTACTGTTGCGAGGGTTAAGGGTGCTTTCTGACTTTGAGAAGGAACTCCAGATGGCTCATACCAATCATACCCTCTGGGATGAAATCGAAACGGTTTTTCTCGCCACCTCTAACGAATATAGTTTCTTGAGTAGTAGCGTAGTCAAAGAGATTGCCAAATTTGGCGGCTCCGTCGATCATCTTGTCCCCCAACAGGTTGCCTTAGATATATACCGATGTTACGCCAAGAATCATCCCGGTACGACCCACCCGAGCCAAACAAACCCCCAAACCAGACTGAATCCTTTAATCCTGGATCAGGAGACATAGATATTCAGGGGCAATTTAACTATATCGAGGACATAATCTTCGATAGCCCCCACATCCCTTTTACCAGGCGCACCCTGATTGATGAAGAACTGTTGCTGGCTCAACTCGACTTGGTGCGGGAAAATTTGCCCTTGGCTTTTCAACAAGCTACTAGAATAATTGAAGAACACGATGCAATTATCCAGCAAGCTGAACAGTACGCTCAAGAAATCATTGAGACAGCTCAGCGGCGTGCTGAAATGATCTTAGATGAACTAGGTATTATTCAGCAAGCAGAACACGAAGCCCAACAAATCAGCCAACAAGTTCAAAAAGAGTGTGAGGCGATGCACAAGCAAACGGTATCGGAGCTTGAGCAGATGCGCCGCAAAGCCCAGCAGGAACTGGAGCAAATGCGCCAAATGACCCTAGCTGAGTGTGAGGAAATTCAAAATGGGGCAGATGCCTACGCTGACGGAGTGCTCTACAATATCGAGCAGCACCTCAGTGACATGCTTAGAGTAATTCGCAACGGACGTCAGCAACTCAATGGTTCTGTCAAACCCCAAAACTCTGGCAAGAAAGACAATGGTAAGAAAGATAATGGTAAGAAAGACAATGGTAAGGGGGGTTCAATCTCACCTAAAATCCCATCCAAGTCAAAAAAAAGATGAACGAAAAATTAAGGATTAAGGATTAAGAATTAAATAAGAACTATTTCAGTTATCAGTTGTTAAAGGTATTGGTTGTTAAAGGTTTTTAAAGAGCTGGCAGCCACATAGACCATGCACGGAGGAGCCGGTGATGGTGATCGTGTCACGTGCGGTTTTAAAGCCAAGTCTGGGGAGTTATAGGGCTACGCCGAAGGCAAGAGGCAAGAGGCAAGAGGCAAAAGTTTACTAAAACAGCTTAGATGCGCTTTGATCTATGTCTTACACCCAAAAAATGTGATGCTCTCAAAGAGCCGCTACGCGATTGGCCGTAGGCCACGCTAAAAGCGATTGACCGTAGGTCACGCTACGCGATTGGCCGTAGGCCACGCTACGCGATCGCATTTGTGAGGGAAAATGAGTCTAACTGAGATCTTGCACCATTGTCATTGTCTTGATGCAAAGCGCGAGTGGGGGAAACCCCCGCAGGTCGGCGCAAATCACGCTAATCCTAGGGTGGGCAGTGCCTACCAACGCGCTTTGCAAGCTTCATTATCTGTCTGGTGCACTGCCCACCCTACATGAACCAAGCTTATTGAGAATGGTGCAAGATGTGAGTTTAAGAGCTAATTTAGAATAACCCTCGATGTTTAACCCTTACCGCCATACACAAGAGTTAGAGCGACCTTTTTCCTTTGAGCGCCTGTATCGTCATCCTGGTTCCCTTAGTCCCTACGATCAAGGTGGTACTCGCAAACGAATTGGGATTATCGGTGGAGGAATTGCTGGACTTGTTAGTGCTTACGAACTGAGTCAACTCAACCATCAAGTTACTGTATTAGAGGCTGATTCTCGCCTCGGAGGAAGAATTAAGACTCATTATTTTAGTGATGGCACTTATGGGGAATTAGGCGCAATGCGAATTCCTACTAGTCATGGCTGCACATTACACTATATAGATAAGTTTAATTTACCAAAAAGACCTTTTATTAATTACAATCCCGCCGCTTTTTATTATCTACGGGGTAATAAAACTCGTTTAGATAGTTACCAAGAGTTGTTTGGTGTTTACAAGTTAACCCCTGATGAGCAACAAGACCCAGGGGAAATTTACGACCAGTTATTGGAAGAATTAATCGATTCTTTGACTGAAAAGGAGAAATGGGAGTTATTTGCACCCACTTTCACCAGTGATAAAGTTAGGAAATGGGATACCCTAACGGTTACCGACTATTTTCGCAGTCATCTTTCTCCCGATGCTTTTGAGTTACTGGGTCATGCTACTGGAGCAATTCATTACGACAAAGTCTCTCTGTTAAATGGTTTAATTGACTTCTTTGCTTGGCATCGAGTAGAACAATATGAGCTAATCGGAGGACTGGACACGTTAATTAAGGCTTTGGTTAAAAGCATATCAGGCATAATCCAGACTGAAGCCAGAGTAACAACGATAGAAATGACCGATAGAGGGGTTCGGCTGGTCTGGAATAAGCTGGATAAGCAACAAATCGCCGAATTTGACTATATTATCTGTACTATTCCTGCTACTGCTCTGGCTCAGATTAATTTTGAGCCTAGTTTACCTAGCCAACAACAGGAAGCGATTAACAATTTGGGGTATTACAGTGCCAGTAAAACTCTATTACACTGTACCGCTCGTCCTTGGGAATTTGCAGATCATGTCTATGGGGGTGGTAGCTTTACGGATTTAAATATAGAAAAGTGTTGGTATCCTTCTGATAATGCTCAATTAGACTCAACCAACCTTTCTCAACCTCATATTGTTGCTAAAGATAAGGATATTTCTTATCAACCATCAGTATTAACTGCTGCTTATCGCTGGGAATATAATTCCATAAAATTTAGGACTTTAGAGGAAACAGCTAAAACTGATTTAACCTTAGAGGAAGTTTCCCAACTGCATCCTAATATTAAAGACTATACTGATGATATTATTCATAGTATTTGGAATGAAGATAATCAGTCTGGTTCTGGTTCTTATGCCTATTTTGCTCCAGGGGATCGGGAGAACTATCAACCATTACTCGGTCAAGCTTATCCAGTAGATAATCCCCGTGTTTTCTTTGCAGGGGAACACTTGGCAATTAATCATGCTTCAATTCAAGGAGCGGTGCAAACAGCTGTTTCAGCAGTTATTGATCTTCTGGAAAGTTCTATTTTTGAGATTTAATCGATTCTATTTATTTTCCTGGCTTCTCACCCACTACCTAAACTAGATAAAGGCAAAAACAACAATAATGGATGCTCTTTCGTTCCTTCAAAACCGTATCGCTCATAATAAGCCAGACGTTCAATTTTTATTAATCACTTTTTGGGCTTCTTTAACCTGAGCATGAACCATAAATTGATTTAAGGTTGCCCCCGTTAAATCCGCAGCTTTTTGTAAAGTATCTTTGACCGATGCAGGAAGCCTAGCTTTCACGGGAGTATCATTAGGAGTAGTACTTGCCATCTGAATTGATTACTCAATTTCTTTCACTATAACAGAATGGTGTCATTTTATCACCAGAAATTTCAGCTTCAAGAAGAACGATCTATGACTCAAGCCAAATCCGAAGCCAAATTATACAGCTTTGATGAATTTATCAGCTGGTATCCCGAAAATTCAGAAGTCCGGTACGAACTATATGATGGAGTAATTATCGAAATTCCCAAGCCAAAGGGGAAACATTCAAATCTAACCGGTTCCCTGATCGAGCAATTATTGATAGTTATCAGGCAGATAGGCAAAGGCGGCATTTGGACTATTCCTAGAGAGTCAATTGTTAAACCAAAACGGGAAAACTCAGGTTATGAACCGGACATTATTGTTTTGAACCAAGACGTTATGGGGGCAGAATCTCGCTGGGAAAGCGAATCAATTATTCAAAATCCTGATTCCGTTAAATTAATTGTCGAAGTTGTTTCAACTAATTGGCGTGACGATTACTACAATAAACTGAGAGATTACGAAGAAATGGGCATCGAAGAATATTGGATTATCGATTATGCTGCATTGGGGGCGAGAAAATTTATTGGCAACCCCAAGCAACCCACATTTTTTGTTTGTCATTTAGTTGACGGCGAATATCAGATGACGCCCTTTACGGGAAATAGTCCCATTGTTTCCCCGACTTTTCCCCAGTTCAAGTTATCCGCACAGCAGATTTTCAACCTGGCTTTGTAGGAAAAGGTTAGCCAGCAGCATTTATCTCAAGCTTTTGCACAACAAACGATTCAAGAATCTAACATAAACCTATTGGTATATGAGTCAAATCAGGAGGTAATTTTGCAGTGGATAAGTTAATTCAGTATCGTCGTCTGATTCAAGAAATATTGGAAAAGCATAGTCTGATTAAGCTAGCCAATGAAGATATCAAAGTCTATAAATTCTTCGATCCTGAGCAAGATCACTACCAAGTATTTCATGCAGGATGGCAAAATTATCGTCGTGTTTTCGGACCTTTGATCCACATTGATATTATTGATGGAAAAATCTGGATTCAACATGATGGCACCGAGTTTGGGGTGGCGAATGAGTTACTTGAATTAGGGATACCGAAACAGGATATTGTCCTAGGGTATCATGCCCCATTTATGCGTCAATTTGATGGATTTGCTGTTGGTTAGATTGGTTCTATAGCGGTTTGCGACTTTAAGTAGATATTTATGGTTTTTTAGGGAACAGGGAACAGGGAACAGGGAACAGGGAACAGGGAACAGGGAACAGGGAACAGGGAACAGGGAACAGGGAACAGATTTGAGTCCGACGCAAGAAACAGTCCTGGGATCAGAGGTAATTACTGCTCCCTAAAAACCAATAATTTGTAGCTCAGTTAATAAAAAAAATAGGTCGATAAATTACACATAATTGAGTCTACAAATTTTAAATAAAATTAGTTGTAAATAAATGTAAAATATTTTTATTAGCCCTTGCATTTTTTCTAGGATTTATCTATACTATAGAAGGTAAAGACTGATACTATTAACCGCGCTGGTCATGCCCGTTAATCATATCCAGCGCGGTTTTCCTCCCACCTCAATAGGAGTTACTTCCATGATGCCAAAAAAATCACGATCATCAATCCCGGCTTTTCAGCAATCCACCGGATATCTATCAAGGGATTAATAGGAGTGGCATGGGCATACTGCCCGCCCGGAAATTGAAACGGGCAAGATGCCCGTTCCACGCCTGATGCCCGTTCCACAAAGATGCCCATGGCACGGCAAGATGCCCATGGCACAAAACTATTAAAATCATCCCGTATTTATGGAACGCCAAAATTTATCCATCACTTTTTTGAACACCGCTCGCTATATAACTGATTATAGTGCAAACGCTTCCAGCCAAAACTGTTACTATAAAAGTCAACACATTAGCTAATAACTAAACGGTTTAATTAACCCTGTAAAACCATGAAATTCATCAGTCCTAAAACTGACTTTGCTTTCAAGAAAATTTTTGGATCAGATCAGAGTAAAGATATTCTGATTTCCTTCCTCAATGCCATGATTTACTCCGGTAATTCGGTCATCCAGGATTTAGAAATTATAGATCCCTACAGTGCGGGGGATGTGGTTGATTTAAAAGACACCTATCTGGATGTTAAGGCAGTATTAGACGATAAAACGACTGTGATCATTGAAATGCAGCTCTGGAATGTGGAGGCTTTCGAGAAGCGAGTCGTTTATAATTTGTGCAAAACCTATGGGAATCAACTTAAATCCGGACAGGGATATTTCGATCTCAATCCGGTCATTGCTTTAACTATCACTGATTTTAAGCTGTTCCCCTCAACAGATAAAGTCATTAGCAGTTTTTACTTTCAAGAAGAAGAAGACCACTTACCTTATCAGGATAAGGAATTAAAGATGGTGTTTGTGGAACTTCCCAAATTTACTAAACAGCTGGAAGAGTTAGAAAGTGTCGTAGATAAGTGGATCTATTTTATCAAAGATGCTCCCAGCTTAGAAATTATTCCTGATCAAATGAGGGAAATCCCACAGCTGGAACAAGCTTTAACTATAGCAAATCAAGCTGGCTTGAGTGTAGAAGAATTAGAAAAGATCCGCAAACAGGAGATGTTCTGGGAGGATAGGCGAGGTGCATTGAGTCTAGCGAAAAGGGAAGGACGAGAAGAGGGCAGAGAAGAGGGTAGAGAAGAGGGCAGAGAAGAAGGACGAGTAGAAGGTGAAAGAAGCTTACTATTGCGACAGCTTGAGCGCCGCTTTGGAAAACTAACAAGTAATGTGACCGCATTGCTTGAAGCCTTGAATTCCCAAGACCTAGAACGCTTATCAGAAGCAATCTGGGATTTTAATACTAGTGAGGATTTACTCAACTGGCTCCAAGAGCACTCTAACTAACGGTAGCGCCTTAGTTGCCTAAAATCAGACTAGACCTCTTGGAAAAATTGGGAATCAAAAGGGATTACTTTTCTATTTCCTATGGACTTAACCTCCTACGTCCCTACTACTTTTTACTGTATTCAACCAATCACTCATTATGGTTCAAACGATTCAAGCTCAAGATTTTAGCCTAGAAGAACTGCAAGAACACTTTAGACTACAACTAACAACCGATAGTCAGTTTTTTCCAGATTGGCAAGACAACTTACCCTCTTTAACGGATCAGGAAAAACGTTCTCTGGAAAGAGTCCGCAATAACTACTTTAACTTGGTTAATCGCCGCCCTCTCTTAGAAGAGGCTGTAAAAATGGTGGTTCTATCACCGTTACTCGATCTCGCTGGATTCTTTCAAGCCCCTTTTTCGATCAGAACTGAAACTTCTGTGGAAATTGCGGCTGAAGACAATCGAGTAATTGTAAGAGGCAGGATAGATGTTTTAGTAGTGCGACAGAGACTTTGGATATTGGTGATCGAATCCAAAAGTACCAAGTTTGATGTGATGGCAGCACTGCCTCAAGCTCTAGCTTATATGCTGGATGGCTCCAAAAGTGACAAGCCAAGGTTTGGTTTTTTAGTCAATGGGAGAGAGTTTGTGTTTGTTAAACTCCAACCAGCAGATGTTCCCATCTATGGTCGTTCCTACGCCTTATCTATTGACAGGGAAAATGAACTGGAGCAAGTTTTAGCTGCTCTCAAAGCTATTGGTCAATTGCTATTAGATTAACGTTTGATGTTTATCCAAAATCCAAAATCATAGAACATTCACCATGGCTGTTACTCTCCTACTCGAACAACTTACCGTTCCCCCAGGTCAAAGACTGTTGATTCATAACCTAGAGTGGGCTGAATTTGAGTCTGTTCTCGAAGAACTAGGGGAACATCGCTCTGCCCGTATTGCCTATAGCCACGGAACCTTAGAAATCAGAATGCCTACCCCAGAACACGAAGTCGATAAAGAACTGCTCGGTGATTTGGTTAAAATTTTGCTTGATGAGTTAGAAATCGACTGCGAGTGCTTTGGTTCCACTACCTTCAAGGGAGAAAATATGGACAGTGGCATTGAACCAGATCAATGCTTCTACATCCAAAACCACGCTAGAATGCGAGGCAAGCGGCGCGTCGATCTCACTATTGATCCACCGCCAGATCTAGCCATTGAAGTGGATGTTACCTCCAAGACTCAACTGGATGTCTATGCCAACTTAGGTGTGCCTGAACTCTGGCGCTATGAAAAAAATCAACTCAGGATTGACCTATTGCAAGGAGGTGAGTACCGGCAAGTTACCACCAGTCCCACCTTCCCCAGATTACCAATTCCAGACCTGGTAGCAGAGGTTTTAACTCAAAGCCGTGAGACCGGGAGAAGTCCTGCGTTACGAGCTTTTCGCCAAAGACTAAAGCAACTGCTTCTATAAATTAATATAGCAATTATACGACTTGTGAGGTACAAATTTTTGGTTTTTAGGAAGCAGGGAGCAGGGAGCAGGGAGCAGGTAAGAGGTAAGATGTAAAAAATAATGTGTACCTCATAGCTACGATAAACGCTATAGTTTAGTTTTGGGGAATAACCCGATAGGAATCAGTAATGGAATTGACTTCTAAAACACTTCAAACTAATTGTATAGCATTTCTAAATAGGTCATGAATAATATTGCTAATTTTTCATAACATCAAAAATTATTCGGAGCTATTTACTACTGTTACCTGCTCCCTGCTCCCTTTTACCATCAATCTTATGTTTACATTAAAAAAAATGTTCAATCAAGAGGTTATTAAACAATGGAAAAACTAGAACACTATAGAGAATTAGTCAAAAAACTCATCAATGAATACGGGCAATATAAGCCTAGATATGGAGATATTGAAGTCCAAAAAATCTTTGATGTTCAAGGAGATCACTATCAACTGATGAACGTGGGGTGGCATGGAAATCGGCGTTTAAGAGGCTGTGTTCTCCAAATTGACCTTAAAAACGACAAAATTTGGATACAACATGATGGCACAGAAATTGGCGTTGCGAATGAATTAGTAGAATGGGGTGTTCCCCCTGAAGATATTGTCTTAGCCTACCATGCTCCTTATAAACGTCAATATACTGGATTTGCTGTTGATTGATTAAATATAGCAATTCTATTTTCCATGAAGTGAAAAGGGATCCCCCTAAATCCCCCTTAATAAGGGGGACTTTGAGGTTTATAATTGTACCTCATAAATGCAATAATCGCTATAAATAAAAGATTTTAACAATGCCTAGTTTAACAGTAAAAGACTTAGAAAAACTGCAAGCTGAACATCCTGATTATCAGATGGAACTAGTGGATGGAGAAATTCTTGTTATGAGTCCTTCAGGGATAGAAACAGATGAAGTAGCTGCTGCTATTGTTACCCAGTTATCAAACTGGGTACGACCTCGTAGACTAGGCAGGGTAACAGCTTCTAGTGGTGGTTTTCGTTTACCTAACGAAGATGGAGATGTCCGTGCTCCCGATGCTTCTTTTATCCTAGCTGAACGCTTACCTCGTACTACAGAAGGTTACGCGGAGTTAGTTCCTGACTTGATGTTTGAGGTTAAATCTAGAACTGATAGTTTGGCTAAATTACGCCGGAAGATCCAGCAATTTCTGGAATTGGGAACTAAAATTGGGGTGTTAGTGGATCCGAGAACTCGCACCATGGAGGTTTATCGCCTTAATCGAGATAAGGTTGTGCTGGGGGATGGGGATGTGCTGCAAGTGCCAGAATTACTTCCTGGTTGGGAATTGCCTGTGGTGGAAGTTTGGGCACCTGAGTTTGATTGAGAAGACTGTTTATTCTTCTCAAGTATTAGATTAAGTTTGAATATTTGTCAGGTATTTAATATGATTATAAGCAATGTAAAAATTAGTCAAATTTCTCAAGACATTTTGATAAAAGCGGCGGCAAAAAAACGAATCTCTGTAGAGGAGCTTGCTTCAGAAATATTAAATGAAGCTATTCAAAATAAGCTTTCCGAAATTGTCACTATTGGTGAAGTCAAAAAGGAATATTCCTCTAATCCATTAGCAAACAAGCAGCCCTACGCATACTATGCTGATCCTGAAGAGCCAGCTATCCCTATAGAAGACTGGGATATAGAGAATAGTTATGAAGAGGTTTTATGATTGTTCTGGACACTCATATTTTTGTTTGGTGGAATCATAACGATCCTAAACTGACCAGTTACCACCGTGAGGTCATTGGGAATGAGAGACCAAATGGATTAGGAGTTTGTACGATAAGTCTTATTGAGATAGCAAGACTAGAAGCGTGCAGGCAGGATAATTCTTCCCGTATCTATTCAAGAATGGTTTGAAATTGCCCTAGCACAAGAAGGAGTTATTCTGATGCCTATCACTCCTGCGATCGCAGTTGATGCTCAATCACTACCAGGTGACTTTCACAAAGACCCAGCAGATAGAATAATTGTAGCAACGGCGAGATTATCTAATTGTTCTATAGTGACAGTAGATCAGAAAATACTCAATTATTCTGATGTTAATGCTATTCCACCTACCTAAGCATTCAGTGGTCAGCCGTTGGCCGTCAGCTGACGTAAGCATTCACCTGACTTGATGTTTGAAGTTAAATCTAGAACTGATAGTTTGGCTAAATTACGTCAGAAGATCCAGCAATTTCTGGAATTGGGGACTAAAGTTGGGGTGTTAGTGGATCCGAGAACTCGCACCATGGAAGTTTATCGCCTTAATCGAGATAAAGTTGTGCTGGGGGATGGGGATGTGCTGCAAGTGCCGGAATTGCTTCCTGGGTGGGAATTACCTGTGGTGGAAGTTTGGGCACCTGAGTTTGATTAGAAAGGGCGATTGAGTAAAAAATTAAAAAATGGTAACAGGCAAGATGCCTGTTCCACCAAGATGCCCATTCCACAGGTGCGACCCTAGGGCGCGAGGGATTGCTCGCGCCCTAGGAGGCGCGCACCTACGCTTAAAATCATTCCATTATTAAGCAACGCCAACTAATTCGCCTAGATTTTAGTACCGCTAACATTATCTTTCCATTGGTAAGCATAAAGCCAAATCAAGTGATTAGCTGTTTTTCCAGGATTTTTAAACGTATGAGGAACATTTGCAGGAACTCGAAATTCTTGACCAATAGTAGGGTAGTAAGTTTTTCCTTGAAACGATACTTCTAATTCTCCTTCTAAAAGGATAAAGATTTCATCACTCTCATGACCGTCACTTGACCAATAGTCTCCAGGAGGTGTTTCATGGGTTTCACACTTAAAACCTTTCTTTTCCCACTCATTTTTGAGTTTTTCAAAATCAATGTTAAGGTCTTTCATGATTTTTAATTCTTTTCTTAATTTAGTGCTAAGTTAGTCTCAAGCTTGTTGGTTACATTGAATTGTTATGGCTGAAGTTTTCATTAAACTCGCGTTGATAAAAGTACCGTCCAAGAACATAATCCCACTCAATATATCCAACCCTAAACTCTCGACTTCCTGAAGTTGCTTCGAAAGCAGTCCTTCCGTGCAGAATCCTAAAGTTTTGCATAAGCAGACAGTCGCCTGGTTCAAGTCGGAAACGGTATTGGTAATCCGGATTTTTCAGGTAGTGAGAAAAGGTGATGTAGGCTTGATAAAACGCTTCTATTTGCTCGGCAGGAAGAATGGGAGTACAGTTCTTGTGACTAAAACGCACGGCAACAATTTCGTCTTCGCGATCCAGTTCAATAATATAATTTTTGGGACGGAAAGAATATTGATATTCAGGTTCTACTCGGCAAAAAGGAACTGGAGTTTCTGCCAAAATCCGAAAGTCGTTAGGATGATCTTCGCGAAAGTCCCTCGCAACATAAAAACCATCAACCACTAAAGATTCCCCACCAATAGTATCATTAGTAACGGAATACAAAAACTCTGTTACTTTGTGATTGCACCAGAAAGTTAAATCGGTGTGAGGTGTTAAAGCATTACTTGTTGCCGCAATATCTCTCTCTGCTAAACTGGTATTTTGAGTAATAATCGTTCCATACTCTGTGTTGCGGATTGGTCCCAAGGATACCAAAAAACTTTCTAACTCTTCCAAGGGTATGTTACGAATAACAACAAATCCTAATTGCAACAACTGATTCATCCAAGATTCCCGACTACAGGATTGGAGATCGTACTTCTGCATCGAGTTGGTTTCCAGCCATGCTTTATTCCAAAGAATAACCTGTTTTTCAATCTCTTCTGCATTGTGGACATCGTAGGTATTATTGAGCAACCAAGAAATGGGAAAAATACTGCGATGCGGAGGATTTTCATCCCAGTCAATAATTAGATTATTATCTTGTATTTGAATCGATAAAGGTTGAGGCGGTGCCTTGTGCTTGCTAATGTCATTCAGTTTTTCCCAAGAACCGCCATGGCGAGATTGAGAATCTAAGCAATTATCACGCAACCAAATGTAGTAGAACCGTTTACCCGCAACAGTAACAAATGATTGGTTTGCACTCAATTCAATATCTCTATCACGTTTGAGATGGCTGTGATTGATGGTCATTGACTTTTTCGTTTTTAGACTTTTTTTAAAAAAGAATTCCAATTTTTCGATCCATTGTAACCATACATATCTTGATAAAAGGTATCGATATCATAATCTTCTTCATGTTTCATTAACCAATTTCTAAAGTCATCCATTTTCCGCACTCCTCGTTCAATATATTCTTTGTCATGCCAATCCCACCAAACCTCCCACATAAATTTGTTAGTATCTTCGACAATCAAGTAGTCTCCACTTTGCAAACCGTGACAATGGAAATATTCAACAACTCCAACCATGTTTACATGAGCATCCTCTATTACCAGCCAAGGATGCTCTAGATTTGAAAGCATCTCAGGAGGTAAAGCAGTACTGATGTTGTTACAATCGCCTTCTAAAAAATGAATTCTAGAGTCTGCTTTTGCTTTGTCATCAAGCTGAGAAAGATCGATATCTAAAGAATGAACCTGACCTTCTATGCCAAATAATTCTAAATTATCTGCCAACCAAATTGCACTGCCACCCTTGAGAGTGCCTAGTTCAATAATTGTTTTCGGGCGAAGTTCATAGATGAGCATTGGATAAACTGCAATTTGGGTGGGGTCTTTATCGATAATGACCCCTTTCCATGTTTGCAAGTAGGCGTTTTCTGTCAAAGGTCTCCAAATAGACTTGGGAATATCGCACCTATCTTCTCGCTCGGATATCTTAACAAACCGCTTACTATTTAGGCTTTCTTGTTTAAATATATTTTCAGTAGACATAACAAATTCAACAAACTCCGTAGGTAATTCCCAACTTCTTAAGCCATCGACGATAGGCGATAGAGGCTTGATCGCATGGAGCATGAACTTCTGAAGTCCATGGCGTATTAGAGTCATTTTGGGATAGTAGAGGTAGAAGTTTTGGGCGTTGTGACCCCACCACGGGAATATCTTGACTCATAGCTTCATCATAAAATTGCGCTATCTCCAACTTTGGTATTTCATGTCCATAATTCATGGCAAGTTGCCCCCATACTAAAGATTCTTCTTCATCAATGGGGGTCACAGTATTTAGGAAAGTCATTTTACCTTTGATAGATTCTTTATACCCGTACAGAGTTAAAGGAGGATAAATTTTATAAGTGTAACTTACTCGACTGTCAATACCAGTGCTACCGATGCTAGATTGAGTAATTTCCATATTACCTATGGTAATACTATCCGCCTTTACTTCAACTATCTGTTCTCGTACTTCTGGTTGTGTATCTGTTCCCAAAGAACCCGGATGTACGAAAGAGAAATGAGACGTATCAAAAATACTTTCAAAAACCCGAAACGGACTGGAATAAAAGTGGTGTGAGTGCGTACCGAAATAAATTTTTCGGTAATGTGGGTCATCCCACTCTGGAAATGGTGGTATATCATGGGAAGGATTTCCTAAGCTGACCCACACTAGACCCCAGCATTCCTGACATTGATAAGTCTTTATGCATATACTTGTTGGTGGTCGCTGTGCGCCAGATGAGGGAATGTTTACGCACTGACCCGCAGAATTATAAGCCCAACCATGATACTTACAGGTGAAGGTATCATCAACTATCTTTCCTAGAGAAAGACGAGTCCCTCTGTGAGGGCAGCGATCCTGCCACGCTAGTATTGGTGATTCAGAAGTACTACCGCGCCACAACACTAAGTCTTCTCCTAACAAACGAACTGACTTGATGCTATTAGGCGGACAGTCTTCTATTCTTGCTACGACATACCAATCGTCAATTAGGACTTGATCGACATTTGCCATCTTTGTTGTATCCTCTGCAAAAGTATCTGAAAAGAATTATTTCTCAATTCTCACTAATTATTTCATTCCTTCTCTGGAGATTAGACTTCCATAAGATTCTCCTGCTTTTAGAAACTCTTGAGTATCGAACACAGAGTTATATTTGCCATCCGAAACCCAAGAGTCAGGTAGTTTTTTTAGAGCTTTATATTGATGGTGTTCTTGATTTTTTAAATCTACAGGCTCATTTGATGCGGAATTATAATGACAGACAATATTAGTTCGAGATCGATCGGTGAGGTTTTCTCCAGAAGCATGTATAGTGTTGGCATGCATCAATATAGTATCGCCTGGTTTCGTCTCTGCATGAACAACTTCGAGTTTTTCCAAGATTTCTTTCATGCGAATGGGATCGGCATTAAAAGCTTCGCCAAGCAAAGCATGGTCAATACGTCCCATTAAGTGTGACTTTTTAACAATTTGAACACAGCCATTTTCTCTAGTATTTGCGTCAACCGCAATAAAAACACTTACGAAGTCTGGGAATAAACAGCTATCATAATACCAAGAACCATAACCTTGATGCCATTCAATAAAACCCTTGGAGTAAGCTCTTTTTTTGACCACTTTTGAATGCCAGTGATAGCACTCTTTACCTCCTAATAAAAGTTCAACTGAGTCCACCATTCGAGCTAATCGGGGAATAACACCAAGTAAAGAATTACCTAGTTCTGTCCAGTAAGCTAACTGGTTGCTATGACCCTTACTATCAACAAAATTAGACTCTGATCCTTTTATCGTTGGGTCTTCTTCACAAGCCTTCCTTACTGGTTCAAGTTCTTCTACATCAAAGAATTTAGGGATAATCACAAATCCGTCTTCATGGTATTGAGCGACCTGTTCTTGGGATAGAGGGCGAGTTGTGCGTATTTCTGAACTAACGCTTGATAAAATATTTGAATTAGTCATAGTATTAGTCTTTTCTCAGGTAATTGAAAATTGCTAGCTTATTTGTCAAGGAAAATATCTCCACTTCTGATCTAAACTTATTGTTGTCTTTGATAATTAGGTAATGTCCAGATTTTGACTACTCATTAAAATCGCTCCTTTTTGAAAGCAAGAAGATACATCAACTTGGCTTCATCATATATCGGAAAACCCTCTTCACTAACTAGTGTCCACGGTAATTGCTCTAAGGCTGTCTGCATTTCACGGCGATAGTCTTCTCGTATGGTTAATAAAAAAATTCCTTCTTCCTTTAAAAAGCCGAATAGATTGTTTAATACCTTAACACCAGCATGGGCATAAGCAAAAACTCCTGCAGCAATAATAGCCTCAAAAGTTACTGAATTGCTAAAAATTTGGGAATCTTCTAGATTACACTGATGGAGAGCCTTGTAGACTTGTCTCTCTTTAGCGATCGCTAGCATTTTTTCTGACAAATCCGCAGCAGTAAGATTAGTATATCCCTGTTGGGATAAGGCTTCACCCACTAACCCTGTCCCAGCACCAGCATCTAAGATTGTGGCATCTTTCTTAGGAAGCAGTTTGCTTAATGTTTGTGCTATGTTAGCAGGCATAAAAGACCAATCTTCTCCTACATCTGCATCGTAGCTTTTCGCCCAACTATCGTACTTAGTTTTTAATTCTTCAGTACTTTGGCTATCACAAATCCCAGATAACCAAGGTCTTGTTTCTAAAAAATCCTTGGCTTGTTCTTCTACCATCGTTAATCACTCCCCCACTACTTCAACCACAGTATCAGGAGATAAACGTTGCAGGTGCCAATTAGTCACTTCTTCTCCTGGTATCAAAATTGGACTCCCTGGGGGAACTTTCTTGATACAGCAACTACTTATCTTACCTAATGCTTGCCCAATGGGTAACTTTTCTTTCCGGCTAAAGAAAGCATCTTTAGGTAAAGTCCTCATTTGAGGGCGACGGCAAAAGGAACTGTCAGGTAAAGTATCTTTTGGTGCTTTTTCCCTCAGAATCGGCACAATTGCTGCTAAGGTTTCTCTCATAAATTGGAAATCTTGTTGATTGTGATGGAAAGAGAAAATTAATAACAATCCCTCCTCACCAGCAAATTCCCCATCAATCCCGCTTTCGTACAACAGCTCTGCTAACTCTTCCCCTGTAGTGCGATCGCTTTTTAAATAGATTTTCAGCGGATCGCTAACTTGGGCATCATACGTTAACACCTTGCCGTAATTATCCAATTGACTACGCAGGCGATCGCATTCACCAATAGCTTGCCAAAATAAAGCTTGACCTTCCTCAGAATACCCCTTCTTAATCGCATCTTCAATGCTCAGCATTAACAGGTTACTGCGGGTAGTGGTTTCAAATAAAGGCATCACCCCCATAACTTGTTCAATACTAAACCTAGAGTCAGTTGGTAAATGCAATAAAGCCGTCTGTACCAAACTCCCCGTATATTTGTGCATACTATGGGTGACGATATCTGCCTTAAATGCGATCGCCGATTGCCATTGTTCGTCCAGAAAGGGAAAATGACTACCGTGGGCTTCATCTACTGCTAAAGCAATATCGCGTACGCGACAGTAATCAGCTATCTTCCCAATATCAATAGTTATCCCTTCATAACTCGGATGAGTTAGTAACAAAGCCGATACGCCACTGGTTTCTAATGCAGAAATAACCTCGGAGGTAGTGGGCATCAAAGACACAGAAGGAATAAAATAAGGCTCTAATCCTGCTAAAATGATGCCGTTGATGGTGGCAATATGACTGTTAAGAGCGATCGCCACTCGTTTGTACTGAGTACCCAATAAAGCACAAGCCGTTAAAACCCCTTGAGTCCCTCCCCCAGTTAGCCAAAAGGTATGTTTAGTGCCATACATTTCAGAGAAATGTTTTTCGATGCTCTCAGTGCGAGGGCGAGTCAGAAACGGCACATCATATTGATAGATTTCTTGACTCAGGCGTACGCTATTTTGAGCAATTCCTTGGTGGGCAGGAGTATAAAGACTCACCTGAACATCCTGATTATGAGATGCGATGAGCTTATAAGCAGAAGAAGGTTGATTCATAAGCTACAGAAAAATTGGCTGAAGTTGCGGCATTGGGCGAATTGTACTTTCCACTGCAATACCATTACGTAACGCTAACAGTAATCCCGTTGCCTCCATGTAGCTATTGACACGATATATCGGGTTGCCTTTAGTTTCAATTTGCAATCTTTCAGGAGTAATATCGTACTTAGTGGTATTATCTTTGACTAAAATTACTGGCACACCTTGGTCTAAAGACGCTAAGAACGGAATATTTCCCACTGTTGTTTCTGGCATTACCACCGCCGAAACATTCTCTACGGATATCCTGGTTTCCCCTGCTGCTACGGGAGTATCAAACCTTACCGGACGGGGAGAGTTGATTAAACCATTGAGAGGGGAACAAACATAGGCACTGGAAATTAATTCTGCTCCATCCCTAGGGTCTACTAATTTACCAAATCCCGTATGTTCCCACTCCAATAATAAGGGAGCATGGGCAGCAGTAAAGGGATAGAAATTAGTGAGCATGTGGGTCATAATTGCTTCCGCACCGCCCCAAGGATTGGGGATAGATTCCCCTCGGTAGTAAGCTTGACGAATTTTATCGTCTACTTCCAAAGTGGTCATTAAAGCCACCGCCCTAGCGGAAGAATTTTCCACCACATCTAGAGCCTTCATCAACTCGTCCATACCTTTAAATTCCCCGGAAGCATTACCATACTGGGAATAGGTACAGGCGGTTTCCACTGGGCCACCAGTTACGACTACAGGGTCGATATTAATTCCCCCTACAGCACGCAAGCCATTGAGAGCATTAATAACATTATTTAAAAATCGCTCATCTCTTGGTTTTTCAATAATCGCTGCAATGTTTTTGCGCTTCTGAGGAATAACCCCAATATTACCCAGTAGTAACTGACAAATCAGATTCCCTTCCAGATAAAGCACATTATCCTGACCGAAATAGATATCCGACGCAGTAACGGCATTGGGATTGGTGACCAGATAGTCACAAGCGGTCGCTAACAGATTGGTACTAGGAGTCGCATCTCCGGCAAAACCACCAATTTCTGCTCTGACTCCGGTGGGAATAATACTAACTGCTACAAACGGTTGGTTAGAAACCCGTTGACGAATATTAATGTCTAGTAACGATGACCAAACCGGCTTTCTGTCTGTATCGATAAAGCTGGATTCAAAGGTAAGCGTATCTCCTTCAACCTTAGTTAAAATCAAGCGAATGGGAACACCTGGTAAGGGAAGCGCAGCAATTTTTTGGGAAATTTCTATCCAGGTGCGCTGTGAGGGAGAGCATTGGATTTCAAAATCTTTGGTATAGACTTGGGTCATTCTCTGTATTTACTTATCTAACAACTGATTCACCCAACAACAGGATGAATTTTACACTAATCATCGACTGCCTTACGAATTAACTCAGCGGTCTAATTCCCATTGATTCAGTAAGGGCGAAAACTTGGGGTAATCAATCTTTGATCGTTCATTTCCTTGCCTCCTAAGTTTTCCACTTAGCCATAGTATCGTAAGAATTACTTTTGATGGGATAAAAATTGTTAAATTTTGTAAAAAGCCTAAATCAGACTGGGCTGCATCCCTTTTTTTATAATGGTTTTGTCAATTTTTATTCCCTGCTGCTGCGAATTTACCCGAGCCAAAGTTCCCGACTTCTGCACTAATTAAAAATAATTATATAGCGTTAACTTTATTTGGTCTTGGCGATAAACTTAATACCATAGCATCTTTTCCTAAGCAAACATGGAATTTGGAATTGGAAAAAAATATATGTACCTAATTACTATGAGAAATGCTAGAATTAATAATTCATCCTTAAGAATTAATGTTTTCCATCAAACACTTAGCAATTCGAGCTGCTGCCCCTGGTTGACCAAGGCGTCGCTGTCCATTTTCTGCTATCAGCTGTAACTTGTCGGGATCCTGGAATAACTCTTTCGCTATGCTTGCTACAAATTCTGGTTGCTGTGCTATTGCTAACGATGGACCTAACAAGCGAGTTTGGGCTTCGGCAAAAGCAGGGGTATATTGGGGACCAACTCCTGGCATGGCAATGGCTGGTTTTCCTAACCCGACAAATTGCTCTGTGGCTGTGCCTGCCATGGCGATACAGAAATCCCCTTGGAGCAGGCAGAGGTTATAGTCGTTCTGGGTTAGAATCAGTGTGCCATTTTGCTTGCTAAAGGCCAAAGCTTGTTTGTCCTTGAGCTGGAGATTGAATGGATGGGATGGCAGGGTGACTTCACTCCAACTATGGGCGACTAAAACCTCCCGTAAAGGGTCTTGGCTTAATCCTGGAGCAATGGCAGCGAGAAATAAAAGCGATCGCTCAGCAAAAGTATCCAGTAACCCTGATGCTGCCAAGATGATTTGATCCCAATTGTGATAAGCCTCGGGTATTCTGGAACCTGGTAGTAACGTAATAGTTAGGGTACGCTTAGTTTCGTTTAATTCTGCATCTTTGTCATAAATCATGGGTGCTGGATAGTTTGGATAAATCCCATCCATCATCGGATTACCGAGATCAAAAGCTGGGATAGACCACTGCTTTAAGATCTCTGTGGTCAGGGTATCTCTAGGAAAAACCCCATTACAACGGCGATTAGACATCAGCCAACGCTCCCAAGGCAAATAAACCGAGCCTGACCACCCTTCCCAACGGGGTCGATTGGGTAACCATCCGGATTCATCCCGCAAATAGTATTCGGATTTGGCAGTACCAACAAAGCCATAGGGTAAACCACTCCACCAGGCAAACAACAGTGGTACGATATCGCCTACTGCTAGGATAAAGTCCCCTGATTTAGCCCAACGGCGAATTGCTTTTAATTGAGACCAAATCAATTGCACTAAGCCTCCCTGCACATCACGCCACACTTGCTGTTGGGACATATAGATAAATCCACCCGATGGCATCTGCTCAACGGAGCCGATAATAGGGATATCTAATGGCACATAAGCCTTTGCTTCCCCAACTAAGGGTAAGGCGGCTAGTTCTGGACAAGTCGAGTAATGTTGCAATTCCTGTAGAATTTGGACAGCAATCACATCCTCTCCATGACCATTGCTCAGGCATAGTAAACGCATGGTTACTCAGGGGTTAATTTACAGCGGTTGCAATTCAGTGAGGTCAAATTTCTGGGTTTTAGGGAGCAGGGAGCAGGGAGCAGGGGATAGGCAAGAGGCAAGAGGCAAGAGGCAAGAGGCAAGAGGCAAGAGCGATGCAGTAATAAGCTGCGCTTATTACACACTATTTTCGTAAAAAAAACGAATTTTATTCATCACTATAATAAAGGTTTTTCGGGTTGATTAGGTCATCAATACATGTTGATAAAAATCACCGTAATTAATTAATCTCTAGTCTTACACAGTTAAAGTCTAGCTGAAGATTACTGTTATGAAACTGTATGGGTTTTACCTGGGTGATCTGACGGTTAAGGGTTGGGGCTTGATAGTTAACTGTTATACTTAAAAGCTGGTTGATTTTTACTTACGTATCTGATATGGCAATGGATATAGACTATCCAGACATTGATATTGCTCCCCTAATCGACCATGCCCTGCTTATTCCCACGGCTACACCAGAGCAGGTGGAAAAATGGTGTCAAGAGGCAGACCAATATAAGTTTGCTACGGTGTGTGTCCCGCCAGTTTACGTTAAACAAGCGGCTGAACTCCTCCACAGTAGAGTACCAAAGGTTTGTACCGTCATTGGTTTTCCGAGTGGTGCTACAACCCCCACTGCTAAGCTTTATGAAGCCCAAGAGGCAGTGGAAAATGGAGCGACAGAGCTAGATGTAATGATTCACCTTGGTGGTTTGAAAGTGGGTAAAACAGAGGAACTTTACCAAGAAATTGCCCAAATCTGTGAAGAAACGGGTAAAACTGTCAAAGTAATCTTGGAAACTACTGTGCTGAGTGATACGGAAAAACGTCTTGCTGCAGAAATCTGTATGGATGCTGGGGCGCAATTTATCAAAACCAGCACTGGCTGGAATGGTGGTGCCACAGTTGATGATGTCCAATTGTTGAAAACAGTCACCAAGGGGCAAGTTGGAATCAAGGCATCAGGAGGTATCCGAACCATCCAGCAAGCTTTCGATTTAGTCATTGCTGGAGCAACCAGGCTAGGCACCTCTCGTGGTCCTGAGTTGTTGCGACAACGGGATAACCTAGACATTAAAAATTAAAAATTAAAAATTAAAAATTAAAATAGACCTCTTGTAAAAATACATATGAAATCAAAATCTATCGCTTTTGCCTTTTGCCGTCTTGATGCAGTCGCTCATGGGGGAAACCACGGCAGTCGCTCATGGGGGGGACCCCCAAGACCGCGCTGCCTCCCCAAGACCGCGCTGCATCGCTTTTGCCTTTTGCCTTGTCTTCACCAAGGTTTATGAGACTTATGCAAGAGGTCTAATGAGTCAAACCTACAAAGCCACTGGAATTAATCTCAAAAGTATACCGCTGGGGGAAGCGGACAGGTTGCTGACAATTTTAACTAGGGAATTTGGTCTGATTAGGGTAGTGGCACCAGGGGCCAGGAAGCAGAAATCGAAATTAGGTGGTAGGAGTGGCTTGTTTGTGGTCAATCAATTACTGCTGGCAAAAGGGCGATCGCTAGATAAAATTATCCAAGCAGAAACTACAGAATCCTACCCAGGATTGAGTCAAGATCTCAGTAAACTGGCAGCTAGCCAGTATCTGGCAGAATTAGTTCTGTGTCATGCTTTGAGTGAGCAGCCTCAGGAAGAACTCTACGAACTACTTAATGAACATCTACGGCGTCTGGAGCAGTTACCTAAAATTACGGCTAATCCCTCCGGGTTGTCCTTAGTGTTAGCCCATTTATCCCATGGTGTCTTTCACCTGCTTGCCCTGGCGGGAATTGCACCTCAAGTGCAACTTTGTTGTATCACACAACACACGTTAAGGCCAGATTTAACTGACCCGAATTGGCGGGTGGGTTTTAGTGTAGAAGCAGGTGGAACTATTAGTTTAGTCAGTGATCAGTCCAATCGGAACCATTTACCGAATCAAACTATTCCAAATCAAGCACAGAGCTTGAGTGAAACCATTGACAACCCTGATACTGATATCATCCTACCCCCTCCTCCACGAGTAAATCATAAGCTGAATGCTCTGGAGTTAACCCTGCTTCAACAACTGGCAGCTGCTGAATTACCTCAGCTGAGTACACTATTAAAAGAGCAATTGGCAGGGTCGAAAGCGGCTGAGTCTGTAGATTCACTCTGGGTGAAGCTGGAGCGAATTTTGCGAGATTACGCTCAGTATCACTTTGGTCGCTCAATTCGTTCAGCGGCTTTAGTAGATTCGTTGTCGTCTGTTAATTAATACTAATAATGACTATCGAAAAAAGTTGTTACTGATAATAAAAAAGCCTAACCTAAAAAAGCCAGAATGCAATCATCGGAGACTGGAAAAAACCAAAAACACTCCCCAGACCCCACGTCTGATTTCACCAAGTCTGATTTGGTGGCAAACCCCTCATCGAGCAGTGATGATCTAAGGGATCAGGAACTGGATTCATCCCCGGATAAAGGATTTATACCAGTTCTAAAAAATTCCAACTTCTTAGCCCTATGGAGTGGTCAAGTCTTCTCTCAGCTAGCAGACAAGGTTTATCTGGTGTTAATGATTGCCTTGATAACCAGTCGCTTTCAAGACGCTGATCAAACTATCAGTGGCTGGGTATCAGCGGTCATGATTGCCTTTACCATCCCAGCCGTTCTATTTGGTTCCTTGGCTGGCGTCTATGTGGATCGGTGGTCAAAAAAAGATGTGCTGGTACTAACCAATCTGTTGCGAGGGGCACTGGTGTTGTTAGTGCCTGGGTTGTTGTCTTTAACTGAAGGCTCGACATCAGTCTCCAATCTGCCACTGGGCTTTTATGTCTTATTAGTGATTACTTTTCTAGTCTCTACCCTGACCCAATTTTTTGCCCCAGCAGAACAAGCGGTAATTCCCTTGATTGTGAAACCGCACCACCTACTGTCGGCCAACTCCCTATATACTACAACCATGATGGCTTCCTTAATCATTGGTTTTGCTGTGGGTGAACCGTTGTTAGCCTTAGCGGATAGGTTGGGAGCTCAGCTACATGTCGGCGTGTACTTGGGGAAAGAAGTTTTGGTAGGAGGGTCTTATGCGATCGCAGGATTAGTATTGTTGTTACTGAGAACGGGTGAAAATCGGGAAAAGTCCAAGGCTGAGCAACCTCATGTGTGGGCAGACATTGCCGATGGTCTGCGTTACGTACAACACCATCGAAGTGTCCGCAATGCTATGATTCAACAAGTTATTCTGTTTTCTGTTTTTGCTGCTTTAGCGGTTCTGGCGGTAAGACTCGCGGAAAACCTCCCTGGGATCACAGCTGCCCAGTTTGGCTTCTTGTTAGCAGCCGGTGGGATTGGGATGGGGATTAGTGCAGCAATCCTAGGAAACTGGTTTGATGACACCTCCCATGTAAATTTAAGTCTGTCTGGTTCTGTGGGTATGGGATTCGCCTTAGTAGGGTTGTCCCTATTCACTAACAATCTCTGGCTGGCTTTACTCATGACCATGGTATTGGGGGGGTTTGGGGCTTTGGTAGGTATCCCGATGCAGACTACCATCCAGGCAGAAACACCAGAAGAGATGCGGGGCAAAGTTTTCGGACTACAAAACAATGCTATTAATATCGCCTTGAGTTTACCCTTAGCCTTAGCGGGGATCGCAGAAACTTGGTTGGGTTTACAACCTGTATTTCTTGGTTTAGCAGCACTTGTGTTCTTAGGTGGGTTCTTAAACTGGTATATTTCCGGTAATAGATTAAATAATTTAAATAAACCTCATAATATAGAGACTTAACTACCAACCGGAATGCATATCGCCTGGCTCGGAAAAAAATCCCCTTTTTGTGGTAACGTCACCTACACTCGAGAAGTCACCAATGCTCTGCTAGACCGGAGCTACCAGGTCAGTTTCCTCCACTTTGCCCAAGAAGAAGAGGACCGGACTTGGTGGGGTTGTCAGGAGGTACCACTGCCTTGCTTGTACAAGTCTCAGATGTATACCATTCCAACCCTGACCGCCAGTAAGGTTTTGAAGCGATCGCTACAGGAGCTCAAACCTGATCTCGTCCATGCTTCCTTAACGTTATCTCCTTTAGACTTCCTGTTACCGGAAATCTGTACCGAACTCAATATACCCCTAGTGGCGACCTTCCATCCGCCCTTTGATGGTAAACGACGCAATTTGCAATCGGGAACCCAATTGCTGACCTATCAAGTTTATGCGCCCTTTCTCGCCCACTACGACCGAGTGATTATCTTTTCTCAACTCCAACGGGATGTCCTAATCCGGGTTGGGGTTCCTGATCACAAGCTAGCAGTTATTCCCAATGGAGTTGATGTCCAGAAATATTCTCCAGGATACTCCCAGTTTACCTCTGACTTGACATCCGAGTTCGGAGGGCAACGCCTGTTTGTTTATCAAGGTCGGATTGCTACGGAAAAAAATGTGGAAGCGCTGCTGCGAGCGTGGAAACAATGTAACCTGGGTGAATCGAGTAAGCTAGTGATTGCTGGTGATGGACCGTTATTAGCTTCATTAAAACCATTTTATGGGGAAGAACACAATATCATTTGGCTAGGATTTGTGGCTTCCGAGGAAGAACGGATTGAGATTTTGCGGGCAGCGGATGTGTTTATTTTACCTTCTCTATTGGAAGGACTTTCCTTATCATTACTCGAAGCCATGGCTTGTGGTGTGGCTTGTGTAGCCACAGATGCTGGAGCTGATGGGGAAGTGTTAGAGGATGGTGCTGGGGTAATTCTCAATACCCATGGGGTGACATCCCAACTAAAAACCCTATTGCCCCTATTGCGTGACCACAGAGACTGGACTACTTTGCTGGGTCAGAAAGCTAGGGCAAGGGTTCTAGAGCGCTATACCTTAAGTGGGAATATTACTCAGCTCGAAAGGCTTTATGAAGAGGTTGTACAAATTAGGCTTTTGCAATTGAGTCATCGTGCTTAGTCTTAGTTTTTTTGTTGTTTGGGAATTTAGCCTCATGCTAAGTTGCCCTTATGGTGAAGGGGCTATATAAACTTAGTCTACTTCTCAAGGGGTTACGCAGTAAGTCTTTTTCACAACTTAGAATCTACCCATAACAGCTGAGTATTTCGGGTTTTGAAGGTGTCTTGCGACCCTTTTAGGAATAAGCCAAATATGCTTTACGTTGTTGGTAAATCTCAGAGAGTCGAGTCATCCCTTCTTCTGTATATCGTTTAGCTTCTCGCCAAATTGCTGACCATACTGTTTCCAATGCTCTTAACTCTCGGCAAGAACGAATCAGGGTACAACAAGCAGCTATCCACTGTTCTAGCTGACGATAGCTAATGAAGTAGCCACCTCTTCCTTGAATATGTACCCATAGTACATGAGCCCACTTTTGCCATCGCCAGACTCGACTAGGGTCAATTTTTAGATATCTGCTGAGTTGTGACACTCTTAAACCGTAATAAATCGGACGAATCGATACAGAACAGTCAAGGTGCATTTTATTGTTGTCCGAGTGAGGAGTGGTTATACGGCAATTGGAGTCAAGCCAACCACTCATCTATCTAGACGTTCCTCCAGTCACGTGAAGGAGTTGCTTGAAAGCCTTAGTTTTGCTATGTTTAGGATCAAGCCATCCAAGCTCAACCCCATCAACCAAGCTAAGTCCCATACCTTCCAAGAAACGCGCAGTACGACGCAATAATACTGCTTGAACCTCAGTTCTACTCATGTACCGGGTCACATCCTTATCTGTACCCCTATCAAGGATGTTTTTAGCAGCATTGTGGTCAGCCTGCAACACGACCCCATTAAATCTGGTAAAGTTGTCCCCGCTCCTTTTCCCTAACAGGGTTCCAGTTACGGAGTCAACTTGCGACGTGTAGCTAGGCTGGACTTCTGTTACAACCGAGCCAGTCCAATCAGCCCATTTCTGCAAAGAGTCTCGCATTTTTCCTTTCATCCAACTATTCAACTTGCGAGACACGGCCTTGGACTGGCGTTTATTCTTAATTGGTTGTGTTAAATCTTCTGCAAAAACTTTTAGAGCTTCTCCGTTGAAGAGGGATTTAGAAGCTGCTCCTATTATCGCCACCAGTTCAGCTTGATTCTGTCTGTAACGGCGATTTTCTACTTTCCTGGTTAAGTTATTCTCTAATATTCTAGCCGATTTGACTGGATCTATTTTTTCTAGTTTCCTATGTAGTGCCCACAGTTTTCCTCTGTTGCGGTTTTTAGCACAAATACGATCCGATTTCTTAGTGGTAGCCTTACCCAGCCCTTTCCCATGGGCATAGCCATCTGAATCATAGAAAGCTTCTGTGTAGCCCTTATCTACTCCAATACTACGACGTTCAGACGGGACTTCTACAGTGCCATGGTCTACTAAAAAGTGAACCTCGAATCTTTCCCGATAATGGTTGTAGATTAATCGGATTTGACCTTTTATTTTGCGGTTAGACTTGACAATTACCTTGTTCCTTTTTCCCCGATTCAGTCCAGCTAATTCCAACTGGTAAGTATTTCTGGAAAGCCTTTTGCACTTGTAACCAGGTGACTGGTAAACTATTTGATTTTTGACCCAGGAATGTCCACGCTGATACTCTTTCCTTACCCATCGGTGCAGCAAAGTATTATCTAGAAAGGTTAAAGTCTTAAGCTGCCTACATAATTCCTTCCGTTTAGTTTTATTCTCTGCTCCAAGGAACTTCCGGTGGATTTTCTTGACTACTACATCTATGCAGGCAGCTTGTTGTGCAGTGATCGCTTTGGCTACATCACAAACTGCCCAATCCATTAGCTTAGAAGGTAAACCCAGGGATTCGGGGCTTCTAAAAGTTCTCACTTCTCGAAATGACTTCTTCCAGTCGATCCCCCAATGACTGATGCTTCCTAGCTTGTTCCAGGACTCAGATCTAACAACACCCAGTTTTTTCATAGTAGACAGCAATTCAGTCTTAACCGACGCGGTCATCCCTATAACGGGGACGACCTGAGTTGATAACTTCTTTGTTTTTACTGTTTTCCTTGGTTTGGGCATTGCCAGATCTTAATGGCTTGAGTCAATTATATCACGCTTTGTTTGTCTTGTCCATCTTATCAACAGTAGACTTAATGTCTTTTTCGTAGCGACGAAGAAAGTAAAGCTTGGAACTGAAGCAGTGCATTATAGACATAAAGTCATCCATTAATTCCTGCTGAGGGGATTTGTAAGTGTTGTTCAAGACCACTATCTGGCATTTGTGAAGAGAGCAAAACCACTCCACGAAATCAAAACCAAACCGACAAAGTCTATCCTTGTGGGCGATTACGATCGTCTTAATCTCTGATTCTGCGACTTTTTCCATTAACTTGATCAATTTTTTGCGTTTAAAATTCAACCCAGAACCGTATTCTGAATAGCAACGGCAGTTTGGGTAGCTTCGACCCAAGTATTCAATCTCAGAAGTTAAATCTTCAGACTGAGACCTCGTCGAAACCCTGGCATATTGGACCACGGAACGAGAGTCTACGCCATCGATTAATTGCTCTATTGAACTCTCCAAGTAACGGCGATGCCCCCCAGGTGACTTGATCAACTCGATCTTCCCTGCTTCCGCCCATCTAGCCAAGGTCCTGGGATGATATCCAAATTTTTCTTGAGCTTCAATTGGGGTGAGAGCCATTTGTGTCCATTAAATACTGTTTTCTTCTATTTTACATCGTTTTTTGATTATCTAATGACGTGTCTACGAGTGATGACGAAGGTTTGAGGATTGATGCGACAGCGAAGAAAGTTCATAAGATTCAATCATGTTGAATTGTGACTTGGACTTAAACAGCGACCAGGAGCAAAAGGGGAAAGGGACATTTTCCCCTTTCCCCTTAGGAAAAATTGAGGGAGGTTAATTGGTAGAAACGTAGCGAGTAAGAGCACGCATCTGTTTACCAGGAATGGAAGCAGGAATTAAGGGACTCCATTCCCTGATTTCAGCAAAGCCGAGTTTGTATTGGGTGTGGATGATTTTGGTGATGCCGTTACTTGAACCAATGACTAGGATTCGCACAGGTTCTCGCTTGGGTTCAGGTGGTGTGGGAGTAGACTCGGAGGCTGGTACCGAGGGAGTTTCTTCCGGTTCTGGTAGAAAGTTGTTGGACATGGGAAGTTACCTTCTTATTGTTACCGAATGGACTACAACTAGTCTACCTCATTGTAGTCCATTTGGTGCCATTTACTCAGTCGTGAGTAAATGACAGAATTTGAGGCATGGGAAAAGCAGGCAAAGCCCTTAAACAAGTATTGGAAAGCTACGGCATCAGCCAGAATCGAGTCGCTGTGCTGATGGGAATTGGGCGTTCCAATATTTACCGCTGGGTGAATGAAATTAGAGATCCAGGCGCTGAGATGGTGATTCAACTTCGGGATGCCCTGTATCAGATTAATCCAGCAGCAGCAGAAGATTTTGTTAAGCTTTATTTGGGTCGTCCGGGGCAAGATAACGATTCGTCTTAATTGCGAAGCAATTGCTAGAGATGTCTAAAATGGATAACTTGACATTGATCCATGAATACCCTTCCGATCAACATTCCTCCCAGCCTCAGAGTTACTGACGAGCAGTTTGAACAACTTGCTAGTGCTAATCGAGACTTACGCTTAGAACGTAGTGCTACAGGACAATTAATTGTCATGCCACCCACTGGGGGGAATACTGGAAAACGCAATATTGATATAGAAGGACAACTTTGGTTATGGAATCGCCAAACTAAACTGGGGGTTACCTTTAACTCATCGACTGCTTTTCGACTTCCCAATGGGGCAATTCGTTCCCCTGATGCAGCTTGGGTTACTCAAAAACGATGGAATGCATTAACCCCTGAACAACAAGAAACTTTCCCACCCCTTTGTCCTGATTTTGTGCTGGAGTTGCGTTCAAAAAGTGACAATATGGAACCGTTACGCAAAAAAATGCAGGAGTATATTGATAATCAACTGCGCTTGGGTTGGTTAATTGACCCTAATCATAAGACGGTTGAAATTTATCGAATTCATCAACCTGTAGAAGTCTTAAAATCTCGCAGAACATTATCCGGAGAAGATGTTTTACCTGGCTTTGTCTTAGACTTGGAATTGGTCTGGAATTAGCAGGATTGTAATAATTCATCTATCAGCCAATGCGCTACGCGCACGCTACGCGAACAGTCATTAGCCTTTGACCACCCTAAGCTAAACCCGATTTTAAATGCGTTTTAGCTCATTAGTTGGAAAATTTCCTGAGCAGCGCGATCGCATACGCCCACTTCACCCAATAACTGGCGCATTTCCTGATAATCTTTCAGGGTTTGCTGACGCCGTTCTTGATTAAAAAGGAGTTCCAAGGATTCCTGAACAATATTCTCTGGTGTGGCTTGCTCTTGTAACAACTCCGGCACAATGGAACGCATTACTACCAAGTTAGGGGGAGACATGAAGGGAATCGAAAACTTCAATAAGGTGCGAGCAAGCCAGTAGGTCAAGGGATTAACTCGGTAGAAAACCACCTGGGGCACATCTAGTAGTGCTAGTTCCAAATTCACTGTACCTGACTTGGTAATGGCTAAATCAGCAGCAGCCAAGATTTCCTTAGTTTGACCAGCTACCACCTTAGCTTGTAAACCATAGCGCTGTACTGCTTTTTCAATGGGATGGCGATAGGCTTCTAAGGATAGGGGAATCCAAAATAGTGGTGAATCAGCTTGACTTTCCCTTAACCCTTCACCCTTCGACTGGCTAAGCTGGCCGGTTTGCTTAGTATCCAACAATTGTGACTGTAGCTGCTTGGCGGCTTCGAAGACTACAGGCATGAGATACTTAATTTCTTGTTGTCTAGAGGCAGGTAAAAGTGCGATCGCAGTTTGTTCTCGAGCTATGCCTAAGGTAGCACGAGCCTCCTCCCGGCTTGGGCTAGATTCCATCCGATCTACCAGGGGATGACCTACCCAACTAACTGACCCTCCCTTTTCCACAAAGTAACGGGCTTCTTCTGGGAAAATTGCCAACATTCGATCAGTGATTTCCACAATAATCCTGGTGTTGCGCTTAGAGATAGACCAAACCCACTCTTGGGGAGCAATATAATAAACTACCGGTACTTGCGGTAGTTCACGCTTGAGAAAACTACCAATACTCAAATTTGGTCCCATGTAGTCAATCAGCACCACTAGGTCAGGGGGCTGCTGCCGGAGATACTGTTTAGCACGACCTTGGACTTTCAGGGTAGGCAGCACAAAGGGTAAAGATTCCAGAATTCCTACAGAACCAATACTAGTGGTATTACCCAACAGCTTCGCACCAGCTTGGGTCATTTGCTCACCGCCTAGAGCAACAATCTCTAACTCTAAGCCAGCTCCTGTTCCCTGACGTTTCAATGCTTCAATCAGTAGAGCCCCTTGTAAATCACCAGATACCTCGCCAGTACTGATAAAGATGGTTTTGAGAGTCATGGTTAATGGATCGATAGGGATTAGGAAAATAGGGGAGTAGACAGTAACCAAATCTAAATTACCTGACTACTGCAACATAGTATCAGTGCCCGGCTAGGGTAAACTGTCACACATTTAAATTGTGAATAAATTATGAATAAATTATGAATAGGAGCGCTTTGGGGAGATGAGGAGATGGGGAGATGAGGAGATGGGGAGATGAGGAGATGAGGAGATGGGGAAATGGGGAAATGGGGAGATGGTATACCGGCTTTTGCACAAGTGGATTGACCGTAGGTCACGCTACGGGAACGGACATTTAAATCCATATTAGCTTAATCACTAATTATGTAAATTTTTTATACTTAAGTATTTTCTTTTAAAATAAAAATTTTACAATTCTATGGGTTTTTTACCAGTTAATATAAACTTCATTAAAACTAGTCATTTACTTCATCCACTTTTCATATTTGTGAAAGCAAAATAAAAACAAATGAACGAAAAAATACGTGATTTTACTTAATTAGCGCAAGCTAAAATCACAATTTTTATACTATAGGGTGCAATTAAAAAGTATTTTTGAGGAGAAATAAACATGTCTACTAATTCCACTAACACAATAGTTTTGACTTTCGATGAACTGCCCTTTCAACCCGTTGATGATCTGAGTTTCATGGGGGTGACATTTGATTTCAAAGTAGATGGGGTAGATTCAACGGATGCCAATTATGCTGACGTCGGTCCAGGCTCAATTTTCTTTGTACAGGATCCGAGTTTGGAAGGTGATGCCGCCGGAATCCTAACCCTTGACTTTGATGCACCGGTTTCCGAGCTTGAGTTTGGGGTGGCGCTGAGTACCTTTGGTACTCTCACACCTGGTTTTACAGTGGAACTGTTTGATGGCTCCACATTGGTAAATGAGATCGAAGTCGATACTAGTTCACAGCCAAGCTTTACCGAGGGTCTGTTCTCCCTTCCTGATAGTGATACACCAATAGACCGGGTTGTGATCGATTTCGATGATGCCGCTGCTGGCCGCTTCGCCCTTGACAACCTTAGCTTCGAGAAAGCTGGTGTTACCCTAATCGGTACTTCCAACAATGACATCCTCGAAGGTGGCGGAGGTGACGATATTATCAAAGGGCTTAACAGTAAAGATCTTCTTATAGGACTTGCTGGAGAAGACTACATGGACGGTGGTGACGGTGACGATCTACTGTTTGGAGGGAACGGTCATGACACCCTCAAAGGTGGCAATGGTCAGGATACCCTCATTGGCGGGGCTCATGACGATATCCTGGAAGGTGGCAAGGGTGACGATTGGCTTTATGGTCAAGAAGGCGATGATCTGCTTAATGGTGGCCAGGGTCAAGATCAACTTAATGGTGGTTTCGGTAATGATACTCTTATTGGTGGTCCAGGAGATGACATTTTAACTGGTGGCAGTGGGCAAGATACCTTTGTCTTGTCAACAGTAGGCAAAGTTACCATCACTGACTTTACCGATGGTGAAGATCTGTTGCAGTTAGATGGTCTGACTTTTGGTCAGATTTCAATTTTTGAACAAAATGACGATACCATAATCACCACCATCAATAATCAACCATTAGCTGTCTTGAGTGGTGTAGATTTTGGTGATATTACAGAGGCAGATTTTGTGCTTTAATATCCTGTTTTCTTAATTGATAATTTCTAAAATAGGTTAGGAAAGGGTAAAGGTTAAAGGTTAAAGGAATTTGAAATAAACCTTGATAACCTTTACCTTTTTCACCGACGACCAGGAATCAAACCCCTGCGACCTTCCATTACAGACAACTGCAAAAACTGATACAGGTGCTCAACATGTGGGTTATCTGGTGGCAATTCCAGGGTTTGGAGGGCTTGAGTGAAGGGTTCTCCTGAAAGATAGAGCTTCCGGAATACATTTTTTAGCTGTCTAATTTCACCGCTTGTCAGTCCAGCCCGCTTAAGACCGATTAAGTTAAGCGATCGCACTCGGGATGGATTCCCCTCAACTAGCATATAGGGTGGAACATCCCGGTCAATGCGACTCATCCCACCCACCATAGCTAGACGTCCAATGTGGACAAATTGATGAATCCCCAAGACCCCACTAATTCTCACCTGGGACTCAATATAAACATGACCTGCTATAGCAGTTCCATTAGCGATAATTACAGAATCTTCAATCACGCAATTGTGAGCAACATGACTATAAGCCATTAGCATATTGCCATTGCCAATTACGGTTGCTTCTCCGGCTCCGGTGGCTCGGTTAATGGTGACGTACTCTCGAATTAGATTATTATCACCAATTCTCACCCAGCTAGGAGCACCATCATACTTAAGGTCTTGGGGTTCCGAACCCAGTACTGCTCCTGGAAAGACTTGATTTCTGGCTCCGATCTCCATCGGTCCAGAAAGAACCACATGGGCACCAATGGTTGTTTCTGGGCCAACTTTCACATTATCTTCGATCACCGCGTAGGCACCAATCTGAACTGTCGGGTGTAGTTCAGCACCAGGATGGATAACAGCAGTAGGATGAATAAGTGTTGCCAATTTTCCAAACACCAAAGTGACCAATGACTAACAATACTGGCAACTTTTAGCTTGCAGGTTGCAGGCTACAAGTTGCAGGTTGCAGGTTGCAGGTTGCAGGTTGCAGGTTTAAGGTTACAGGTTACAGGTTACAGGTTACAGGTTGCCGGTTGCCGGTTTAAGGTTTAATGTTTAATGTTGAAGGTTTAAGATTTAATGTTGAAAGGTTAAGGTTGACTGTTGCCGGTTTAAGGGTTAATGTTTAGTGTTCCAGGTTTTAGTGCTAATATAGAACATTAACCTTTAACCTCCAAAGCCAAGTATTTCAACCAAATAACCTACCCTAAACCGAAGGCGAAAGGCGAACAACTAAATAAACAAATAAATAACTTTTAACCAAATAACCTACCCTGAACCGAAGGCCAAAGGCGAATAACCAAATAACTTTTATTCGCTCTTACTAATTATGTTTTAATCCACTATAGAGAACATAAGTTCGCCTTCTACTGCTTTCTTACCATCAACAGTAGCAACTGAGTGTATCTTACCAAAACGACGGCGCTTGATGGACAACAGTTCCGCAGTCATCACCAGTTGATCTCCTGGCACTACGGGACGCCGGAAACGAACTTTGTCAATCCCTGCAAATACGAATAATCCATCAGGACTATCGGGCATTTGGGTTAATACAATCCCCCCAACCTGAGCCATAGCTTCCACTATCATCACCCCAGGCATCAAGGGTCGTCCAGGAAAATGTCCTTGAAAAAAAGGTTCGTTGAAGGTAACATTTTTGATACCTACAGCTCGTTTACCTGGAACATAGTCAATAATCCGATCAACTAATGCGAAAGGATACCGATGGGGGAGCAGTTTATGAATCTCTTCAACAGTTAGAACTGTTTTAGTTGATGAGTCATCATTTACATCCTGGGTACTTCCGGTAGAGTTATTGGGCGTGTTAACGTCAGTCAGTGTGGACATAAGCGTACTTTAAGAGAATTACAGATTGCCGGTTAATTTATTAATTTTTAAAGGTTCAACCTTCTGTGTATTTAACTTGCAACCCATGGGTTCAGCCAGCTTTTTGGCAAGTTGGACATGGAGATGGTGGCTAGCTTTATAGGCCAGGATGTGAGCAACAGGAAAACGTCCTAATAAACTCAAATCCCCTACTAAGTCTAAAAGTTTATGACGCACTGGCTCATTTGAAAATCGTAAGGGAGGATTAACCCATCCGTGTTGACCACAAACCAGAGCATTCTCCAAGCTACCACCTTTAATTAAACCGCGATCGCGCAGCTGGTCAATTTGATCAGCCAAGCCAAAGGTGCGAGCTGGTGCGATCGCATCGGCAAAATTGTCCTGTTCTGGAGTCCAACTATACCATTGTTTACCAATAGCTGGTAACGCAAAGTCAATGCCATAGGTAAATCGAGTTTTGGGTGCTGGTAGAGCCGTTACAAAGGCATCTCCGTGATAAACCGAGACTGGCTCGTTTAATACAAAAGGGATAGGTGTTGTTCCTGAGGGAGTTAGGAGGTGAGGGGGTGTGAGGGTAGCTCGAACTTGTCCGGGGGTAAAACTATCGTATGGTTTACCGTCGATGCCTTGAACCCCTGCTGCTACTACTCCCACCTCCTGGATAGCTTCCAGCCAAACCTTCGCCGAACCATCTAAAAGAGGCACTTCTGGACCATCAATCTCAATTTGAGCATTATCCACACCACTACCAGCCAGTGCAGCTAAAAGGTGTTCCACCGTACGAACGGTAGCGTTTCCATACTGGGTTGATGTGGAGAGTTCCGTAGACAGTGTGGTACCTGAAACTGCATCTATGTTTGCTGGAATAACCGGTTTACCTGGTAAGTCAACCCGCACAAAATATCGCCCAACTCCCGCAGCTGCTGGTAGTACCCTTACGTTGGTTGAAATACCGCTGTGCAGTCCGACACCAGAGCGTTCAAACATACCAGCCAAGGTGTAATATACTGAAGACATGTTTTTTGGTCAAGTTTCTATCAATAAACGCTGGAAAATTGAAAATTGAAAATTGAAATTAACCAATTACAAACTACAATTGACAATTGACAATTCACCACTAATAATTCACAACTAACAATTCACAATTAACAATTAAAACTTCTCTCCAATACCAAAGTGAAGACGACTGTCCCCTTCGGTATTCAAACCAAAGTCTACCCGAATCGGACCAAGTGGTGACTGCACTCTAACCCCAAGACCGTAACCGAGACCAGTACCGGGTAAATCTCTCTGCTCACCGGGTTCACCAGGAACAGAACCAGCAGAACCAAGGTCAGTGCCAGCGTCAACAAATAGAGCGCCCCCTATGACTGAGAAAATGGGGAAGCGATATTCTGCAGTAGCTTGAAGGTAGCTACGTCCTGAGGCTAGGTCTCCCTCAGCAAACCCCCGCACGGAGTTACTACCACCAATAATAAAAGCTTCATAAGGAGGTAAATCCCCCAAGATAGTGCCCCCTTGAATGTTAAAGGCAAGAGCCTGAGGTCCTTCGGTAAAGTTGGTGAATTCTACAGGGATATAGAAACTATAGCTACCTCTTAACCGATTCATTAAGATGCTGCCACTACCAATAGGAATAGATTGTTCCATGCCCAACCGGAGTAGGGAACCGTTAGTAGGTTGGGTGGTACTATTGCGTAAATCCCGCACTGCCCCTAACTGGACAGTAGTTAGGTCATCTTCACCACTGTCACTAAAGCTCAACAGTTCTCCATCTGTAGATTCAGGTCTGACATCCCCATCACTATCTTCAATGGCAACATGTTGATATTTCAAGCCTAGGGATGCTGTCCATTCTGCCCGTTTAAATACATCTTCCGATAAAGGACGGCGAAAAGTCACTCCACCACCAGTGCGCACAATCCGGGGGCGGTCTCCATCATCATCATCATTAGGAACTTTAATATTATTCTCACCGCTGCCCCCATTAAAGACCAAGGAAATCGAGCGCCGTCGGAATGCATTGATGGTATATGAGGTGCGGAAGGGGTCTCCTGCAATCCAAGGGTCTGTAAAGCTCAAATCGAACAATAGCTCTCGGGTTCCCAGCTGAAATTCTCCCCCTAAGGTCTGATTATTTCCCCCTAGATTTTGCTGTTGATAGCTCACGGTACCAAAAAAACCACTAGCAGAACTCAGACCTGCACCAGCCGCAATTGAGCCACTACTCTTCTCAATCACGTCTACTACTATCACCACCTGGCGTGGGTCAGTACCAGGTTCAAAGGAAAACCGTACATCATCAAAAATCCCTAAACCAAAAACTCGCTGTAGGTCCCTTTGGGCTTTCTTGCGGTTAAATACACTACCGGATTTTAACTCCACCTCCCGGGTAATAATAAACGGGCGAGTATTACCCCCAACCGGTTCTTCCTGGTCAGTCATTGATGGAAGTGGGTTCCCATTTTCATCTACAATCGGGTTACCATCTTCATCGAGAAAACGCACCTTGACAGCTTCAATCACCCCTTCTGCCACGACCAAGGTTACTGTGCCATCCGGTGTGACTTGCTCAGCATCAATGACTTGAGCTAGGTCATAACCTTCTTCCTTATACCAATCGTTTAATTGTTTGATTCCCTCTTGCAGGTCTCGCAGATTCAGGATTGAGCCATATTGCTCACTGAAGATTTCATTAATTTTTTCCTGGTTTACGATCCGTTGCCCTTCCCCTGGGGGTTCTGTTTTGACTGCCACCTGACGCAATACTGGGTTAGCTCTGACAATAAAGCTAATCCTAACTCCCAAGGGAGTATCTTCTGGCTGCACATCCACACTGGAAAAGAAACCTGTGGCAAAGATAGCATTCACATCTTCCTGAAGCTGAGAGCGGGTGGTTGCTCGTCCTGGTCGGGTTTTAATCACCCGATAAATTTCCTCTTCCAGTTGGGGAGGTGCGCCAGTAATTAAGACTTCTGCTACCAGTACTCGTACTTCTGAGGAGTCAGAAGGAGGCTCAGTTGAGGGGGGCTCCAGTTGAGTGGGTTCCGGGAGTTGGGACAGTTGATCTATACCATTTGGAGGTGTTAGTTGAGCCATCCCTTCGATGCTATCGATTGATAAAGGAGGTTGAGTTGAAGGGGGCTCCAGTTGAGTGGGTTCCGGGAGTTGGGACGGTTTTTCTATACCATTTGGAGGTTTTACTTGAGCAATCCCTTCGATGCTATCCGGTGATAGTTGGGGTGGCTTTGGGGTTTGGGAAGGTAACTCTGCGGCTGTTGAATTTACCGGAACCACTAGTTTAGTTGGTTTAGTTGGTACTGCCACCTGGGTTGGTGATGCATCTACCGGAACCACTAGTTTAGTTGGTTTAGTTGGTACTGCCACCTGGGTTGGTGAAGAATTCTTCACCGAGAGAGTGGTAGGCACAGACTGTTCAACAGTCTTGGTGGGTACTGCCACCTGGGTCTGGGAAGAGTGAAGCACCAAGGCAGTCCTTGGTTTTGCCTGCACAGCAATTGTTTCAGGAAGCGATGCAGCGAGGTAGCGCGGTCTTGGGGGTTCCCCCCATGAGCGACTACCGGTGCGGTCTTGGGGAGGCAGCGCGGTCTTGGGGGTTCCCCCCATGAGCGACTGCCGTTGGTTTCCCCCACTCGCTATTGCATCAAGAACCGCTGGTTCAGGTGTTTTTAAGTCACTGGAATTCTGTTGAGGTGCATCCGGTAGGGACTGAATGGTTTGCCCACGGCTTGGTTTGGATACACCAATACTGGCAGTAGCAGCGATCATTGCTGCTAACAAGGGAGATAAACGCATTGTGTTATTTGTTTTTGACACTTCCACACACCATTCCTATTGGGTCATTGGTCATTGGTAAACTCTCAGTAAGCCATTGATTACTGGTTGACGGAGGGCTAACAACTCCAGTGCCATAGGAGCAACTATTATATTAGTTATTAGTTGTCAGCCACAGTACCATGACTGAACACTTGACCTAAGCAAGCAATGCGCATGCCTGTTGTCTATTTTCGTTCGTCTGTGGTTATTTTTACCAATGTGCTGAATTTTTTTGGGTTACGGGTTAACGATGGCATCAATCCCGTCACTTGTTGTCAACCTGTCACGTCTAGTCAGAGGCTGATTAGAGTTTGCTCTCAAGAACTTTTTGTAGCACTTGCTGATAGGCTTGTTCTACATTGCCCAAATCCTTGCGAAATCGGTCTTTGTCCATCACTCGACGCTCCGGATCAGTTTCGGCTTGGTTCCAAAGGCGGCAGGTATCAGGACTGATTTCATCGGCTAATAGTAGTTCTTCAGACGGGGTTACACCAAACTCCAACTTGAAGTCTACTAGAGTAATGCCACACTGATAGAAGAAGTCAGTCAGAATTTGGTTGATTCGCAACGCTTGCTCAATCAGTTGTTTCAACTGCTCAGGCGTTGCTAGTTCCAGCAGTAGTAAGCGATCGCGTGTTAACAAGGGATCTCCTAAGTCGTCATTTTTTAAATAAAATTCCACTAGGGGCTTCGGGAGTACCCGACCCTCTGGTATTCCAGTTTGTTGACATAGACTACCAGCAGCAATGTTCCTGACTACCACCTCCAAGGGCACAATTTTTACCTGTTTGACCAACATTTGGTTGGGAGTAGGACGGTCAATGAAGTGTGTAGCAATTGCCTTCTCTTCTAAGACTTTGAACAAATGAGATGCGATCGCACAATTAATCTCACCCTTACCAGAAATCTGACCTCGCTTTTGGGCATTAAAGGCAGTGGCATCATCTTTAAAGTGAGTTAGCAGAATCTCTGGGTCATCGGTAGTATATAGGATTTTCGCTTTACCTTCGTAGAGTTTTTGATCAGGGGACATAATCAGTAAGATGATGGTTCACTGACAATATCTTGACAGATATATTGAGCTATATCCGCGATTCATAAGGGGCTGTTTGCGCCACCTACGGGCGCACTTTATAAGCTCCGTCCCAAAACCGGATTGGGAAAACATGTGGCGCGTAAGCGCGGATCTAGCTCAAGTTTGTCACCAAAACCGAATATGCCCTTGTGTTTTGCGTAGTACAACTAAAACCTGATGTCTATTACAGCAATCACAATCATGCCAAATCAGAAATTTGGCTAGGAAGTTATAGTATAATCAGTTAAGTTAAGGTTAGGTTAAGAACGTCTGGTGCAGGCAATAGCTATGGTAGATACATCTGATTTTTTATACCCTCACAGTCCCTATCACGGTCAGTTCAAGCCAGAAAACCTGGTTTTTAACGCTAATTTACAGGAATTTGCTCAAAAAGTAAACTACATCTGTAATCTCGAAACTGCTGGTAAGCTGCCTCCAGAAGAGGCTTACCAGCAGATTAAACAACTGTGGAAAGACTTGAAACAAAGCAAAAAGAGCCTGGGTATATAGGTATATAAAGGAAGAAATAGTTCATACTTCACTTCGTGGTCATCGTGTAAACTCCATCCCAGGAATCATCAGGAGGATGATCACAATAGTTTTTAGCTCGGTTGATATGGGTCTTGACAGGCCGGTCATTTGGTTGTATGTCTAGTGCATCAGTAAAATACTTGAGTGCCTGGTGAAAGTCTCGTTTGATGTAAGCATTACGCCCTGCTTGATACAAATCCAAGAACCGTTTTCTTTTATCGGTAAGGGATAGGTCGGTTTTGCCAATTAATTCATAAATCCTAACCGCTTGGTTTTTACCTTTGACCCGGATTTGATCTAACTCCCGCACCACAATGCGATCGCGGCACAAGTTATAGGTAGACTCACTCAAGATAATATCGCAGCCATACTCTTTGGTAACGCTTTCGAGACGAGCACTTAGATTCACCCCATCTCCAATAACCGTATAGTCCATCCGTTTTTGGGAGCCGATATTGCCGGAAACCACTTCTCCAGAACTAATTCCCATCCCAATCCGGATTTCGGGTTGGTTGTTACCCCTGCGATTGGAATTAAATTTTGCTAAGCGTGAGCGCATATCTAGAGCTGATTTGACAGCCTTCCAAGCATGATTTGGCAGGGGTAAAGGTGCTCCAAACACGGCCATCAAGGCATCTCCAATAAACTTGTCCAAGGTGCCATCGTGATTGAATACAGCCTCTACCATGGTTTCAAAATACTTATTGAGCAACGATACCACCTCTGTTGCTCCGAGATGTTCTGTTAGGTTTGTGTAGCCCCGGATATCGGAAAATAGAATTGTTACTTCTTGCTTCTTGCCCTGCATTAAGGTATCTTCCCCGAGGGCTAAGACTTGATCAGCAACCCGTGGAGTCATGTAGCGATACATGGCTGTCTTCATACGCTTCTCACGAGTCATATCTTCTAAAACCACCAACCCACCCCGCACACTTCCCTCTGGGTTGAGCAAAGGATTGACGCTTAGGTTGAGACTGCGTTCAATTTCCTGAACTTGGTATTTTGACAAATAATAAGTAGATGAAGATTCCGTCTGGGGTGTTTCATTCTGAGGTTTTTCATTCCAGGGTACATAAACATTCGGGTCATCCCACTTTGGCATTGCCAGCACCATCGATGGTGATCCTAAATCCCCTTGAGGAGCTTTATACAGACCAATCTTCAGAGTTTGTTCTGGCATATAATGCCGAGTCCCTGTAGCCAAGCTATCTTGCCAACGCCACTGGAGATTTTCAATCGGCACTATATCCCAGATGTATCGACCAGTGAGCTTAGACTGCCACAATTTCCAATTGGGACTGCCTTTTCTACGATTAGGACCACCTAGGAACTTGATGGCTGCATCATTGATCATCACAATTCGTCCCTGCATGTCAGTGGAAATCACTGCGTCGGTTAGACTTTGCAGGATATCTTGCTGATATTGCTTTTCAATCAGGACGCTTTCAAACAGCTGGGCATTTTCCAAAGCTATGCCTGCCTGAATATTAAACGCCCGCATAAACTCTTGATCAGAGCTGGTAAAGTAGCCTTGGTGCTTGTTGATTAACTGGGTCACACCAATTAATTTATTTTTGGAGTTAAATACCGGCATACAAAGAATACTTTCCGTGCGATAACCGGTTTGTTTGTCAGTGGTCGGGTCAAAACGGTCGTCTTTATAGGCATCTGGAATATTGAGCGGCTTACATGTTGATGCTACATAACCAGCAATACCTCGGTTGGCTGGTATTCGGATTTCTATGGTATTTTCTCCATCCGCTGTAGCTACCTTACTCCACAGTTCGTTGCGATCTTGGCATAGTAAAAATAGCGTAGAGCGGTCCGCTTGCATTAGATCCCGAGCCTGCTCCATAACTAAACTTAGGGTTTGTTCGAGCTTCAGGCTCTTCCCCAGAGACTCAGTTGCCTTGAGCAGAGCAATCACTCCCCGTTGGTTACGAGCTGCCTGTTGAAATGATTGGCAGGCTTCGAGGATGATGCCAAGGTCGTCGCCAAAGTCCCGAAATTGCTTTTCGTCGGTACTATCGAAGGGCACACCGCCAGTTTTATTCAAAAAATTTATTACAGCAATCACCTGGTTATTGCGATTAAAAATTGGCATACACAGGAGGCTTTGGGTACGATAGCCAGGGATTTCGTCAAATTCTGGGTTAAATAGGGGATGATGGTAAGCAACTGACGTATTGAAAGAATTGCCAGTGGCGGCAACATGACCGACAACACCCTGATTGTGGGGAATCCGGCGTTCTATGGTTTTGTCCGTGTGAGCTTGGGGAATGTTTGCCCATAGTTGACCTGTGTCGGTGTCAACCATGAAAATAGTGGCTTGGTCTGCCTGTAGCACTTGACCAACTTTTAGGGTTAAAGCCTCTATCACCTGCTCTAGCCGAGTTTCCAGAGCATCATTATTGATCAGTGCGATCGCTCCCAGAAACTGTTGAAAATCAGCAGCAAAGAAATCTAACCAGCAGCTAAATTGAGGAATGGATAGGGTTTTGATGCGATCAATCAGATTGCTGGTTTGTGAGGGTTGAGTTAACTGAGATAATGTAGCAGTAACACTACTGGTGTTCGGTTTTTTCATACTTCGTCTGCTCCTGCCTTTGGAGGCGCGTGAGGGCAAGTCAACTGGGCAGATAAGAATTGCTGCGTTGATAAGTCTTCTATCGTCTTTGACTTCAAGAACATGAATTGACACCCTGGTTATCAGTAGATCTGAGGATATACCTATCCTGATTACAAGTTTGGCATATCTCTACAGTAAAAATCAGTACCCTAGGAGGTACCTTTTAGACTATAGGTTTCCCTAAAACTGTTAAAGATTATACTATTACAATAGTTAAATTTTCGATAAGATTTTCTAAAAAAGTCAGTAATCTCAACCGGATTAGGAACGCTTAGACCCTGAAACGCTTATCTTTCACGCTCCCAATCACCCTAGCTTAAACCGTTGAATTAGGCACAGTTAATTAGGCCTTAGGTTACGAAAACTCCAAACCTAACACCTAATATCGTTAATTGTGGGGTTAATTGTGGGTCAGACCTTCGGGATGCTTAGGCAGCGGAAGACATGGATTCGGAAAACACGATTGCCTGGTAATAATTTTGCAATTGGCGTGTAGCAGCTGACCAACTCCAGCGTTCAGCTTCTGCTCTAGCATTGCGGCGCAGAGTTTCCCGTTCCTGCTGTTGTGCTAAGAGACGCACTGTTGCTGCGATCGCTCCTTGCTCATCTGCTGGATCGTATAAATACCCATTCATCCCATCCGTGACAATATCGGGAATTCCTCCAGAGTTGGCTGCTACCACAGGACAACCTGCTGCCATCGCTTCTAGTAAGACTAGTCCTAAGGTTTCTGTCCGAGAAGGAAAGATAAATGCATCAGCAGAGGCAAAGGCAGAGCCGAGGGTTGTACCGGTAAGGTAACCCACGAAATGAGTCGGGGTGCCAGCAAAGTGTGCTTCTAGTTCCTTACGGTGCGGTCCATCTCCTACTAATGCTAGGCAAGCGTTGGGAATTGCTTCTAGCACTAGCTTGATCCGCTCAATTTCTTTCTCAGCAGAAAGACGGCCTACATAAAGGAGTATGGGGCTGTCTGGATTTCCTTGAGAAAGATGCGATCGCATTTGGGATGAAGCTAACTCTGGTTGGAACGTTTCCGTATCCACACCTCGCTGCCACAAGTCTACTCGCTCAACACCATGGTCTCTTAATTCCTGTACCATAGCATTAGAGGTACACAAATTCAGCTCAGCTTGATTGTGACTAACCTTAATTAACTCCCACATCACTCCTTCGAGCATACCCAATCCGTAGTGCTGGAGGTACTGAGGTAAATGGGTGTGGTAGGAAGCAACCAAGGGAATATTCATCACCTTGGCATAATACAGACCTCCCAACCCTAATACTGCTGGGTTGACAACATGGATCAAATCTGGTTGAAACTCTTCTAATACCCCACCAATCGAGGGTCGTGGCAGGGCTAGCTTTAATTCGGGATACAAGGGTAGGGGAAAGCCAGAAACACCGTAAATTGTGGCTCCTTTGTAGGCTTTTAGTCCCCCTTCTGGGCATATAACTAGCACTTGGTCACCGTTACGCTGCAAATGTTCCACCGTGTGGCGCAACCGGGTCACGATGCCATCAACTTTGGGTAGAAATGTTTCAGTAAATAAAGCAATTCGCATAATTAGTGATTATTGATTAGTCATTAGTTATTATTGATTAGTCATTAGTTATTAGTAGTTTATAGTCCGTTGATCCAACTTGCGTGACCTTACTCGCTAAATGTATCAGGTTTGGGGCATTTGTTGAACATGACATTAGTTTATAGGTATTAGACCATTGGTGATGGTGTTTAGAGATTCCAGCAAGCCCTTGACTCTAACCTGATCGGTTTCGCTATAATAGTTGTTTGTATCGAACCTTTTTTGAAGTCAAATCGCCATGGTAAGAGTTAATTTTATAGTTCAGTCAATTCCGGAGTTGGAATCAGCACTTCTGACGCGAAGCTAGTCTTACGTGCAAAATGAAATGCTCCAGCAATCGAACCCCAAATTAGTTCATCGGTTTGGGGGTCACGTCCCCTGTCAAGACTAATCAATGTTTCTTCCATTACTTCAAAGCTACTATCGAGATAGGTTTCTTTGTTATTGCGTACCACCAAGCAAGCTTTACCTGGTTCTACTTCGGCTTTGAAGCTGTGACCAGTCCAGGTAACATTGAACGTGCAACCAGCAAGCTTCTCTAGCTGTTGGGCACTCAGGGAGTTTAGACGTTCTAAATCACGGGAAGCTCCGTATAATAGTTTTTCATCCTGAACCTTGTAATTTTCGATTTTGATTTGCCCGTCTAGCTCAACAATCTTTAGTACCCGCACTCGGTAGGGGGTGTTGAGCATATAGTCATAGGCTTGCTCAAGGAACAAGCTACATCCATCTAGCACTGACCAAGGTAGAGGACGCATGCAGACGCGGATGTGAGCATACAATGGTGGATTCTCAAACGCCTGCTGTTGGTTACTAAAATCAGCTGCCATCCAGCGAGCTAAAGTAGCGATATCTGTAGAATGAGTCATTACCAGAACTGTTGAACTTAGAATAGCGGGAACTTCGGATGAAGTAGTGTTTGATGCCGTTGGTATCTTTAAGAATACATGGTCTTGATGCAGTCCCTTATGATTTGGGTTATGCATCAAGACCAATTGCTAAAAGTTTTAGTTGACAACCCCATCATGACCCTGATCCGAAGTTACCTATTCTGTATTTCACCTCAAGCAGCGCTATAACTGATAGCAAACGGCGCGAGAGCTTGGGAATAACTCTGTTTTGTTTGGGCTATGTCAAGCCTTTAATCCTAAACAACAGAAACTGTGTCACCTGAGCCTCACTAAAATTGTTATCACTCACCAAAATTAAACTCTGAGTGCCATCACTCAAGCGCGGACCAAGGGTCATTCCCTCTAAATTATCTAAGTAAATCCCCAATTCACTCAAATCCAACAACAACTTTTTTTGCAGTGGCTTAATCTTGGCAATATTACCCTTGAGACTAGCAATTTTGGTGGTATCGGTTGCTCCACCCATCACCACTTGATAAAGTTTTGCACTGAATCCAAATAAACCATAGGTACGCTCCAAACTCAGAAAATGTCCTGCGGTATCCACTGCTAATAACTCAGTCAAACCGTGAGCAATGGTGTTAGGGGGGTCTTGGTCGAGTAAGTAAAGATGTTCACTAACGAGCATTGGAGGAGTAACGTCTCCAATCAAATAGTGCAACCAACGAATTCCCGCTGCTTGTTCGGTCTCTGCTTCTGGCTGGTCTTGGTGTAAGGAGTACTCAGTGGCACTAAATAAGCGAAATGACTCTTGCCCACTGGCTGCAGCTAGGCTGATCGGTTCTAAGGTTAATGCTTCAAATCCTAAGTTATCTTGGATACCATTACTGACTGTTTCTAGGTCAGTATCATTCGGTAGATAACGCTGGGGAATTTTTAAATTTTGCAACTGTTGTCCTGTTGCTATATCAAACTGCCGAATGAATGGAGCAATGCCTTGATTAGTAGCCCCTTCACTAGAGATAAATACAGAATCTTTTCCAGACCAAGCAATCCCTTCTGGATCTAGGGTACCCCTTACAAAGGTTTCACCATTTTTATCTTTGAGAAAAGTGACATCTTCCACTTCTACGTTTTCAATCCCTATGTTTCCTGTATCGGTGGGATTGAAGGTTAGTTTTAGGGTGTAGAATCGCGCTGGAGCTAATCGAGAACGATCATCAGAAACAGCTAAAAAGCGATCGCGTTCCCGATCATAGGCCAATCCTGACAACCCTCCCACTACTGTATTGTTGAACTGCGTTTGGGGCAGTTGATACTCCCCTAAGAAGTTCACGGAAAGGTTGAGGAAAGTGCGTGCCTCTGCTGTGATGGCTGGTAAAAAGCTACAGGTAGTGGTGAGGCTACCCAGGAATATTATTACCACAACCCATAGCATCGTTGATAGTTTTTTAGGTTTTCTTAACATTAGGTCAGTCTAGCAGTACCTTAACTTACTTGTATTATTACGTGGTTCGACCAGAAGTGTTGATTGTTAAAAATTACCTAAAAAAAGCAAAAAAAAGTTTTGTAACCTGTTTTAAAAAAAACTATCGCATCATGTTTTTAAAACAGGTTACAAAACGAGTCTTGGATACAACATTATGTGATCGTATCTGCGGAATAAAGTTCAATCCTCCAAAAATCCACTTTCTCTGAAGTAGCAGAGGTAAGTTTTAAATAAATCCTGATTAACCTCCGGTAACTTGATACCACTTCCTCTTAAACCATCAACTACATTGCGACAATCGTACTCAATTAAGTTTGTTGTGCTCGATTCGATGTTTGTTGTGCTAGATGGTGATTCCGGGAAGTTAGGTAAGTAAGGGTAGAGAGGATTTTCCATATCCTCTATCAACTTGGAACGCCAATGAGTATAGTCAATTTCTTCCAAGCTATAGCCCAGGGAGCGCACCCAGTGAAAAATTTCCCTGAAAGGCACCGATTTTGGATTAATTAAATGGAATGCCTTCCCAAATAAACGGTTTTGTTGAGACAGACAAACAATTGCTCGGCTGACATAATCTACTGGAACAAGATTTTCTGCTAAACCACTCCAGCTAGGACAACGTTTGAGTTGAATACATCCTTTCACCAGTCGCGAGAGTAAGTCATCGAAACTAGAGACACCGGTTTGACTGTGACCACTAATCCTCGACGGTCGATAGATAGTGATGGGTAAACCTCGCTTGGCAGCTTCCCAAACTAACTGCTCTCCTACCCACTTGGTCTGAACATAGCCTAGTTTTGGTAAATCATAATGATTGGCAGTGGCTGACTCAAGAATGGGTTGCTCAGTTTGGGATATTGAGAATAGAGTAGAAACGTAATGAACCGGTTTTAGCTTCCCTAAACTGGCCAGTCTTAACACGTCTTGGGTTCCCAAAACATTTGCATCTTTTAAAAGAGCGTAAGACCACAGATGATGAACCTTAGCTCCAACGTGATAAACCACATCAATGTCTTGGCATAAATTATTATACTCCGTTGCTGAGAGTCCAAAACGACTGGTTCCTAAATCTCCGATGATGGGAATAATTCGAGATGTAAAATTCTCACTCGATAATCCAGTTGCTTCTAACTTGTTCAATAGTCTTTCTTTGCCAGCATCACGATTATCAGCCCGAACCAAACAATAGACAGTAGCAGTAGTTGTAGTCAAGAGTTCGGAAAGTAAATAAATTCCCAAGAAACCTGTGGCACCAGTTAGGAAAATTCGTTCAATTGGACTGACGATTGGCGCAATCGCAGTTGATGGCTGAATATCTGGATCTAAAGCAGCTTCTGCTTCTAAATCCCAAGTTTGGGATTGATAGTCTCCAGTTACTAAAGCTTGGTCGATTGCACTAGCCAAATCAGAAACAGAAGGATAATCAAATAATGCCCTTAGAGATAAATTAACCTCGAAGGCTTCACGAATGCGAAACATCAGTTGAGTGGCCAATAGGGAATGACCACCTAACTCAAAGAAACTATCATCAAGGCTAATACTTTCAGGGTGCAGGGAGAGAATTTCAGCAAAAAGACTAGCGATAAGAATTTGACTCTCTGTCTTCGGTGCTAGGAAGTCACTGCTTTGGCTGAAGGCAGCATCAGGGGCAGGTAAAGCAAAACGGTCTACTTTACCATTTGGTGTTAAGGGCAGAGTGTCTAAAGTAACGAAGGCAGAAGGTACCATGTAGTCTGGTAGTTTCTCTTTGAGGAATTCACGTAGTTGCTTAGTGCTTAGTGATTCTTCCTCACTGACAGAGTAGGCAACTAGGCGTTTGTTACCAGGAATATCTTCTGTTGCAATTACTACTGTCTGTTGGATTTGGGGGTGGGTGGATAGGACTGCTTCGATTTCCCCTAGTTCGATGCGGAAACCCCTGATTTTGACTTGGTTATCGATGCGACCGAGAAATTCGATATTACCGTCTGATCGGTATCTCGCCAAGTCTCCGGTTTTGTAGAGTCGTTGTGAAAAGGAACTAGAGAAGGGATTAGTGATGAATTTTTGTTTGGTTAGTTCTGGGCGGTTAAGGTATCCTCTGGCTAGTCCATCACCTCCGATGTAGAGTAATCCTGGTACTCCTATCGGTACTGGTTGCAGGTGTGAGTCTAAGATGTAAACTTGAGTGTTGGCGATGGGGCGACCGATAGAAGGTGCCTCAGTTGCTCCCTGGACTAACTTGGCTTGCGTCGAATAAGTTGTATCTTCTGAAGGACCATAAAGATTGTAAACAAATTCAATAGTTTGATGCTGGTAAAGTTGTTGGACAATTTGATTTTGTATCGGTTCACCGGCTAAATTGACAGTTTGCACCTGTGGGGGGATACCCTCAACCCTTAAGAGTTCCGCGATCGCGGAAGGAACTGTATTAATTAAAGTTATTTCAGAGGCTGTATCCAAGTTGGTGATATCCAAAGCATTTTGGGCTAAAATTACTCGGCCTCCATTAGACAAGGTCACAAATAACTCAAACACCGATAAATCAAAACAGATAGAAGTGGCCGCCAAAACTCCACTCATTTCGGAAGTGGTAAATGTTTGTTTTGACCAATGACATAACGCTACTGGACTGTGATGTTCAATGGCAACTCCCTTAGGTTGACCAGTAGAACCAGACGTATAAATTACATAAGCTAAATTATCTGAAGTTACCCCAACATCAAGATTCTCTCCACTGTGTTGTTCTATGGCTTCCCAATCACTATCCAAACAAACCACCTGTGCTGTATGTGATGGCAAAGATTCCAGCAACGACTGTTGAGTCAACAACACTTCAACACCCGAATCTGCCAACATATAACTCAGTCGTTCTGGGGGATAATTGGGGTCAAGGGGTACATAAGCACCACCTGCTTTCAGTATCCCCAACAGTCCTACCACCATCTGTATAGAACGTTCCACACAAATACCCACCAGTACCTCTGGTCCTACTCCCAGTGAAAGCAAGTGATGTGCTAATTGGTTCGCCCTTTGATTTAATTGACGGTAGGTCAACTGTTCTTGGTCAAACACCACAGCTATAGCATCGGGTGTTTTCTCTACCTGCTCTTCAACTAACTGATGAATACATTTATCTGTTGGATATGCACTGGCAGTATCATTCCACTCTACTAACAGTTGATGACGTTCCCTTTCACTCAACAAAGGTAACTCTGAGACTACCTGTTGGGGATTTTCGACAATGGCTGAGAAAATGGTTTGCAAATGTCCCAACATCCGCCTGATAGTATCTTCATCAAAACGAACAGGATCATAAATAATCTTAATACTCAACTGCTCTCCCGGAACGGCAATCACAGTCAGGGGATAATTAGTTTTCTCAAAACTCTTTATCTCTTCAAGCTCTAGCCAACTCTTGTTATTCAACAAAGAACTATCAACTGGATAATTCTCAAACACCAGAATACTCTCAAACAAAGGGATGCCCCCAGGCACCTCGCTCATCCCTTGAATTTCCACTAGGGGAGTATAACAGTATGTCTGTAATTGCGACATTAACTGTTGTATTTGTTGCCACCAATCTATTAGCTTATCCCCAGGAGATACTTGTAGACGTAATGGTAAGGTATTGATAAACAATCCCACCATAGTCTCCAGCCCATCCAAACTGGCTGAGCGACCAGAAACCGTCACCCCAAATACCACATCTTCATCACCACTATAACGACTTAATAATAAAGCCCAAGCCCCTTGTACTAGAGTTGATAACGTCACATAATGTTGTCGTGCTACAGATTCTAACTGACCGCTCACTTGATCAGATAAACGTAATTCCAATTCCTGATAATCCGAGTTTGGCTGGGGATTTTGATACGGATGCTTATCTACTACTAGGGGAGTGGGAGCACTAAAACCAACTAAGGTTTCTCGCCAAAACTTAGAGGCGGTTTCCTGGTCTTGCTCACTCAACCAAGCAATATAATCCCGGTAGGGACGTGGTGTTGGTAAATTACCAGTTTTTCCAGTCAGTTTCGCCTCATAGAAACTGAAAACTTCTTTAAAGATAATCGATAAACACCATCCATCAATCAGCAGATGGTGATAACTCCAGAGCAACTGGTAAGTCTCGTCACTGAGTTGAATTAAGGTACAGCTCATTAAGGGGGCAAGGTTTAGTTGAAAACCTGACTCCCTTTGTGTAGACAACATCTGTGATAATTGCTGTTGTTGCTCTGTTGCTGATAAGTCTCGCCAATCAAGATTACTCCAAGGTAACTCTACCTGTTTCAACACTACTTGTAGTGGAGTAGAGCGATTTTCCCAAACAAAGAATGTCCGTAGAGTTGAATACCTATCTACAACAAGTTGCCAACTCTCCCTCAAAGCCGCCACCTTGAGATTCCCCTTCAACTTAAAGGTCATCTGTTCAAAATACACCCCACTATCCGGAGCATATAGACTGTGGAACAGCATCCCTTGTTGCATGGGAGATAGGGGATAAATTTCAGCGATATTTTTCGTCTTGATAACAGCTAATAACTCATCAAGTTCTACTTGATTCAACTGTGCCAAAGGGAAATCCGATGGTGTATATCCAAAAGCTTCTTCTAACTGACAATGTTCTAGGATTGACCTGAGGGTCTTGTGATAGCTGTTGGCCAACTTTTCCACTGTGCCACGGCTATGGACATTACTACTGTAAATCCAATTTATGGTTAATTTCCCTTCTAGCACCAGACCGCTAACATCTAATAGATGGTCACGATGTTGCTTTTCACTTTGGTTCAATCCTGTGGATAATGACGCAAATTTCCAACCGGTTTGGGATTGGACTTGGTCAAATTGTCCTAGGTAATTAAAACTAATTTCGGCAGTGGGAATTGTCTGTAGTTGTTGATTAACCGTAGTGTCTTGACACAAGTAACGCAACAGCCCGTAACCGATGCCACGATTGGGAATAGCTCGTAATTGTTCTTTAATTGATTTGATTACCTCTGCCGGTTGGTTTAATGAAGTCAGTTGTAATAATACTGGGAACACAGTGGTAAACCAACCTACCGTCCGAGATAAGTCTACATCGGCAAATAGTTCTTCTCTGCCATGTCCTTCTAAGTCGATTACTATGGTTGAATTTCCGCTCCACTGAGCCAAAGACAGTACTAACCCACTAAGCAAGATATCGTTAATTTGTGTGTTGTAGGCTTGGTTGACTGACCCCAGCAGAGCCGTAGTTTCTTCTACACTCAATTCCCGAGATACATAACCAGCACTGCCAATGGTATTTTCTGAGTTAGGGTGACGATAATCATTGGGTAGTGGTGTGATCTTTGACCAAGGTTGGTTGAGCCAATAGTCTAACTCTTTCAAGAGTATTTCTGATTGTGCATAGTTGTTTAATTTATCAGCCCAATCTATAAAAGCGGTGGTTTTGGGACTTAGTTGTATGGGCTGTTGCTCGGTTAGTTGTTGATAAATTGTTGCTAGGTCTGATAATACAATTCGCCAACTTACCCCATCCACGGCTAAGTGATGAATAATGATTAGTAACCTCGCCGACCTGTCCTGACCTAGGTTAAACCGCACCACTTGCATTATTGGTCCGTCTTCTAGGTTTAAACTCCTTTGATAGTCCGTGGCAATTTTTGATAGGATAACTGCTTGTTCTTCTTCAGGAGTTGAGGATAAATCTACTAGGTCAAAGGGAACGTTATGGTCAAGAGATAGGTTATTTTGTTGGTACTCAGATGCCCCATCAGGGAATCGTAATCGTAGGGCATCATGATGCTCTAGTAATTTTCCTATGGCTATTTTGATGAATTCCGGATCCAGATGGTTGGGAATTTCCAATAAAACCGATTGGTTATAGTGGTGTGGCTCTTGCTTATTTTGGGCGAAGAAGCTTTTTTGAATTGGGGTCAACGGAGCCACTCCGGTCACTAGACCTTGTTGAGCATTGATACTAACCCCTGTGGTGGCTACCCTGGCTAGTTCGGCGATGGTTTGATGAAGAAATAGTTGTTGAGGAGTGATTTGTATTCCTGCGTTTTTGGCACGGGACACTACAAGAATGCTGAGAATGGAATCCCCACCGATTTCAAAGAAGTTGTCGTGGATGCTAACTTTGTCTTTCCCAAGTAATTCTTGCCAGAGGTTGGTTAAGATTTCTTCTATTTCTGTACGTGGTGCGACGTATTCCTCAACTCTGGTAATTTCCCCATCTGGTGCAGGTAAAGCAAAACGGTCTACTTTGCCATTTGGTGTTAAGGGTAGGGTCTCTAAAGTAACGAAGGCAGAAGGTACCATGTAGTCTGGTAGTTTCTCTTTGAGGAATTCTCGTAGTTGCTTAGTGCTTAGTGATTCTTCCTCACTGACAGAGTAGGCAACTAGGCGTTTATTACCAGGAATATCTTCTGTTGCAATTACTACTGTCTGTTGGATTTGGGGGTGGGTGGATAGGATGGCTTCGATTTCCCCTAGTTCGATCCGGAAACCCCTGATTTTGACTTGGTTATCCATGCGACCTAAATATTCAATCTTGCCATCACACAGATAACGGACTAAATCACCTGTTTTGTACAACTGTCCTTGACCAAAAGGATTGGGGATGAATTTCCCTTCACTCAAGGCAGCATTGTTGTGATAGCCTCTGGCAACGCCATCCCCACCTGTATACAACTCCCCAGACACCCCGATCGGCACAGGGTTTTGGTGGTTATCCAAAATATACACCCGGGTATTGGCAATGGGATAGCCGATGGGGATGGATCTGTCCGTCGGTTGCACCCCTTCGACTGGATAACAACAGGTGAAGGTCGTGTTTTCTGTTGGCCCATAACCATTGATCACTTGGCAATTTGGGAGCCCTTGAACTGCCTTGTAGATATGGGAGACCGACAGGACATCCCCCCCCGCCATCAGCCATTTTAGCCCTTGTAAATCGGCTAAGTGTTCATCCACCATTAGATGAAATAGGCCCGCCGTCAGCCAGAGGGTGGTGATTTGGTGTCTTTGTAGGGCTTGGCCTAGCTCCAATAAAGATGGCTGGTGCGGCGGTAAGATCACCAATTTGCCACCGTTGAGCAGCGGCCCCCAAATTTCCAAGGTAGCCGCATCAAAGGAGATCGGGGCTAATTGCAAGAACACATCATCTGTGGAAAACTCTATGAAATTAGTCTGTTTGACCAGCCTGACCACATTGCGATGGGTCACACTGACCCCTTTGGGGCGACCTGTAGAACCGGAGGTATACATGACATAAGCCAGATTGTCGCCCCTAACCCTTGGCAGGGCCAGGACTGATGTTGACAAACCTGCTACTAGGTCTGGCTGATCAAGACAAACCATCGTCGAGCCTGGTGGGAGATCAGCCACCAAGTTTGTTTGGGTTAACAACACCTCAACACCCGCATCGGCCAACATATAACTCAGTCGTTCTGGGGGATAATTGGGGTCAACAGGTACATAAGCACCACCTGCCTTGAGTATCGCCAACAGTCCTACCACCATCTGTACAGAACGTTCCACACAAATACCCACCAGTACCTCTGGTCCTACTCCCAAGCTTTGCAGGTAATGTACTAATTGGTTAGCCCTTTGATTTAATTGCTGATAAGTCAACTGCTCCTGCTCAAACACCACAGCTATAGCATCCGGTGTTTTCTCTACCTGCTCTTCAAATAACTGATGAATACATTTATCTGTTGGATATTCCCTGGTAGTATCATTCCACTCCACCAACAGTTGATGACGTTCCTCTGCACTCAACAAAGGTAACTCACCCACTCTAAGTTGAGGATTTTTCACAATTGCTGACAACAAATTTTGGAAATGAGCCGCCATGCGAGCAATGGTAGACCCATCAAACAAATCAGTGTTATACTTAAAAGTCCCTTTAACCGATGAACTCCCCTCCATGATTTCTAAATCCAAATCAAACAGACCTTCCTGTTGAGGGATTTCAAAAGGTCTTAGCTTCAATCCTGCCCAATCAATATCATTTTCTATTTCATTTACAATAAAATTCTGTATGTTTTGAGATTTTTGTAACTGTTGTAGAAGAAAAGAAGCCTGAAAAATTGGCGAACGACTGGGGTCGCGGTGTGGCTGTAACTTTTCTACTAGTAGAGCAAATGGGTAATCTTGATGAGTGAGTGCTTCGAGTACTGTTTGACGAACTTCGCTAAGAAACTCCTTAAAACTCAGATTATTAGATAAATTTGCCCGCATCACAACTGGGTCAACAAAGTAGCCCATGATCCCAGCAAACTCAGGTTGAGTTCTACCTGAGGTGGGAGAACCGACTAGAATATCCTCCTGACCTGTGTAACGATACAACAGCACCTGAAAAGCAGCTAAGAGTATCGTGTAAAATGTTGCTCCCAAGTTTTGAGCTAGTTCCTTAAGTTGCTTAGTGAGCTTGTCAGATAAATTGAAGTGATGGGAAGCACCATTATAGGTTTGTATCGGCCTACGCAATCGATCTGTAGGCAAATTCAGTACAGGCAACTCCCCTGACAGTTGTTGCTGCCAGTAGTTCCAGAGTCTTTCTCCTTGAGTTCCCTCCAAAATATCCCTCTGCCAACGAACATAATCTTGGTAGGAATGCTTCATTTGGGGAAGGGATGGCTCAACACCAGCCTTTTGTGCCTGGTACAGTTTTTCCAATTCCTGTATCAGCAGATCTATTGACCAGCCATCGCAAGCAATGTGATGTATGGTCAGCAACAGGATATGTTCAAAGTTAGAACGAGTAAACCACCTAACTCGCATAACTGGTCCTCGTTCGAGGTCAAAGGGAAATTGATGAGCCTCAACCACTTTCGCTTTAAGTTCATCTTCACTCCAACTAGAAGCATCAAAAAGCAAGAAATCTAATTCTTGATTGTCATGCACCTGTTGAATTGGTTCAGATCCGAGTTTGGGAAAAGTAGTACGCAAGATCGGATGGCGTTCCCTTAGCACCCTCAATGCCTTTTCCATTGCTGTCATATCTACCACTGAGTAAATACGAGCAGGGAATGATCGGTTATAAGCATGACTTTGGGGTGCTAATTGCCACAAAAACAAAAGTGCTTTTTGACCGTAGGAAAGTTGAGAGACATTCAAAATATCTGGGCGATCGCGCAGCAACTCTAAGATTTCGGCTTTGTGTTGTTTCAGTTGGGCTAATACCAAAGCAGTTGATTCTTCGTTTGGTGCACAATAGCGCAGTCGATTTCCCTCGTTCCATAATTTCCAACCTTTTATGACAAGGTCTTGCAAAAACTCCAATAAATTCATAGTTCCCCCTCAATCAAATCACTATCCTTTGCATTACTCAAGAGAGTTTGCTCGTCCTCATCTTGTTCAAGTCTTTGAGTTATATCAATTTGGGTCAGTTGCCCATTCACTTCAGTCGCCAAACCAACGATACTGATATCTTCTATAAATTTGACTATGGGCACATCAACTCCCAAGTCATTTTGAACACGATTCCGCAATTCCACAGCCATCAGGGAGTCAAGTCCCATGGTGTTAAGAGGCTGTTGCACATCAATTTGGAAAGCTGTCATCCCCAGTACCTTGGCCACTTCAGTTTGAAGGTGAGTTATCAAGAGCTTTTTTCTTTCTATTTGAGAAGATGCTTTTAATCGTTTTAAAAGCTTATAATCCTTGGCTTGTGTGGTCTCGGCTACAGAAAATGCCTCTAATAAAGGCATTTTTATCCCTCCAGACAGTTGCCCCAAAAATTGAGACCAATTAATGGCCAACACCCCAACTTGGGTAGACTTTTGGCCCAACAACTTAGCTAAAGCCTGTAATCCTCGCTCTGGAGAAATGGGACTAATTCCCTGAGCCTGCATCCGGGTGAGGTGTTGACTTTCCAAGCGACTGGCCATTCCCCCTTCATCCCACGCTCCCCAGTTGATGCTCAAGCCTGGTAAACCTAGACTCCGACGATGATGGGCGATCGCATCCATAAAAGCATTGGCTGCGGCATAATTTCCTTGACCTGGTGAACCAAGTAGTGAAGCCATAGAGGAAAAACACACAAAAAAGTCCAAAGGAAGATTCTGAGTTAAAGAGTGTAAATGCCAAGTCCCTTGTACTTTCGGTGCCATAACTCGTGTAAATTCCGCCCAACTCATCTGTTGCAGTAAACCGTCATCCAATAACCCAGCCGCATGAATTACACCTCGTAAGGTCGGTAAAGATTCTTGGATTTGTGAGAGAATTTTAGTAGCATCTTCTTGTTGGGAGATATCCCCACACAGGACTAATACTTGGGCTCCTGCCTCTTGCAATTCCTTAATAGTTTGTTGAGCAAAAACTGATGGCTGCTTACGTCCGGTGAGTACTAAATGTCTTGCTCCTTGTTCCACCATCCAACGGGCTGAGTGTAACCCCAAAGCCCCCAATCCTCCAGTAATTAGATAACTGAATTCAGATTGGATAGAAACTTGGTTATTAGCAGCTTCTGACATTGATGCTACTACCTGTGTTGATGTTAGAGATTTTTGCTGCCGCTCTAACCTGGCCACATAACGTACCTGTTGACGGTAAGCAATTTGGTTTTCATCACCAGGAGACAATATTTCCTGCAACAAAGCTGCTACTGCTTGGTTTTCTTCCACAGTAGGGTCTAAGTCTAAACATCGGCATTGTAATTCCCTATGTTCTTGGGCAATTACTCGACCTAACCCCCATAAAGGTGCTTGTTGGAATTGTATGGGAAGGGACTGGTTAGCCACTGATTGGGAGCCTTGGGTTACTAGCCACAAGGTCGGACTTTTTAGATCTTGATTTTTGACTATGGCTTGTACTAAATGAAGTACACTGCCACAACATAAGTCTTGAGACTTTTGCAACTCCTGTGTAGATTTCAGTGGTGCTAGTGTTTCTTGTAAACTCCACAGGTGGACAATGCCTCGTAATGGGGGTTGTTGCTCTAAGCTTTCTTGCAATAGTCGTGGAAATTCACTGACCTTAATCGGATTGATTTGATAATGTTGAGAATCTAACTGTTGGTAATTCTCCCCTGGTGTAACTAAGATACAATGCTGACCTTGTTGGGTTAAGGATTCTGCCAGATGTTTGCCTATACCTGTGGGTGGGCAAAACAGCAGCCAACTACCGGGTTTTGTTAAATCAATTGATTGGTTGTCAAGTGAAGTTGATTGTGGTTGCCAATGGATTTGATATAACCAATCACCATGATCTACCTGCAAACTTCTCAAAAATGCTTCGCGGGGAGCGCGCCGAAGAGTAAAACCATCAATGCGTCCAAAGGCTTGAGCCATCTCATCGAGCAGATGGATATCATAAGCAAGGGTCTGCAATTGTTCGTTGATGCGAGTGGGTTGATTAACGTAGGCATAGAAGCGGCGCGGCGCTGTGCGGCTCAGGGTCATTCCCTGCACCTTCCATGGAGCCCAAAATACTCCTGCTTCATCTTGAAGAGGGTCTAAAGTTTCAGGAGATAGGCGGGTACACGCATCAAGGAGGACTGGATGGATTGGTTCCCCAGCCAGCTGGGATTCCAGAGCTTCTGGTACTTCAATTTCCAACAGGGAAATTCCTTCTCCTATCCAAGCCTGACGGACTGCCTCTAGCATCGGACCGTAAACCAAAGACACTTTAGCATAAATATCCTTCAGTACATCAGCGTCAATGGGTCTCAACTGTTGACGCAGAGATTTTATGTCTACTTTTAAGGCGGGTATTGAGGGTGGGGTATTTAACAGGGTAATTTCAGCGTGCTGTTGCCATTGGCCTCCCTCAGTGGCATCTCTACTAAAAACTTCCACCTTTTGCTTAGTCTGATTACTATCAGCAGGATGAATCAAAAGTTGTGTTTCACGGGTAGCATTAGGTGTGGCCAGAATTAGGGGTTGTATAAAGTTAACCTCCTCCACTGCTGCCGGTGTGCCCACTGCTGCAAATGTCATGGCGATGTAGCTGACACCGGGAATTACAGCAGTGTCGTAGACTCGGTGGTCTCCAATCCAGGCACAGTTGCTTAGGTTTATGTGCTGGTGGTAAATTGTCTGACCAGTGGCTGCCAATTCTACCTTACTTCCCAACAGTGGGTACATCTGTTGGTTCAGTCGTTTAGAATATCCCTGGGAAGTCTCTATCCAATAGCGTTGCCGTTGCCAGGGATAAGTGGGCAATACCACCTTACTACGTGAATAATAGTTATCAAACCCTAACCAATCTACTTTGACTCCCCGCACATATAACTCTGTTAAACTTTGTAGCATTTGCTGCCAGTCTTCTTGACCAGGACACAAAGAAGGCAACCATACTCCTACATCTTCTGGCAAACACTGCCTTGCCATACCTAACAAAATTGGTTTGGATCCAATTTCTAGGAAGACTTCATAACCTTGTTGGTGCAAGGTCTCCATACTTTGGGCAAACTTCACCGGTTGACAGACATGATTTACCCAGTAGCTAGCTGTGGCAATACTCTCGTCGGCTATAGCTCCTGTCACATTGGAAATCAGGGGAATTCGGGGTTGATTGTAGGTTATTTGATGGGCTACTACTTCAAACTCTGCCAACATCGGTTCCATTAAGGGTGAATGGAAGGCGTGGGATACTTGCAGTTGTTTGGTTTTGATTCCTTCTGCTTCTAAGCTGTCCCTAACTGTCTTAATCGTTTCTGCTGCACCAGAAACTACAGTGCTAACAGACCCGTTGATGGCTGCTATTGCTACTTTGTCTGAATATGGGGCAATCAGTTGATTTACTTTCTCGTATGATGCCATCACCGCTACCATCTCTCCTCCAGAAGGTAACTGCTGGATTAACCTTCCCCGATGGGCAATCAGTTTTAGGCCATCTTCTAAACTAAATACTCCTGCTACACAAGCGGCCACATATTCCCCCACACTGTGACCCATCACCACATCCGGTTCAATCCCCCAAGATTTCCACAACTGGGCTAGGGCATATTCGATGGCAAATAGAGCTGGTTGAGTATAGGCAGTTTGGTCAATGAGAGAACTATTTAATTCTTTAGTATTTTCCGGATAAATAACGTCTAAAATAGATTTTTCTAAATAAGGTTTGAGAATTTGCTCGCACTGGTCTAAGGTACGACGGAAGAGGGGTTGGGTTTGATAGAGTTCTCTTCCCATGTTGATATACTGAGAACCTTGTCCAGTAAACAAGAAAGCTATTTTCGGGGATTTATGATTACTAGAGAGTTCTCCTGAGAATACACCATTAGCTTCTTCGGCTGCACTAATTTTTGCTAATTTATCGGCGGCCTCTTGTTGGTCAGACGTAACAATAGCGAGACGATGGCTAAAATGGTTACGCCCTGTATTAGCCGTGAAGCAAACATCTGCGTACGCTGCTGTGGAATTATTCCCTAAAAATTTTTCATAAGATTGTGCTAACTCAAGCAGAGCTTTTTTAGATTTTGCCGATAGCGTTAATATATGGTGCGTACGCTCACTTAACTCTTCACTTTTGCCTTGTCCTGGTGCTTCTTCTAAGATAATATGAAGGTTTGTCCCACTCATGCCAAAAGAACTTACCCCCGCCAAACGTCCTTTTTCCCCTGATTCCCAAGGAGTTAATGCCGTTGGCACTGTAATCGGTAATTTCTGCCAGGGAATATGAGGGTTTGGCTCTTTCAAATGGAGATGGGGAGGAATCTGCTGATGCTGCAATCCCAGAACCACCTTGATCAGACCCGCTACCCCTGCAGCACCTTCAAGATGACCAAAATTAGTTTTTACTGAACCAATATTCAAAGGCTGATCTTGTGCTCGACCTTGACCTAAGATCTTCCCCAGTGCTAGAACTTCAATGGGATCTCCGAGAGATGTCCCAGTTCCGTGAGCTTCTACGTATTGAATTTGGCTTGGTGTTACCCTGGAATTTTCTAAGGCTTGCTGGAGTAAAGCCTCCTGAGCAGAGCCATTGGGAGCTGTGAGTCCATTACTTTTACCATCATGATTGACGGCTGAACCCCGAATTAAAGCAAAAATCTGGTCTCCATCAGCTACTGCATTAGATAAACGCTTGAGAACTACAATTCCACAGCCTTCTCCTCTACCGTAACCATCCGCCGAAGCATCAAAGGTTTTGCAACGACCATCAGTAGACAAAGCTTTGAGTTTACAAAAACCAATTGTTGCTTCTGGGGTGAGAATTAGGTTAACTCCACCAGCTAAAGCTAGATTACACTCTCTATAACGTAAACTCTGACAAGCCAGGTGAACCGATAAAAGCGAGGAAGAACAACTTGTATCTAAAAAGAAACTCGGACCATTGAAACCAAAAATATATGCTAAGCGTCCTGCAGCAATACTGCGAGTATTGCCCAAACTGCTGTAGGCATCCATCCTGGTTGGATCTCCAGAGTTAACGCTAAAGCGGGAATAATCCTCAAAGCAGATCCCCATAAATGCTCCGGTTTGGCTACCTTGAAGTTGATCCGGTGCTAACCCTGCATGTTCTAATGCTTCCCAACTCACTTCTAACAGCAACCGTTGCTGAGGGTCCATAGCAGTAGCTTCTCGGGGAGAAATCCCAAAAAATTGAGGGTCAAATTGGTCTACCTCTTCCAGAAATCCTCCATAGCGAGTATACATTTTGCCTGGAACATCTGGATCTGGGTGATAGTAATCTTTTATATCCCATCGCTCCCCAGGAATTTCAGTAATGCTATCAACTCCATTTTTCAACAGTTGCCAAAAGCTTTCTGAATCTTTCACCCCCCCTGGAAACCGACAACCCATACCAACAATAGCAATCGGTTCACTCTTTTGCCGTTGTAGTTCTTCTAATTGAGTGCGTGCTTGTTTAAGAGCCAAGAGTAACCGTTTTGAGGAAGCCAGGGACTCATTTTCTTCCTTAATTTGCTTCATATTAATTTTCTGTCAATAAGTTTTCCAGAGCCAATAATTCTTCAGCAATAGATGTCTCAATTTGAGTTTCCAGAGGTTTTTCCAATTCTAAGGTAGTAGTCTTAGCCTCCTCCTGGCCAGAAGGTGAAGCTTCTAAATCATCCTCCTTTGTTGACGTTTTACTAGCCAAGTATTGAGCCAAGGATTCTATAGTTGGAAAATTCCAGAGACTCGTTGCGTCTAAGGAAGTTTGCAGCCAATCTTCTAAGGCTTGTACTAAGTCTACTGCCAACACCGAATCCATGCCATAATCGGCAAAAGATGTCTGGCGATTAATAGTTTCTCTCTGAATACCTGGTTGTTTGGCCAACCAGCTTTCTATCCAAATTACAATCTGATCATAATTATAAACTTCCTGATTATCTAAAAGCTGAGCAGTTTTAGGCTCTACAGCAACATTTGTTGTCTCCTGGTAGGGATTCAACTCTACATCTAAATTTTTCTTTGATTTTACTGTAGATGTTTGACGCATAAATTCATCCAGTTCATGGTCAATTCCTGGCAGAGTTTGTTCTATATCGCCAATTTTTTCGGCGTAATCCTTTATTCGAGCGGTGATATTCTCAGCGTCAGATTCCACCATCTCTGCTGGTGTTCCCATCAGTACAAGCTGGAGTTTTTGCTCGAACTGTAATTCAGCCCAAGTTGCAGCAATCTGCAAAGGTTCAGAACTTAACTGTTTCAAATTTCGTTTCACCGCTGCCAAGAGAATAGCCCAAGTTGCTACTTCACCTGTACAAACATAAGCCCATCGTAAAGCGGTATGATCTTCGCAAAATCGGCTCTTATTCCTTAAGCGATCGCTAATTTCTGCTGTAGCATTTTTTAGACGTTCAGCCACTTCGGGAACTTTCAATGTCTTAGATAAGAATTGGTAAAGCTCTTCTGGTTTCTGAATCACACGAGACCCCAAGAACATATTGAGAGTTTCCGTCGGGCCTTCAAAAATGCGAAAAACTCTGGCATCACGGTAGATTTGAGGGGCAATGTTTGTTTCAATATAGCCGCGACCGCCGAGTAACTGAATCAGGTTGTCAGCAGCCTGCCAGAAAAACTCAGGCCCTGATGTTTTGCAAGCCGTGTAGACTTCTTCAGGAATAGAATATCCCCTATCCAATAACTCGGCAGTCGTGAAAACTAAATTTTCTAAGACAGTAATAGCGGCTGTCAGATCGCTCAAACGAACTAACGTAACTGGATTATCGAGTAAACGACCTGTGGAGACCAAACGACGCTCACCATAGCGAAGCATCAACTGAGCGCAGCGTTTCATACCACCAATGCATCCAGCCGCCAGACCCAATCTACCGTGCATCATGGCATCTTGAGCTACTTTTATCCCAGCACCTGGTTCTCCCAAAAGTTGCTCTGGAGTTACCGATACTCCATCGAGAAATATGGCATTTTGAACCATACCCCGCATTCCCATAGTCAGGGCTTCGGAACCAATTCGCAAGCCTTTTGTTCTCTGGGGCACTACGAAACCACTAATTCCCATCGGTTTCCCATCGGGATCGAGCTGCTGTACAAAAATATTGATAACACTAGACCATGCAGCCGAACCACTCCAAATTTTAGAACCTTCCAATAACCAACCACCATTAGGATTCGGTATTGCTCGTGCGGATATGGCTCGGGGATTGGAACCTGCCCCCGGTTCTGTTAAGGCGTAGGCTGCTATTTCTCGACCTGTAGCTAGGTTGGGAAGTAATTGCTCTTTTTGAGCTAGGGAGGCATATTTCATAATCGGACGAACCCCAAGGACGTTATGATTGCCAACAAACAATGTTAGGGTTTGATCTATGGCTCCCAACTGCTCAATAATCCTTAAGGTATCAACATTGTTCAGACCTATTCCGCCATACTTAAAAGGTACTTGTAGGCCGAAAAACCCACGGTTTCCAAAATCTAGAACAATATGAGGTGGAATGCAACGTCTTTCATCAATTAAGCGAGAGTTAATGCGAAATGATGCATAGTCACGCAACCATTCAAGCAGTTCATCGGCACGGGATTGGCTGGCTTTATCTTGGCTATTTAGTACTCTGTGTCCATTGCTTAGAGTTGGCATAAAGCTAGTAGTTTTTTCAGTGAAAGATTCATCGGGTCTCTGCTTAATAGTTATTGGTTCCACTAACTCGTTTTCAATCCACTCACCCACCAAATTTAGTTGCTTATTTAGCCAGTAATGGCGACAAGCATGACGCTGATTTTTTCCACTGGAAGTCTTAGGAAGACTGCCAGTTTTAAGTAGTAATACTCCATAAACCTTCAACTCATGCTCCATCCAGATGCCATGACGAACGGCAGATACTACCTCCTCTGTGTTGAGCTTGCGTAGGTGAGTTCGTTCCACCTCACAAGCAACCACCAAGCGCTCCTCTTCATCCCTCTCTACAGAAAATGCAGCACACCCATGACTTCGTAGAGAAGGATGGCTGTTTTCAACTGTTAATTCAATATCTTGGGGATAATGATTGCGACCTCTAATTATAATTAGATCCTTTAGTCTTCCTGTAACAAAAAGTTCCCCCTTACTAAAAAATCCTAAGTCCCCTGTACGTAAAAAAGGTCCGTCTCCTGTATCTTTAAGATAAGCTTGGAACGTTTCTTTTGTGGCTTCGGAGCGATTCCAATACCCAAAAGTTACACTGCCACCCCTAACCCAAATCTCTCCCACTTGTCCTGGTTCACAGAGAGTTAACGACTCTGGGTTAACGATAATTACTTTTGTGTCCAGGTAAGGACTACCAACACCAACAAAGCTTCGACTTTCATCCGAGTAAATTTCACTCTCTACTACCAAATTTTGTTCTAGATCTCCAGCTTTAACTACCTGAATCACTGGCTGTTTATTCTTGTACCCACCCGTAACAAATAGGGTGGCTTCTGCTATTCCATAACAAGGATAAAATGCACTCCGACGAAAACCACAATAAGCAAATTTTTTCGTGAATTTTTCTAGGGTTTCTGCTTTGATTGGTTCTGCCCCATTAGCCGCTACATCTAAACTACTTAAGTCAAGAGCTTCTAAACTTTCCTGATTAACCTTACTCACACATAGATCGTAAGCAAAATTAGGCCCTCCAGTGATAGTTGCCCGATATTTGGAAATGGCTTTTAACCAGCGAATTGGCTTCATCAGAAACGCGGCTGGGGGCATCAGAATATAAGAAATTCCGACAAAACATGACTGCAAGGCGTTACCAAGTCCCATATCGTGAAATAAAGGCAGCCAAGACACATAAATACTATCTCGAGTATTACCCGTAGCTAGTTGAATTACCTGCTGGTTGTGGATGATATTGCCATGGGTCACCATTACCCCTTTGGGTGTTCCCGTGGAACCGGACGTATATTGCAAAAAAGCTAAATTCGACCCTGTCACTGATAATGGTGCAAACTCTTGACTATCAGCAACAATTGTATCGGTAGCTACCAACTTCAACTGCGCTAACTCGGCATCACTTGCCCACCTTTGCTCAAGGTCAGCCAATATCGATGTGGTAGTCAGTGCAATACACGCTTGGGCATCATTAACAATATTTAGCAAGCGAGACAATTTCTGATTACGCCTGGGAGGATAAACGGGAACCGCCACAACCCCTGCATACAAACAGCCAAAGAAAGCGCTAATGAACTCTAATCCAGAAGGGTATAACAATAAAGCTCGTTCTCCTGGGATTGATTGGAGATGGGCTGCGATCGCTCTTGCTTTTGCATCTAATTCCGAGTAGGTAAAACTCTGTGATTCGGTTTCTCCGTCATGGAGAAAGATATAGGCGACCTGATCAGGTTGAGCTTGCGCTCTTTCGCCTAATAAATCAACTAAACTCAAGAATTTCGACTCCCCATTGGGGAAATAATTTACACAACTCGTCACTTAGCTAATCCCTTAACAAGCAGTTCAAAAAAGTCAGATACCAATAATTATTTAATCAAGTTGTCATTCCACAGTCAAGCCAAAGAAGTAGTTTAAGTCCTTAGCTTGCTCACAACTCGTAACTAGTCTGCGTTTGTTATCCAGTCAGGTGGGAAAGTAGGTCAGGGTATTCCCACCTTACTAAGCGCGATAAGTGAGTGATTGTGCGTTGAAAGTGAGAGCATCGATAAGGGTTATATAGTAAGACAACACGATCAGGCAAGTTAATCGACAAATCTAGCTTTCAGTGATCAGGCGGTTGGGTGGCAAATCCCTAGTATTCGTGTTCTGCGATCGCCATTATTGCCAAGTTGTGGTAAACACAGTGTTATTCTAAATAGATCTCTGGCAGAGGTGTTAAATTGTGAAACAAAACTTTACAAAAATCTGCCCATTTTTACGATATTTATAGGGCTCTTCCACAGTGACTATGCCGTCGTGTTAGTTAAAACAACGAAAGATTGGCAAGACTGGGAGGAACATCTTAAGAGACTGGAACAACTCCCTTCGTCAGGTAACTAGGAAGGGGTTAAAGACAAGGTAGTTTTTCGATTACTTGATGCCGCTGATTGTAGCATTCATCAACAGCGGTAACGGGTCTTCATTGTTAGCTTAACATAAAATTTAAGTATCCAATAGTCTTTATAAAAAACAACTATTGATAGCTGGCCGATTAGATGAAATTAAAATCAAAAAAATAGGCGTATAAATACTATCCACGGCTATTTCAGTGCTGCAAACCCTATGTCATGTCTATCAGTTTCCGAATCAATATTGGTGGGAAAACCAATCGTGCTTTGGTCACCTTTGAACGGGAATTGATTGAAATTTTAGAGCAGGTGGGTGAATCCTCCCAGACGGTAGAACCTGTACTGGCTAAATCTGCTTAGTATTTAGGGATGCAGCTTCCGAACAGGGGAGCCAGTGCGGCCAAAACGTGCTAGTTGTTCAATAGATAGTTGTTCAATTCTGCAGTCAGACCCTCAACTTGAGGTGCTTTCATAATAGTGAAATGGTCTCCAGTAATAGTGTGAGTTTGGAGATCACCATTAACTAGAGAACCCCAGCCGTGGGTTGGGTCTTCAATTACTGCTGGGGAAGTTTGACTAGCATTTATAAGGAGAAGTGAACCTGGATAAGCTTTTGGTTTATAATGATAAATTGCCATGAGATTTGCTTGAAAAACTTCCCATAAAGAACGCATTTGCTCTATTTCTAGGTCTGATGGGAATATCCCTTGCTTTTTGGCTTGCTCAAATAGATGCAAAACTTGTTCGTCTGGTTCGAGTTTTCTGAGTGTTTCATGGGATATATCTAACTCTTGACCATAGAGACCTCCCAAATCTTGAGCCAATTGATTTACTATCATGGCTTGATCTATTTCTGAAGGTTTACGAATTAAAGTAGGTGCATAACTATCTATTAACGTTAGAAGAGCCACTGGCTCATTTTTAGCCTGTAATTGTTGTGCCATTTCATAAGCAATTACACCTCCGAGAGACCAGCCGATGAGATGATCGGGACCTTGGGGTTGAATTTGCTGTATTGCCTCAATATAATGGGATGCCATCTCCTCAACAGACGTTAAGGGTTGCTGTTGCCCATCTAAACCAAGAGATTGTAAACCATATACTGGATAATCTTGAGCTAAATGACGAGCTAACTCTGCATAACACAGGACATTGCCACCAACAGGATGAATACAGAATAAGGGAGGTTGGTTTCCACTGGTTTTAATGCCCACTAAGATGGGGTTTTGTGTATTTACTGAAGAACCCAGAAGGCTCGCTAGTTGTTCAATGGTGGGACTTTTGAAAAGGGTTGCTAAAGGTAAATTGATTTGGAATTGTTGTTGAATTTTTGACATCAGACTGACAGCATTAAGGGAATGACCGCCCAGTTCAAAGAAGTTATCTTGTACTCCAACAGAGGTGAGATTCAAAACCTCTGACCAGATTTGAGTCAGTTCAAGTTCTATGGTTGTACATGGTGCGACGTATTCCTCAACTGATGTGATTTCTGCTTCTGGTGCCGGTAGGGCAAAGCGGTCTACTTTCCCGTTTGGTGTTAATGGCAGAGTGTCTAAGGTAACGAAGGCACTGGGTACCATGTAATCTGGTAGTTTCTGTTTGAGGAATTCTCTTACTTGGTGGGTGCTCAGTGATTCCTCCTCACTGACTACATAGGCGACTAGGCGTTTGTTACCAGGAATATCTTCTCGGGCAATGACTACTGTTTGTTGGATTTGGGGGTGGGTGGACAGGACTGCTTCGATTTCCCCTAATTCAATGCGGAAGCCTCGAATTTTAACTTGGTTATCAATGCGACCTAGAAATTCAATGTTACCGTCTGGTAGGTATCTCGCCAGGTCTGATGTTTTGTAGAGTCGTTCTGATTTGGAATTACATAAGGGATTTGGGATAAATTTTTGTTTCGTTAGTTCTGGACGGTTGAGGTAGCCTCTGGCTAGTCCATCACCTCCGATGTATAATTCTCCAAGTACTCCTATGGGTACTGGTTGGAGGTGTTTGTTCAGGATGTAGATTTGGGTGTTGGCGATGGGACGACCGATCGGTAGTATGGAGGTCCTCAGAGGTAGAGATTTTTTATCCAAAAAATAGGTGAGTACCCCTACAGTAGCTTCTGTAGGACCATAATGATTGATGATATTGCTATTAGGAGATTGAGCTTGAATTGTTTCTATCCAATCCGAACTAGATGCTTCACCACCAAGGATAAGTGTTTGACTCGGCAGAACTAGTGCTGGATTTGATGAGGCTTGTAGAGCTGCTAGATGAGAGGGAACGATTTTGAGATATTCAATATGATAATAGCTAAAATATTCGCTAAGGGAGTTTGGGTCTGAGGCTTTTTCCTGGGAAATTACATGAAGACAACCACCTGTCAATAAACAAGGAAATATTACAGTATTACCTAGGTCTGCACTAATTGTAGACACTAAAGCAAAATTGCTACTGGGTTTAACATGTATTGTTGTAATAACGCTACAAACATAATTAAAAATGGATTTGTGTTCAATAGCAACCCCCTTCGGTTGTCCAGTAGAACCAGAAGTGTAGATAACATAAGCCAAATTATCCGACTTCACCCCAGCATTCAGATTATCCCCACACTCTTGCTCAATCGCCTCCCCATCCGTATCCAAACAAACCACCCGTGCTTGATTTTGTGGCAAAGATTTCAGCAATGAACTCTGAGTAAGCAACACCTCAACACCGGAATCCGCCAACATATAACTCAGTCGTTCTGGGGGATAATAAGGATCGAGGGGTACATAGGCACCACCCGCCTTGAGTATCCCTAATAGTCCTACCACCATCTCGATAGAACGTTCCACACAAATACCCACCAATACCTCTGGTCCTACTCCTAAGTTTTGTAGGTAATGTGCTAGTTGGTTAGCCCTTTGATTTAATTGATGGTAGGTCAACTGCTCCTGGCCAAACACTACCGCTATAGCATCCGGTGTTTTCTCGACTTGCTCTTCAAATAACTGATGAATACATTTATCTATTGGGTATTCACTGGCAGTATCATTCCACTCCACTAACAGTTGATGACGTTCTTCTGCACTCAACAAAGGTAACTCTCCCACTTCCTGTTGGGGATTGTCCACAATGGCTGAAAAAATGGTTTGCAAATGTCCCAACATCCGTTCGATCGTATCTTGGTCAAAACGAAGAGTATCGTAACTTATCTTAATACTCAATTGCTCTCCAGGAATAGCCACCACAGTCAGGGGATAATTAGTTTGTTCAAAACTCTCTATCTCTTCAAGCTCTAGCAAACTCTCTTGATTCAACAAAGAGCGATCAAATGGATAATTCTCAAACACCAGAATACTCTCAAACAAAGGGATGCCCCCAGGCACCTCGCTCATCCCTTGAATTTCCACAAGGGGAGTATAACAGTATGTCTGTAATTGCGACATTAACTGTTGTATTTGTTGCCACCAAGCTATTAATTTTTCCCCGGGAGATACTTGTAGACGTAATGGTAAGGTATTAATAAACAATCCCACCATAGTCTCCACCCCATCCAAACTGGGTGGGCGACCAGAAACCGTCACCCCAAATACTACATCTTCTTCACCACTATAACGACTTAATAGTAAAGCCCAAGCCCCTTGTACTAGAGTTGATAACGTCACATAATGTTGTCGTGCTACAGATTCTAACTGGTGGCTCACTTGATCAGATAAACGTAATTCCAGTTCCTGATAATCCGAGTTTTGCTGGGGATTGTGATACTGAGGTTTATCTACTACTAGGGCAGTGGGAGCACTAAAACTAAGTAAGGTTTCTCGCCAAAACTCAAAGGCAGTTTCCTGGTCTTGCTCATGCAACCAAGCAATATAATCCCCATAGGGACGTGGTGTTGGTAAATTACAAGTTTTACCAGTGAGTTCCGCCTCATAGAAACTGAAAACCTCTTTAAAGATAATTGCTAAACACCATCCATCCATCAACAGGTGGTGATGACTCCAAATGAACTGGTAAGTCTGTTCACTGAGTTGAATTAAGCTACACTTCATCAAGGGAGCAAGGTTTAGTTGAAAACCTGACTCCCTTTGTGTAGACAACATCTCGGATAATTGCTGTTGTTGCTCTGTTGCCGAGAACTCTCGCCAATCCAGATTACTCCAAGGTAAGTTCACCTGTTTCAACACTACTTGTAGTGGAGTAGGGCGATTTTCCCAAACAAAGAATGTCCGTAGAATTGAATACCTATCTACAACTAGTTGCCAACTTTTCCTCAAAGCCTCCACATTGAGATTGCCTTTAATTTTAAAGGTCATCTGTTCAAAATACACCCCACTATCCGGAGCATAAAGACTGTGGAACAGCATCCCTTGTTGCATGGGAGATAGGGGATAAATTTCCGAGACATTTTTAGTCTTGATAGGAGCTAATAACTGATCAAGTTCATCTTGATTTAACTGGGCATCTGGAAAATCACTAGGGGTATAGCCAAATGCCTCTTCTAACTGACAATGTTTGATGATTGACCTGAGCGCTTTGTGATAGCTGTCGGCCAAGCTTGCCACTGTGGCAAGGCTATGGACATTACTGCTGTAAGTCCAATTGATTTGTAATTTCCCTTCTACCACCAGAGCATTAATCTCTAAGAGATGGTCTCGATATTGTTTCTCACTTTGGTTAGCTCCGGTGGAGAATGACCCAAATTTCCAACCGGTTTGGGATTGGACTTGGTCAAATTGTCCTAGGTAATTAAAACAAATTTCGGCAGTGGGAATTGTCTGTAGTTGTTGATTAACCGTAGTGTCTTGACATAAGTAACGCAACAGGCCGTAACCGATGCCACGATTGGGAATGGCTCGTAATTGTTCTTTAATTGACTTGATAACGGATGGAAGTTGGTTTAATGAAGCCAGTTGTAATAATACTGGGAACAGACTGGTAAACCAACCTACCGTCCGGGATAAATCTACATCGGAAAATAGTTCTTCTCTGCCATGTCCCTCTAAGTCGATTAGTACTGTTGAATTTCCGGTCCACTGAGCCAAAGACAGTACTAACCCACTAAGCAGGATATCGTTAATTTGTGTGTTGTAGGCTTGGTTGACTGACCCCAGCAGAGCCGTAGTTTCTTCTACACTCAATTCCCGAGACACATAACCAGCACTACCAATGGTATTTTCTGAGTTAGGGTGACCATAATCCTTGGGTAGTGGTGTGATCTTTGACCAAGGTTGGTTGAGCCAATAGTCTAACTCTTTCAAGAGTATTTCTGATTGTGCATAGTTGTTTAATTTATCAGCCCAATCTATAAAAGCAGTGGTTTTGGGACTTAGTTGTATGGGGTGTTGCTCGGTTAGTTGTTGATAAATTGTTGCTAGGTCTGATAATAAAATTCGCCAACTCACCCCATCCACGGCTAAGTGATGAATAATGATTAGTAACCGAGCCGACCTTTCCTGACCTAGGTTAAACCGCACCACTTGCATTATTGGTCCGTCTTCTAGGTTTAAACTCCTTTGATAGTCCGTGGCAATTTTTGATAGGGTAACTACTTGTTCTTCTTCAGGAGTTGAGGATAAATCGACTAGGTCAAATGGAACGTTATGGTCAAGAGATAGGTTGTGTTGTTGCTCCTCAGATGCCCGATCAGGGAATCGTAATCGCAGGGCATCATGATGTTCTAGTAATTTTCCTATGGCTGTTTTAATTAATTCACTAGCCAGATGGTTGGAAATTTCCAATAAAACCGATTGATTATAGTGGTGTAGCTCTTGCTTATTTTGGGCGAAGAAGCGTTTTTGAATTGGGGTCAACGGAGCTACTCCGGTGACTAGACCTTGTTGAGCATTGATAGTAACGCCTGTTGTGGCTACCCTGGCTAGTTCAGCGATGGTTTGATGAAGGAATATTTGTTGAGGAGTGATGTGTATTCCTGAGTTTTTGGCACGGGACACTACTTGAATGCTCAGGATGGAATCCCCACCAATTTCAAAGAAGTTGTCATGGATGCTAACTTTGTCTTTTGCAAGCAGTTCTTCCCAGAGGTTGGTTAAGGTTTGTTCTATTTCTGTACGTGGTGCAACGTATTCCTCAACCGATGTGACCACCCCATCAGGTGCAGGTAGTGATTTGCGGTCTACTTTGCCGTTTGGTGTTAAGGGCAGACTGTCTAAGGTGACGAAGGCAGAAGGTACCATGTAGTCTGGTAGTTTCTGTTTGAGGAATTCTCTGACTTGGTTGGTGGTTAGCGATTCTTCTTCACTGACTATATAAGCGACTAGGCGTTTGTGACCAGGAAGATCTTCTGTTGCAATTACTACAGTTTGTTGGATTTGGGGATGGGTGTTAAGTACTGCTTCGATTTCCCCTAGTTCGATGCGGAAACCCCTGATTTTGACTTGGTTATCGATGCGACCAATAAATTCAATGTTACCGTCTCGTAGGTATCTCGCCAGGTCTGATGTTTTGTAGAGTCGTTCTGAGTTGGAATTACAGAAGGGATTTTGGATAAATTTTTGTTTGGTTAGTTCCTGGCGATTGAGGTATCCTCTGGCTAGTCCATCACCTCCGATGTATAATTCTCCGGGTACGCCTATGGGTAATGGTTGGAGGTGTTTGTCTAGAATATAGATTTTGGTGTTCGCTATGGGGTGACCGATAGTAATTTTCTCACTACCATCGCTGATTTGGGCTACTGTAGCACAAACAGTAGACTCAGTCGGACCATAAGCATTAAAGAAACGACGACCAACAGACCATTGATTAACCAATTCTATCGGACAAGCTTCTCCTGCAACAATTATCTGACCCAAGGCTGTCAATTCATCAGTGGGTAATACTGCCAGGGCAGACGGAGGTAATGTCACATGAGTCACACCGGACTGATGTAGGATTTGTTTCAAATCATCTCCGGGCATTAACTCAGAAGCTGTTCCCAAAATTAGCATGGCTCCGTTCGTCACAGCCATAACTATTTCCCAGACAGAAGCATCAAAACTTATAGAAGCAAATTGAAGAACACGACTAGTTGGTTCTAGATCAAATAAATTTTTTTGTGCAAAAGCAAGGTTGCACACAGAACAATGTTCAATGGCAACCCCCTTGGGTTGACCAGTAGAACCAGACGTATAAATCACATAAGCCAAATTATCCGAATGAACCCCGACATCAAGATTCTCCCCACTGTGTTGCTCTATGGCTGGCCAATCACTATCCAAACAAACCATCTGTGCCCGATGTGAGGGCAACGATTCTAGTAACGACTGTTGAGTCAACAACACCTCAACACCCGAATCTTCTAACATATAACTTAGTCGTTCCTGGGGATAATTAGAATCCAAGGGTACATAAGCACCACCAGCCTTGAGTATCCCCAAAAGTCCTACCACCATCTGTATAGAACGTTCCACACAAATACCTACCAATACCTCTGGTCCTACTCCCATTGAAAGTAGGTGATGTGCTAGTTGGTTCGCCCTTTGATTTAATTGATGATAAGTCAACTGCTCCTGGCCAAACACCACAGCTATAGCATTGGGTGTTTTCTCTACCTGCTCTTCAAATAACTGATGAATACATTTATCAGTAGGATAGTCACTGGCAGTATCATTCCACTCCACCAACAGTTGATGACGTTCCCTTTCACTCAACAAAGGTAACTCTGAGACTACCTGTTGAGGATTTTCCACAATTGCTGATAACAAGTTCTGGAAATGAGCCGCCATGCGCTCAATAGTTGACCCATCAAACAAGTCAGTGTTGTACTTAAAAATACCTTTAACAGATGAACTACCCTCCAGCATTTCTAAATCCAAATCAAACTGACCTTCCTGTTGAGGTATTTCAAAAGGTCTTAACTTAAGTCCTCCCCAATCAACATCCTTTTCTATTTCATCTACAAACAACTTCTGTATATCTTGAGATTTTTGTAACTCTTGTAGAGCAAAAGATGCCTGAAAAATTGGCGAACGACTGGGGTCACGTTGTGGCTGTAAATTTTCTACTAGCAGAGCAAATGGATACTCTTGATGAGTAAGTGCTTCGAGTACAGTTTGACGAACTTGAGTAAGAAACTCCTTAAAACTAGGATTATTTGATAAATCTCCTCGCAACACTCCTGGATTGGCAAAGTAACCAACAATCCCTCTAAATTGAGACTGCAATCTACCTGCAATTGGAGAACCAACTAAAATGTCTTCTTGTCCCGTGTAACGATATAAAAGCACCATCATGGCAGCTAGCAGAGTCATGTAAAGTGTTGCATCTGACAACATCGCTAGTTGCTTAAGTTGCTGTGTCAGTTGGGAAGATAACTGGAAATTATGGGAAGCACCGTTATATTTTTGTATTGGTGGTCTTGGTTTATCTGTAGGTAAATTTAGTATTGGCAGTTCTCCTTTAAGTTTATCTTGCCAATAACGCCAAAGTTTTTCTCCCTCAGATCCTGACAACATTTTATTCTGGGAGCGAACATAATCAGAGTAAGAGTAATTTAAAGTCGGAAGTGATGCTAACACACCATCTTGTTGTGCTTGGTAGAGTTTGGGTAACTCATGCAAAATAATATCTAAAGACCAACCATCAGTTGCGATGTGATGTATTGTTAGCAATAAAATATGTTCTTGCTGCGAGATCGTAAATAATCTTATTCCTATGACTGGTTGCTTTTCCAAGTCGAAGGGGCGTTGAGATTCCCGGATTACAGATGAATAGAGTTCTGCTTCACTCATTGCCCTTGCATCTAAGAGCTGGAAGTCTACTTTTTTATCCTGATGTACCTGTTGAATTGGTTGAGCTCCTAGTTTGGGGAAAGTGCTGCGCAATCCAGGATGACGTTCGAGTAGTTCCTCAAAAGCTGAGCGCAATTTTTTGAGATCTATATAATCACAAATACGAGTAGAAAAAACTTGGTTATAAGCAGCACTTAAAGGTTCGAATTCCCACAAAAACCATAGAGCCTTTTGGCCGTAGGAAAGGGGATGGACGTTTAAAATATCTGGGCGATCGCGCAGTAATTGTATGATTTCGGCTTTATGTTGCTTTAATTTTGCTATGACTGTGGGGGTAACTACATCCTGAAAACCACCACTGCGTAATTTTTCCCCCTCAATCCAGAACTTAACACCCTGACAAGAAAGTTCTTGTAAAAACTCAACTAAGTTCATAGTTCTACCTCGATCCAATTACTTTCTTTTACCTCTGTTCCCTCGAGATTTTCCGGCTTCATACCTTGACTACTGTCAAGATATGTTTGCTGCTTGACATCTCGCCATAATAAATTAGATTCTTCCTCCGCCACGGTCATCCAATGGCTAATTTTAATCTCATGCACTTCCACCAAATACTCGCTGAGTTGGGCAATTGTCGGATACTCAAAGAGTAAGGTGGGAGAAACCGAAATATCAAAATTTTCTGACAGATTTTCTATAAATTCTACAGCTTTAAGAGAATTTATGCCCAAGCTAAAAAAGCTTTTGTTAAACTCAATTTTTCCGGGAACTATATTAAAAAACTCAGCAATTTGTTGAGCTATTTTAGCTTGCAATCCATGGAGCAATAAGTCCTCATTAACTTGTGTACTGACTCTCTGGGTGGCTCTAGTTTCTGACAAGTCTTTATTGATTTTTTTGCTGACAGCAAGCAATGAATGGTTTACAGTCATTGCTTGCCATTCAACTTCTTTGCTTGTTTGGCGATCGCTAAGCTCGTTAGCCAATTTCCGCAGTTGATTCAAATGATCGAGAGAACCTATTACCGAATCTGCATCTATTCCAAAGTCAATCAGACAAGCAATTTCATCAACCCCTATTTCTTTTAACTGATTTACTATTGACAAACAGCTACTAGGTGTTCCAAATAAGGCGGTTATCTGAAAATATCTTTCAAAAGCATAAGCCAATAACTTATCCCGTTCAGATGCTGTTAACTCATCCAGATTCTCTGAATCATGTCGCCACAAGTCAACAGAACTTTGCAGATACTCTATAAACGGTTGCCGTACTTTGTTGCGAACAAATTCCATTTCTTCACTCACAAAGGTATGTAACATTAGAGTTACATGACCGCTGTTTGGGTCGTAACCGTTTTTGGATCTTGACTCTCGATACAAGGCTATTTTTTCAGCTAACTCTTCAATGGGTTGGAAAAGTAGAGCTGTTAAAATATTGGCTCCAATAGCTCCAGCCTCAACAAATCTTTCTTTTCCTCCAGTACAAGTAATCCAAATCGGCAATTCTGGTTGACAAGGCAAAGGGTAAATCTTAATCTCAGTGTCCTCACCAATACCATTGGGTAAGCAAACTGATTCCCCTCGCCAAAGTTTTTGCACCGTTTTAATCCGGTCAAACATCACTTCAGTACGATTGGCATAAGTAGAAGGGGAAAGCACAAAGTCATTGGGGTTCCAACCTCTAGCAAAACTAATGTCTACTCGACCCTCAGATAAGTTATCCACAACAGACCATTGCTCGGCAACTCGCACAGGATTTTGCAGTGGCAAAACAACACTACCTGGTCTAATCCGAATCTTCTCAGTGATCGTTGCTATGGCAGAAGCTAAAACGGATGGTTCTGGATATAAACCCCCAAAAGGATGAAAATGCCGTTCTGGTATCCAGACAGCATGAAAATTATTTTGGTCTGCAAATTTTGCTCCTTCCAGCAGAAGTCGATATTTGCGATCTGTAAGCTCTGAAGAGTTGCTCGAAAAGTAAAGTAAACTAAACTCGATTCCTTTGACTTGTGTTTGAACCTTCTGTACAGACTTAGTCAAAACTATATTTTGCAAACTTCCATCGAGGAATTGCTTGCGACAAACACTGCGCTGAATCTTGCCACTGGAAGTTTTAGGAATACGTCCTGGTTTGAGTAAGACTATAGTATCAATTACCAGTTCGTGTTCCGATGATACGGCTTGATGAATAGCCTCCGTTACTTCATCGATATTCAGTTTCCGCAGATAAGTACGCTCTACTTCCTGCACCACCACCAACCGCTCCGATCCTTCTACCTGATGAGAAAAAGCTGCTCCACAATTAGATCGCAAAGCTGGGTGACTTTTCTCTACTGTCAGTTCAATATCTTGGGGATAATAATTGCGACCTCTAATTATAATTAGATCCTTTAGTCTTCCTGTAACAAAAAGTTCCCCCTTACTAAAAAATCCTAAATCTCCTGTACGTAAAAAAGGTCCGTCTTCTGTATCCTTTAGAGAAGCTTGAAAAGTTTCTTGTGTTGCTTGGGGGCGATTCCAATACCCAGACGTTACACTGCCACCCCTAACCCAAATCTCTCCTACTTTTCCTGGTTCACAGGGAGTTAACGACTCAGGGTTAACGATAATTACTGTTGTGTTTAGGTAAGGACGACCAACAGCCACCAACTTTTGACTTTCTGGGGAGGAAATATCACTCTCTACTACCGAATTTTCTTCTAGTTCCCCTGCCAATACTGCCTGAATCACGGGCAAATGATTCTTCTGTCCACCCGTAGCAAATAAGGTAGTCTCCGCCATGCCATAGCAAGGAGAAAAGGCACTGTAGTTAAAACCACAGTTCGCAAATTTTTGACCAAATTTATTCAGAGTTTCTGCCCGTACTGGTTCCGCTCCATTGAAAGCTACATCCCAGCTGCTCAAGTCAAGATTACCTAATTGTTCTTCTGGAATTTTTTTGACACATAAATCATAAGCAAAATTGGGTCCGCCACTGGTAGTCGCCCTATAGTTATAAATCGCCTTTAACCAACGAATCGGCTTCTGCAGAAATGCCACTGGAGGCATCAGAATACTGGGAAATCCCAGATACATGGGCTGTACGACATTAAGAATCAATCCCATATCATGGAACAATGGCAACCAACTTACACCAATACTCTGTTTGCTATGACCAAATACCTGATGGATAATCTGCTGGTTGTGAATGATATTGCCGTGGCTCACCATCACCCCCTTTGGTCTTCCTGTGGAACCGGAAGTATATTGCAAAAAAGCTAAACTCGACCCTGTCACTGATAATGGAACTAAATCTTGAGGTGCGACCCGTGGCGAATTTAATTCGCCAACGGAAAGCGCACCTAACGGATTAGCAACAATGGTATCGGTAGCTACTAACTTCAACTGAGCTAACTCCCCATCACTTGCCCACCTTTGCTCAAGGTCAGCCAGTATCGATGTGGTGGTCAGTGCAATACACGCTTGGGCATCATTAACAATATTTAGCAAGCGAGACAATTTCTGATTACGCCTGGGAGGATAAACCGGAACCGCCACAACCCCGGCATATAAGCAGCCCATAAAAGCGCTAATGAACTCTAATCCAGAAGGGTATAACAATAAAGCCCGTTCTCCTTGCCATTGCTGGAGATGAGATGCGATCGCTCTTGCTTTTGCATCTAATTCCGAGTAGGTAAGACTCTGTGATTCGGTTTCTCCGTCAAGGAGAAAGATATAGGCGATCTGATCAGGTTGAGATTGCGCTCTTTCGCCTAATAAATCAACTAAACTCAAGAATTTCGACTCCCCATTGGGGAAATAATTTACACAACTCGTCACTTAGCTAATCCCTTAACAAGCAGTTCAAAAAAGTCAGATACCAAGAATTATTTAATCAAGTTGTCATTCCACAGTCAAGCCAAAGAAGTAGTTTAAGTCCTTAGCTTGCTCACAACTCGTAACTAGTCTGCGTTTGTTATCCAGTCAGGTGGGAAAGTAGGTCAGGGTATTCCCACCTTACTAAGCGCGATAAGTGAGTGATTGTGCGTTGAAAGTGAGAGCATCGATAAGGGTTATATAGTAAGACAACACGATCAGGCAAGTTAATCGACAAATCTAGCTTTCAGTGATCAGGCGGTTGGGTGGCAAATCCCTAGTATTCGTGTTCTGCGATCGCCATTATTGCCAAGTTGTGGTAAACACAGTGTTATTCTAAATAGATCTCTGGCAGAGGTGTTAAATTGTGAAACAAAACTTTACAAAAATCTGCCCATTTTTACGATATTTATAGGGCTCTTCCACAGTGACTATGCCGTCGTGTTAGTTAAAACAACGAAAGATTGGCAAGACTGGGAGGAACATCTTAAGAGACTGGAACAACTCCCTTCGTCAGGTAACTAGGAAGGGGTTAAAGACAAGGTAGTTTTTCGATTACTTGATGCCGCTGATTGTAGCATTCATCAACAGCGGTAACGGGTCTTCATTGTTAGCTTAACATAAAATTTAAGTATCCAATAGTCTTTATAAAAAACAACTATTGATAGCTGGCCGATTAGATGAAATTAAAATCAAAAAAATAGGCGTATAAATACTATCCACGGCTATTTCAGTGCTGCAAACCCTATGTCATGTCTATCAGTTTCCGAATCAATATTGGTGGGAAAACCAATCGTGCTTTGGTCACCTTTGAACGGGAATTGATTGAGATTTTAGAGCAGGTGGGTGAATCTTCCCAGACCGTAGAACCTTTATTGGCTAAATCTGCTTAGTATTTAGCGATGCAGCTTCCGAACAGGGGAGCCAGTGCGGCCAAGACGTGCTAGTTGTTCAATAGATACTTGTTCAATTCTGTAGTCAGAGCCTCAACTTGGGGGGCTTTGATAATGGTGTAATGGTCTCCAGTAATAGTGTGAGTTTGGATGTCACCATTAACTAGAGAACCCCAGCCGTGGGTTGGGTCTTCAATTACTCCTGGGGAAGTTTGACTAGCATTTATAAGGAGAAGTGAACCTGGATAAGCTTTTGGTTTATAATGATAATATGCCGTAATATTTGCTTTCAAAACTTTCCATAAAGAACGCATTAGCTCTATTTCTAGGTCTGATGGCAATATCCCTTGCTGTTTGCTTTGCTCAAATAGATGCAAAACTTGTTCGTCTGGTTCGAGTTTTCTGAGTGTTTCATGGGATATATCTAACTCTTGACCATAGAGACCTCCCAAATCTTGAGCCAATTGATTTACTATCATGGCTTGATCTATTTCTAAAGGCATCTGAATTAAAGTAGGTGCATAACTGTCTATTAACGTTAGAAGAGCCACTGGCTCATTTTTAGCCTGTAATTGTTGTGCCATTTCATAGGCAATTACACCTCCCATAGACCAGCCAATGAATAGATTTACTATCATGGCTTGATCTATTTCTGAAGGTTTCCGAATTAAAGTGGGTACATAACTGTCTATTAACGTTAGAAGAGCCACTGAAGTATTTTTAGTCTGTAATTGTTGTGCCATCTCATAGGCAATTACACCTCCAAAAGACCAGCCGATGAGATGATAGGAACCTTGGGGTTGAATTTGCTGTATTGCTTGAATATAATGGGATGCCATCTCCTCAACAGAAGTTAAGGGTTGCTGTTGCCCATCTAAACCTAGAGATTGTAAACCATATACTGGATAATCTTGATCTAAATGACGAGCTAACTCTGCATAACACAGGAGATTGCCACCAACCGGGTGAATACAGAATAATGGAGGTTGGTTTCCACTGGTTTTAATGCCCACTAAGATGGGGTTTTGTGTATTTACTGAAGAACCCAGAAGGCTCGCTAGTTGTTCAATGGTGGGACTTTGGAAAAGGGTTGCTAAAGGTAAATTGATTTGGAATTGTTGTTTAATCTGGGACATTAAACGGACAGCCAGTAGAGAATGTCCTCCTAATTCAAAGAAGTTGTCATGTATTCCAACATCTTGCAGTCCTAGAACATTCGCGAAGATGTTGGCGATTATTTCTTCAGTAGGGGTGCGTGGAGCTACATATTCCTCAACTGATGTGACAACCCCATCTGGTGCAGGTAGTGATTTGCGGTCTACTTTGCCGTTTGGTGTTAACGGCAAGGTGTCTAGGGTAACGAAGGCACTGGGCACCATGTATTCTGGCAGTTTCTGTTTAAGGAATTCACGTAGTTGGTTGGTGCTTAGTGATTCGGACTGACTGACTATGTAGGCGACTAGGCGTTTGTTACCAGGAATATCTTCTCGGGCAATAACTACGGTTTGTTGGATGTGGGGGTGGCTGGACAGGACTGCTTCGATTTCCCCTAGTTCGATACGGAAGCCTCGAATTTTGACTTGGTTATCGATACGTCCGAGAAATTCGATGTTACCGTCTCGTAGGTATCTCGCCAGGTCTGATGTTTTGTAGAGTCGTTGTGATTTGGAATTACAGAAGGGATTATGTATGAATTTTTCCGATGTTAGTTCTGGGCGCTTGAGGTATCCTCTGGCTAAGCCATCACCTCCGATGTAGAGTTCTCCGGGTACTCCTATCGGTACTGGTTGCAGGTGTTTGTCTAAGATATAAATTTGGGTGTTGGCTATGGGGCGACCGATGGGAATATTCCCTCCAGAAAAGGTTTTTCCTCCAACTTCATAAATGCAGCATCCTACAACAGTTTCTGTGGGACCGTATTCGTTAATTAATCTAATCTGAGGAGCGTATTTTTGCCAGAATTTAATGTGGTTTGCTGACAAAGCTTCCCCACCAATTATAAAGGCTTTATTCTCAATTGTGACTTGCTCATGAGCCAATAAATAGCTGAGGATTTCTAAATGAGCCGGAGTGATTTTAACCAGGCTAAACTTAGTCCCAGAACACAAGGCGGCTTTAAGGGCTTCAATTTCTCCTTCCTCTGGTAAAAGAACTACCTTACGTCCTACCAACAAAGGAGAAAATAAACTGGTAATAGTGGCATCGAAGCCAATAGAAGAATTAACAGTAGAGCCTTCTGAATCGGCAACATTATAAGCTTTTGTACACCAGCTTAAATAATTCCCCACACCACTATGGAGAATCATTGTTCCCTTAGGTTTACCGGTAGAACCAGAGGTATAAATCACATAAGCCAAATTATCTGAAGTTACCCCGACATCAAGATTCTGTCCACTATATTGCTCTATGGCACGCCAATCACTATCCAAACAAACCATCTGTGCTGTATGTGATGGCAAAGATTCTAGTAACGACTGTTGAGTCAACAACACCTCAACACCCGAATCCGCCAACATATAACTCAGTCGTTGGTGAGGATAATTAGGATCCAGGGGTACATAAGCACCACCAGCCTTCAGTATCCCCAACAGTCCTACCACCATCTGTACAGAACGTTCCACACAAATACCTACCAGTACCTCTGGTCCTACTCCTAAGTTTTGTAGGTGATGTGCTAATTGGTTCGCCCTTTGATTTAATTGATGGTAAGTCAACTGCTGTTGGTCAAACACCACAGCTATAGCATCGGGTGTTTTCTCGACCTGCTCTTCAAATAACTGATGAATACATTTTTCTTTGGGATATTCACTGGCAGTATCATTCCACTCCAGCAACAGTTGATGGCGTTCCCCTTCACTCAATAAGGGGAATTCACCCACTCTAAGTTGGGGATTTTCCACAATTGCTGACAACAAGTTCTGGAAATGAGTAGCCATCCTTTTAATAGTTGACCCATCAAATAAGTCTGTGTTGTATTCCCATGTCCCCACCAATCCCATCTCTGTTTCCGTCATTGACAGGGTCAAATCAAACTTAGCAATCGTACTGTGTTGATTGAACTGACTCAATGTCACACCTGGTAAGTCTAATTTCCCCATCGGTGCATTCTGTAGCACAAACATCACCTGGAACAGGGGGGAATGACTCAAAGACCGTTGGGGTTGCAATGCTTCGACTACCTGTTCAAAAGGTACATCCTGATGTTCATAAGCGTTGAGTGTGGTTTCCCTAACTTGCCTGAGCAACTGGGAAAAACTGGGATTATGTTCAAAACGAGTTCTCAACACCAAGGTATTGACAAAGAAGCCAATTAGTGGCTCTATTTCACGGCGGTTGCGATTGGCTATCGGTGAACCAATTAAAATATCAAATTGTCCACTGTAACGATACAGTAAGGTGGCAAACGCTGCCTGCAGGGTCATAAATAAGGTACTACCTGCGTTCCTGGACAACTGTTGCAGCTTCTGGGTTAGTTCAGCGGTTAAACTAAAACTTTCACTACTCCCCTGGTAACTCTGTACATGGGGACGAGAACGGTCTGTTGGCAGTTGTAATAATTCTGGAGCACCCTCTAATTCCTGTTTCCAGTAATTGAGTTGGATTTCTAGGATTTCCCCAGTTAACCATTGTCTTTGCCAAAGGGCAAAGTCAGCATATTGAATCGCTAATTCGGGTAAGGGGGATGGTTCTGATGCCGCAAAAGCTTGATATAAACTTGATAGTTCTTCGATTAATATTCCCATCGACCAACCATCAGAGACTATGTGGTGCATGGTCAGCACTAACACATACTCGGTAGTGTCTAGTTGCCATAATTTACACCGGATTAATGGTGCTACTTCTAGGTCAAAGGGGGTTGTTGCTTCCTGTTGTACAAGTTGCTGTAAGATAGTTTCCCGTTCTGGTTCTGGGTATTGTTGTAAGTCCACCACATTGATGTTAATGGTGCTGTCGGGGTGAATTACTTGTATTGGTTTGCCATTAATAGTGGAGAAACTTGTCCGTATTACTTCGTGACGACTGATTATTTCTGATAAGGCTTGTTCTAGGGCGTTAATGATCAAGTTGCCAGTGATTCTAAAGGCTGCTGGTATGTTATAAGTGGCACTACTTCCTTCTAGTTGGTTGAGGAACCACAGTCTTTTTTGAGCCGATGATAGGGGTAATTGTTCACTATCGGTTCTTGGTTGAATCAAAGGAAGACTTAATTGGTTTTCTGTGGTCAGTAATTGGGTTAATTTAGGCGAAATAAGAGCGATTGTCGGGCTTTCAAATACTTGTCTTAGGGGTATTTCTCTGTTGAAGGTTACTCGCAGTTGGGAAATTAATTGAGTGGCAAGTATAGAATGTCCTCCGATTTCAAAGAAGTTGTCATGTATTCCTACATCTTTCACTCCTAGAACAGAAGCGAAGATGTTGGCGATTATTTCTTCGGTTGGGGTGCGTGGTGCTACGTATTCATGCTGGGATAAAGTTTTCTGCCACTGGCCTACGACATTCAAACTCCCTTCTAAAAATCCTTGCTTACAAGCACGCCGTTGAATCTTTCCGCTAGAGGTCTTAGGAATACTCCCCGTCTTCAACAAAACCACCCCATCAACGTCTAATTCATGTTCTGTTGATAGGGCTATTTGAATTTCTCTAACTACCTCCTCTGTGTTCAGCTTGCGTAGGTGAGTTCGTTCCACCTCACCAGCAACCACCAAGCGTTCCTCTCCATCCCTCTCTACAGAAAAGGCAGCACTACAATGACTTCGTAGAGAAGGATGGCTGTTTTCAACAGTTAATTCAATATCTTGGGGATAATGATTGCGACCTCTAATGATAATTAGATCCTTTAGTCTTCCTGTAACAAACAGTTCCCCCTTACTAAAAAAACCTAAGTCCCCTGTACGTAAAAAAGGTCCATCCCCTGTATCTTTGAGATAAGCTTGAAACGTTTTTTGTGTGGCTTCGGGGCGATTCCAATACCCAGAAGCTACGCTGCCACCGCTAACCCAAATTTCCCCAATTTCTTCAGAAGCACTACGACAACAGGTTTGTGGATTAACAATGATAACTTTGGTATCAATCTCACTTCTCCCACAACCAACAAGAGTTCGTTTTCCTATTCCTAAATGTTTCTCATCAGGAAATTCTACAACGTAATTTTGTTCTAGAGCAGTGGCATCAATATGATAGTAAATCGGCTTATCTTTAGCGCGTACAGCAGAAATCTTTAGAGTTGCTTCTGCCATGCCATAACCGGGACAGAAAGCCCTTTTGTTGAATCTACTGACTTCAAAAACTTGTGCAAACTTCTCTAAAACATCGGCTCTAACAGGTTCTGCTCCATTAAGAGCCATGCTCCAACTACTGAGGTTTAGCTGATTCCTTTGTTCTGGAGTTGTTTTTTCGACACACAGTGCATAAGCAAAATTAGGTGCGCCACTATGAGTCCCTCCGTAATCAGAAATCGCCTTTAGCCAGCGAATCGGTTTTTGTATGAAGGACGCTGGTGGCAGCATAATACATTTGCATCCCTTGTATATGGGTTGGAGCATCCCGTATATGAGTCCCATATCATGGAATGTTGGGAGCCAAGTTACAATTACACTATCCGAGTTATGCTCCCATCCGCGATCTAGGTTTGTGGAATTTTGGATCAGATTCCCATGAGTAACCATTACCCCTTTGGGTGTTCCTGTAGAACCGGAAGTATATTGCAAAAACGCCAAACTCGACCGTGTCACTGATTGAGGTACAAACTCTTGACCATTAGCAACAATTGTATCTGTAGCTACCAACTGCAACTGCGCTAACTCCGCATCACTAGCCCACCTTTGCTCAATGTCAGCCAGTATCGATGTGGTGGTCAGTGCTACATCAGCTTGAGCATCATTAACGATATTTAGCAACCGAGACAACTTCTGATTGCGTCTTGGAGGATAAACTGGCACAGCTATTACCCCCGCATACAAACAGCCAAAGAAAGCTGTAATAAATTCTAATCCAGAAGGGTATAGCAATAAAGCCCGTTCTCCTTCCATGGATTGGAGATGAAATGCGATCGCTGTTGCTTGTCTGTCTAATTCGCCGTAGGTAAGACTTCCTGAGGGGGTTTCTCCGTTTTGCAGAAAGATATAAGCAAGCTGATTAGGCATAGTACGCGCTCTTTCGCCTAATAAATCAACTAAACTCAAGAATAATGACTCCCCATTGGTAAAATAATTTACACAACTCGCCACTCTGCTACTCCCAAAACAAGCAGTTCAAAAAAGTCAGATACCAATAATTCTTTAATCAAGCAGTCCACAGTCAAGCCAAAGAACTAGTTGAATTTCAAGGCTTACTCACGGCTCGTCAATTGGCTGAGTTTGTTATTGAGCCAGGTGGAATTGTCAGGGTATTCCGACCTTAATAAGGGAGAGAGATAAGTGATTGTGCCTTGAAAGTGAGAGCATCGATAAGGGTTATATAGTAATACAACACGTACAGGCAAGTTAATCGACCAATTTAGCTTTTAGTGATCAAGGTAGGGCTGGCAAATCCCTAGTATTCGTGTTCTGCGTACGCCATTATTGCCAAGTCGTTGGGAAACCAATATTATTCTAAATATATCTCTGGGAGATCTGTTTAATTTTGAAACAAAACTTTACAATAATTAGCCCATTTTTACGATATTTATAGGGCTCTTCCAGAGTTACTATGCCGTCGTGTTAGTTAAAACAACGAAGGATTGGTCAGACTGGGAGGATCATCTTAATAAACTGGAACAACTCCATACCTCAGGTAACTTTACAGGAGTTAAATACAAAGTAGTTTTTCGATTAGTTAATGCCGCCGATTAGGGTATTCATAAACGCCGGTAACGGGTGTTCATTGTTGGCATCAGAGAAGAGTTAACTTTCCCTAAGTCTTTCCAAAAAAAAATCTCGATAACTTGTCGATTAGATTAAATTAAAAGCAAAAAAAAAATAGCCGTAGAAATACTATCGACGGCTATTTCAGTGCTGCAAACCCTATGTCATGTCTATCAGTTTCCGAATCAATATTGGTGGGAAAACCAATCGTGCTTTGGTCACCTTTGAACGGGAATTGATTGAGATTTTAGAGCAGGTGGGTGAATCTTCCCAGACCGTAGAACCTTTACTGGCTAAATCTGCTTAGTATTTAGGGATGCAGCTTCCGAACAGGGGAGCCAGTGCGGCCAAGACGTGCTAGTTGTTCAATAGATAGTTGTTCAATTCTGCAGTTATACCATCAACTTGAGGGGCTTTCATAATGGTGTAATGGTCTCCAGTAATAGTGTGAGTTTGGATGTCACCATTAACTAGAGAACCCCAGCCGTGGGTTGGGTCTTCAATTACTGCTGGGGAAGTTTGACTAGCATTTATAAGGAGAAGTGAACCTGGATAAGCTTTTGGTTTATAATGATAATTTGCCGTAATATTTGCTTTCAAAACTTTCCATAAAGAACGCATTTGCTCTATTTCTAGGTCTGATGGCAATATCCCTTGCTGTTTGCCTTGCTCAAATAGATGCAAAACTTGTTCGTCTGGTTCAATTTGTCTAAGTGTTTCATGGGATATATCTAACTCTTGACCATAGAGACCTCCCAAATCTTGAGCCAATTGATTTACTATCATGGCTTGATCTATTTCTGAAGGTTTCCGAATTAAAGTGGGTGCATAACTATCTATTAAAGTTAGAAGAGCCACTGGAGTATTTTTAGCCTGTAATTGTTGTGCCATCTCATAGGCAATTACACCTCCCATAGACCAGCCAATGAGATGATAGGGACCCTGGGGTTGAATTTGCTGTATTGCCTCAATATAATCGGATGCCATCTCCTCAACAGACGTTAAGGGTTGCTGTTGTCCATCTAAACCGAGAGATTGTAAACCATATACTGGATAATCTTGAGCTAAATGACGAGCTAACTCTGCATAACACAGGACATTGCCACCAACAGGATGAATACAGAATAAGGGAGGTTGATTTCCACTGGTTTTAATGCCCACTAAGATGGGGTTTTGTGTATTTACTGAAGAACCCAGAAGGCTCGCTAGTTGTTCAATGGTGGGACTTTTGAAAAGGGTTGCTAAAGGTAAATTGATTTGGAATTGTTGTTGAATTTTTGACATCAGACTGACAGCATTAAGGGAATGACCGCCCAGTTCAAAGAAGTTATCTTGTACTCCAACAGAGGTGAGATTCAAAACCTCTGACCAGATTTGAGTCAGTTCAAGTTCTATGGTTGTACGTGGTGCTACGTATTCATTTTCTCGGGTGAAAAACCCATCAGGTGCGGGTAGTGATTTGCGGTCTACTTTGCCATTTGGTGTTAATGGTAGGCTGTCTAAAGTGACAAAAGCACTGGGCACCATGTATGAGGGTAGCTTGGAAAAGAGGAATTCACGTAGTTGGAAGCTGGTGAGTGATTGATCTGATGTAACTACATAGGCAATTAGGCGTTTGTTTCCAGCAATATCTTCAGTGGCAATCACTACAGTCTGCAGTACAGCTTGATGTTGGCTAAGTACAGTTTCAATTTCCCCTGGTTCGATGCGTACACCTCGAATTTTTACTTGATGATCAAAACGACCAAGAATCTCAAGAGAACCATCTAGATCATAGCGTCCGCGATCGCCTGTGTAGTAAAACAAATCCTGGGGATCATTCCTAAAGGGGTTTTTGACAAATCGAGACAGGTTTTCTTGAGAAGCGTTGATGTAACCCAAACTGCAAAATGGCGTCCGGATCACAATTTCGCCCTCTTCACCTATGCCGCACAGTTGATTATTTTCTCCTAAAACCAGTGCTTGAGTTTCAGGAAGTGGCCATCCAGCTGACTCTATCCCTGAGCTGGGTTGATTAGGTACTTGATAACAACACTTGACTAAGGTTGTCTCCGTTGCACCGTAGAGATTGACAATTTCCCCTGCTTGTGGAAATACCTCCCGCCACTGCCGTACCAGTGTTCCCTTGAGGGGTTCTCCGGCAAAGAATAACCAGCGTAAACTACTTAGAGAAACTCCCGGCGGCACATTAGTTAACCAAGATTGTGCCAGTGTTGGAACTGTGTGCAACACAGAAATCTGCTCAGTCTCTAACCAAGACAGAATTAGAGTCGGTTCTAGGATATCTTCCTCTTGGGGTAGGCATAGGATTGCACCACTGGTTAAAGGTAAAAAGATATCTCTGAGGACTGCATCAAAGGAAAGTCCTGTCAATTGAGCAATACGGTCTTGCTGTCCAATTTCAAACCTCTGCCGCTGCCAAGTCAGGAAATGGGATATTCCTTGATGAGAGCCCAGCACTCCTTTTGGCACACCAGTACTGCCAGAAGTAAAGAAAATATAAGCTGCATGATCAGAAACTATTTCAGGCAGATGTGTAATTTGAGAAATATCCTTTTGAGAATTTATGACCTCTGCTGTTTCTGGCTCTACGGAAATATTAACTAGGGAGTTCCATATACTCTCTTCATCTGGGGGCTGAGTACCAACATATATTATGTATTTGGCTTTGGCTTGGTGCAACATTAGGAGTTGCCGAGGATTGGGTAGCTTGGGATCAACACTCAGAAGTACTCCTCCACTGAGGAAGACGCCAATTATGCTGGCAATCAACCCAAAACTCCTCACCCCAGATACGGCTACTACCTCTCCCCGCTTGATTCCATGAGCCAACAAAACTTTTCCTAAGGTTTGAGCAGTTTGGGACAATTCCCCATAGTTCCAAGTCCTAAAACCTTGACAGATTGCTGGTTGTGCTGGAGTGCGCTTTGCCCAAGAGGTAAACATTGTTGTCACTAATTCGTACTCTGGCTGAGGCAACACAGCTTTAGGGTCTGGAAGTAAATGTTTTGATTCAGGGGTAACCAGGGAATAAGAACTAATTGGGTAATTTGGATAAGCAACAATCTGAGTAATCAAATGATGGAATTGATTGAGCCAAAGTCGGATCCGTTCTTGCAAAAACAGTTCAGCATTGTAGACTAATTTTAATTGTATTTTTTTGTTTTTTTCGGCGGCATATAATGTGAAATAAAATTTAGAATTACCCGTTTCGTTTATGTCCACTTTTTCAATTTTTATTCCTGGTAATTCCAGTTGTGTTTCTTCAAAATTGAGCATGTTAAAGAATACCTGAAACAGGGGGTTATAACTCAATGAACGCTCTGGCTGTAGTTGTTTAACTAGTTGCTCGAAAGGCACATCTTGATGAGCATAAGCATCTAAGCTTACTGAACGCACTCGTCTCAACAATTCCCGAAAACTGGGATTACCTGAGAGGTCAGTGCGTATCACCAACGTATTGACAAAAAAACCAATCAAAGGCTCAATCTCACGGCGATTGCGATTGGCTATGGGTGTACCAATTAAAATATCTTCTTGACCGCTGTAACGATGTAGTAAAGTCCCAAACGCCGCTAACAGAGTCATAAATAAGGTAGTACCACTATCTCGAGACAAGGTTTGCAACTTCTGGGTTAATTCAGTATTTAAACTAAAACTTTCAGTCCGACCCTGATAAGTTGCCACAGTTGGGCGAGGGTAGTCAGTAGCTAACTGTAATAATTCTGGAGCACCCTCTAATTCCTGTTTCCAGTAATTAAGTTGGTTTTCTAGGATTTCTCCACTTAACCATTGTCTTTGCCAAAGGGCAAAGTCGGCATATTGAATCGCTAATTCGGGCAAGGGGGATGCTTCTGATGCCGCAAATGCTTGATATAAACGTGATAGTTCTTCGATTAATATTCCCATCGACCAACCATCCGATACTATGTGGTGCATGGTCAGCACTAACACATACTCACTGGTGTCTAGTTGCCATAATTTACACCGGATTAAGGGTGCTACCTCTAGGTCAAAGGGGGTTGTTGCTTCCTGTTGTACTTCTTGCTGTAATATAGTTTCCTGTTCTTGTTTTGGGTGTTTTTGTAGGTCTACTACATCGATATTGATGGTGGTGTCGGGGTGAATTACCTGTATTGGTGTGCCATTAATAGTGGAGAAACTTGTCCGTAGTACTTCGTGACGATTGATTATTTCTGATAAGGTTTGTTCTAGGGCGTTAATGATCAAGTTGCCAGTGATTTTCAGGGCTGCTGGCATGTTGTAAGTGGCACTACTTCCTTCTAGTTGGTTGAGGAACCACAGTCTTTCTTGAGCCCAGGATAGGGGTAATTGTTCACTATCGGTTCTTGGTTGAATCAAAGGAAGACGTAATTGGTTGTCTGTGGTAAGTAATTGGGTTAATTTGGGCTCTATAAGAGCGATTGTAGGGGTTTTAAATACTTCTCTTAGAGGGATTTCTATGTTGAAGGTCACTCGCAGTTGGGAAATTAATTGGGTCGCGAGTAGGGAATGTCCTCCTAATTCAAAGAAGTTGTCATGTATTCCGACATCTTGCACTCCTAGAACCAGAGCGAAGATGTTGGCGATTATTTCTTCGGTTGGGGTGCGTGGCGCTACATATTCCTCAACTCGGCTGATTTCTCCTTCTGGTGCGGGTAGCGCATTTCGGTCTACTTTGCCATTAGGTGTTAAGGGCAGGGTTTCTAGGGTTATGAAGGCACTGGGCACCATGTAGTCTGGTAGTTTCTGTTTGAGGAATTCTCGTAGTTGATTGGTGGTTAGTGATTCGGACTGACTGACATAATAGGCGACTAGACGTTTGTTCCCAGGACTATCTTCTCTGACAATTACTGTGGTTTGTTGGATGTGGGGATGAGTGGACAGGACTGCTTCGATTTCCCCTAGTTCGATGCGGAAACCCCTGATTTTAACTTGGTTATCGATGCGACCGATAAATTCGATGTTACCCTCTGGTAGGTATCTCGCCAGGTCTGATGTTTTGTAGAGTCGTTCTGTGTTGGAACTACAGAAGGGGTTTTGGATAAATTTTTGTTTGGTTAGTTCCCGGCGGTTGAGGTATCCTCTGGCTAGTCCATCACCTCCTAGGTATAATTCTCCAGGTACTCCTATCGGTACTGGTTGGAGGTGTTTGTCTAGGATATAGATTTGGGTGTTGGCGATGGGGCGACCGATGGGTGGAAGTGATGACCAATTACTGGGAAAACCATTTAATGTAAAAGCACTGACCACATGAGTTTCTGTTGGTCCATACTGATTTTCTAGACGGCAATTAGACAGTTTTTCAAAAAATTTAGCTAGGGTGGGAGTAATTTGTAACTGTTCTCCTGCCGTAATCAATTCACACAGTGTAGAGGGCAAACATTCAGGACTAGTCAAAGCACTAGTCGCTAAGTGTTCTAGAGCTACAAACGGAAGAAAGAGTCTTTCCACACCTTGTTGTTTGAGCAATTGCAATAAGGCGGTTCCATCTCTTCGTACATCTTCTGGTATTAATACTAATGTTCCACCTGAACACCAAGTCGATAAGATTTCTTGGAAGGAGACATCAAAGCTTATCGGTGTAAATTGCCCAGTTTTTGTGCTGTATTTGGCAGAGGAGTTTTTCAACTGCCACAGGATAAGATTAACCAGAGGACTATGGTTCATGGCAACCCCCTTAGGTTGACCAGTAGAACCAGAAGTATAAATCACATAAGCCAAATTATCAGAAGATACCCCAACTTCAAGATTCTCCCCACTATATTGCTCTATGGCACCCCAATCACTATCCAAACAAACCACCTGTGCTTGATTTTTTGGCAAAGATTCTACTAGAGACTGTTGAGTCAACAACACCTCAACACCGGAATCCGCCAACATATAACTCAGTCGTTCTGGGGGATAATTAGGATCCAGGGGTACATAGGCACCACCCGCCTTCAGTATCCCCAACAGTCCTACCACCATCTGTACAGAACGTTCCACACAAATCCCCACCAATACCTCTGGTCCTACTCCTAAGTTTTGTAGGTGATGTGCTAGTTGGTTAGCCCTTTGATTTAATTGATGGTAGGTCAACTGCTCTTGGTTAAACACCACAGCTATAGCATCGGGTGTTTTCTCGACCTGCTCTTCAACTAACTGATGAATACATTTCTCTTTGGGATAGTCACTGGCAGTATCATTCCACTCAACTAACAGTTGATGACGTTCCCCTTCACTCAATAAGGGGAATTCACCCACTCTAAGTTGGGGATTGTCCACAATGGCTGATAACAAGTTCTGGAAATGAGTTGCCATCCGTTTAATAGTAGACCGATCAAATAAGTCTGTGTTGTACTCCCATATACCCACCAATCCTATCTCTGTTTCCGTCATTGACAGGGTTAAATCAAACTTAGCAATAGTACTGTGTTGATTTAATTGACTCAAACTCAGACCTGGTAAGTCTAATGTCCCCATTGGTGTATTCTGGAGCACAAACATCACTTGGAACAGGGGGGCATGACTCAATGACCGTTGGGGTTGCAATGCTTCGACTACCTGTTCAAACGGTACATCCTGATGTTCATAAGCGATTAGTGTGGTTTCCCTGACTTGTCTGAGCAACTTCTCAAAACTGGGATTATCTTCAAAACGGGTTCTCAACACCAAAGTATTGACAAAGAAGCCAATCAGTGAATCGATTTCACGACGGTTGCGATTGGCTATGGGTGAACCAATTAAAATATCAAATTGTCCACTGTAACGATACAGTAAGGTGGCAAAAGCTGCCTGTAGGGTCATAAATAAGGTACTACCTGCGTTCACAGACAACTGTTGCAACTTCTCGGTTAATTCAGTGCTTAAACTAAAACTTTCACTACTCCCCCGGTAACTCATTACATGGGGACGAGGACGGTCTGTTGGCAGTTGTAATAATTCTGGAGCACCCAATAATGCTTCTTTCCAGTAATTGAGTTGGGTTTCTAGTATTTCTCCACTTAACCATTGTCTTTGCCAAAGGGCAAAGTCAGCATATTGAATCAGTAATTCCGCTAAGGGGGATGGAGCTCCTACACAAAAGGCTTGATATAAACTTGATAGTTCTTCGATTAATATTCCCATCGACCAACCATCAGAGACTATGTGGTGCATGGTCAGCACTAACACATACTCACTGGTGTCTAGTTGCCATAATTTACACCGGATTAATGGTGCTACCTCTAGGTCAAACGGGGTTGTTGCTTCAAATTGTACTTGTTGTTGTAAGACAGTTTCCCGTTCTGGTTCTGGGTATTGTTGTAGGTCTACTACATTGATATTGATGGTGCTGTCGGGGTGAATTACCTGTGTTGGTGTGCCATTGAGAGTGGGGAAACTTGTCCGTAATACTTCGTGACGAAAAACTATTTCTGATAAGGCTTGTTCTAGGACTAACACATTTAGGTTACCGGTGATTTGTAAAGCACCGTGCTCAATATAAGGAGCTTTTGACCCTTCAATTTTATCAATAAACCACAGTCGTTCTTGACTAAAAGATAGGGGTAATTTTTGGTCTCTAGGAATAGCTTTAATTGGTGGGTAATTAGTATTATAACCTTGACCAGTTTGTTGCAAAAAAACTATAATTTCTGCTTGACGTTCAGCTATTTGTTGGCGTAGCGCAGGGGTTAGAGTTCCTTTATTAACACGACAAAGGAGTTTTTCACCGTTGGTTGAGATATTAATGCCCTGGTTGTGAAGCCAAGATATAAATTCAACTATATTTACCTGGTTGTTATTCATAATTAAATCTCTATTATTTCTTCATCTATTGCCAGATTATCTGGAAATTGTAATACTCTATGAGCTACCTCTAGATACTCAGCTACATTCTTAAAGCCCATAAAAGCGCTAATGAACTCTAATCCAGAAGGGTATAACAGTAAAACTCCTTCTCCTTGCCATTGCTGGAGATGAGATGAATTACAACGCTTACTCACGGCTCCTAAATTGGCTTAGTTTGTGCTCGTTCCAGGGGCTGATTAGGTCAGGTTATCCTACCTTAATAAACGCAATAAGTGAGTGATTGTGCGTTAAAAATAAGAGCACATAATTAGATTATATAGTCATACCACATTATCGGGTAAGTTAATCGACCAATTTAGCTTTTAGTGATCAAGGTAGGGCTGGCAAATCCCTAGTATTCGTTATGCGTTCGCCATTACCCCCAAGTCGTGATAGAACCAGTTTTAGTCTACTATGAGACGAATGGCAGAAGTGTAAATTTTTGTTTCAAGACTTTACACTTCTGCCTATTTTTACAATATTTATAGGTCTCTTCTGGAGTGACTATTTCGTCGTATTAGTTAAAACAAAAAAGGATTGGTAAGACTGGGAGTCTCATCTGATGAGACTAGAAAAACTCCATTCGTAAGGTAACTATGACGGGGTTAACTACAAGGTAGTTTTTCGATTAGTTGATGCCGCCGATTGTGGCATTACTCAACCCCGGTAACGGGTGTTCATTGTTGGCATCAAAGAAAAGTTAACTTTCCCTGACTCTTTCAAAAAAAAACATTTTCTCGATAGCTTGCCGATTGGATTAAATTAAAAGTCGAAAAAAAATAGCCGTAGAAATACTATCCACGGCTATTTCAGTGCTACAAACCCTATGTCATGTCTATCAGTTTCCGAATCAATCCGGATGTAATCCTACCGGATCAGATCGGGGGGGGTTTCCCCCCCAGAAATTTAGCGATGCAGCGCGGTCTTGGGGAGCCAGTGCGGTCTTGGGGGTTTCCCCCGGAGACGAAACCTGATTACGTTGAGCCTTTATGGTTGGTAGGCTATGCAGAAAAGGGGTAAAACTTATTGATTAGCGTGATTTGCGCGGTCTTGGGGAGGCAGCGCGGTCTTGGGGAGGCAGCGCGGTCTTGGGGAGGCAGCGCGGTCTTGGGGAGGCAGCGCGGTCTTGGGGGTCTCCCCCATGAGCGACTGCCGTGGTCTCCCCCATGAGCGACTGCCGTGGTCTCCCCCATGAGCGACTGCCGTGGTTCCCCCGGAGACGAAACCTTAGATAGTGGAGCCTTTATAGTTAGCAGGTTATGCAGAAAAGGGTTCAATATTTGTTAATAAGGCTCCACTATCTTACGGTAACTTCAAACCATGAGCGACTGCCGTGGTTTCCCCCATGAGCGACTGCATCAAGACAAGGCTCAACTGTCTTACGGTAACTTCTAACCATGAGCAACTGGCGTGGTTTCCCCCATGAGCGACTGCATCAAGACAAGGTATTAACCCCAAGTTGAATACTTGGTTGCAAAACTAATTACTTGCCCTGGAATTCCGGTCGGCTGTAAAGGGCTCCAATCGGAAACCTTACTATACCCCAGTGCACAAAGGCCGTAAATAGTATTGGTGACTGCTTCAGGAGAGCCCTTAATGGACTTAATACGTTGTTTCTTTGGGTTATTGTTTTGATTCGGAATAAAGTCTGTAGACATGAGTAAAAAACTAAATGACGTTTGCCATTATTATTGTAATGATTATATTTTTATTTTTCAATGGTTTTGATTATTTTTTGAGGTACTTTGAGGATGGATATAAAAAAAAACTTCTTAAGAAATTAGCTATTTTTGCCGTGTTTTAAAAGGTTATTTATGGATTTTTTTTCATAATATGTATGTAACTAATTATTCATTGTAATATCTGCCTTTTAGCTACCAAATCTGTTTATTATCTTATTTTAATTCTTGGAGAGTGACACCAGAGAAATAGACTTGTTATGTCAGTCCTAAATCTTGGTGGCAGGAACAAACTTCCTCCCGGAACCGGTCAAACTAGTGCAGGGGGGCAGAAATAATACCAATTCTTGAAAGTAGGACTACAGATGCAGATGGCCAGATGTCAATTTGAACCTAAAATCGCTAGTCTAACTGGTAGTAACCTTCTTTAGTTTCCTTATGGCTACCTTGCGCTTACATCTTCTCGGACCCAAACTAAGCAAGTGGATGATCATAGCATTATCCGCTGCTATACTCCCCTTATGTTTTGCTAGTGTGACCTTGTCCCAATCAAGTGATAATGATAATCCGAATCCATTGGAACTGACTGCTCCTGATCCCCTCCTGCCTTCCTTATCCCCAGACGAACCTCTCAACCCTTCCGAACGTTCTAGACTCAGCCAAGCGTTGGATGAACTGAATGCTGAAGCTCAAGCTGAATTCAAAGCTGGTAATCAATCCAAAGCCTTTGACATCTGGTATCGGGAAATCCGACTGCGGCGAGTGCTAGGGGATCCAGTAGCAGAAGTGCAAACCTTGGGCAGAGTAGGAGGAGTTGCCTGGAATGAAAACAATAAGCAGTCAGTGCAACTAATTACGGCACGGTTGGAAGAGATTCAGCAGGAAAATGAAGCAGAAGACTCGATCAATCTGCCATTGTTAAAAGCTTTGGGTAAGGCTTATGAACAGATCCGAGTGCCAGGACAAGCGTTGACAGTCTATGAGCAAATTCTCGCTGATGCTCGCAACCAGGACGATATGGCAACGGTTGAGGCTACCTTGAAGACCATGGGTGAATTGCACATGGCTTGGTTTGATTATCCCAAAGCAGCAGAAACCTATGAGGAATTACTGGCTCAAGCATTAAATCAAGCTCAGAATCAACGCGAACGCATAAATGAAGAAGTGGCTTATTTACAACAGCTAGCTTATATCTACGACCAAGACCAACAACCAGACCAGGCATTGCCCAAAAAGCAGCAATTACTGGACATTTACCTCAGTCAAGGCAATGATAACCTGATTCCAGCCCTGAAAATTGCGATCGCATCTGACTACAACGCCCTCAATCAACCAGAAAAAGCTAGTCAAACCTATCAAGAAGCCTATTCCTTAGCCTGGTCTCTACAGCAGTTTGCCCATGCTAGCGAAGCACTACAACCTCTAGCAGAACTTTACCTGACCTCTAAGCAGCCACAGTTTGCCTTGCAAGTTTATGAGGTTTTGCTCCAAGTTGAGCAAAAGTCCTATAATTACTATGGCTTGATGAATACTTACGACAAAATTGGTCAAGTTTATCTGGATATGAACAACTATCCTCAAGCCTTAGCAGCATTTCAAAAGGGGCTAAGTTTAGCTGAGTCATTGCAGCATCGAGAAGCTTATTTTGTCAATAAAATTCAGTTAGTAAATCGGCAAAATTTGTAGTAGGATTATTGTACTTATAGGGTTTGGGATGCACTCTACAACCAATTACCTACTAATACAAAAGGAGCCCAAAATACCGGCTCATTAAAGTTAGGGTCTACCATCAAATCTAGCTGGGCTTTCCGAAGTGCCTCTGCTTTTGTTATCCCTGGTTGTTGCAAGTAATCGTAGAACTTAGTCATGAATATCGCTGTAGAGTCATCACGCACTGACCATAAACTGCCAATAGTAGATCGCGCTCCGGATCTGACCGCAAACCCAGCTAACCCTAACACAGCTCTGTCATCTCCTATTGCTGTTTGACAAGCACTTAGAACGAGTAAATCAATCCCTCCTTCTCCCACAAATGCTCGGCTGCGTAGCACTTGATCCAATTCCTTGACATTGATGCGACCCTCCCAAGTTAGTAGAAAGGTATCGTTAGCATTGGAGCTAAACTGACCATGGGTCGCCAGGTGTACTACATTCCTTTTACTATTCATTTCCCTGGCAAAGTTGCTGCGGGTGAATTCCTGATTCACTAGTACCGACCCTGACACGTTTCTGGTAATTTGCTCAATTTCATCTTTCACACTCGGTAAAGGCCGAAAGCCTTGACGAGCTTCGCTTAAGCCCGCAGTAACCATACTCCATTGCTGTTGACGTAAGGGTTGTGGCTCTAGCAGTTGTAAACCGTTGACATCTCCCCCGGTTTAAACACGGGAGATTCTACAAGAAGCGAAGTGGCACGGTTTCAAGCTGCCACTATCGGCTTTCGCCGACGCTACGCGAACGCTTCTTGTTCGATATGATTTTTTAAGAGAGTTAAAAATGTCATACCGATGTGGAACTGTCAAAGATTCCCTAACCAACTTGACCAGGTCGAATGGCTGTGTGGTTACTTTCTTGATGATGTTAGCAGCGCCGTTACAATCGGCGTTAATTATCTTCCCTCTAGATGTCCTATACAGACCGCGTTTAACTCGCTTTCCTGATGGTTTCCACCCTTCGGGTTTTCCACCGTGCTTCGGTAATGAATCACCATCCAAGAAAGACGCCTTGCTCGTATAAGACTCTTCGGTAATTGTCAGCTTGATTCCATATTCAGAGCAGAGTTGCTTTAACCTTTCTATTAACCTTTTTGTGGGAATTGCAACAAATTTTTGATTATTGATTTTCCCCATATTAGATCTACTTTTCTGACCTTCGTTCCAACCTACTACTATATTTCCGATACCATCAACAAGACAGCGATTGATAATAAATCTAGCTGCTTTATTGATGGCGTCCCTCATCTGGTTATTGCGCTTTCTCTGAATCCTATCTAGGTTTGAATCCCAGTGAAAGTCTGGCTTGCCTTCTTTGTGTTTGGCAACCAACCGACAATACCCCTGATTCATCGACTTTAGCTTCTTCCCATCAATAATGAAGCTTTTTCCAAGAGTCGAAACGCAGGTTAGCCAGTTATCGCCTCCATGATCTATCCCCAAGGCTTGAGAGTAATCAAGGTTTGGGTTTTCCTTGACCGGTTCTTTTCCGTCCTCAATCACCCAGTCAATCCAAAGTTGCCCATAATAAGGGCGAATTGTTACCTCTTTTACCCAGTCCGGATCTATAAAATCAGGTGGGTCTAAAGTGATTTTCGTGAGTAATTCTGGTTTACTCTCTTTACTGACCGACGGATAAAACAATCCATCTTTGTAGGTTAAAGCTTGTTTTGGAAAAGTAACAGCAGCTAGTCCACCTTTTTTCCTGTACCGAGGGAACCTTGGTCTGTCAACATTGCCTTTATAATACAATCCAACCAGTTGGTTGTAGCTAGCGATCGCTTCCCCAACAGTTTTCAAGGTCTGTTGAGCCGACTGAGCTGCCATCCCCTTATAGTGGGGACTCATTTTTAATGCTTTATCTAATTCAGGATATTTAGTTGTACATTTATAAGCTTTCCAGCCACACCGAAGTTCATCACCGCGCCAAAAAGTGGTATAAGCTTCCTGCTTATTAAGCCAGTCATAGTGCTTCTGTTTTGCATAATAGATGGCACAGTTGAATAGACTGTTAGCCTGTTCACACTGAAAAACCCAGAAGGCTTTTTCTTCGTTTGAAAAATTAGCTTTTACTGGGATTGTTTTATACACTTGGTACTAATTTATTGTTTTTTTAGCATATCTTTAGTATAGACATTAGTTCTAGTTATGTCAATAACAAACGAGCGAAAAACTATAAAGAGGATGAGGGGGGTACCCGTACATCATGACGAATTAAAAAAGCCTCATACCGTTTTGCTTACTGGGGCTGCGTGCAAGTGTCTTCAATTATCAGCTAAAGAGTCGAATACCAGTATTGGGAAATTCTTATAAAACTGGATAAGAGAGGAAATGGACACGACTGGATTTATCCAGTCTCTCTGTTTCATCCCCAGTCTAAAGACACGGGGTTCTCACATTTCAGGATATTTCGATAGACTGCGCCCTCACCGTAACATTGGCACCATCACCAGAGCCAACAGTTCCAGAACCAATCTGTCCTCCATCTAATACCTGTAAGCGTTCCACATCTAAAAGCACATTGCCTGCATTTCCTGCACGAATCGAGCTCGCTGAGATAAAAGCAAATCCAGCAACTTTGAGATCCTTAGTCTCGATAATTAAATCATTACCTTTGGCTGTACCAAAAACCCTTGTCGCTAAGTTACTATTAGTTGAGCGAACTGTAAACTGATCTTCCTGAAGTGCTTCCTCTGGAGTTGCACTTATCTCTATTGATTCTGTGGCTCGGATGCGCAGAATTCCCCCTGGGGTTTTTCCCAAGGTATTGGCGTTAATAACAGAACCGCTTTTGACATTAAGGTTTCTGGCTTGAATCTCAATATTGCCGCCACTGTCGCCATTGGTAATCACAAAAGCCTGTTGAGTCAGGTTAATATCCCCAAACTCGGCTATTCCTTCATAACCCATTGTCCATCCTTGTGCCAGGGGGGTCACAGACACTACACTGTTGGGTCCAACACTACCCAGTTCAATGCGTCCTGCGGATGCGGTCAATCCACCACCAGGAAAGTCTAGATTTCCCCCTAGCAAGGCAATGGTTTGCCCTGGCTCTACCTCAATCCCCACGGTGGCATCCGAATCTGGATTCACCGCTTGGGATTGGACCACTATCGACTCAGCTGTTGAACCAAATTGCACACCCATCGGTATATTAATTGTCAACAATGGCGCTTCATCGTTTGGTTGACTAGCCTTAAATTCAATGCCATCGTTAAAGACAATTTTATCAGCTGTGGTCGCAAAAAACGAACCACCAATACTTAAGGAGGCATTTTTACCAAAACTAATCCCACTGGGATTAATCAAAAACAAATTAGCGGTGCCATTAGCACGAATCAATCCATCAATGTTGGAAATACTGCCCCCTGTAACCCGGCTGAAAATATTAGCAATATCCGTGGCATTGTTAAAAAATGCTTCTCCTCCGGTAGGGATAGAAAATTCCGAGAAACTATGAAACAGATTACTTCCAGCGCGTTGGCCATTTTCAATCAGGAAATTGACGCTATCGTTGGTAGTAACTGTAGTAGAAACAGAGCCATCGCTACTGATTTGGGCTTTGACCGGAGCAGGGATGGCAAAGCTGAATAGCAGAATAGTGCCAAGTATTGAACATGGCGTTATTGCTTGCTTCATCTGTTGGTTATTAGTAGCTTGGTGTGCCCAAAGCACTTGACATTGTTAGTATTCCCACCACCAAGTACTAAGTAACAGGTAGGTATAGCACTACGCATTCAGATGTTTGACATTGTCTTGATGCAGTCGCTCATGGGGGAAACCCCCGCGTGAAGGCGCTGCATCGCTCCTAAACTCCGAAACGTAAGTCTAAGCTTACTTCTGACTTCTGACTTCTGACTTCTGAAAAAGCTATAATTTTAAGGCTAACTTGGCGGTCAGTTCATCTCTAATTATCCCATTCTTCAGGATCATCTATCATGCCTGGATTAATTAGGGTAATATCATACTCATCCATTTGATCTACTGGATCAGTTGGGGTATTCTCTCGCTTGAGTAGATAATATTTAGCACTTACCTTAGGGGCAAAAATTACCTCATCTTCATCTTCGAGATCATGGGCTTGAAGCTTACGACCATTGATTAAAATGCCATTGGCACTAGTCTTACCTTTGAGATTACCATCGAAAATTCGGTAGTAGGGACTGCCATCAGACCGTTTACGCCTCACTAAGGTCGCATGTCGGCGAGACACAAACTTTGAAAACAGGCGGATATCAGACTCTGGATCTCTACCGATAGAATATACCTCTTCTTCCAAAGGAATCTGCTTGCTTCCTTTGTCATCCTCAATAATAAGTAAATGGTTGTGGTCAGATTGTGTAGCCATGAATCGCTCGTGATCAAAAGGGTAATTGGTTGAGAACAATACTCTTATTTACTTACATTGGCACAGGTCTCAACCAGCTTGCGACTGACTTAAGGACTGATTTACTTAGAAAACTCTCCTGAGTGCTGAACATTACCTGATTATCCCTTGAATCAATAAAAGTAAACTACCAGAGGCCAAGCTTACCCTAAGGTGGTTCTTTCCAACTACCAAAAAAAGTATAGCCAAGTGAAACCTTGCTGCTGTGGATGGTTTACTATAGGTATTCAAGCGGACTTGCACTAATTCCGTAAACGGGTTAGCAAAAGTGAGTTTGTGACAACACTAACTGAGCTGAAAGCCATTAAGGCACCAGCAGCAGCAGGAGAAAGTACCATCCCAAATCCTGGTAGTAGCCCACCAGCGGCAATGGGAATACCCAATACATTGTAACCGAATGCCCAAAACAGATTCTGGCGGATTTTGTTGAAGGTGGCTCGTGATAGGTCTATGGACTTGACCACATCGAGCAAGTTATTTCTGATCAGAATAATTCCTGCTGTTTCCGCTGCCACATCGGTTCCCCCATGCAAGGCAATCCCAACATCAGCTTGTGCTAGAGCTGGACTGTCATTGATGCCATCTCCCACCATAGCGACACAGTGTCCCTGGTCTTGAAGGTTTGCGATCGCATTAGCTTTGCCATCAGGAAGCACCCCAGCAATAACATCCTCTGGCTCTAGTGACAAGGTTTTGGCCACAGCAGCCGCTACTTCCGGTCTGTCACCAGTTAGCATCATCACCCGCAATCCCAGGTCTTTGAGGTGTTCTACTGTTTCTTTAGCCTCGACTCTCGGAAGATCATTCACACCAATTAATCCAGCTAGTAGCCCATCAACGGCTACATAAACTACTGTTTTACCCCCATCTGCCAAAGCCTTGACTTCAGCTTGAGCAGTATCACTAATCGTAACATCCTGCTTACTCAACCAGTCTGCACTGCCAAGCACTACCCGTTGGTTTTCTACTAAAGCTGATAGTCCCAATCCTGGTTCTGTGTAAAAATCTTGAGCCCCTAACATCGGTAACTGTTGCTGTTGAGCTTCAGTAACAATTGCACTACCTAAGGGATGGGATGTGCCACTTTCTGCTGCTGCTGCCAGTTGCAGCAATTCACTAGCAGAAGATAGAGCAATGGTTTTCGTACCAATAGCGCTCTGTTGGTGATTCTCTGTGTCAGGTTGAATCAGCAGGCAATCGGTAACTGTGGGTTCACCCTGAGTTAGGGTACCGGTTTTGTCAAAAACCACAGTATCGAGCCGATGCACCTGTTCTAAAATGTCACCACCTTTGATTAATAAGCCCCGCTTTGCCCCCAGGCTGGTACCCACTAGAATGGCGGTAGGTGTGGCTAGACCCAAGGCACAGGGACAAGCAATCACCAAAACTGCGATCGCTAATTTCAAACTCAACAGTAACTCAGAAGCCGCCATGGTTGACCAGACCTCCGGCCAGATTCTAGTTCCAGCCACGTACCAAAATAGGAAGGTTAAAAATGCGATCGCCATCACCCCATAGGTAAAATACCCTGCTACCAAATCCGCTAACTGCTGTACTGGCGCTTTCCGAGTTTGCGCTTCCTCCACTAGTGCTACGATTTGTGCCAAAGTAGTTTCTCTACCAGTACGGGTTGCCTTTACCACCAGCACTCCCGATTTATTCAACGTACCACCAGTAACCATGTCCCCTGGTTGCTTCAATACTGGTATAGATTCCCCAGTCAGCATTGACTGATCAATCGATGAGACTCCCGTAATCACTTCCCCATCGACAGGAACTTTTTCCCCAGGTAATATCCTTAACCATTCTCCCACCCGGACTTGCTCCACAGGAATTTCGATACCCGCTTGATCACCTTCTTTACTGTCTAATGTTCCAATCAACCGGGCTACCTGAGGCTGTAGGGATAGCAAAGACTCAAAGTCAGCAGTAGCTTGATATCTTGCTCCTTGCTCTAAGGTCCGACCTAAAAGAATAAAACCCAGCAACATCACTGGCTCATCAAAGAAACATTCCCATCCCAGGTTAGGGAATAGTAATGCCACACAGCTAGTGGTGTAAGCCGTCACCGCCCCCAGTCCGATCAAGGTATTCATATTGGGAGCACCGTGCCACAAACCACGCCCACCCTCAACTATAATTGAGCGTCCAGGTAATAGTAGCGCTATAGTTACCAGTCCCCAATGGAACCACAAAGTACTCAATACTGGCAGCATTGGTCCATGGAACCAATGACCGATATGTCCCACTGTAGAGAAGAAAATCAGGACAGCAGCAATTGCTAGTTGTTGGCGGTATGCTCTAGCTTCTTGCTGATGTCTCTGGGCTGGTGTTAACCTATCCTGGCTCTTAGTTCCCTGTTCAGTTTCAGGTAAACGGGGTTGACTAGGAAACCCTTTTGATGTAAGCAGCTCAGCTAGGACAGTTGGTTGCACCTCACCAGCTTGATACTCTACCACAGCTACCCCAGTTACCAGATTCACACAGGCTTTCGATACCCCAGGGTTACTGCTCAGTTGCCGTTCCACTACACCAACACAACCAGCACATTTCATGCCAGTTACATCTAATGTCATCGTTTCTACAGGCAAAGCTGGTTGAGTTAAGGTAGTCTTGGCGGAAGTTGGGATAGATTTTGGCATAGATTTGGTGAACAGCTTCAGGAATATTGGCAATGCCTAGAGGAATAAGAGCAAGACATGCCTCTAATTTCCAGCTTAGGCTAAGAGCTGCTCAACTAGGCTACAGTTTTTGATTAATGGTTATCATTATTTGGGTGTTTATGTAAATGACGACAGCAGGAGACTTGGAAAAAAAAAGCTTCCCCAGCTTAGATAATTCAGATAGCACTAACTTAAGGGTTTCGACAAGTTTTGGAGGTGTTAATAGTTGATAAAAAAAGCCCTAAATAGATTAACTGTGCCAGCAGCTTAGTCTTGAAATTGCGATTGACCTTGGCCTTTTGGCCTTTAGGCCACGCTACGCGAACGGCCTAAAGGCCAAAAGGCCAGGGAATTATGAAGGAAACTATCAAGTAAATATGAAGTAAATATGAAGTATTTCAAGAAACGAGCACTTATGATTTTACTCTCATGAAGGGAACTTCGCTGAAAATGTAGTAAGTCTCACTTGTAAGTCTCAACTTAGACGAACAACATGACACAAAAATATACAGAAGCGGACACAGAAGCGTTTTACGACCACGAAGACAGCATGTATCGTAGCTTCTGGGATTCTGAAGGCAGTTTACACTGGGGTTATTTTGACAACTTAGCGGACGCTCGTGCTCAAGACTTTCTCCAAGCTTGCCACCGTTGGAATGAATCTATGCTCGCCTGCAGTGGGCTGACTACTGAATCTCGGGTACTGGATATCGGTTGCGGCAACGGCAACACCGCTATCTGGCTAGCCCAGCAGACAGGATGTGAAGTTGTCGGCATTGACATCAGTGCAGTCCGGGTTGGCAATGCCAACGCTTTAGCTCAGGAGTATCCCTCCCTACGCCTCTCTTTTCAGAAAGCATCAGTAACTAGCCTACCTTTCTCAGACAATACCTTTACCCATGTCTGGAGCCAAGCCACCATTTACCATGTCCACCAGCGAGAGCTAGCTCTGAAGGAGATTTACCGTGTTCTTCAGGAACAAGGCATCTTCCTATTCGATGATCTGATTACGCCAGTGTCCGAGATCAGCGCAGAAGGCCAAAAGCACGTTTATCAACGACTACTGTTTGAACCAACATTTAGCTATGAGTCCTACGCAAAAACACTCAGTGAAATTGGCTTGATGGTGTTGGATGCTAAAGACTTGAGCGAACACCTCAATAAGAGCTACCAACTGTTGTCAGAGCTAGCTCTGAGCAAGTATCCGAAACTTAGCGCTTCCTATGATAAGATGTGCGAGGCGATTACAGCTCGGGAACTGGGATGGAGTTTCTATCGCTGTCAAAAGGTAAGCGATCGCGTGTCGTGGATCTACGGAACTAATGATGAAAAAACGTTACAAGATAAGTACAATGCTTGGGCGACCATTTACGATGCTGACTTAGACGAGACCTATCGCTGCTCTCCCGTTCTATCCGCTAGGGCTCTGGCAAACGTACTGCCAAATAAAGCAGCAAGCATTCTTGATGTTGGAGCAGGTACAGGAATGGTAGGTGAGGCTCTGGCAGACCTAGGATACACCAACATTACAGCAGTTGACTTCTCCGAGGAAATGCTGGAGGTAGCTAGGAAGAAGCAAGTTTACACGGCCTTGCACCAAGGGAACGTGGCAGAACCTCTAACCTTCTCTACTCCTGAGGCATTCGACGGGATTGTGGTGTTGGGGGTATTCACCTTTGGTCACGCCCATCCTAAAGGGTTGCGAAACCTATTCGAACTATTGAAGTCTGGAGGATATTTTGTCCTCACCCTGCGAGTTGACTACTACGAAAGCAACGATTCATTACAAGAGATTCTCGAAGAGCTGTCATGGAGTATACTCGATCGAGTAGAGTTTAACATCTTTGAAACAGAACCAATGGTTGCTCTAGTGCTGAAAAAGCACTAATTGCTGATAGTTTAAGGGAAAATCATGGCTACACCATGCAAATACTATGACGTTCCATTAAAAAAGCTAAACTCAAAAAATGCTGAAGGATTAGGAACTGTATTCACGGATTTTGAAGATGTTGAAATAGAGTTGTGTAAATGGCCAAACCCAGGAAAACGACCTCTTATTGCTAGGGGGGGTTATGGTACATTTATTGAAGACGAATTCAAAGTATATTGGCGTGGTTCTACGGTGCTTTCCGCTGACCATAAAAATGCTCGCGGTGGTGCAGCAGGAAAGGCTGTAGTTGATCCTGAAACTAACTGTAACTATGTGCTAGTGAATTGGCTTAGCGCCCATCTAGATGCAGGAGAGGCTTTTATTCCTAAAAATGGTGAACCTAGTATCTTTCTATTAGCGCCTCCTGGGGACAATGTCAAACCAGAAGATTTTGTAGCCCTTTACTCCGATGGTAGTTACGGCATATCAATTCATCCTGGAGTATGGCACACAGCTCCCTTACCACTGTCTGGAGAAGTAGTCTATAAAAATAAACAAGGCAGTATCTATGCTACAGTGGATTGTCTATTGTTGAAGGAGCAAGATACTTGTCTAAAGATTCCCCTTCGTAAACCTGAAGAAGACTGACAATATAGATAGCCAACACAGCACGGAATGGATAGAAACAGATGATTTTCTATAATTTTAAGTGCAAGTATTTTACCATGCCACGGCGATTGAAGCTAGAGTGCCAATTAAGTAACTGTTAAACTGGCTATTTTAGCAATGGATAGGGCGGGAGGGAGAAAGGTAAATTGATGTATTTTCCGGAAAGTGATGTATCAAAAAGCGATGCAGAGGTGCGACCCGTGGCGAATTTAATTCGCCTACGGAAAGCGCGCCTAAGCGGTCTTGGGGGTTTCCCCCATGAGCGACTGCATCAAGACAAATGTGTTAACTTCGATTCGATGACTAGATAGCTGCTAAAAAGCGCCTATTTAGTCATAATTGTGAACGAAAAAAGAATCCTATTTCGAGACTTATAAGTCACTGATTAACCGAAATTGAGGTGCGACCCGTGGCGAATTTAATTACGGGTCAAGCGCACCTCAATTGAAAACCGAAATTACTTAGGTTTTAGGTTTTTGGTGATTAAGGGAGTAACGGTATAGCAATCTCAAACAGAGATTGTAAGATTCCAATGGCTAAGTTCAAAAATAGGCTCGTTCAAGTCAATTGAATTTTAATTCATTCAACTCAATGGAGGATAAATCATGGCGACCATCAAACTAATGCACGCCAAGCTACATCGAGTGCGTGTGACTGAGGCAAACCGCCACTATGTGGGCAGTGTCACGATTGACTCCGACTTGCTGGCACAGGTAGGGATCCTACCCCTCGAAGAAGTAGAAATTGTCAACATTGACAATGGCAATCGCTGGTCAACCTATGTTTTGCCAGGAGAAGCAGGTTCAGGAAAAATTTGTCCCAATGGAGGGGGAGCGCTACTGTGCAAAGAGGGAGATACCTTGATTATTTGGGCAAACGAGCAATGCGATCGCGCTGAAATTTTGAGTAGCGGACACCAAGCGCGGGTACTGATTGCTGATGAAAACAACTGCTGTCAGGAAGTGTTTTACCAGACTCTCACCCCTACACTCACCGCTAATGGAGAGACACTGGAATACAACGGCTATCAAACCACTAACGGCAAACAATTGACCTCTCAGTCAAAGGTAATGGTGGGGGCTGAAGCCTAGTTCTCAAATAAATGGAAACCAAGTAAGACAAAGGATAAAGGTGAAAGATGACAACCCTACTTCGGCCACTCAAAGCCGCTTTTCGGATCGAATCAGTTGCAGTGACCAACAACGGTGTACAAGTCACTTGGAAAGATGGTCATCACAGCTTTTACCATAACCTCTGGCTGCGGGATGCTTGCCACTGTCCCGAATGCTTCCAGCGGGATACATTGAGCCTTAACAGCTCAGAAGGGGAAGGACATGACCCCCTGAAAATGCCACTCAATCCCATCACTGAAGCGGTCAAGATCGATCGTGAAGGCAATTTGGATATAGTCTGGGGCGGTCAAGAACCTGGACATCACAGTGTATTCGATCCATCTTGGCTGCGAGTTCACTGTCAAACAGACCCCGCCCTCAAACAGCGACGAAAACCCCAACTGTGGGATTCATCAGTGTCCATCCCTCATTTTGATTACCACGAAGTGATGAAAGACGATTGGGCACTGTTGCTGTGGTTGGACAAGATGCTGGAATTGGGAGTAGTCATCATTGACAACGTCCCCAAGAATCGAGAGAGTTTTCAGGCACTGATAGAGCGAATTGGACCGATCCAACAACGATATCATCCCACCCATATCTTTACGTTGGATACAGCAAACAAACTGGCAGGGAATATTCACCACGCCTATCAGTATATGGAACGTTTACATAATCACACAGACCATGTATCTTACAACGTTCCTCCCAGACTGCAATTTCTCGGATGTATCCAATACGATAACCCAGACAATGACAAACAGGCGTATTCTACCCTAGTGGATGGGTTCAAAATTGCCGAAGTTCTCAGAACCCAACAGCCAAAATTCTTCGAGTTGCTGACCACAGAGTATGTGCCAACAGCTCGCCGTCGCCTGGGTGTAGAAGAAAAGGTATCTAAGCATGAAATTGGCACCAAGAAGTATCAATGGGAAACTTATCATCGCCAGCATGTAATTAATTTAGATGAAACCGGTGAAGTCTACCAGATTCGTCACCATGAAAAAGACCGAGTGCCACTAGAGGTTTCTCCTGATAAGATTCAAGACTTATATGCAGCCTACCAAGCATTTACGGCACTAGCTGAAGCTCCTGAATATAACGCCGAATTTCTGATTGCTCCGGGACAAGTATTAGTTAACGACAACTGGCGATTACTCCACGGGCGTACCGCCATTCACAATGCTCAGCTGCGACGAGTTTTACTGGGATCCTACATGAAACCAGAAACATTCCGTAGCAGACGGCGACTGTTACTTGGCAAAAAAAGCGGTATGTCAGATATCTGGTTAATGGGATGCTCAGACCGTGCTTTAGAAATGCTCGCAGACCGCACCACAATCTAAAGAAACCAAATACATTAGGAGCTTGATACATAGGAGCTTGAAATTAAAATGACCACGCTACTTCGACAACTCAAACCTGCTTTTCGCATCGAATCCATAGCAACCCATGACAATGGTGTAGAGATCACTTGGAAAGATGGCCATCAAAGCTTTTACCATAATCTCTGGCTCCTAGATAGCTGTCGCTGTCCTAAATGCTTTCAGCGAGATACCTTAAGCCTCAATAATAGTGGACATGACCTCCTCAAAATTCCTTTAAACCCAACTCCTAAAGAGGTCACAATTGATCGTGAAGGCAATTTGGATATTGTCTGGGGTGGTCAGGAAACAGGGCATCACAGTGTATTCGATCCTTCCTGGCTACGAGTTCATTGTTACGATGACCCAGCCCTTAAACAAAAATCAAAACCTCAACTTTGGGATGCATCAGTATCTATCTCTTATTTTGATTATCATGAGGTGATGAATGATGACGACGTTTTATTGTCTTACCTGAATCAGCTCGTCGAACTAGGGGTAGCAGTAATTGATAATGCTCCAAATGACGAACAAAGCTTTCGGGCATTAATTGAACGGGTGGGGCCTTTACGGCAACGTTATCATCCCACCAATGTATTTACTATGGATAGAAAGAACGCAGTTGCTCAGGCTATCCAACATTCTTATCAATTGGGGCGTTTAAGAAATCATACAGACGTTACTGCCTACGATATTCCCACTGGAATCCAATTTCTGCAATGTACCCTCTACGACAACCCGGATAACGACAGACAAGCCTATTCCACTGTCATTGATGGTTTCAAATTAGCAGAGGTAATCAAAACCGAAAACCCCTACTTCTTTGAGCTACTTACCACAGAATATATACCAGCAGGTCGCCGACGACTGTCTGTGGAGGAGAAACTATCGGAAAATGATTCCAGCGGTCGGAAATACGAATGGGAAGCTTACCGGCGTAATCATCTAATTAACTTGGATGAAAATGGCGAAGTGTATCAGATTCGGTATAACCACAACACCAGGATACCCCTAGAGGTTTCCTACGATAAAATTCAAGACTTATTGACAGCCTACCGAAGATTTTCCCAACTCTTACAAGATCCTGACTATAATGCCGAATTTCTACTGACTCCCGGACAGGTGTTAGTAGTTAACAACTGGCGAGTGCTCCATGGACGTACCGGTATCTGGAGTCCTTCCCTGAAACGAAGCTTGCTAGGAGCCTACTTGGAGGAAGAAACCTTCCGCTGTAGACGGCGAATTTTGCTAGGGGAGAAAACTGGGATGTCAAACCTGTGGTTAATGGGATGCTCAGACCGTGCTTTGGAAATTCTCGCAGATCGCTATGTTTGAGATCATCGCACAATCTTAATTGATGGCAAGTGAAGCCCTGTCTGTTGTTGACAGGGTTTGCATCAGAAGATTAACGCTATTTGTAGGGCGCACGTCTGTGCGCCCTAACTATTATAATAGTTGCTATTTATCACAAATCGGTAATTTATTACTAAATAATATGCCATTTGAATAACTGGCACAAGCAAAAAAAATTTTTGTCCTCCGATTTTACTACACCTTTCCGAGGGATTGTTAAAGCAGACATAATATCACTTAAGGGTGAGATGCTGATTGCATTAACAGGGATTGGGCGTAGCAATCCAGTCGGTAGCTGCTCACTGTCGAATCAAGTATCTACCTTGATATCCTCTTGACTCTAACTGTTATAAGCGGAGGATTCTGCCCAATTTTGTCAAAGATTTGGCCGTAATCCCAGGCTCTAGTATTGAATATGAATATATAGTGGAAGAGTCTTGAGCTTGGTAGGGCTAACAACAGCTAGCTTGAAACGTCCTAATCACTCCTCCTAGGCAGGAGTGTACTTGAACTAACAAATACCAATCACGACTCACCAATCACGACTCACCAATCACGACTACTGCCACCATTTCATCTATGAGGGAAACTGATGGTCTTATCTTTGAAAATCGTACATGATACCTTCCTAAAACAGCAACCCGTACCCAGCCAGAAGATCGAAAATGAAGAGGATAAAGTTTGGGTCAAAAAAGGCAGGGAACTAGAGCTGCACAGCTGGGTAGACCTCAAAGAAGAAAAGTCTTACCTACGGATTGCTTTGACCAAAGATCAATTTAATGGCAAGAATACCTGGTATGTCTACGAACCCCATGTGGAAGTTTGGGATGACGACAAGCAGTTGTTCCCCAAGAAAATATCCATCAAGGTCAGAAATGTTACCTCCTGCTCTACAGAAGTGGTTCGGGGGCTAGACAAGCAGATTATTGATGAAATGAACCGACTTATCCCAAATGTACTAATCAGCTTTGATGATTTAGATGTGCAACTAGGTCCTGCTGTCTGGGCTATGCTCCAACCCGCTGCCAAAAGAGCCCTCGAACGTGCTATTCAAGACCGGGGCGTTCCCATGGTAATTAATTCAGCCTATCGGACCATTGCGCAGCAATTAATACTATATAACCACTACAGAAATCGCCGTTGCGGTATTCCCATTGCTGCCCGTCCGTCTCGAAGTAATCACCAAAGTGGTCTAGCCATTGATATTTCAGATTACCTGAGCTGGCGACCTTACCTCCAGAAGTATGGCTGGCGATGGCTCGGTTGGGGAGACCCAGTTCATTTCGACTACGTAGGCAGAGGTACCCGAGACATTCGCGCCCTAGCAGTGCGGGCATTCCAGCGAGTTTGGAACCGCTATAATATCAATGACCGGATTGCCGAAGATGGTTCCTACGGACCATCAACCGAGAGACGACTAAACAATAGTTTTTCAGAAGGGTTTTCGATCTCGGTACCCTCCAAGAAAGAATCTGAGAAGTCTATACAATTTCGGGTACTGCGCCTAAGCCGACCTTATATGAAAGGAGAAGACGTGCGTGCTATTCAACAAGCCTTGGCCAAAGCAGGCTATAGTCTGGATGTGGATGGTGTCTTTGGACCAGGTAGCCAGGCAGTTGTAAAGCAGTTCCAACAACAAAATGGTTTAGATGCAGATGGAATTGTCGGCCCAGCAACCCGTGCCAAAATGGGACTTTAATTGAACACCATTGACCCTAACCGAATGGTAATGGTCAATGGCGAAACAATCTATCATTCATTCATTCAGAAGTTCCAGAGGTATTCATCATTCCTAAATCATCATTGATGGTTTCATTTATTATTTCTCCGTAACTGACAATTTAAATGCGAAATGCGTAAGCTATTAGCACGACTTTTTAAAGCTATCTACCGAATTATTTTCCGACCAAAAAACGGTAAACTAAGGAGAAGAAACCCACCCATGGCACGTATTATAATTTCCGCTGGTCATGACCTCAAAGACCCGGGAGTAGTGGCTTTAGGCACAACAGAATCTCGGGAAATGATTCTTACCCGTAACGAAATTGTTAAAGAGCTGGAATTACGGGGAGTAGATTGTATTGTTGTTCCTGACTCTCTCAGTCGTCGAGACACAATTCGATGGATCAATGCCAATGCTGTGCCTGGTGACGTAGCCTTGGAAATCCATGGCAATGCCTTTAACGGTTCCCTGCGAGGGGCTCAAACCTTTTACATCTATGGTAACCATGAAAGGCAGCTGGATGCTCAGCTCTTACTGAATGCCTTACTCCAAGAAATTCCTGAACTTCCCAGTCGTGGCATTCAAGCGGATATCCACTCTCCCAATCGGCGCGGCTTATCCTTTTGTCGTCAGGTAGCAGTCTCTTCGGTACTCATGCAGTTGTGTTTTATCGACAATCCTCAAGACTTAGAGTTACTGCAAAATCAGCGGGAAAAATTTGCCAAAGGGATTGCTCAAGGATTAATTAAATGGAGCGGTCAGACTCCAAAAACTCCTGAATTTCCTACTATCAATATCTTTATTAAACAACAGAAGTATGACGAAAAAGGGATTTTAATTAATAGCAATGCCTTTATTCCTGTTGATTTAGTGGAAATGCTCGGGATTAGTCTAACTGATCAAGAAGATATTCGGCAAATCAGTTATGGAAACGTTGTCTATGTCAAAGCTGTAGACTTACAGGAGTTTAATATAGCTGCATCCTGGGAAAATCAGACAAAAACTGTTATTTTAAATTCACTTCCCCGCACCTTACTCGAAGATGGTGACCAAATTATGGCGATGGGAAATGCCACTGAAAGCCAATTGAAAAGCTTTCTTGAGAAAAACAATCAAGACGGTTTAAAACAATTTCCTGACTTACCCAGACTTTACATAGAAGAAGCGGAAAATGAGGGAGTGAACCACGATGTTGCTTTCTGTCAGATGTGTTTGGAAACCGATTATTTACGCTTTGGAGGTAAGGTCAAACCTGAGCAGAATAACTTCTGTGGATTGGGTACCGTTGAGGCTAGTGCTGCTGGTGCTACGTTTCCTGACCCGAAAACAGGAGTTAAAGCTCACATTCAGCACCTGAAGGCCTATGCCAGTACTGATATGATTAACGAGGTCCCGATCGTAGACCCTCGTTTTGAGTATGTACCCAGAGGTGTTGCTCCTTCAGTTTATGACTTAGGCAGACGTTGGAATCCCGATTTGGAGTACGGGAATCAGATTATGGTATTTATTAAACAGCTTTATGGTGTTTTTTGAAGGGTGAAGGATCTCACACGTCAAGTCGCTTGACCTATGGTCACGCTGCTTAACGCGCTCCAATTCAAAATTAAAAATTATTAATTCAAAATGACAATCAGTGGGGGCTTGTACCCAGAATGAAAAAATTGCCAAATTAAGGCCGTAGGCCACGCTGCGCGAACTGATTTTCTTTATTTTGAAGTTTGAATTTTGAATTTTGAATTCCCCAAAGGGGTCATACTTCACACTTGATACTTCAAACGTTTAACTTAATTCTTAACTACTGCCTAAAACAAACAAACTCAGAAGCGTACCACTATTCCAGAGACTATGGAGCAGCATGGGAGCTAGGAGATTACGCGATCGCGTGTAAACGAATCCCAAGACAATTCCCAATGTGGCTAGGGGTAGGACTTCTGAGAGACTCAAATGAGCGATCGCAAAAATCAGACTACTTAATGCGATCGCTCCCCAAACTGGTAGATAACGAGTCAAAGAGGGCAACAAGAACCCTCGAAAGATTATCTCTTCAAACACTGGTGCTGCCACAGCTGCTGTCAGAAAAAATATCGTCAAAGCTATGGTGTCCTGTCCCTCCAAAGCTAGGGGCAACAGTGGGTTACTACCGCCATTTCCTTGCCATAACTGTTGGTTAATCAGAGATACCACAATCACCAAGGGCAGTGCTATCAAATAGCCACCGACTCCCCAGACAATCCAGTTGCTGCGCCACTTGAAGCAAAACCAATCCTCTGGCAGGGGCAAAAAGGGCTTAATGGAAAGGTACATCACTAACAAGCCCCCAAATGCCATGATTAGGTAAGTTAGCAACACATAGAAAGCACTCATCTGTACCGTAAAATTGGCTGGGTTAATTCCAACAATCCCCAGTGACAGACCAATTAAAACCGGTAACAGCAGTTGACCGATGGCGAAAAAACCAAAAATCAGCACTTGCCAAATAATTTCCCCATCCCAAGCTGTTTTCCATGGGACATTATGATTGGTTGCTAGAAGGGATTGCTTACCTTGAAATAACAACTGACCAACCAAGCACACTAAGATTACTAAACCCAATAGGGTATTAAATCCTGGGATGACAGCGATAACGAATAATTTGACAATTGCTTGTTCAGCCGTTTCTTGTTCTTGGGTTTGGAGTGACAATAGGTCACTTTGGCGCTGCTGCACTTGATACAGCTGACTCAACGCGCGATAGCGGAACCAATTATCTAAATTTTGTTCAATTTTTTCCTCAGCATCTGGTAGTACCAGGGGTGGCTCACTCCATAGACCCATTAATACCCCAGCAGTTTCTAATGAGCCATTAGAGTATGTCTGTTTATCCCAAGTTTCAATAGCAGCATCGGTTTTTCCTTGTTGAGCTTGGAGAATTCCAATACGCAAATCCAGCTTAGCCATCAGCTGTTCGATGTCAGACAATGACTCTTGCAATTGCTGTTGCTCGGAGGGATAGGCGTTTTGGGTCAGGGGAGTAGCTGGTGATTGTGATTGCCCCCTATCGTTCGGTGTGGTTACCTTCCCTATGGAAAATTTTTGGAGTTTGGTCAGGATCTTTGACTGATTGGTCTGAGCCAATTGACGGGCTGTTTCATACTGTTTTTGAGCAGATTGAAACGGCTCAGCACCAATCAAAGCATTACGAACCACAGTCCAATCTATCTTAGACTCCTGATTAAGCTGCTCAGATGTATCAGAATCAGGGTTTGTGTTCTGCCACTGCCAGCCATGAAGTACTAGATTGGTTTGGCGAAGTTCCAGATTAGTTTGAATCTGGGGCTGACCCCAGCTTTCTACCAGAGAAAGGCCAATTCTAGCGATCGCAAAAATCGTCAGTACAATCAAAAAGAACCGTTTTATAGTCATCGAACCCCCCAACACACAAGCATTTTGCTCATTAGTCACTAGTTATTTTTTGCTGCTCAATGGACTACTAACCAATAACTATTGACACTCCCCATGGCTATAAGCCAGGGGATTCTTGGTTCAACGAGGTTACTTGCTCTTCCAGGCCGGAGCCAAGAAGAGTAGAGGTATCCTCTCCCCAAGCGTTTTGATAAGTTCCGGTGTGCCCCACCGTACCCAAAGCTCTCGTGAGAATGTTTCTAGCAGCATTATGGTCGCGATCCAACTGACACCCGCATTTACAGGTATGGGTTCGAGTTGATAATGACTTTTTGACGACTTCGCTACAATTGGAACAGTTTTGGCTTGTGTAGGCAGGATTAACTGCGACAGTTATCCGACCAAACTTTTGACCAAAATACTCCAACCATTCCCTAAACTGGTACCAACCTGCATCATTAATAGACTTGGCGAGACAGTGATTTTTAACTAAGTTTTTAACCCTCAAATTTTCGTAAGCGACCAAGTCGTTAGACCGGATTACGCAACGTGCCGGAGACGAAACCTTAGATAGTGGAGCCTTTATGGGTGTTCGGCTTTGCATAAAAGGGTTAAATCTTTTGTAATAAGGCTCCACTATCTTACGGTAACTTCTAACCAGTCTCTTGGCATGTTCTTCACGCTGCCTACTTATTTTAAGGTGATGTCTCCCTAATCTATTAATTGCGCGTCTTAGGTTAGTAGAGCCTTTCTTTTTTCGGGAAACTCGACGTTGATAAAACTTTAAACGTTTTTCACCTTTTCGGTAAAATCGTGGGTTAGGTTCTGAGTATCCATCAGAGTCTGTGTAAAACTCCTTTAAGCCAACGTCCAATCCAATAGTAAACCCAGTGGCTTCTAGTTGTTCTTGGTTCTCTACTTTCACACAGAACTGGACATAATAGCCATCAGCTCTCTGGACAATCCGAACTCGTTTTATTAGCTTCTGGTCGAAGCGCCACAAATCCCAGGTACCTTTGAGCTTGACTTTCCCAATACCTTTCTTGTCGGTGAACTTTATGGATTTTTTTTCTGGTGATAACTTCCATCCAGATTGCTTATATTCGACAGTACGCGAATGTTTCTTAAAGCGAGGATAACCCTTCTTCCCAGGGACTTTATTCTTGCAGTTGTCAAAGAAACGCGCTACTGCTCGTTCTACATTCTCGCGATTAGGCTTGGCAAGCATGACTATTGAGGTCTTTAACAAATTCAAACTCTTCCCTTAATTGAGTGTTGTATCGATAGAGTTCTTTCTTTCGAGTTCCACGATTGTCCATCCAGTACCGAAGTACCTTGTTACGGATAAAACGAGCCGTTCTAATGGCTTCATTTATTGCCAACTTTTGATGCTCTTTGAGGACAGCCTTGAACTCCATAACCAACACTTAAAATCACCTCCTTGGTATTGATGCATTGCTTTCTATTATAGTGGATATTCTAGGACAAAAGTTCGTATCGCTGTTAGGGAATAAATTCCCTCAAAATCCGAAACCTTAGAATAGGGTCGCCTTTATGGTTGGCAGGCTATGCAGAAAAGGGTAAAAAACTTATTGATTAAGGCTCCACTATTCTTACGGTAACTTTAAAAGGCTAACCCCATGGATAGAATCCAGGGGCTTGCGCCCTCAGGGTCTTCGGTCACCAACAGTACACTGCCAGTTTAGGGATGATCTAGCTAGGTTACAATTACCTTGATGATTCGGAATCATCTCAGTAGACCCAGTATACATTTGTCACCCTAGCTGACCCGGCTGAACCACATACCTGCTCATGGAGGAATAAGAGATTGGCTACCCGCGTCGTTATTGTCCGTCACGGTCAAAGTACTTACAACATTCAGCAGATCATTCAAGGACGCAGTGATCAGTCAGTCTTGACCGACAAAGGTCGTGCTGATGCCCAAAAAGTTGGTACTGCCCTCAGTAGCCTCAGCTTTGATGCTATCTACTGCTCCCCTTTACAACGGGCAAAGCAAACCGCAGAGATTATCCTATCCTATTTGCCAGACGCTCCCCAGTTACAGCCATCAGATCAGCTGATGGAAATCGATTTACCCCTTTGGCAAAATCTGCACAAGAATGAAGTTAAGGAAAAGTTCCCAGAAGACTACCAGCGCTGGAAAGAACGCCCCCATGAATTTTCCATGGTGATTCCCACAGCGGTCGGGTCTAAAGAACACTTTCCCGTGCTTGAACTATATAAACAAGCAGAGCAGTTTTGGCAAGAGGTTATCTCCCTCCATCAAGGAGGTACGATTTTAATCGTAGCCCATAATGGTATCAATCGCTGCTTAATTAGCAGTGCCATTGGGGTAACTCCTGGTCGTTACCATAGTATCAGGCAATCCAATTGTGGCATCAATGTACTAAATTTCACTGGTGGTTGGGGAGAAACCGTACAATTGGAATCCCTTAATCAAACCTCCCACTTGGGAGAAACCTTGCCAAGAAGGGGAGATATTGACCAAGGGTTGCGTCTGTTGTTGGTGCGCCATGGTGAAACCGATTGGAATCGTGCGTCTCGCTTTCAGGGACAGATTGATGTACCTTTAAATGACAATGGTCGTAAACAAGGACAGCAGGCGGCTGAGTTTCTAAAAGATATCCCCATTGATTTGGCTGTCAGTAGCCCCATGCTGCGTCCTAAGGAAACTGCTGAAATTATTCTCCAGTCTCACCCCAATGTCAATTTGCAACTTGATGATGGACTCCGGGAAATCAGTCATGGCTTATGGGAGGGCAAATTAGAGTCAGAGATTACCCAAGAGTATGGTGAATTGCTCAATCAGTGGAAAGTTGCCCCAGAAACGGTACAAATGCCAGAAGGAGAGAACTTACAGGATGTTTTGGAAAGGGCAATGCCATCCTGGAATGGGATAGTTCAATCGGCTACGGCATCTGGTTCAGGATTTCAGACTGGCTTAGTGGTGGCTCATGATGCTATCAATAAAGTAGTACTTTGTGACATTCTTGGCTTGAGTCCAGCATTAATTTGGAATATCAAGCAGGGAAATGGGGCTGTCAGCGTAATTGATTATCCCCAAGGCTTAGACAAAGCCCCAGTATTGCAAGCGATGAATATCACCACACACCTATCTGGAGGTGTATTGGATAAAACAGCGGCTGGTGCCCTGTAGCTAAACAATACGATAAAGTTCCATGGTTTGGGGTAACTATGTTGAAGGTTGGTTGAAGATTGACCGTAAGCAAAGTGTGTTACAGTCAACCTCGCCGACAAAGGATGCTTACGGCGAACAACCTTCAACATTAACTTGATGTAGTCAACAGCAAACTGCTAAATGCAAAACTCATCAACACCACACAAGCAAATCCGCACCCATGTTTTCATTTCCGGAAGAGTTCAAGGAGTTGGTTATCGCTACGCCACAATGCTTCAAGCTAAGCATCTAGGGGTGAACGGCTGGGTCAGAAATCTTCTTGATAAGCGTGTGGAAGCAGTGTTTGAAGGTAACACCGCAGCAGTAGAAGCTATGGTTCGTTGGTGTCATAGCGGGCCGTTAAATGCTGTGGTTGACAATGTGGTGGTTAAGAATGAGACACCGGAAGGTTTGCAGGGATTTGAAATTACGCACTAATCGGTATAGTTGAGCTTGGTTGTCAATGGGTTCGCGTAGGGTGACCGTAGGTCAATCCCATTGATAACTAAAAATAGACATCTACTAGACTAGAAGATTCTAGACTAGTAGATGTCAGGATTATGGAATTTCCTATGTCTACAGAAGATGCTCCCATCAATAATGCTGTCTTAGTCACCATCATTGGTGAATCAGTAATTCGAGAAAGCCTTGTCAAGCTAATCAAAAGCCAAGGGGCTACTGGTTATACTGTTAGTGATGTAAGGGGAGAAGGTGGTCACGGCAGACGCCTAGGAGATATTCCGGGCTACAACACCAATGTTGAAATTAAGACGATCGTATCTCGGGAAGTGTCTGATGCAATTCTGCGTGCTATTGCCGAATACCGGAATCGTCACGCCTTAATTGCCTACCGACAGAATATAGAAACCTTAAGCAATTAGAGCACCAATCAAGTAATCACAAATAATCACCAGTAAGTTAATCTAACCAATCATCGATTTTCTGGCTGCGATAGACACGCCTAGACTTTGGACTTCCCTGACTCTTACTGCCAGTGCTACTTTCACTAGCTTCGGTAGTTACAGAATTAACTTCCCGTTTATATAAGCCTGAGTTACGATATTGGTTCTTTAATGGTGATTGCTTCTGGGGTTTAGGCTTGGGGTGTCTATTTTTCCAACCGAGAGTTCTTTGTAAAGAGCGCAATTGGGCATGAGCTTCATTGATTTGTTGTAGCTTGGAGTGAGCTTTCTGTTGTAGCCGGGGATGACCAGGAAAACGGTCAGGATGCCATACCCAGGTCAAATCGAGGTAGCCCTGGTGAATCTCCTCCTGTGACGCTCCAGGCTCCAGCTCCAGGATTCTGTAGTATTTCTCTACCTCTAACATTTACAATATCCTCTTCCGACAGTGACAGGAAAATCAATTAGTAGACACAAAGAAGCCCAAACAAACTTGTCGGGGCAAATGTCAGCTATCAGCTATCAGCTACCAGCTATCAGCTAATAGCTGACACTTTTATAGCTACTTACTTAGTTCAGCGATATTGGCATCTTATTTTGAAATACCTACTGGATCTAAGAGTAATACGATAAGTAATTTTGCTTATTGTTTTTGTTATCTTATCTGAGTAAGGCTTCTAGCATTTAGATGCGTTTGCCCTGCTACTTAGTCAAGTAAACAATCAATCTAAGTCTGAATTAATTGGCAGTAAATTGCAGCAAAAAAACACATCAATTTAAGAAATATATAGTTTCTAGTCTTTAGTTAACGTAAGTTAATAGTTTGACAGCAAACCTCTACAGCATTGATTAGCCCTGATTAGGTAACAAAGGGACAAGGCTGAAAAATAAAATAAATGTTAAAACAAATCTAAAATAAATCTAAAATAAATCTAAAATAAATTCTTAATGGCTAGCTATTATGAGACAATAATAAGATTGTCAAAGCAATCGGATTAACAATTCCTCAGTTATTATTTGTGAGAATGAAGCTGGCATCAAGAGTTGGTCAAGTTACCCCTTCCTTAACTTTAGCCATTGCGGCTAAAGCCAAAGCCATGAAGGCAGATGGGATTGATGTTTGTAGTTTTAGCGCCGGAGAACCGGATTTTGACACTCCCGCTCATATTAAAGCAGCCAGTAAGCAAGCCCTGGATGAAGGAAAGACTAAGTATGGTCCAGCCGCTGGGGAACCGAAGCTAAGAGCTGCGATCGCAAATAAACTGCGCCATGATAATAACCTGGATTACGATACACAGAACGTTATTGTCACCAACGGCGGTAAGCAATCCCTATTCAACTTGATGCTGGCTCTGATTGAAGTGGGAGATGAGGTGATTATTCCTGCTCCCTACTGGCTTTCCTATCCAGAAATGGTAAAGCTGGCTGGTGGCAAACCTGTGATTGTTCCTACAGATGCCACTCAAGGGTACAAAATTACACCGGCTCAGCTCCGTTCATCCATTACACCCCAAACTAAATTATTTATTCTCAACTCTCCGTCTAATCCCACCGGTATGGTTTATACTCCCGCAGAACTAAAAGCCTTGGCGGAGGTGGTGGTAGAGCAAGATATTCTGGTGGTTTCTGACGAAATTTATGAGAAAATTCGCTACGATGGGGCTCAACACCTTAGTATTGGGGCAGTAGGCTCAGAAATATTCCAGCGCACTATCATTAGTAATGGGTTTGCTAAAGCTTTTGCCATGACCGGCTGGCGTATCGGTTATATAGCCGGTCCAGTAGAGCTAATTAAAGCAATGACCACGATTCAAAGTCATAGCACCTCCAATGTTTGTACCTTTGCTCAGTATGGTGCGATCGCAGCTTTGGAAGGTTCCCTTGACTGTGTAGAACAGATGCGCCAAGCCTTTGCCCAACGGCGACAGGTGATGTTAGAGCGCCTCACGGCCATGGCTGGACTAACTTGTCTCAAGCCAGACGCTGCTTTCTACTTATTCCCTAACATTAGTCAAACGGGTTTAACCTCTTTGGAATTTTGCGATCGCTTACTCAGTTCCGAGCAAGTTGCTGCAATTCCTGGTATTGCCTTTGGTGCTGATGATTGTATCCGTCTTTCCTATGCTACGGATATGGCTTCCATTGAGAAGGGGATGGATCGATTGGAAAAGTTTTTGCATCAAGTCAATGGCCACGGATAAAATCCCGAAGCTTGCCATAGTTCTGTGATCACAATTTTGTGATCAGTTGTTGCCATTCTCGACAAACTTTGATATCTCTGTTCTGCTCTGCATAAGTAGCAACTTTTGCTTCAACCACGAGCAGGAAAACTACCACCAATGAAGTGAATATCACTGAAGGTTTCGATCCACAGACGAGCGCCACAAGCCAGTGGAGTGTCTGGCTGATATACAATCCGACACGGACCGAGGATTTCTACCTGGTTGCCGTATACATTGTTGCCACTTCGTTTTACTGAAATCACTGGCTTGCGCTCTTGAGGACTTTTGTGGATATTCGAGCCAATGTGATTGCGGTTGACATTAATCTTGGCTAGAGCCGGAGTACGACTGGTACGCCATTTTCCTTTTGGTCCTCTAGTACCTTTAATGATTTGGGGCAGATTGTTGAACAGGGGAATAATCCAGAATTTTCCGCTTTTATAGGCACCCCGGACGCGACCCTTCTCAAGGAGTTGGCGCAATCGCCGAGGAGAAATACCTAAAAGAGATGCCGCTTCAGTAGTACAAACGCACTTGTTCATAGCTGTTTCTAAAAACTATACCGATAAAAGTATTATAAGGCAAAAGTTACCTTAGTGTCAAACTTCAAGTAAACCCAGAAGCCCAATACTGACCCGCTTAGTGGACAGTATTGGGCTTTAGAAGTTAATTGTTTGGCTTAATGATGTGAAAATCTTGTAAACACTCAAGTCACACGTTGAGTCCAACTCAACAAACGTGAGACAATCCCTCTGGCTAGGTTTTGGCTCGACTCTTGGGAGTCAGGAAAAATATAACCCACTGGTACCACAATCAGGGTAATGCCCCGCCGACCAACAACTGTAACTGGGTCTTCAGGTTCAAGGGTGACTTGAAAATCGGAGCATACTTCTGCTGGCCAGTAAGTTGCTTTATACTTGACTCGTCCTGGCTTATGAGGGGTAATTGTCTTTTCTACCTTGCCACTGCCAGGCTCTGAGAATAAGTTCATCTCTTCCATGGTGGTGTTTTTAGTTGATTCCATTTGCTGCCTGCTCCCTGAGCTTTACCTTACCTTTAAACTGTACTTTCCTTTTTTAAAGCTTCGTGAGGTATCCCATGCCACTATTTAAACCTGTACACAATCCCGTGGTAGTTAAGGTCTTAGCAAGATTCGGCTTTAATCCTCGCTCTGTCTACTATTGAACCCTGCTATGCCATTGGTGATAGGTCGTTCTTTCCATAGACAGTTGCTTAACTGGCAACTTATCCACCTAAAGAATTAGAGCAAAAGCTTCCAGGTATGCAAAGTATCGATGAGGATGGAAAATTCAAAAGCGATGCAGCGCTACTCCCTACTCCCTACTCCCTACTCCCTACTCCCTACTCCCTACTCCCTACCGGCTTAAGTACCTCACCCCATTGAGAACTGCTATAAATGATAAATGACCAACAACAATACCATATATCTTTTGTAGTCCTGATTTCCGCAGTGGCTGCGATTGGTGGTTTTTTATTCGGTTTCGACAGTGCAGTGATCAATGGCACCATTACAGCACTGCAAAAAGCCTTTCACTCCACTAGCGTCGGGACGGGATTTTCAGTATCTTCGATGCTGCTAGGTTCTGCAGTTGGGGCGTTTTACGCTGGACAGATGGCGGATTGGTATGGCCGTAGAAAGGTGATGCTGATGACTGCTGCTTTATTTACTATCAGTGCCATTGGCTCTGGTATAGCAATCGGTATCTGGGATTTTGTAGTCTATCGACTGGTAGGTGGCATTGCTGTGGGTGCCGCTAGTGTAATTAGTCCAGCTTACATCGCAGAGGTTTCTCCAGCTCACCTACGGGGAAGGTTAGGTTCTCTGCAGCAATTGGCCATTGTTATTGGTATTTTTATTGCTTTTGTCAGCAACTACATAATTGGTATGGTTACCGGTTCAGCAGAAGCACCACTTTGGTTTTCTATACCGGCTTGGCGCTGGATGTTCTGGATGGAGGTGATTCCAGCAATTGTTTATGGGGTCGGGGCTTGGTTAATTCCTGAATCTCCCCGCTTTCTGGTATCTATTGGCCGATTGACAAAAGCTGCTGCTGTTTTCGCCAAGATAGAGAGTGGTGATGTCCAAGCCAAGGTCTTGGAAATTCAGCAAACAGTTCTCAAGGAGCGCAAGCCTAAACTCTCTGATCTGATTGGTAAAAATGGTATGCTGCTTCCCATTGTCTGGGTGGGCATGGGATTATCTCTATTTCAACAGTTTGTGGGAATTAATGTAGTATTCTACTATGGTAATGTGTTATGGCAAGAGGTAGGGTTTTCAGAAGGGGATTCCCTGCTAATTAATGTTATTACTGGCGCTATTAATCTTCTTACTACCCTTTTAGCGATCGCATACATCGACAAGTTTGGACGCAAACCCCTTCTGCTGATCGGGTCTATTGGGATGACCTTGACCTTGGGGATAATGGCATTTATTTTCACTTTCGCCCACTTGGATAGCGCTGGTGAATTGATTCTGACTCACTTTCAAGGGATTGTCGCCCTCTTCGCCGCTAACCTCTATGTGTTCTGCTTTGGCTTTTCCTGGGGACCAGTGGTCTGGGTGATGCTAGGGGAAATGTTCAACAACCAGATTCGAGGGTCTGCACTGTCTGTTGGTGCTTCAACTCAATGGATGGCCAATTTTTTCATTACCATCACCTTCCCCATTCTCCTGACTAGATTTGGTTTAGGTACTGCTTATGGTCTTTATACCATTGCTGCTGCTATCTCCTTTTTCTTAGTTGTTTTCGCAGTTCGGGAAACCAAAGGTAAGGAACTTGAAGCAATGTGATCGTAAGTATTCAGCTATCAGCTATCAGCTATCAGCTTATGGGCTATCAGTTATCAGCTTATGAGCTATGAGCACGCTACTTAAGCTGCTTAGGTTTCTTTTATTCTGACGGCACCTGAAGTAGCGTGAGCCATTCGCGTAGCGTGGCTCAAAGGCCAATGTTCACGGCTGACCACTGAATGCTTACAATAAAACAGGTAAGCATTGGTTTAATCTCAGTGAAGTCACAGGCTGGAAGCCTGTGCCACAAAGCTGACCGCTGTTCCCGTAGCGTGCACGTAGCGCATTAGCTGAATACTTACAATATTACTCCTGCTGTGTTTGCTCCTGCTCATTTTCTGGTTTTAGCTCCTGTTCTTTATCCTGTGTTTGCTGCTGCTCATCTTCTTGTTTTCCCTCCTGTTTTCCCTCCTCTTCTTCCTTCTGTTTTTCCTCATATTCTTTCAGGAGTTGAGCAACTCGCTTCTGAATCTCTAGGTGCTTTTCTACACCTTCATAGGTATAACGGTTGTAACCATTATTGTCGATTATAGCTTCCAAATTATTAATCCGTTCTTTAGTCTCTGGGTGAGTTGAAAGCCAAGGAAATAATGGTTTTGGTCCACCTTGATCATGCAGGGTAATCATCAAATTGCGCAATCCATCTGCTGCATAGCCACTAGCCGCAAGAATTTTAGTTCCTAAATCATCAGCCTGACGTTCCATATTCCGGCTATAGTTAAGTACAATTAAATTAGCAGCAGTGCCACCATAGGGAATAAATTGGGCAATGTTAGCAGTCAAATTACCTTGAGTGACTAACTGGAAACCGTGGGATAACACAGCATGGGATAGTTCGTGAGCCAGTAAACCAGCTAATTCTGCTTCCGACTTGGTTTTTAGGATAGCGCCAGCGTTGATAAATATTTTACCTCCCGGTAAAGCGAAAGCATTGAGTTGGTCATCCATAACTACATAAAACTCGTAGTTAAACTCATCGCGACCTGTTACCTTGGTAAGTTCATTTCCCATTTCCCGCACATACTCCAGCACTTCTTCGTCTTCTAGCATCGGTAATTGCTTTTGTGCTTGCTTAGCAATTCTTTTCCCAATGCCTGATTCTCCCTGAAGCATTAATACAGTTGACTCTATTGCCGACAGGGGACCAAAGAGATTACCAGTAAAGACATAACCTAATGTCCCAGTGATCACATTCATTATTGTATTACCGGTAATTTCATTCCGGAGATGGGAAATGTGGCGGTCTAGATGCTGATCAGCGAGCTGAAGAAACTCTTCCGATTGAGGATGCTCAGTATTAAACAGGGCAAATTCACGAGCTACCAGAGATGCTTCAAACCAATTTTCTGAGTCTGCTAGCATTGCCATGGTTACCTTGATTAATTCCGGCTCATGGGGATATAGATTTTTAGCTTGCGTTAAAACTACTAAGGCTTCATCAAGCCGCTCATAATCTTTTAGAGCTTGAGCGTAGCGTATATGACCGGGAATAAATTCTGGTTGCTGCTCTACTAAAAACTTGAGGGGAATCAGAATTTTACTTTCTAAATTCTTTTCTAACCCTGACTCATAGTTACGCCAATACACTCCACCAGCGGGAGAGAGTTGAGTGGTTTCGTAAATTGGCTTCGGTAGTTTTTGAACTGGTTCTGGATTATCAAAAGGATTCTTTGCTTCACGATATAGTTGTTCAGCACCAATTATATCTCCACTTAGATAAAGTCTATCGGCTTCAATCAGTTTCTGCTGTTTTGCCAGTTCTTCTGGGCTGAGTTCTTCAGCTTCTGCTTCCAGGTCGTTTTCCTTAGCGTCAACAGCCGTTGTGGTTTCTTCTTTCTCTACCTCTGTATCCGCAGTTTCTGTATCCGCAGTTTCTGTATCTGGAGTTTCTGTATCTGGAGTTGCTGTATCTTTGGTATCTGAGTCTATTGTAGGTACAGTTGTCGTAGAAGTTTCTGTTTCTGGAAGCTCCCTATCTACGGTATCTTGCTGCTTAGTGTCTTCAGTGGAATTATCCGGTAATGGCACTTCTATATCTATAGGATTTATAGGTATAGGTATACCAGTATCGGAAGTTTCCGTAGGGGCATCGGTAGTCGGTGCTTCAGTTTGAGATATATCCCCTAACCTAGGAACTTCAGTATACTCTGACATGTCAGAAACCTCAGTAGCCCCTAAATGTGAGATTGTTTTAGGTTCACTTCTGTGTTGGATCGGTTCCGATTTCCCGATTTTGGGAGACTCAGCTAAGGCAGTTGAGGCTTCACCCGCCATTAGGATTCCTGACAAAATTAACAGTAAATTTCCAAAACGTTTCATAATTAAATTGTCGGTAATAACTAGAACGGGATATAGATAGAACTAGAAATTAGACGGGTGCATCTCATTTTTGCTGTTTGACACTAGATTTTAGGGAACAGGGAACAGGGAAGAGATAAGACGGAATAGCGATGCACCCGAGGTGCATCTCATTTTTGCTGTTTGACACGGTGGTGCGTTACGGGGCGGGCTATCCAAAGCCTGGCTACGAGGCGGAAAATGAGGCCCCCCTAACGCACCCTACCCAACTGAGCTCAAAGTAAAAAACCTACCCTTATGAGCCCCTAACCCCTCCCAGGAGGGGAAGGCAAAAGTTGACTTTACTTGGTTTTCAGCTTATATCAATGCATACTATTTGACGCGGTGGTGCGTTACGGGACGGAGTGTCCCAACACGTGCTATGGCTTGCGTCTTGGCGAGCCCGTCCCTAACACACCCTACGCCTATATACTCAACCTTAGATCAGGTGATGGCGTCAGGTCATGAGCGGGTGATAGGTAAGCCTCTCACCACTTGTTATTGTTCACAAATAAATGGCTATTGGTAGATAGTATAAATATACGTTATTTTACCGATTCATGATACTCATAATTGGGCTATGTTTATCAAATAAAATAAATTACGATAGGGAGTTAAATAAATCCAGTTCAACAGGGTGGCTTTTTACTCGGCTACAAGAAGATACTTACCTCACGGGGTGACAACAAAGCTCAAACCTAGATAGGTGTTAGGTGTTAGGTTTTAGGTATTGGGTAAAATGAGCGCATCGGTGTCATTTGTATTTCCCAGCAATTGAAGCAATTTTCACCATACAACGTCAATGATAGTTTTAATCAATCCACCCGCTTGACAATTTTCCCGCTTCACCTAACCCCTAAAACCTAACCCCTGTAAGATTTTCAATTAGCTTGTCACCCCCTGAGGATACTTACTGTTACTAACCTTAGGGTAGTCTACCCAATCAGATCGTGTGAAATTACTTTAGTAGTGTTATCGGTAGAGTTATTGGTAGTGTTTCTAGTCCAGTAGTTATCGCTAGATAGTAATTATAGTTACCAAATCCCAATTTCCCTATACCAATAACCCTAAAAGAATTGCGATAATTTTTGTTCCCTTTTCCCTTTTCCCGTCTTGATGCAATAGCGAGTGGGGGAAACCCCCAAGACCGCGCTGCATCGCTACTCCCTACTCCCTATTCCCTGTTCCCTGTTCCCTGTTCCCTTTGGTTTAGCTTGACAATCCCCATCCTCCCAAAGCAGATATTAGTTATCTGATTTTAACTAGTCTATCAGTAATTTCTCAGATTGTTCTGTCAAAGTGATAATTAGTAATATTAATATAAATAATCCTACAAAGACTGATGAAGTTCCCCAGCCGTTTGCTGGAAAAATTCTTGAATAACTCCTACCATTATCTTGATTTACGTTCCCTACGGGTAAGACTAACCTTAGGAATTGCCGCTGTTTCAGCCTTAGGTATGGGGAGTTTGGCAATTTGGACCAGCTGGAAAATGCAGGATATTCTGGTTTCCACTCACAAACAGAGTATTAGTTATATTGCAGAGCGCTTCCCCCAGGATGTGGAAATCTATAGCGATATGGTTACCATGGAAACTGGAATGCAAAAAGCAATTGATAAACTCAGCAATAGTAACACCCTACTCTGGGTAAAGCATCCCAACAATGGTATTGTTGCTCAATCTGAAGCGCAAGAGGTGATTGAAACCCTGACGTCTCCAAAGTATTTGCCACAGATACCGCCCATGCCGGAAGTCTTGGAAGTAAATGGCAGCTACTGGGTGGTTTGCGGCACTACTTTGGAAGTAAAGCAATCCAATCTCGGGAAGTTTTACATTGCCCAAGACATTACTAGTGATCAAAAGATGTTTTTGCAGCTGATCCGGAGTCTGGGGATTGCTACAGCACTGGCTATTGGAGGGATGTGTATTGCGATCGCATTCTATATTAAGCGATCGCTCCAACCACTACAGATGATGAGTCAGCTAACTGAGAGTATTTCTGCGGATGATTTGGGAGATGTGCAAATACAGCTCGATAATGCTCCGACTGAAGTTAGAGAATTGGCACAAACCTTTGACGAAATGCTCGTGCGTCTGAATGATGCCTTAGAAAATCAACGGCAATTTGTTAGCAATGTATCCCATGAATTGCGCACTCCTTTAACCTTAGTCTCTGGCTATGTCCAAAGTACCTTACGTCGCGGTGCTAATTTGACTCCACCTCAGCGCGAAGCCCTAGAAATTGCTTCTTCAGAAGCTGACCGAACGGTGCAAATGTTGCAGGATTTACTGGATTTGGCACGAGCGGATAGTGGTCATATACACTTCAATCTAGAAACCTTTGTCCTAGATGACTTGGTTCAAGAGGTGGCTGAGATGGCAAGACAATATACGAAGCGAGTTATTAAGGTTGAGAGTAATAAACCTGGGATTTGGGTCAAAGCTGATATCAATCGCCTCAAACAAGTCTTACTGAATTTGATTGATAATGCCGTAAAATACTCTAGTGTCGATAAACCAGTCACCGTTAAGTTATCTCAGGTGGATGGCCGTGGCAGAATTGAGGTCTGTGATCGTGGTATTGGTATACCTTTAAAACAACAAGCCCGTATTTTCGACCGCTTCTATCGGGTCGATGAAACTAGAACTCGTTCTACTGGTGGCGCGGGTTTGGGTCTATCTATTGTCAGGACTTTGGTCGAGGGGATGGGGGGGAGTGTGAAAGTGCGATCGCAGTTAAACCAAGGCAGTATATTTACGGTTTGTTTACCGTTAAAGTGCTAGTAAATACTGCCGGGGATCGGGATTTTGGTATAGCTATTTTATAACCGGTAGGGTTTTCCAGGAGATGTTGCTATTTTACTATGGCAAGAGACAAGTATCATCAACTAGTAAAAGCAGCGCTAGTCAAGGAAAGATGGTTGATTACGGATGACCCCCTCATTGTAGAAGCTGGCAAACGTAAGATTCAAGTGGATTTGGGAGCTGAACGGTTAATTGCTGCTGAAAAAGATGGTGAAAAAATTGCTGTAGAAATAAAAAGCTTTATTGGTGTCTCAACGCTTCATGATTTTTACCAAGCTTTGGGGCAGTTTAGTTTTTATAAGTTTGCGCTTGAAAAAAAGATGCCTGAGCGAACATTATTTTTAGCGGTACCCCAGGTGCGCTTTCCGTTGGCGAATTAAATTCGCCACGGGTCGCACCTGATGATACCTATGACGATTTTTTCAAGGAAGACTTTATTATGGAAATACTGGCTCGCTATCAGGTGAAAATGTTGGTGTATCGGATAGATGAAGCAATTATTGAGCGATGGATAAAGTAGCGAAGTATAAGTCAATTGTTCGTCAAATCACCATCGAAACCGGGAAGCTGGGTGAGCGTCCTGATGATCAGGTTAAGAGTCAGATTATTTTAGATGATGAGAGGGGACACTACCTGCTTTATTTTAATGGATGGCGTGGCTCTAAACGAACTTACGGTTGTTATTTACATATTGATGTTAATAACGATGGGAAAGTTTGGGTACACTACGATGGCACTGATTTGCGTATTGCTGAGCAATTGGTAGAGCTATCAATTCCTAAATCAGATATTGTATTAGGATTTATCTCACCAATTAGGCGAGAAGATACCGGGTTTGCTATCAGCTAAGTCTTAGCATGTACAAATGGGTTCCCGTAGCCTGACAAGCGGGTCAATCGCGTTTACAGCCTTTGAATCTTGCCATGATCATGATTCGAGTGGCGGGGAAACTGCCACCAATGAAGCCATAGTAGGGTGGGCAAATCGACAGTATTCGAGTACTAATGGTCAGATTCACAGTATTTGCCCACCCTACCACTTCGTACGGAGCGAGATAATTGCACCACGGGATAGCCCACCCTACCCCGATTCTCCCGATTCATACCAAGCCATAGTAGGGTGGGCAAATCGACAGTATTCGAGTACTAATGGTCAGATTCACAGTAATTGCCCACCCTACCACTTCTCGCCGCCAGACCAAATGGTGATCAATTGCTCCACTACTATGAACCGATGAGTAGGGTGGGCAAATGGACTCGAATCGGTGAGGATAGGGTCAGAAAGTATGGTATTTGCCCACCCTACTCCTTTGGCAAACAAAGAATCGAATAAAAGTACGATTTCCATTCCCGCGCACATGAGCAAGATCTCCCTTTCAAAGGGGTAGAGATGGAATATATTATATTGTTTTCAGGGCAGAGGTCTCGTCAACAATTTCAGTAACGCTTTGTTGATTTATTTTACCTTTTATTATGATAGATAAAGAGTTACGAAGTATCTCGATTTATTGAAACAGAGAACTATAATTTGTGTGATACCAGTTGGTTTGAGTTTGGGGTGCCATGTCGCGCTCCTGGAAGACGGTGGGATCGACTGATATTGTTTTCTAATAGGGTACAAGGTAAAAGGAAATAGCTATGCGCACAACTCATACCTATAAACCGAAATATTCTCACTCTACCTCGTTGACAATTGCTCAAAAAAAGAAAGACTCCAGAACGAAAGGTTATAGAGAAATTTTGGAAGCAGAGGAAAGGGAGTGGAACGCGGAAGAGGCGGTCGGGGAATGGGGAAGTATCAGTGCGAAGGTGATGCGCACCTTAGAATCAGGAGTAACCCAACCGGAAAGGGGAAGGAGAGAGATGGGGCGGCAAGCCAAGTTTAATTTTGGTATGCCGGGAGAGAGAAGCAGGCAAGGGGCGAATCACGGTGGGCATCAGGTAGTGCAGCCTAAAAGGATTATGGTGCAGCGGAGAGCACAACCGTTGACGGGGGATACGGTGATAACAGGCGAAAGCTTGAGGGCATCGAGGATAGATAATCAAAACAAAACTGGCTTGCCTGATCGCCTCAAAGCAGGGGTTGAAAACATCTCGGGTTACTCGAAGCACAATGTGATGGGGACGAGCACTAGCTCCATGTCAAAATCCCCACCGGACGATAAGGTAGGCTTGCAGTTAAAAGCACCAAAGCCTCCGGAATTGGAATTCCATCAACCCCCAGTACACCGGTTTAAAGCACCACCAAGAATCGATGGGCGGATGGATGGGGTGGTACAAACGAAGCTGACAATCGGCAAACCTCATGACCGTTATGAGCAGGAAGCGGATCGGGTAGCAGCAGCGGTTGTAGAGGAAATAAATCGTCCTGCACCAGTTTCTAGGGCTCAGGGTGAGGTTGTGCAAGGGAAGGAAAAGGAGGGGGAAGAACTGCAAATAAAGCTTGAGTTGCAAGGAATCACCGGGCATGAAGGGAAATCGTTGGTACATTCGAGGGGAAATATGCCGTTGCTGCAGCGTAAGGAGGCTATAGGAGGAGGTGAGGCAACCACAGATTTTGAAACAGAGCTAAATCGTGCGAGGGGAAGTGGAAAGCCTTTAGATGTGGGTTTGCAACAGTCAATGGGCCAGGCGATGGGGGCGGATTTTAGTGGCGTGCGGGTGCATACAGATGGACGTGCAAATCAGTTGAATCGGTCGTTGAGTGCGCGGGCGTTTACGACAGGCCAGGATGTGTATTTTCAAAAAGGAGAGTATAAACCAGGAACTAGGGTAGGACAGGAGTTGATAGCCCATGAGTTGACCCATGTGCTCCAGCAGACCAGAAAGGTTGACTTCCCAATCCAAAAACCCAACATCGAAATTGATACGAATGTCAAACACCTTGGTTTGAGCTCGGTGGTTGATAATCCCCCAAAGACGAAGCAGATCCCGTACTTAAAGGAATTTAATGGCAACAGGCTCGGAGAAACAAATGACCCAAAAACCGGAATGGAAAAGGGAAAGAACCCATCGAAATTGCTGTTGCCCGTGAAAAAGCCGAAGGTAGTTGAAACCGCAGATCCGATGGAAGGAACCCCAATCCAGAGGATGATCAGAGTAAGCAAAATCTTACGAGGCTCACTTATAAAAGTCACCAAGGTGCCGGTAGAGTTCAGGGAAAACTTCTGGACTTCTCACGTCGCAGTGGACAATCCAACAGGTTATAAATTGTCAAGTAAAAGATTCGAAAGATCACCACACACAAATGTAAACGATGTAGTCCAGGAAAATCAGGTAGAAGCGTTCAGATCGGCGATCAATCAGGCAGAACTTAGTGACAAGATATACCAGGACTTGAAAGAACCAAATATATATTACCTCCGGGTGAACTTTAAAACATGGAGATACTCAAAAGGAGCAGTTACAGGCCAAAAACAGGAACCAAAGGATATACCCCCCAATCAACCTGGCCCAAAATGGGTCAAGTTACTGGTGACCCGAAATCCTCAAGGTCAGATAACGAAAAATGAAATAATCGGTTTTATTAGTCAGAAAGAGGTAGGTTAAAAAGGCCAAAATATATCGGAACAAGCATTCATGAACGGTGTTTGACCACACGACCAACCAACCGGCCAAGAGCGATCGCTTTTGTCAGTGCGATCGCTCTTGTAGGGTGCGAAGCATGAAATGTAACGCACCATCTATCTGCAAATTGAAACCAAACCATTATTAACTAATACCACGGTAACTAATACCACGGTGCGTTACGGCTTAAAATTATGTAATATCATCTATTTTTAGATACAATACTACGGTGCGTTACGGCTCAAAATCTTGTCATAACATCGTGTATTATTACCAACCCGCCTAACGCACCCTACAAAATCCCTACATACAAAATTTCCACATTATATTCATTATATATAGCAATTACTTTATCATTTTTCACATATATCAGGGTGCGTTACGGCTTCAACTATGGCCATATAATCGATTTTTCGTAAACCTCTTTTCACATATATCATGGTGCGTTACGGCTTCAACTATGGCCATATAATCGATTTTTCTTAAACCAAACCTCCTAACGCACCCTACGAAATCCCTACGAAATCCCTACAAAATAAAAAAATTCTATTCATCCCAAATTCCCTGTGGTTTTTCTTTCCTTCCATCCTTTCCCCAATCCCTTGGATAAATTCCCTGAGCGATAAACCGATGAATACTGGAATACTTCCAATCTTGGGGATGTTTACATAACCGATGTCGAACCGGATTATCATGAATATAATCACAATGGTGAGCAAACTCCCGTTCATTACGGATTAAATGTTCCCAACAACGACGTTGCCAAAGATTGCTTTCCCCTCGCTTGTGTCGTGACCAAGAAACTGCTCGATTAATCCCTAATTATTGTGCATAATGTTTGGTAACATAAGTTTTTATTAATCGCAATCTCACCGAAAAATCCGGATCATCAGGGGGTAAACTCCACAAACAATGAAAATGGTCTGGTAACAAAACAAATGCCTCAATGGAAAAAGGATATTTTTCCCTTACCTTAGCGATCGCTTCTCTGAGAGCCTTTTTGCCAATGTCACTACAGAGCCAAGGTACTCTTTGATAAGTGACTTGAGTGATAAAATATGTACCACCGGAAACATGAGGTCTTCTATAATTGGGCATTAGGATCTGCTATATGCTCACATTTATAGTATTCCCAGCTCTCGTAGGGTGCGAAGCATGAAATGTATCGCACCATCATTATACTTATTGAAACCAAACGATTCTTAACCAATACCATGGTGCGTTACGGCTTCAACCCTTGGTTATATAATCTATTTTTCTCAATCAATACTACGGTGCGTTACGGCTCACCATCTTGTCATAACATGGTGTCTTATTACCAAACCGCCCTTAGCACCCTAAAAAATCCTAAAATTATCTTCATACTATCTCCAAATTGAAACCAAACCATTCTTAACTAATACCACGGTGCGTTACGGCTTTAATTATGGTTATATCATATAATTTTCTCAACCAACCCGCCTAACGCACCCTACAAAATTACCAAATATTATTCATAATATATCTGGATTGAAACTAAACAATTTTTAACCAATACCACGGTGCGTTACGAATTTAACCCTTGGTTATCTCATAAAATCTTCTCAACCAACCCGCCTAACCCACCCTACAAAATACCAAACTTCTATTCATATTATCTCCAAATTTAAACCAAACCATTCTCAACCAATACCACGGTGCGTTACGGCTTCAACCCTTGGTTATCTCAAAGAATTTTATCACCCAAAACGCCTAACGCACCCTACAAAATTACTCCAAAATTAATAATACCACGGTGCGTTACGGCTTCAACCCTTGGTTATCTCAAAGAATTTTATCACCCAAAACGCCTAACGCACCCTACAAAATTACTTTGTTCACAAATCAAATACAACCCTGATAGCTGATAGCTGATAGCTGACCGCTGATATATCACTTTTTTTTCAATTCCTCCTCAACAAAAAAAATATAAAAACCCTTGACAAAAACTATCATAATCATTATGATTATGTGTATAAACCTAAAAACAATTATTCGACTATGCCTCAAAACTCTCAGCCAAATTCAAACAATAATTCAAACGGATTCGTTGTTCCGTACATTTTACAAGGGTCTCGCCACCAAATAACCCATACCATGTATCTCCTTAATGGCCTGGGCTACGCTAAACTTACTGACTGGGGTCCTCTAATGCCCACTGGAATTCCAGGGAAATATATTACGATTATGAAGAGGTATTGGATTTGGCGTTAACACCTTAATTTTCTGGGGGGGTTTCCCCCCTAGACAAAGGCTCCGGTCTGTTCGTTACACGAACAGATAGGTGAGAAAATTGAGTGCATAAGCGAAAATTCCTAGCCGTGGAAAGTATTTCTGCGGCTATTTTTTTGGGGTTAGTTGGTTGAAGGTTAGTTGGTTGAAGGTTAGTTGGTTGAAGGTTAGTTGGTTGAAGGTTAGTTGGTTGAAGGTTATGTAAGCAGTCAGCTGTCAGCTGTCAGCCGTCAGCTTAAAATAAACCCAGCGTAGCGTGCGCCGGTGCGCAATGGGCAAACGGGATAATTTTTGATTGATAGATTAATAAGAGGAGAATTTAAGATTGATAGATTAATAAGAATTGAAAGTGCGATCGCGTAGCGTGGCCTACGGCCAATCGCTTTTGTAGAGTGGGCAAACGTCGATGATAACTATACAAATGGTGAAACTATCATTATTTGCCCACCCGACACCACTACTAGTCAGCAATAAGCGCGGTTTTATACACAGATAATTCGGTAGAGCCAAAAAAGTTAAATCAAATTAAAATTACTATAAAGTCGGAAATGGACTTACAACTTCACAGGGATTTGAACAACATCCAAGCGTTTAAGAGTAAAAATCATGACCCCAAATAATCTACAGTCAGAAGAACGCCCTCCTATTTGGATTGGGCATGTTAGCATAAATGTTTCAGACTTCAAAAAATCTCTCGACTTCTTCTTGTTTGTGGGAATGCGTAAGGTTGCTGAATTTCAAGAGTTAGCAGTACTTGAGTTGAGAGGGGGAACCCATCTGGTGCTTAGAAATAAACCTGAAGCAGAACCAGGACAAGCGAGTTTTGATCTGATGGTGGATGATTTAAAAGCTCAACAGGTCGCCCTGCAAGAGGCTGGCTATGCACCGAGCGAAATTCGCGAAGGCCGAATACACAGTGTGTTTGATGTCTCTGAACCTTCAGGAAACATAATTAGCTTTTACGACAGCCATGTGGTGGGGCCAGTCTAGAGGTTCGTCAGTAGGGTGGGCAAAGATCGATGATAAGCTAAAACGCATTTAAAATGGGTTTTAGCAATGGCAAAAGGCAAAAGGCAAAAGGCAAAAGGGGAGTGGATTCTATCTTTTTTAGTTAATTTCAATAATATACAGTTTAAAAGCACAACAGCTTAACTGTACAAATGGTGAAACTATCTAGATTTGCCCACCCTACCCAGCTTATAGCTGACCGCTGATAGCAGAAAGCTGATAGCTAAATCTGCCGACGGAACGCTCTAATCGCTTCTCCCGCATCGGTTTCCGCCATCAAAACACAGCGTCTGAACCAATCAAGATCCAATTCACTCAGTCCAGGTAGCAAGCTACGCTCAATTGGGACATAACTGCCGTCTTGAAGATGATAAAGCTTTAGTAATCCATCTTCCCAAAACCAAACCTCTGGAACAGCTAAAGCTTGATACCGTTCTAACTTGCTGATGCCACCACTACTAAACACCACTTCAATGGACAAATCGGGAATCGGTTTAACACTACCGATGCAGTAAGACTCGTCAGCTTGGGCAGAGGCGACGCCTTCTTTTTCCTGAGTCATGGAGCGAGTTGGCTGAAAGAAAATACCCTTTTCCGTCAGAAAGGTTGTGATTAAGTAACCGATGATACTGGCAAAAATTTCATGTTCGCGTCCTGGCATCAGAATCTCGATTATCCCATCAAAGTAAAACAGCCGTACTCCAGGAGAACCATCAAATCCCTTCTGGATGAACTTAAACTGTTCCCAGGTGCCATCATGGACAATGCGTTGGTCGGTGGTTTGGTCGAGTAGTTGGGGCATCGCTCTGACAACCGGCTATTCTTACCGGCCATTGTGACATAGTCAGGTTTGGTGGGCAAATGGACATGAAAACTGTACAAATGCTGAAACTATGATTATTTGCCCACCCTACACCAGAGTCAGGTTTGGTGGGCAAAGGTGGATGATAACTAATCAAATAGTGAAACTATGATTATTTGCCCACCCTACACCAGAGTCAGGTTTGGTGGGCAAAGGTGGATGATAACTGTACAAATAGTGAAACTATAATTATTTGCCCACCCTACACCAGAGTCAGGTTTGGTGGGCAAAGGTGGATGATAACTGTACAAATAGTGAAACTATAATTATTTGCCCACCCTACACCAGAGTCAGGTTTGGTGGGCAAATGGACATGAAAACTGATCAAATAGTGAAATTATAATTATTTGCCCACCCTACACCAGTGCGCTATGGGCGAATGTGCTAGAAAAAAGAATACATAGACTAAAACTAGTCACTAGAAACTAGTCACCATCATGAACTATTCCCTAATCAGAGGACTTGGCTTACTTCTAACATCTGTGATAGTTGCTATTTGGATTAGTGCGATCGCTATTTTCTCGATCCAAAATATCACGGAAGTATCCGTGAAGTTTTTAGTCTTCGAGTCGATTGATCTGCCAATCGGTGTTGTTTTGGCTGTTAGCGTTGGTATTGGTCTTCTTGGGGGAGCGATCGCACCTCTAGTGTGGCAGCTTTTGGGACAATCCTGGAAAATCCTAGACTATGAGGATGACCTATACTACGATGAGTAGACTTGGACAATCTATTCGTAGTCCATCCGGTCATAAAGTCTATCATCATATTGATGAGACATAAACTCAGAGCGCCGTCTAGCTGGTAGGGAAGGAGGAACACCAGAGTAGGGGTGTTGCACCACATAAGTTGTACGAGGAGGACGCTGTGGTCGTGAGAGCAAGGCTAACCCCCCAATCACAACAGCACCACCACCAATGGTTACTGCCATACCGCCAAGTCCCCAAAGTATCCCTGACATCAGGGTATTTGCCGTCTCATTATTAGGTTTACGATTAGGAATTAGTTGCTCAGGAGCCCTGATCACACTGGCATCAACCTGAGCAGTTAGATTGTCTAGCAGTAACTGCTGATTGTGAAGTTGGGCTTTGAGCTGTTCAGTTTCAGCTCGTTGTTGCTCAACCATAGTTTTGAGCTGCTCAGTGTCCCGCCGCTGCTGTTCAACATTGAGGATATTATTTAAATTATTATTTAAGTTCGGCGAAGCTAGAGCCTGGTTTGGCGGTTGATCTGCGTAAGGGGAATTATAGGGATTGTTAGGGGAAATTTGGAAGGGTTGGGAAGAGGGAAGGTTATTCGCCACCATATTGCCTCCTCCTTTGAGGAGAAACAATGCTGCCATACCGGCAAAGGCAGCCCCCGTCAGGAATGCCATACCATCACTCATTAATATTGCCTCTCAACTGGAACCGAATTACAACGAATTGCCACTACTGCTAAGGTCGCATATTTTTTAGTTAATTTCACCCTTAACGTGGGGCAATAAGCCCTGTGCCCATAGTTTTGGGGAATTTTCGTGTGTCAATGGCAACCTAACCCTAAATTGAAAACTAGATTGGTGCCAATGTCTACCCTAGCTCATTTTCAAAATTTTGCGATTTCTCGATGAACTTTCCCTAATTGCTATGGATAATGGTGTGGGCAAATCCTTTCAGCCCCCTAGGGTAACCTTGGGATAGTCTTACCCAGTAAGGGATTGAGTTACATGAGGGGTCATACCCTTTAGCCGGTTATCCATTGTTTGATAGCATCTTCGATATATATTAAGAGCAAGTTATCAAACCTTGACATTTGAGTTGGGAGTCGCACCGCTCCCTACTCCCTATTCCCTACTCCCTATTCCCTACTCCCTACTCCCTACTCCCTACTCCCTACTCCCTACTCCCTTTCCTATTGCTGTATTTGCCGAAGCACTTCCCTAATCACATCAGTTGGCACCTGATCTGTCAAGGTTACTTCACCAATCTTGGTAGGCAATACAAATCTTACCTTACCGTCTTTGACTTTCTTATCCGTTTGCAGGGTATCAATAATGGCGTCAATATCTAGCCCACTGGGTAACTGAGTAGGTAGTCCAGCTTTTTTGATTAAAGCATCCTGGCGTTCGGCATCTTCTGGCTGCCACATCTGGAGTGCCACAGCAATCTGGCCTGCGGCTACCATACCAATCCCTACGGCTTCCCCATGATTGACTAACTTGTAGCCAGTTAAGCTTTCTACGGCATGACCAATGGTGTGACCATAGTTCAAAATTGCTCTGATCCCAGCTTCTTTCTCATCCTGACTGACCACATCCGCTTTAGCTTGACAAGACCGAGACAGAATTGTTTCTAATAAATCCTGCTTCAGGTAACGCAATTGGTCAAGTCGCTTCGATTCCTCTAGTTTCACAAAGAGCTCTTCATCCCAGATAATCCCATACTTAATAACTTCTGCCATCCCTGCTCGCAATTCTCGGGCTGGCAATGTTTTTAATACCGAAGGGTCAATTAAGACAAATCGTGGTTGATGGAAGGCACCAATCAAGTTTTTGCCCTTGGGGTGATTGACCCCAGTCTTGCCACCAACTGAAGCATCAACCATGGCCAACAGCGATGTGGGTACCTGAACGAAATTAATTCCCCTTAGCCAAGTGGCAGCGGCAAATCCTGTCATATCCCCAATTACCCCACCGCCCAATGCCACTAGAGTCGAGGAACGTTCTAGGCGGTTTTCTAGGGCAAGATCATAGATCTTTTGGATAGATTTGACAGTTTTGTATCGTTCACCAGCAGGGAGGGTAAGGCTGGATACCTGATAGCCCACTAACTCCAAGGCTGCGATCGCTCTTTCCCCATATCTTCGGAAAATCGCTGGATTCGATACCACTAAAACTTTTTTGCCCAACTGTAGACGGCTCATCCAAACCCCAATATCATCTAAGCCACCTGTGGTCATTTTGCCATCAGGAAGCTGTTGTGCGATCGCAATATCATAGGAATGTTGTGGTAGAGCAACGGGAATAACTAACTTCATGAGGAGGAGCCTTTTTCCTGGTGAACTATGGCGCTGTATATATCTACGTCTATAAAAAATATGTAGATGTAGATATATCTTAGAGGGGTTAAAGGCTACCCCTCTACAGATCCAGGCTTTAAAATCCAGGCTTTAAGGAATTTTGGCATCACTCCTTAGCACTAGCAAACACCAACTGGTTGCAGCAGCTTCTTTTGGGCGTTACCAGATAATACCTTGACCTGACCGTGGTCATCCACATCAACAATTGCGGTATCACCCTCTTGAATCTGACCAGATAGCATGGCTTCGGCTAAGCTATCTTCTAACAGGCTCATAATTGCCCGTCGTAGAGGTCTAGCACCATAGCTCGGTTCGTAGCCTGCTGTGACTAAGTGGTCTTTGAAAGCCTCTGTGACTTCCAGGATAATTCCTTTCTCTTGTATAGAGCTAGAGATTTCCTGAAGCAGGATGTCAGCAATTTCCTTAACTTCATTCTTCTTGAGCTGACGGAAGACAATTATATCGTCAAGGCGGTTGAGGAACTCAGGACGGAAATAGTCTTTCAGATTGTCATTGACCTGAGTGCGGATCTGGTTGTACCTAGACTCATCTTGGTTATTTGACGACTCAAAGCCAAAAGCACTACCTCCTTTTTCAATCACTTTAGAACCGATATTGGAGGTCATGATTAAGATTGTGTTCTTGAAATCTACAGTACGACCTTTAGCATCGGTTAAGCGACCATCATCTAACAGTTGCAACAGTACGTTGAAAACGTCAGGGTGAGCTTTCTCGATTTCGTCAAATAGTACCACCGAGTAAGGCTGGCGTCGGACGGCTTCAGTAAGTTGACCACCTTCGTCATACCCCACAAACCCTGGGGGAGAACCAATCAGCTTGGAAACAGTGTGGCGTTCCATATATTCCGACATGTCAACGCGAATCATCTTGTCTTCTGACCCGAACAGGTAGGAAGCCAACGATTTAGCCAGTTCTGTCTTACCAACTCCAGTCGGACCAGAGAAGATAAAGCTAGCAATCGGTCGATTGGGATCTTTTAATCCAACTCTTGCCCGACGAATTGCCCGAGACACAGCAGTAACAGCTTCGTGTTGACCAATGATCCGCTCGTGCAAGGTTTCTTCCAAGTGCAGCAGCAGAGCTGATTCAGATTCCGTCAGTTTATTGACCGGTATACCAGTCCAAGACGCTACAATCTGAGCAATGTCTTCTTGATCCACAATCGGAATAGTTGGAGATGGGGATAACTTACCTTCAATTCCCTCACTCTCCCACTCTGATTCTGCTCTAGCCCTTGAAGAAGGCTTTGAGTGCATCAAGTGAACCCGACTCCCAGCTTCGTCAATCAGGTCAATGGCTTTGTCGGGTAAATAGCGGTCCGAGATATAGCGGTCTGATAATTGAGCTGCAGCCAGTAACGCTTGCTCAGAAATCTGGACTTTGTGATACTCCTCGTAGGTTGAGCGCAAACCATGGAGTATGTCAATGGTATCCTCTACAGAGGGTTCCGAGACCATGACTGGCTGGAAACGACGTTCTAGTGCTGCGTCTTTCTCAATATACTTCCGGTATTCATCCAGAGTAGTAGCTCCCAAGCACTGGAGTTCACCTCTAGCGAGAGCAGGCTTAAGGAGATTAGCCGCATCCATACCCCCTTCTAAGGAACCTGCACCGACTAAGGTGTGAATTTCGTCAATTACTAGGATAATATTCCCCGATTGCTGGACTTCAGAGACAACCTGCTTGAGGCGTTCTTCAAAGTCTCCCCGGAAGCGAGTACCAGAAACCAATAAAGCCATATCTAGGCTAATCACTTGTTTGTCTGCCAACAGGTCTGGAACATCTTGAGATACAATCCGTTGGGCTAGACCTTCTGCGATCGCAGTTTTGCCAACTCCCGGTTCCCCCAGTAAGATCGGGTTATTCTTGCTACGACGACCTAAAATCTGAACCACCCGCTCGATTTCCTGCTGACGACCAACCACCGGATCTAGTTTGCCCTCTGCAGCTAACTTGGTCAGATTAGTTCCAAATTCTTCTAAGGTAGCTTTCTGGTTTTGAGTATTCCCCATAAACGAGGAACCTTTTCCCCTAGCAGTTGTTGCTGCTGTTAATTCTGCTATCGTACTAATGACATGGGTGCGTAATTCTGTGAGGTCTACACCCAGGTTTACCAGTACTTGAGTGGCAACGCTGTTCCTGTCTTGAATGATAGCTAGCAACAAATGTTCAGTATCGATGTAGTTGTGTCCTAGTTGCTTAGCTTCCTGGAAAGATTGCTGGAAAACTTCTTTGGCTTTGGGGGTGAAAGGGAGTTCTGAGCTAAACCTTCTCGAACCCCTACCCACAGTATTTTCTACCGAGTAGCGAGCATCTTCGAGGGTAACACCAAAATCACTCATTACTCTGGCTGCCACAGCTGTTCCTTGTGCAATCAAACCCAACAGCAGTTCCTCAGTTCCTACGAGGCTGTGTCCCAAGCGACGGGTTTCCTCCTGAGCCAGCATGATGGATTTGATCGCTTTATCTGTAAAATGTTCAAACATCCCCGGTTCACCTTACGGAATTTAAGCAGTGGGTGACATATCACCCTGGTGTAAAGTTTTATGTACTTTACTTCCACCAATGTACCCATCTGTGCTTAGATTCAGCAGTCGGTAGAACCGTAATCTTGAGGAGTGGTTGCCGCCAATGGCAGCAACCAACACCAAAGCGCGATTGGCTTATACCGAGTTGCATTCAAAAAGAGTAGATTGCTTGGATAGGGAGATGGGGGAGATGGGAGATGGGGAGATAGGGAGATAGGGAGATAGGGAGATAGGGAGATAGGGAGATTTTTATTTTATTAAGGGTAATTATCCTGAGCCGTCAGCTTACTTAAATAAACCTTGAACGGGAGAATTTAATAGTTCTAGAAAAGTGTGGGGATTTGCCCTTGGCCGTTGGCCACGCTACCCAAACAGCTTTGGGCAAAGGTTAGAAGCCTGTGCCACAAACTGATAGCTGATAGCTGATAGCTGATAGCTGATAGCTGATATGATAGCTGATAGCTGATAGCTGATAGCTGATAGCTGATAGCTGATAGCTGATACTGATAGCTGATACTGATAGCTGATAGCTGATAGCTGATAGCTGATAGCTGAAATAGCTGATAGCTGATAGCTGATAGCTGNATAGCTGATAGCTGATAGCTGATAGCTGATAGTTTATAGTTTATAGCTGATAGCTGATAGCTGATAGCTGAAGCTGATAGCTGATAGCTGATAGCTACGCATTTTGGTCAAGCTTTCAGTCTTATCCAAAAACATCTCGGTGAAAATACTCATCACTGTTCGCTTACGCACCCGGATATTGGCACTGATAGACATACCCGATTGCAATGGCACTTCTTTGCCATAAGCTTGAATGAACTGTTTATCCAATTCGATTTTGGCAGGGAAAGTATAGTCTTGACGCAATTCCGCAGGATCCGGTGGTAGGGCATCAGAACCAATAGATAGTACCTTCCCTTTTACATCACCAAACTCACTAAAGGGAAAAGAGTCAACTCTGACTTCGGTTTCCATACCTGCTTCCACAAACCCGATGTCTCGGTTAGTAAGATACACCTTAGCAATCAGAGAGCTACCCGGAACAATTTTTAGCACTGGCTCAGTGGTATTGGCAACAAAACCAGGAGTTGAGGGTTGCAAATCAAAGACTGTTCCATCAACAGGAGCTCGTAGTTCTTGATAGCTTAGGGTTAGTTGAGCCTGCTGCAACTGGCTATCAATTTCAGCCATCTGCTTATTGTTATCAACAATACGTTGATTTAATTGACTTATAATGCTAGCTATTTGGGTGTTTATGCTATCAATTCTTTCATTATTCTGAGCCATCAAATCCGTCAGTTCTCGTTGAGAAGAGGCAATAGTATTGAGTAGATTTGCTCTGACCCCAGCAATTTCTTTTTGCAAGCGTTGTTCTTCTTCAATCCTAGAGTTTATCTCAGTTTGGCGATTTTTGACCTCATTTTCCTGCCTCAAGAACTGAATCTTAGAAAAGCCCCCTTGTTCATACAGGGGTCTGAGATCTGCAAGAATACCCTGCTCAACACTCAGGATGTCTCTGCCATTGGCAAGTTGAATCTGATTTTGTTTGAGCTGTTCCTGTAGGGAGCCAATTCTACTCTCAAGTTCAGCGATCCGAGCGTCAAGTGCAGAAGTACCATATTGTAAACGAATTCGTTGTTCAGGGCTAAGATTAGCGCTCTTAGAACCTCCACTCAGTTGAGCGCGATAAAGTCGAATTTCTGCCAGTACCGTGTTTCGACTAGCAATCAGAGAAGGCAGTTGTGAGGACAGTTGTATGTCCAAACCTGGTGGTGGTACAGGTGGATAATTCGGATTACTAATTGCAGCTTGATAAAACTGGTTTTCTCTGATTAAGGTAGCCCGGCGTTTATTGAGAGAAGTCAGTTGAGCCTGAGTAGCCTTAGGCTCAAACGAAAGGAGCAAATCCCCTTCTTTAACCCGCTGTCCTTCCTTAATATGAATTTTTGTTACCACTCCACCCACAGGAGCTTGGACTTCTTTAACTGCACCTTGTGGCTCTAGCTTGCCCCGAGCGGGAACGGCATAGTCAATTTTGGCAAAGTAAGCCCACACCATACCAAAACTGGTTAGACTCAACAGTGCCCAGAGAATGGCATGAGACCAATGGGGCGATTGTTCTAAAATAACTGGCTGGTCGAATTCGAGGTGACTATTAGAAGCACGATGTCTGTCCCTGGTGTCTTGAGGCACTGTGGTTTTGCTCATAGTACCCACAGAAGCTAAGTTTATTTTTGGATTTCGTTTGGAACCATTGCCATTACCATTGCCATTACCATTGCCATTACCATTGCCATTACCATTGCCATTATATTGGCTCATCGTTATTAGCTCCTGCTATTCGTTAATACTTGGGTATTGGATGAATGATCAAGGATCAAAAAGAAAGAATGAAGGATAAAGGATGACGAATTAAGGATAAAAAATAAAGAATGAAGGATAAAGACTGACGACTGAGATAATTATCGGGTTTAATAATTAAATTTCGTAACTAATAAAAAAACTGACTCATTGATCATTTTTATCACTTAGTTTAGGGGGAGTTAGCCAAAACTTCTCGCTCTCAATTAAACGCTTGCTGTAAAAGCAACTACCCGATCACTAGTATTTTTTTATCCTTGAGCCTAGTCTATCCGACACCAAGGGTTAAACCAAATAGCAAATACCGAGACAATACACACTTAATCCTTCACCCTTCATCCTTAATGCTTAACCCTTCATGGTTAATCCTTCATCCTTCACCCTTCATAGCTACATTTGAGCATCTTGTTGCATGTAGAGGCAATAGTAACGACCTTTCTGAGCCATCAGTTCATCATGAGTACCTTGCTCTACTATTGAACCCCGATCCATCATCAAAATGATATCAGCGTTGCGAATGGTTCCTAGGCGGTGGGTAATGAACAATACCGTGCTTTGTTGAAAAGCTTCCGCTAGATTTAAACACACTTGCCGCTCGGTGTCATAATCGAGGGCGCTGGTGGCTTCATCTAATATCATTAACTGGGGTGATTGCAAAATCGTTCTGGCGATCGCAATACGCTGTCGTTGTCCCCCTGAAAGACCTGAACCCCTTTCACCAACGCTGCTATTGTAACCCAAAGGCAAGCTCATGATAAAATCGTGGGCTACTGCTATTTTTGCTGCCTGAATAATTTCCTCACTGTCTGCATCAGGATTGGTCAGAGCAATATTCTCTTGAACGCTGCCCTCAAACAACAGGGTTTCCTGAGGCACAATCCCAATCTGACGCCGCAGGGAATAGAGTTCGACTTTCGAGATATCGTAACCATCGACAATGATGCGACCGGACTCTGGACCATAGAGTCTAGCCAAAAGTTTGGTCATGGTACTCTTACCGGAACCACTTTGACCTACAATCCCTACAAATGAACCAGCTGGAATCTCGACGTTAATGTTATTCAGTTGCATTGGTCCACTCTTGGCAAAGCGGAAGGAGAGATTTTCATAGCGAATGTCTCCCCTGATAGAGGGCAAGGGGATATTACCCTGGTCTGCTTCAGCCACTTCTTTCGGTGTATCGACAATGTCACTGAGGCGTTCGAGAGATAGGGCTGTAGACTGGAAGTTTTGCCAAAGTTGGGCTAAACGCAGCAAGGGACTGGTAACGTAGCCCCCAATAATCCGAAAGGCAATCAACCCCCCTAAGCTTAATTGTCCATCTAGTACTAGATAGACCCCTACCCACAGCACAAGTAAACCAGAGAGTTTGTTCAAGAAGGTGCTCATAGAACTGGCGGCGGTAGAGGTTAGCACATTCTTGAAGCCTTCACTAACATAGCGCCCATATTTCTCTTGCCATTTCCAACGCGATCGCAATTCAATATTCTGGGCTTTGACGGTGGAAATACCAGATAATACCTCTACTAGATAGGATTGGGTTTGAGCATTCCGTTCTGCTTTATTGCGTAGCTGTTGCCGGACAATTGGGGAAACGATCAGGGTCAGGAGCATGAACAAAGGAATCACTGACAAAGTCACCACGGTCAGCACCCAACTAAACATGAACATGACCACGATGTAGATTATAGAAAAGACTGAATCTAACACCACGGTTAGGGCTGTCCCGGTCAAAAAGGAGCGGATATTTTCTAGCTCATTGATGCGAGTGGACAACTCCCCAACGGGTCGTTTCTCGAAATAGTTTAAGGGTAAGCGCAACAGGTGGTCGATAATCTCGGAACCAAGAGACATATCGATACGGTTGGTCGTATCTACAAACAGGTAGGTACGCAGGGTGATTAAAACCCCCTCAAAAACCGACACCACCAACAGTAAAATTCCCAGTACTTGCAAGGTATCGGTACTGTTTTGGGATATCACTTTGTCAATCAGTACCCGGATAATCAAGGGATAGGCTAGACCTAACAGTTGGACAAAGAAAGAAGCAATTAAAACTTCCGCCAATACCTTGCGGTAACGAACGATAGAAGGCCAAAACCAACTCAGACCAAACCGCTGGGTAGGGGTGTCTTTGGTAGGTTTTAACAGAAGTACCTGCCCGCCTTCTCCCCAGTTTTCTTCAAAATCCTTGGGTTTAAGCTTTTGAATTCCCAGCTGTGGCACCGCCAGCACTACTTGCCGTTCACTGGCTTCATAGAGAATAGCTAAGCTATCGTGCCACAACAGCATCGCTGGGGTCGGTAAACGTTTAATAGCGTTAGCTGGTATTGTTGCGAGTTGGGCAGTTAATCCCATCAGTTCTGCCACTGCACCACAGTGCTGAAGGGAGATTTGACCGGTGCGAGCATGCTGGTTTTTTAGCACCTTCCGTATACTATCTTTGCGGAAAGGAATTTTAAAGTACTTACTCAGCATTTGGAAACAAGCCAAGGATTCCTGCACCGCTCCTTTACCCCGTATAAAGGGGAATTTTGTAGGAGTAGTCTGGTCAGTGTAAATTGTCTCGGGAGCCTCATCCGGTCGGTCTGGAGCCTGGGGAATATCGTCTTGAGGTATACTGCGAATTGTATCGGTAGGCTCAGCCAAGGTTTCCGAGTCAGTAGCGGTAGCTTCTGAGAAAATAGCTTCTGGAATTCCCACCAAGCGCGTTGCACCATGACCATTGACCTGTAAGCTAGACAATGCTTCCGAACTCAGACAAGACCCTACTGGTAAATTGGCGGCTGCTCCTCCACTCACAAACCATACTCGATTGGGGTCGAGTTGGCTTGACATTTGCTTGCCCCGAGGTAGGTTATAAACTAAAGCGTCTGACCAGGCTAACAGGGCAAGTGCTTTGAGGTCAGTCTCTGCCTCAGCCCGACGCCCCAACTCTGTTCCCAAAAGATCAAAGATTTCCACTAGACCACAACGGGCTTTGAAGGCATCTGAGAAAGATTTTTCTGTATCTAGCAGCCCTAAGAAGTCAGCCACATTGATGGTGACACAAACCGCTTCCACCGATGCGATCGCAGTTTCACACGGTATGCCCCTGACCAAACTGACCCAGCCAATAATCGCCCCTGGTTGTAGTAATTTGAGGGTTGTGGGGGTTTGACGGCGTTGGTCATAGCCAATTAGACGGGCTTTGCCTTGGAATAAAATCGAGATTTGGCCTGGCATTTTATCCCTGACCACAATTGTCTGGCCCATGCGGTAGCGCAACAGTTGGCAACTAGTGGACAGTTTTTGCCGTGCTGCCCTTGACAATTGATTGAACGGCGAAATACCAGCTAGAAACTCTTGAATTGTTGTTGTATAGGTCATTGAGCCTCTTAGGATTTGAGATTAGTTTGCAAGAGCGTGAGATTAGTTAGCTTAAATTTAATAACAGCTTCTCATGGGGTATTTATGAGGATATGCTATAAATATTAGGTCTGTTTTTTATGTAAAGACTTTGCAGAGCACCCATGGACTGGCTTAGGGCTTCTTTCATTAAGAAATGTAACTAGTTGGCTATGCTATGATGGTGAATAGGGAAAATCTATTGAGACTAGCCTTAAACAACAAAAATTTACCCGATCACCATAGACTAATGATCATTTAGCCACGGCACAGTTTCAGGATTACCATAAATGCCTTGCATGACGGGTTTTTCGGAATCTTCTCGATCTGGCGCGAGATAATCATGCCGAGAACGACCATACCCGCCCATGTTCCCCCAAATCCGGAATCAAAGCCGCTGTCTAAGGTTTCTTGAGTTTAGTTTCATTTCTAGAGTTTTGTGGTTAATCTAGCGCTGCTAATTGCTGATTCAGTTGCTCACTGAGCCAGGTGCTGAAACATTCATTCAGCAGTCGCTGGCGCATCGAATCATCTAACTGGGCTGGCATAAACTTCTCCAAACGCACGATTAACAGCCATTCTCCCAAGCGAGTCGGTGGGAACAATTGTCCGGGTTGGCTCAGGCGAAGCATTTGGGCTAAGGCGGGGTGAGGTACGCTCAGTTCAACTGGACCGATTAATCCCCCAGTTTGAGCTTCTGGTCCTTGGGAATATTCCCTAGCTAGGTCAGCAAAAGACTCTTCTCCTTCTTGAATGCGGAAATATATTTCTTGGGCTACCCCTGGGTCTTTTGTCCGAATCAGGGAATAAATCACTCGGTCTAATTGTCCCTTCCGTTCCAGAAAATAAGATTCCAGTTTGTGACTCCAGGTTTGTTGTTTGTATTTCTCAATCAGAATACTTCGTACCGCTAGGGCTTCTAATTGAGCTGGATTCATACCACGCTGCTTTAGCCAAGCCTGTTTAGCCGTCTCGTCAATGAGCTGATTTTTTTCCAAAAACTGCTGATAGGCTTGAGCCTTCTCCTCTGGTGTGCAGCTTGCGGTAGCCACTGCCTCGTCAATGATAATCTCACGGATTAACGGTGGCAGCAATTGGTAACCAGCTAGCAGGGGAACAATTTCTTCTGCACTAATGACGCGATCGCCTATTCGTAAAACTGTAGTTGTCCCCATAAGAAATGTTTGGCTTTGTGGTAGCGCGGTTGTGGATATGATTTAGATATCGCCCACTGTATATTATAATTCCTAACTCTAAAGCTTCAACAGTACAGTTTTTGCACATTTACGAAACTTGGGTTAGGGGAAAACGCTTTCTCGGGTTTTTGCTACTGGGTAACTGACTACTGACACCACATTACTTGATGTCATTCCCAAGTTGCAGTAATGGGGTTGATTTTGCCTTGCCCACGGAGCAAATGGCTTATTGGTTGAGGCTCGGTTCTGAGCAACTGGGCTGACGGCTAATAGCTGATACCTGAGTACTCGCCACTTGGTATCACTATATATTAAGTTTTAAAAAGATTTGGGAAAGCCAAATAAATCTAATCAAAGTATCTCAAATAACAAAACCAGGATCACAGACCCTAGAGCACCGAGCTATTACAAGGGTATTACTTGTGGCGGAGATTGATTTTACCTTGGTGACTGATTAGCCGAATAGCTATCATTTCAGAATAACATAATTCTGATTTTAGAGCATGTGTAACATTGTTAGTCTGTCATTGATAATTAGTCTAAGCTAAGAGATTGTCCTGCCGTTGGGATAAGCGTGAAGCGAAACTATTGCAGAATATAAATCCGACCTGGCATTCTGTCATGATTATAATTACTGAGCAACCAAAACTCGCTGCTTATCGCTCTAGTTCATTGGTCCCTTGTCTGTATTTCATTTTTCGCGGGTTTCCCCATTAGCTAGGTCTGTGTTTTACTAGTTCCCTCACATTTTTGTTTGTGTTTGTTCAACTGACTTCTCACCCCTAAAACCCCAATGGTTAGTAACCCCAATACAGAGGTTGGTTCTGGAACTGAGGTGGGATCAGTGGGTGTTGGCACTGAGGGGGGATCAGTGGGTGTTGGCACTGAGGGGGGATCAGTGGGTGTTGGCACTGAGGGGGGATCCGGTTTTGGAACTGGGGGGGGATCAGGTATGTCGAGTCTGACTACATTGACATTATCGATTAGTACTCCTGAATCAAAGGCACCATCTCCCACATCTGTTACACCTATGGTCACAGTGTAGGTTCCAGAGGTAGCAATTTTCTGAGAGTAGGTGCTAAAACCAGTTTCATTCACAAACGGTGTCATGGAATCAGCTAATACTGAGAAGGTATCAGCCAAACCATTCAACTGACCGGAAATTCCCACAAAAGCGAAGTCATTAAAATATTCAGAACCGAAATCATCTGTGAGGAAGTTGTAATCGAAATTAAGAACATCTCCTGCAACTGCTGTAAAGGTAGTTCTGATTGCTGATCCTTCAAACACCTCCCCCTTTCCTTTGCCGATCTGATCCAGCACTGTAATGTCCAGCTCTAGAAAATTGGCTAGCTCCACGAAGTTTTCTTGTTCCTGGGGAAGGAATGTATCTAGCTGGGCATAGAAACTGCCGTCAGTAGGTTGACTACCAAAACCTGCAGTGCGCACAGAAGCACTACCCAATGTTTCCCAGCCCGTAAAATAATTTTCAAAACTACCATTAGTGATGATGGTGGCTGAGGCAGGATTAGTATCAAATAGACTGGCCACACCGATCAGGCTGACAATACCTGTTCTCAAAGAGAAGCGCTTGTAGTTTTTAAGGTCAAACATATTGATTATCTTTGTTGAGAACTAGAGATTAGTCATTGGTAGATGCTTCCCAGTTCCAAAGTGGATATTTTTTCCGAGTAGACGCTCTTAACCCATCTGACAGTCTTAGGTTGAAGACTGACCAGATTGCTGATTGGTTCCACACCTAAACTCGAAGCTGATCGTGAAAATCCGCGCATCACCTGTGGTTAATCATGCGATGATAAAATCGCCATCAACTATATCTAGATTTATATCGTTTTTATCAACATTTTTTAGGATAGCTAATGTTCTGAAGGGGGTGTACCCTTGAATCCCATCTGGATCTACTCTAATATAAGTATCTGAACCCAACTGCTCAATTGTCAACCAATCTCCAACATTGGCATCTGAATTCAAACCTTCGTTGTGAAAAAGATCCCAAAAGAAACCAGAGGTTATAACCACAACATCTTCATCGTTGGGATCGAAATCTTCAATGATGTCCATCCTCTCGGAAAAGTTACTATACCAGGTCAGATCACGATCATCATCATAACCAAGGTTGATAAAGTCACCTCCACCACCTCCGAATACAGTGTCAGCCCCCCCTTGAGCGTCGATATTATCTGGCTCTGGGGTACCTGTGAGCCAGTCCCCTTTGTCTGTGCCATGTAGTGGATTAACATTTCGTGGATTAATATCTCGGATTTTCATAAGTGTTTAGTATGTGCTAACTCTGTGGTTTTTGATTGTTTTAATCATTTCCTTTAAGTCATGAGCAGAGGCATATTTTTCTCTATTAACGAGAAAATAATAGTTACTGCTACTGAGGGTTTAGAGTGGCAGCACACCCAGGAATTACTCTCCTAAAGGAGAAAACTCTATTTTTCTCCTTGTCCATAAAAACCAGATAAATTCTAACTCATTTTTTAAGTATAAAATTGTTTTTAACACTAAAAATATTTCCCATAAACAATCTTTACTAACAGTTTAAAAATAGTGAGAGTTTGTGTTAAAAATGTGAAGAATTTGATAATAATAAGGAAAGGTCAAGTGATGATGCCTATTCTTAGTTTTTCAATCCACTTAGAGGAAAATCCGGAATACTTGTCTGAAAATTTTTCTGGTTATCTCACAAGTGTTATTACAATTGTGTAGACAAGAGGGAGGTAAGGCGCGCAAAAAAGTTAAAGGGATTAAAGGGATTAAAGGGTTAATAGCAGGAAGAGGGTTAAGAGGGGGAAGAGGGGGAAGTTATAGCACTACCCATTAAAGTTAGGACATTGATACAAGCAGCAAAACCTTGTGTAGTAAACTTTTGCCTCTTGCCCGCCCCCCTTACTAAGGGGGGTTAGGGGGGATTCCTCTTGCCCTTGCGCGTAGCGCTATATACCAATTTCATTTATTCGAGCTACAGATGCTGAGCAGGTATAAGTTACAGGTTGCAGGTGATCAGCTTACAGGTTATTAAGCTAGTGTGCATTTAATTGGCATATTTTATACTTTCGGAATTAGGGAAGGCAGACAAGGGGGATGGTTGGCAGTGTTGTCTTTCCACTCTGATCTGTCTTCCCGCTCTTCCCCCAGAAAAGTATTGCTGATCAAGGTCTCCTCTACTCCAGATTGAGTGTGCCATTCACCGATAACCCAAGCCTCGAAGGTGATGATTTTGCCAAAAAAGCCGTCTCATTCGTCTATTCCCTGGTTTAGCATTGGCATAACTGCCATTGTTTTACTGTCACTCGCCCTGCGATTTTGGGGGCTGGGTCGATTTAATCGCCTGGTATTCGATGAAGTTTACTACGCTATATTTGCCAATAACTACTTAACCGGTACTTCCTTTTTCAATCCCCATCCTCCCCTAAGTCAGTACATCATTGCCATTGGCATCTGGATTGGCTCTCATCTACCTTTTGGGCAGGATAGGGTTAACGAGCTGACTGGTTCCTTACGCTCTACCTGGAGTTACCGATGGCTGAATGCCCTGACCGGTTCTTTGATTCCGATCGTAGTGGCGGCTCTGGCTTATCAACTCAATCGACGTCGCAGCTATGCCTTGATTGCTGCTCTGTTCGCAGCTACTGATGGTTTATTCCTGGTAGAATCCCGCTATGCCCTGAACAATATATATTTAGTGATCTTGGGATTACTGGGTCAGTTGTTTTTCCTGCTGGCTCTGAATCATCAGGCTGCAAAACGCTGGCTGATGCTAATCCTATCTGGTGTGTTTTTTGGTGCTTCCGCAGCGATTAAGTGGAATGGCTTGTGGTTTTTGTTAGGGATTTATATAGTATGGGCTGTCCCTTGGGTATGGCAATTATTCAGAACTTATTTTGGCCAGAAAACCCGTACTCGCCCTATAGCATCGGGACGCCATCCATTACAGAACCTGACGGAACTGAATATCGGGCACATCCTGCTGAACTTGGTAATTTTACCAGTTGTTACTTACAGCCTGCTTTGGATTCCTCACTTACTGATGAATCCTAGCCCTGGATTCTGGGAGTCTCAAGTCAAAATTTTAACCTTCCATCAAAATGTGGGCAGTGGTACTGACGTCCATCCTTACTGTTCCCGGTGGTATACTTGGCTGTTAATGTGGCGTCCGGTTGCTTACTTCTATCAGACTGCTAGTCACACCCCTGAGGCTGTTCCCACTGACTCCCCCTTATCGGCTGGTGCGAGCAATGTAATCTATGATGTCCATGCCATGGGCAATCCTTTCCTATGGTGGCTCTCGACTACAGCTATTTTGTTGCTGCTGCTGCTGTTAACCCAACGCATCTTAGAAGGGGTGGGCTGGAAATCTATACCAACCTCCTATACCTGGATTACCCTCTATTTGATCGTAAACTACGCCGCTAACCTATTGCCCTGGACGAAAGTGACTCGCTGCACGTTTCTTTATCATTACATGGGAGCTTCAGTGTTTTCTGGATTAGCACTGGCGTGGCTAGTTGACCGCTGGCTACACAGTGAGAAAAACCAGTATCGTAGTGCTGGTTTCACTGTCATCTTGGTAGTTGTACTAGCTTTTATATTCTGGTTACCAATTTACTTAGGTCTACCCTTGTCTGAGTCAGGTTATCAGCTGCGGATGTGGTTCCGCTCCTGGATTTAGGGACAAGTTCTTACTATCACTATCAGGGTTCAGCACCTATTGATGTTTTAGATAATGAGAAGTGGCAAGTTTGTGACTATTTCTTTTCCCGGCGTTTGCTGGTAGATAATAATAACAGAAACCAAAATAGCCCTGAGCAATTTCAGAATGATATCAGGAAAAAATTAAAAATCCCAAATCATCAAGTATTCAATAATGAGTACGGGTAGAAAAGTTATATCGATGATTTTTATCAGATCATAAGACACCGAAACAGCCTGAAAATAAGTGGCTTTAAAAGCTATCACTTAAAGTATAGCAATTCTACGACTTGTGAGGTACAAATTTCTGGTTTTTAGGGAGCAGGGAGCAGGGAGCAGGGAGCAGGGAGCAGGTAAGAGGGAAAAGGGAAGAGGGAAAAGGGAAGAGGGAAGAGGTAAAAAATAATGTGTACCTCATGAGTCCTAGAAACGCTATAATTTAAAATTGGCTATTAACAATTAACAATCTTCCGCCTTTCGTTGCCATAACAGTTTTAGTCCTGCGACTAAACCTAAGCCAAGGGGAGTCGCGGGTTCTGGTACTGACTCTGGCTCTGATGGTGTGTAGTCGTAAGTAACCTGAACATCCCCAAGGGCTTTTGTTGCGATCGCATTGAGTATATTAGCAGTTCCGGTAACAATTGATATGGTTTCCGCAGAGAAGAAAAAGTCTACGGGTTCAGTGCCACCGAATGCATTAAACACGGAACCATTTGTGAACGTCTTCTCACCGGATACATTACCGGTTAGTCCGATGAATGAAACGGCAGACTCACCCTGAAAATCTAATGTGCCATCATAGGCAGCGACAACGGCTGAATCTCGTACTCTTGCTGTCTGTGTGAACAGGGTTGTATTATTTGCTCCGACCAATGTGAATAAGCCTTCCAGATTCCAAGTCAGAGTTGCTGGCTTTGCGTCTAGGCTTTCGCTTCGTGCGTCCCCTGACATTAGCCCGTTAAATTCTATGGTCACGGCATCAAGGGTACCGAGACTGGTGTCGAACGGGTTGATAACAGGTGTCAGAGGCTCGTCAGTGATATTTGTCGGCATCAGTGGCACTGATGCGGATTGAACGATCGTGGCACTTTTAGCTGCAGTAGTAGTTGCCACAATACTGGTTAAGGCAGAAACAGTAGCTACGCAAATCAGATATTTGGTTTTCATTGATGTGAAATTCAATCTTCATTTATAAATGAATCATTTTTTTTGGTGAATGGCAATTTTATTTTTGGGTATTTATGGCATTTTTATTAAAAAATAATCCGAAAATTTTCGGAGTGCTTTTTTTATGAGTTTTGGTAATTTTTCGCGCTTTTAAATCGACTATTTTTTTTTGATTATAGAAAAAATACCAAACCATATTTATGGGTATAATAAACCTCTGATAGCTTGCAGATTAACTATCTAAATTAGAGGCTTAAAAGCTGAGATAAATCCTGTTAATTACTTCCCAAATAGTCCCTGTATTTTTGTTAATCGGTAAACTTAAAGTTTAAAATTGTCAGGAATCAATTAACCATTAACCATTAATCATTAATCATTAAAGAATTTGGAAACTGAGCTTTCAATGCTGGCAATACTGGACAGGGTTTCTTCTGCTGCAAGTTATCTCCTTTACCACTAAAGGTATTCCACCGAAATGGTCCCAAATCGGCGGCGGCCATCCACAGCAACCGTTTAGCTCGGGTCATGGCTACGTACAGTAAGCGGAATTCTTCAGCAGTCTTAAGCTGTGCGGCTTGTTCCCAAGCTTCAGGTGCCATGGGTAAGGGTTTGCCGTGAAGGTGGGCACGAATTTGAGCTCTGGCTACTTCTGCTAGGGTAAATTCTCCCAAAAACTGAGCAGCAGTAGGTACCCACGGATTACCTGGAAGGGTGTCTTGATGGAGAAAGGGCAAGAAAACATAGTCCCAGTCTAATCCTTTGGCTTTGTGCATGGTGATTACAGTCAGTTGATGGGAACGCAGATAAGGGGAGTCTGTATTATCTGGGTCTACAGGTTCAAAACGTTCTGAGCTAACGATTTCCTGAAGTACTGTTAGAGTGTCACTGATAGAACTGTTGCCAAAGGTCTGTTTTGCTATCCGTTCGGCTAATTTATCTGCTGTGGCGAGCTCGGATTGGTCATAGTTTAAGGTCTGAGCCAGAAAGGAAATGAGGTGATAATTGGGGAGTTCTAGACGAGCACGTAGTAAATCACAGCAGTAGCGGCGAGCTTTGATAACTGGTTTTGTATGGGGTGGATCCAATGGACCAGGATAGAGGAATTGTTCGGGATAAGTCGATAGAGCATTGAGGTCTTGGGTGGGAATTAACTGACGTTTTACCAAGACATCTAGGGCAGCTTTTAGGTAATCCGGAGAATGGGGACGGTCGAGAAATTGCAGCAGTGTTAGGATTTGACTGGGAACGTGGGATTCGCGATCGCGTTTTTGGACATCATACACTTCAATCCCATGCTGGCGTTTGAGATACTCCAGTTGTTCCACCACAAACGTCCCTTGTCGATTCTCCCGTACTAACACAGCAGCGTTATGGTTTTGGTTTTTGGCAAATAGCTCTACTACTCGCTTTCCAATCAGCTCGACTGTGTGGTAAATGTCCTTAGGAGTGTAAAGTTCTAAGCCTCTCCCTTCTGGATTTGGGTTGGCATCCGGTTGAGGGTCATTGGCATCTACTCGACGAATGGTTTGAGGACGAAAGGGTAGCTCAGGAGATGCTTGGGTTTGGGGGATAGAGTCTGGCTGTGGTACTGTTTCGGTAGAGTTTTTGCTGCCATAAGTGCTATTGACCCAATTCACGATAAAGTTGGCAGCATCGATGATAATCTGGCTACTGCGACCCGCTTGATCCATTGTGGCTAAATGTCCTATTGCCTGACATTCTTGGCAAAACCAATTGAAGTAAATCGGGTCAGCTGGGGTAAAGGTAGAGTTAATGGCTTGATTGGGGTCTCCAACTCGGATCAGATTTGTTAAAGGTTGTTTGGTTGTTCGCGTAGCGTGGCCAATAGGCCAAGGTTGTTTGGTTGAAGGTTCAAGGTTTGGTTCGGAAGTAGCTGGCAATGTGGCTAGGGTTTGCAAGAGTCGGTATTGTAACGGTGTGGAATCCTGGGCTTCGTCTTCAAAGACGGCAAAAAATTGATTTTGCCAGAGCTGACGGATGGCATCGTTTTCTAGCACTCTCAGGGCGGCTAGAATCATGTCGTCGTAGTCGATGAATTCACGCGATCGCACTATGGTTTGATACTGTTGATACAGTCCTGCTGCGATCGCTAATATCCCATATTCATCCGTTGTCTGTTCACTCAGGTGCCACAAATCTGCTGGTAATAACCCAGAACTTTTGGCTTCATGGATAACGGTGTACGCCAGGTTAGGTAACACTTCCGTTCGCAATACGGATTGTCTGCGCAACCGTTCTGTTTCTTCTCCATCAAAGCTTCGACCTTCGAGCAAGGTCAGATACCGGCGTGGATAATTAGCAATCCACTGTTCTACACAAGCACGGATTAAGCGATGACTTTGATTTGGAGTTACTAGAGTACTACTGTCTAGATTCAATCCCGATAATTCTGGATGACGGTTAGCAATGTAGAGGGCTAAACCATGTAAGGTATAGACTACAAAGCTATTTTGTGGAACTTTAAGGGTTTTTAGGTCATCGCGGATTTTAGCTCGAATACTGGCAGCGGCAGAGCGAGTGAAGGTGACTACCAGCAATTGATATCTGCTATGGAGTTGGTAATTTGCGATCGCAATTGCTGCAGCTTTTGCCATGCCAGTAGATTTCCCAGCACCAGGAACAGCAGAAACCGCTAAGGTTCCCCCTTGCCAGTCGGCCATTGGTTGTTGTCCCCGTCTTAAACTATTGCGGAGTCGTTGTAGTTCTTGGGCACGCCAAGCTGCGAGGGGGGTTTGCCCTGAGTCTGACTTGGTATCTGTATCGTCTGACATGTTGAGATTTGCTGCAACTGACTATTTTTTGGTATTTTAATTAGCGCAGGTTGCAAATCGCTATAGCTTTTCGTTGAGGTGTATCAGCCTTATTTCAACTTTCACTGCTGACAAACCTTAGGATAGTTGACTGGCGTTAACCGCTCCAACCCAAGATTCCGAAAGATGACTCTATACTCAAAGTGTAGACAGTTCTAGTGGATCACAGTATCAGCAATGAAGATTAAAGCAGTTATTTGGCAAGAGGATGGGGTGTGGTGTGGCTCAGTTCCAGCACTACCTGGATGTCATACATGGGGCGAAAGCTACGAACACCTTATAGAAATGCTTGAAGAAGCTGTCCAGGGTTGGATTGAGGTGGCGAGCGAAAGAGAAGAGTTTGAGCCTGATAAGCAGTTAGTTGAGCTATCCCTATGAAGTCTATATCTGGCAAGACTCTCTGCAAAATTGTTGAGAAGCGAGGATGGGTTCTCAAACGAATCAATAGTAGTCATCACATTTATAGCAAGAAGGGTGTTCAAGCTATTCTCTCTATCCCTGTTCATGGTAACCGAGATTTACCGACTGGAATTTTAAGTAAGCTCATGAGGGATGCTAATCTAAGCGAAGAAGACTTGAGCAAGTGAAGTTGTGTTTACTATTGGTCAAACATCTATCTGGAACGAATAGTGCTTAGGCAGCCCCGCTATACCAAAGAAGAATTCGCTCAACGAGGCAATCATCTTGGCATTGCTGAGGGTCGGAATGAATATGAGTGGGGTGGGCATCCTGCCTGGGAATATTGATAACCGGCAAGATGCCGGTTCCACGCCTGATGCCCATTCCACAAAACTCTTCAAATCATTCCATGATTAAGCAATGCTGGGAATAAAAGGACCTAGTTTGCCCAAGCGTCATCAGTTGCAGTTGGAAGTTCTAGTAGCCTGCCTCGGTGCTAGAAGCCTACACTTAACCAATCGCGAAGTTTAGGAGCGTCACGGATACTGCTGGTGGCTCATTCAACCATTAGACCTCGCGAGTAGGGACAGATTTTCACAGGCCACTGAGAGCTTAGAGTAGCTTAATGATTATTCATAAATTGGTAAAGTAATCAGTAATAACGCAACAATAAATTAACAATTTCTGCGTTTTTTTTTTCATAAAACATGCCAAAATTACATGGGCAGTGTCAGTTCTGCTCACGATACTCTTAGCAAGGTTAACTCTAAAAGACTTCTTTCGCTTTTCACATTTTAAGGAGGAAATTATGAAGCGAGTTGCGATATTTTTGATGTCCTTGATGGCGGCACTGGTACTCATTGCTACCCCAGCTCATGCGTCGATTCAAGCAGGCATTATTAAACTGTCTTCCCCAGGCCGAGTGGTAACAGCAAATAAAGACACAAGCACATTTAAAGAAGTGTTGTTCGCAGAGCCATTTCGGGAAGGCTCAAATGTGATCGTGATTCCAATGGTTCAAACCTTTAATGGGGCAGATACCCCTGGTGTCAGGATCGCAGATGTAACCACCAAGGGCTTTAAGTTCAAAATGAACGAATTAGTTCGGGGTGGTCCAAGGCAGGCTCTGTCAGATGGAAAACATACAACCGAAACCATAGGTTGGATGGCTGTCAGTTTCTAATCGCTCTTAGGGTTTTTTTCTGACCCCTGTTGCCTGTGCTCTATCCATGGGGCACAGGCGATGTCAGTATTTGGTAGTGAACGTGTGACAAAGGCTGTTGATGAAGCAATCATTATAGCGCTACGGGCAATGGCAAAAGGCATGCATGGCTATTGGCAACAGTTTACTACAACAGCTTTTGCTGGTTGTATCAATGTCAAACACCTTAATGCGTAGTGCTATACATACTTTCTTGATTGCTCGGACCTCGGGAGTAGGGACAGATTTTCACAGGGCACTGAGATCTTAGAGTAGCTTAATGATTATTCATAAATTGGTAAACTGTACAGTAATTACGCAACAATAACTTAACAATTTCTGCGGTTTTTTTTTAAATAAAATATGCCAAAATTACATGGGCAGTGTCAGTTCTGCTCAGCATAGTTTTAGAAAGGTTAACTCTAAAAGACTTCTTTCGCTTTTTTCATTTCACATGTTAAGGAGGAAATTATGAAGCGAGTTGCGATTTTTTTCATGTCCTTGATGGCGGCACTGGTACTCATTGCTACCCCAGCTCATGCGTCGATTCAAGCAGGCATTATTGAGCTGTGTTCACCAGGCCCATTGGTAACAAAAAATAAGGACACAAGCACATTTAAAGAAGTGTTCTTCGCAGAGCCATTTCCGGAAGGCTCAGATGTGATCGTGATTCCCATGGTTCAAACCTTTAATGGAGCAGATACCCCTGGTGTCAGGATCGCAGATGTAACCACGAAGGGCTTTAAGTTCAAAATGAACGAATTAGTTCGTGGTGGTCCAAGGCAGGCTCTGTCAGATGGAGGACATACAAAAGAAACCATAGGTTGGATGGCTGTCGGTTTCTAATCGCACTTAGGGTTTTTTTCTGACCCCTGTCGCCTGTGCCTCATCCATGGGGCACAGGCGATTTCAGTATTTGGTAGTGAAAGTGTGACAAAGGCTGTTGCTAAAGCCAAGCATTACATAATTTCATGATTTATCGGAGTTGCTGGAAGTAATTGTTAAGCTAGACTCATCTGGCAAGATTATAATCATCAAACTCTATGCACTCTGAAATTGAAGATTTTACTGTTTGCGATGTTTGTGGTATTGATATCGAGCTTATGGGAAAGGAAAAAATCTACTGATAATTCAAAATGTACTTATGGTTAGCTTTCCTAGTTGCGGTACGAGTTAGTTAACATCACTTACTCTTAAAGAGATTGACCGTATTAAGCGCGATCGCAAGATATTACCAGTCACAAAATCTGTGAAGGTTGCTAGTTTCTCAGTTTAAGATTAACGAGTCCACTACACACAGGGAATTTGAAGATCATGGCAAATGGTAAATCCAAAGTCGCACTGATTACCGGGGCATCATCGGGTATGGGCAAAGAAATGGCCAAATCTCTGCTGAAGGATGGTCTGACCGTGGTAGTGGCGGCACGTAGTGTCGAGAAAATGGCTGACCTTAGAGAGTTGGGTGCTCACCCGCTGCGTATGGACATCACCGATGAGGCAAGTATCCAGGCTGCCGTGAATGAAATTCAAGATACTTATGGCAAGGTCGATGTTCTAGTCAATAATGCTGGCTTTGGATGCTATGGGACAGTGGAGGAGACCTCTATTGATGATGCCCGCTACCAGTTCGAGGTCAACATCTTCGGCCTTGCCCGACTGACCCAGTTGTTGTTACCAAAGATGCGAGAAGCTCGCTCGGGCAAGATCATTAATATTAGTTCGATGGGTGGCAAGATGTATACACCCCTGGGAGCTTGGTATCATGCCTCTAAGCACGCCCTCGAAGGTTGGTCAGACTGTCTGAGATTAGAACTGGCTGCCTTTAATATAGATGTTGTGATCATTGAACCTGGTATTATCCGAACCGCATTTGGGAATGTACTTATGGGTCCAATGCTGGAGCGGTCGGGAAATGGCCCCTATGCTAAACTGGCCAACAGTGTTGCCAAGGCCACCGAAAAATCCTACAACAGCGGTAGCGGTTCCTCTCCAAAGGTGATTACCGATATTGTCTCGAAGGCGGTTAAAGCACGCAAACCAAAAACTCGCTATGTTGCCGGTCAATTTGCAGCACCAATGATCTTCATCCGAAAGTGGTTTGGCGATTGACCGTAGGTCACGCTACGCGAACGCATTTTCGATTGGGTGATCATGAGTAGAGTAAAGTGAAATATGGTTGTTTGCTTCTCTGGCAAACTCCTAATCAGATTCCGATGAAGGTCACATGCAGAGCAAAGATAGTTTTCCCACCGAGTACTTGAACTATACTGGTCGCGACGACCTGTTAAGTGGCGGTGTGAAGGTCAATAACTCACCGTCAAATCCTTTGGATTATGACGGGAGCTTGTAAGAAGCTTATAGTTGACCAGTCTAAGTTCCTGAGAACTATGTTATTTCTAAGTGTTAATGTTCCTACCTAGGGATGCGTAGCCAGTCCCTAGCTCTAGAACCCAATCGTTAAACAGGTGTAATTGAGTTAAGCCAGTGCGACTGGGAAAGTACCGAGAAATAACCTTGACGTTCGCGAAGCGTGTGCGAAGCACTCGGCTAACCTAACCCTAGCAATAGGAGAAAACACAATTATGCGTGTCTTTGTACTCAACAAAAACCGACAACCCTTAGATCCATGTAAGCCTGCAAGAGCTAGGATTTTACTTTCGGCAGGAAAAGCAAAGGTCTATCGTCGTTACCCATTCACCATAATTTTGACGGAGGAGATAAAAAATCCAGTAACTCACGAGCATCAATTAAAAATAGATCCTGGTGCTAAAACAACTGGTTTGGCTATTATCCAAGGGCAGCGAGTTATTTGGGGCGCTGAACTTACTCACAGAGGTTTCCAAATCCGAGATAATTTAACTTCTCGTAGGCAGTTAAGGCGGTCTCGGCGAAGTCGTAAAACTCGATACCGTAAGCCCAGATTTTCAAATAGAACTAGACCGAAAGGTTGGTTAGCGCCTAGTTTGACGTCCAGAGTTCAAAATATTTTAACTTGGGTTAAAAAGTTGATTCGATTCTGTCCTGTCACCGGTATATCCCAAGAATTGGTTAGGTTCGACACTCAAAAGCTGCAAAATCCTGAAATATCTGGTATTGAGTACCAACAAGGTACACTTTACGGTTATGAACTTCGCGAATATCTACTTGAAAAATGGAATCGCAAGTGTGCTTATTGTGGGGCAACAGGTACTCAATTAGAAATTGAGCATATTAAGCCTAAATCTAGAGGTGGTTCTAATCGGGTTTCTAATTTAACTATTGCTTGTCATTCATGTAACCAGGCTAAATCCAATCAAGATATTGAACTTTTTCTGTCGAAAAAGCCTAGCCTCCTGAAACGCATACTACGTCAAGCTAAGCGTCCACTGGCTGATGCGGCTTCTGTAAATATAACCCGTTGGAAGCTATATTACGATCTCAAATCAATAGGATTACCTGTTGAAGTAGGTAGCGGTGGATTAACTAAATTCAATAGGTGCCGCCAAAGTCTTCCTAAAGCTCATTGGTTAGATGCAGCAAATGTTGGAAAAGTTGAAACATTGATTATTGAAGTAACCCTACCGTTGCTGATAACAGCCAAAGGACACGGTACTCGTCAGCTCTGTAGAACGAATAAGTATGGATTCCCTATTCGTCATTGCTCCAGAATTAAATTTCACAAAGGTTTTAAAACAGGAGATATTGTTCACGCAGTGGTAACTAAAGGAAAGAAGGTCGGCACTTACGTTGGGCGAGTAGCCACTCGAAAATCAGGATCTTTCAACATCTCAACTAAATTAGGGCTGGTGCAAGGAATCAGTCATAAATATTGTCAATTTATTCACAGAAAAGATGGTTATGCTTATGGGATTTAAACCCTGTCCTCCCTTTCCTCTCACCACTAAATCGTTCGCGTAGCGTGGCCATTCGCGTAGCGTGGCCTAAAGGCCAAGGCCAAGATTATAGTGGGAGACGACCGGGAGGCGGACAGATGATACCCATCGACACATCGAAGGGAACCTTCCAGGTCTGGACTAAGCGAATTGGCAATCATCCGACGATGAAGGTACTGCTCCTCCATGGCGGGCCGGGTATGACCCATGAATACCTAGAGGCATTCGACAGTTACCAAAAAAATGGGTAATCGCACCCCGTCCTTCGTTCGACGGCAATTCTAAGAGACAATGGGATTGAAAGTTGGCACCTTGTGTGCTACACTAAAAGTATAATCAATAGACTGTAGTAGCTAGATACTGTCTAAACATAAGTAGGCAACGTAAAAAATATGTAAGAGATACATATTGCGTAATTTGGTCTAACGACTTAAATGTCTATGAAAAATTTAGATAAAAAAGTATCTAGTTAAAGCGATGCAGCGCGGTCTTGGGGGTTTCCCCCATGAGCGACTGCATCAAGACATAGATGTTGAAAAGGTACGGTGGGGCACACCGAAACCTAGGTCATAGACCAAATACGCTTGTGGAGAGGAGACCTCTATTTTTCCTGGCTCCGGCCTGGTTAAACAAGTCACCCCGTTGAAGCAAGAATCCTCATCCTTCCAGGGCGGGGAGTGTCAACATGTCCTGCGTATGCCATCGGAAGATTGGCCGGATCCATTGAACCGTAGTTTTAAGCACCTAAATCCGGATATCTATGTCCCGATGCAAGGACCATCCGAGCTGGGTCTTAAAGGCAAACTCATAGATTGGGATCGTTCTGGTGACCTAGGGCAAATCGAAGTGCCAAGTCTGGTTATTGGTGCCCAATACGATACGATGGATCCTGAATACATGGAATGGATGGCGGTCGCGATGCAGAATGGCCGTTACCTCCACTGCTCAAATGGTAGCCACCTAGCACTCTACGACGACCAGCAAGTTTATTTTCAAGGTCTGATCCAGTTCATCCAGGATGTAGATGCAGGCCGTTTCTGAGTGCTGGTGAGCAGCAATCTTCGATCTGGTAGATGGGGTCAAGGGTTCCTCTGGAAATCTGAGGTTTGGTTTTTCTGCCTGATCTGGTTATATCGGATTGCTTGAGTTTTTAGGTGGTCTGTGTTGCCTAACTATTGACCACAGGGGATGCTTTGGGGGGTGGTGAAAATGGGGCTGCCCGAAAGATGGTGACGCACCGCTAGCTTGAAGGCGGTTAGGTGGCATATTCTTTGGTATGACCTGTACTTTAGAATTGTTTGGTAAGGTTTTCAAGGTTGGTTCAAGCGTGAAATTATCAGAAAAAACGATATAGCGCTACGCCCTATACAATAGTGTTCAGGCAAATCCGTATAAAGCCAACAGGTATATTTAGTCAGTGAACTTGACAAACTATCGATTGAAAATCTAAATGAAATCATTCAACCTAACTGAGCTTGCCAATAAATACCAATCGGATAAAGGAACTGAGTATTTCGATAAACATGGCTACACGCTAATATATGAAACGTTGTTTTGGCTCCTCAAATCAAAACCTATCACCTTCTTAGAAATTGGCTTATGTATTGGTGGTCCCGAGTTCGGTGATCACTTGTTAAGTCGAATCCCCACTGACATGCCATCAATTCGCATGTGGACAGACTATTTTGATAATGGGCATGTTTATGGTTTTGATATTAATGATTTTAGTCATTTAGAATCAGAAGTTAGAAACTTTAAATTTGTCAAAGGTGATTTAAGTTGCCAAAATGATATTACCAATTTGGTGAAGGTTACAGCTCAGCTTGAAGGCAAGCAAAATTTAGTTGTTTACGATGTGATATTGGATGACGCATCACACGCTTCTTTTCATCAACAACAAGCTTTTGCTCTGTTATTTCCTTCCTTGAAACAAAATGGTATTTACATTATTGAGGACTTACATTGGCAAAGTCCAAGTTACGAAGATAAACTTCCAGATGTGCCTAAAACTATCGAATTATTGGTGCAATTGGAAAATCTTAAGAATGGCTCTGGGGTGTTATCAAATAACTATTTATTCCGAAATGAAATTATGAATTTTATTGATAATATTAAATCAATTGAATTTTATTGTGATCAAAAGCTAGCTATTATTACTAAAACTTAACAAAACAATATAGCAGTCGAAGTAAAGCTTAAGAAATCTTCTGGTCTCTGCTCCCTGCTCCCTGCTCCCTGCTCCCTGCTCCCTAAAACCCAGACATTTTTACCTCACAAGTCGTAGAATTGCTATAATTCTTAAAAGATAAGGAGAATTATTTTTTTGCAACACAGCAATCTGGAATTTAAGTTTTTGCCTGAACATCTAAGAAATGGTCAGGTTATTGATATCCCAGATCTAGTAAAACGTCTAGATGCTGCCAAGGAAGCTCTTAAAACAAAACCATTGGGATATACACTTGAGTCCTTAACTGAATTTAGCCCTGTTGTTAAGGAAAGAAAGCGTTTGCGTGAGACGAATTTTAATGCAAGTCATGATGATCGTGAAAAACTTGATATTCAGTTGAATAATGCCTTCTACTTTAATTCAGAAAATGTAGACTTGGGCGATCCAGATGCTCAATCTATTGTAGAAGCAGCGCGTGATTTCCTATATCAAGGCGATCACAATCGACTTTGGTTGCTGCCTGCCTTTGTTGAAAGGGAAACTATTGCTCATGTTGCTACTTACCATCAGCGTTTACTGCCCAGGGGCCGCGTTATCGTTGTTAGTCCCGATCAGAAAACATTGACAGCAGCTGCACATCATTGTGATATTGTTATCGATCAGTGCCAGGTTTTGGAACAGATTAATATCAATGCATTACGAGAAGAGGGGTTTTTACCAAAGCATAGAAATGTTCGCTTGAGTGGAAAAGGAACGACACTTTTAGCTGGATTCATTTGGGCTATGGCTCATGGATTAATTAATGATAAAACCTATATTGGCCATACTGATACTGATGAAATCAACTTAGATTTTTATGGACCTTATTATCAGACAAATTCAAAAGAAAGACGTCGTGTTAGTCCATATAGACCTGCCGAGTACATGGCAGCAGCAGCGGCATACATGCCAAGCTCTCATAAAATCTCTGTTGTTCAACCTGCCAAAGCAGGTGTGCGAAGAAAAGGGGAAGTCTGCTTGCCAGCATGGATGATGATGGCTAATACGACAATTGGAGATGCCAAAATGAGGCAGATGGGCTTGGAGCTTTGTCGCGTTGCATGGCCATCTCCTGGAGAAGCAATTGTTTGGGCACCTGTGTATCGAGATATGCCATGGCAGGGAACAACGGGGTTTGATTTGGATCGGTATGCAAAGGCGTTTTATATTGAGATGGGATTTAGTGGGCTTGGAAGTAACGAGAATTATGCATTTGTACAGGTAGGAATTCCTGCTCCCAAAATTGAGAGCTACGGTGTTAGAGAAGTAGATGATATCGGACAAGCTATATGGGCAACAAGTATTTATTCAACACAAGAGCAGTTTTACTATCATCAGTTAATGAAAGAAGGATCAGCCGAATTCGCTCCGGGATATTCTGATGATCTGATTAAAGCATTTAATGAACAGTTTGCTGGTGTAGAACTGCGTGTACCATTCACATGTCCTCCTGAGATTTTACAGGATCATTCTGGAAAACTCTATATTGCCTCTGAGGATTCTAATCCAAATAGAGCAATGTATTGTGCTGGTCCATTCTATTATCCATCACCAACAAGAATGTTGGAAATGGGAGTTATCAATTTAGATAAAGTCAGGGAGGTACCGAATCTGAGCACAAGTGCGAACAAGTTGCCTGGTAGTTTGGGTTGAGCCTTGCCATCTATGCCTGAGTCCAATAGACTCATTTAGGATTAGGATCAACGAATCGCACCCTAAACTATGCATCGCATCGCCGCTACTCCAGGAGGATGGAACCCTGAAGCTGAAGGGGTTATCTTCATCGAACAAACCCCAGCACCGATTATTTTCCTGACTGCTGCTGACACCGATATCCAAACCCTAGCCGCATCGGTATCCCAACTTCCGCCAGATTTCCCAGCTATCCGAGTCGCTAATCTGTTGCAGTTGCAGCAACAACTAACCATTGATACCTATGCTGAGGATATCTTGGCCAAAGCAAGGATTATCATTATCAGATTATTGGGTGGACGCTCCTACTGGTCTTATGGCTTAGAAGTGGTGAAAGAAACAGTAGAACAAACTGGCGCTACATTATTGGTTTTACCAGGAGATGACCGACCAGATCCGACGTTAACTAGTCACTCCACAGAAACTATTCCGATAGTGAATCAATTATGGCGCTACTTTACAGAAGGCGGTGTTGAGAATTTCACTAACGCTCTGAAATTTGTGGCAGATGTATGCCTGGACCAAACCAATAATCCACCACCACCAAAACCTGTGCCTCGGGTTGGGGTTTATCCATGGCAATCGGGGATAACTGAAGAAGCTACTGGCAATGTTACAACAAATTTTGCCCCCCTAGCCCCCCAGCGAGCAATCCCTCGCTGGGGGGAAATTGAGGTAAAGTCCCCCAGAATTGGGGGATTTAGGGGGCTTGCAGCTAAAGGTAGTGAGGTCAATTCATCTGAAAACGGCTGTAAAGGCAATCTTAAAGTAGGTATCCTGTTCTACCGTGCCCATTATTTAGCAGGAAATACAGCACCGATTGATGGGTTATGTCAGGCTTTGGTAGAACGGGGTTTGGAACCGGTGCCAGTATTTGTCTCTTCTTTACGGGATCTAGAGGTACAACGGGAATTGTTACGCTATTTCCAAACTCCCGATAGCTCTAGTAGTGCGATTGAGCTTTGCTCACGCTACGCGATCGCAGTCTTGCTGAATACCACTAGTTTCTCCGTGGCTAAGTTGGATGCTGAGGTACATCAGTTGGAGTTGTGGGAACGGCTGGATGTGCCTGTGTTGCAGGTTATTTTAAGTAGTGGCACCGTGGAACAATGGCAGTCTGGGTTTCAGGGATTGATGCCCAGGGATACTGCTATGAATGTGGCGTTGCCAGAGGTGGATGGGCGAATTATTAGTCGTGCCATTTCCTTTAAGTCGGCGCAACGGTGGAATCCTGCTCTGGAAACGGATGTGGTGGTTTATGAACCGGTATGCGATCGCATTCAGTTTGTAGCAGATTTAGCCATGAATTGGCTACAGTTACGGCAAACCCTACCGAATCAGAGAAAGGTTGCTCTGATTTTAGCTAATTACCCCAATCGAGATGGCAGGCTGGCCAATGGCGTAGGATTAGATACCCCGGCCAGTTGTGTAGAGATTTTAAAAGGGTTACGGGATGCTGGGTATTGGGTTGAGAAGATTCCGGAAACTGGGGATGAGTTGATTGAGTGGTTGACCGCTGGGGTGACGAATGATCCGGAAGGATGGCAGTTACGTTTGGTACGACAACAGTTGAGTTGGCAGGAGTATTGGGACTATTTTCAAGAGTTACCGATAGGGGTTCAAAAGGGAATCCGTGAGCGTTGGGGAGAGTTTGATGTTAATGGTTTTGACAACAAAGATGGCAAGGGAGAGATAACCGAGATTTCGGGATTTCCCATTTCAGGGATTCAGTTGGGAAATGTGTTTGTAGGGATTCAACCCTCTCGGGGTTATGATCTTGACCCAGCTTTGAATTATCATGCTCCGGATTTGGAACCAACTGATGGGTATTTGGCATTTTATTATTGGTTGCGGAAGTGTTTTGGTGCCCAAGCAATTGTTCATGTGGGCAAGCATGGGAATTTGGAGTGGTTACCGGGTAAGAGTGTGGCCTTGTCAGAGTGCTGTTATCCAGAAGTAGCCTTAGCAGCCATGCCTCATTTGTATCCATTTATTGTCAATGATCCCGGAGAGGGAGCTCAAGCAAAGCGTCGCGCTCAAGGGGTGATTATTGATCATTTAACCCCTCCCATGACTCGTGCTGAACTTTATGGACCTCTGCAACAGTTGGAGGGATTAGTTGATGAGTATTATGAAGCGCAGAGTTTGGATTTATCTCGGTTGCCAATTATTCGCGATCGCATTGTTAAACTTATCCTTGATGAGCACTTGCACGAAGATTTGGGGATTGCAGTAGACGACATCGAAGCTAGACAATCGGAAATTACTAATCAAATAGATGCTTATCTTTGTGAATTGAAAGAAGCTCAAATTCGAGATGGATTACATGTGTTTAGTCAATGTCCCCAAGGACGTCAATTGCAGGATTTAATAGTAGCAATTGCTCGTCATCCTGGAAAGAATCGCATCGGCTTAACTCGTGCTTTGGCTCAGGATTTTGGTTGGAATTTTGACCCCCTAACGGAAGAGTTTTCAGTGGTTAAGGATATAGAAAAAAGCAAGATAGATGCGATATCAAAAATAATTAAAAGGCAAAAGGCAAAAGGCAAAAGGCAAAAGGCAACAGAGGAATGCTATAGTGAAAGAGTTACTGTTGGGGATTTGAGAGAACAGGGAACAGGGAACAGGGAACAGCGATGCAGCGCGGTCTTGGGGGTTTCCCCCATGAGCGACTGCATCAAGACGGGAACAGAGGAATGCTATACTGGTAAATATACTGTTGGTGATTTGGTTGAAGTATTGGAAGAAGAAGCCTCTAAATTAGTAGAAAAAATCATCACGAATTCCCCAATAGCCATTACTGATGATCGATTACCGATTACTAAAACAACAAAACAAGAATTAGATTGGATACGCGATCGCCTTTTACCAGCACTACAACAAACTAATCAGGAACTCACCCATTTGTTACGGGGATTAGAGGGGAGATATGTACCCAGTGGGCCATCTGGTGCGCCGACTAGAGGACGACCGGATGTTCTGCCCACTGGTCGCAATTTTTACTCTGTTGATATCCGTGCCATTCCCACAGAAACAGCGTGGGATGTGGGCAGAAAGGCAGCTGAAGTGCTATTGGAGCGCTATACCCAGGAAAATGGTGAGTATCCCAAAACCCTAGGGATTTCGGTATGGGGCACATCTACCATGCGTACCGGGGGAGATGATATTTCCGAGGCTCTGGCGTTGTTGGGAGTGCGACCGATTTGGGATGGGTCCTCACGGCGGGTGGTAGACTTTGAAATCTTGCCAGTGTCTGTATTACAACGTCCCCGGGTGGATGTGACCCTGCGCATCTCTGGCTTCTTTAGAGATAGTTTCCCCAATTTAATCGACCTATTTCACAATGCAGTAGTTGCTGTGGCAAACCTGGATGAATCACCATCAGACAATCCTCTAGCAGCCCAGGTGAAACAGGAAACAGACTATTGGTTACAGGTAGGGTTGAGTCAGTCTCAAGCCCAAATGCGATCGCACTACCGCATCTTTGGCTCAAAACCAGGAGCCTATGGTGCCGGGTTACAAGGTTTGATTGAATCTCAAAACTGGCAAGATGAGCAGGATTTAGCTCGCGCTTACATTAACTGGAGTAGTTACGCCTACAGCTCATCTTCCCCCAAGGGAGCCCCAGAAGCCTTTGAGCAGCGTCTCAAACAAATGCAAATTGTATTACACAATCAGGATAATCGGGAACATGATTTACTCGATTCAGATGATTATTACCAGTTTCAGGGGGGGTTAACTGTAGCGGTGCGGGGGTTAACTGGCAAAAATCCTCAAACCTACTTTGGGGATAATTCTATCCCTGAAAAGCCCAAAGTTCGACAGCTAAACGAAGAGATTGCCCGAGTGTACCGTTCTCGTGTCGTGAATCCTAAGTGGATTGAGGGAGTGATGCGCCATGGTTACAAAGGAGCATTTGAAATGGCAGCAACGGTAGATTATTTGTTTGCCTATGATGCTACCGCTAATTGTGTCGCAGACCATATGTATCAAGGAGTAGCTCAGGGGTATTTATTTGACCCAGACGTCCAAGAGTTTGTCCAACAAAAGAATCCATGGGCCTTGCGAGATATGGCAGAACGGTTACTGGAAGCAAATCAGCGGGGATTGTGGCAGTCAGTTGAACCACAGACCTTAGAGAAATTGAGAGCGATCGCATTACAAGCAGAAGCAGTGATTGAAGGGGAAAACTTTGGCATTGTATAGCTTGGTAAGTCTAGTTATATAGCGTTTCTAGGACTCATGAGGTACACATTATTTTTCCCTCTTCCCTCTTCCCTTTTCCCTTTTCCCTCTTCCCTGCTCCCTGCTCCCTGCTCCCTGCTCCCTGCTCCCTGCTCCCGTCTTGATGCAGTCGCTCATGGGGGAAACCCCCAAGACCGCGCTGCATCGCTGCTCCCTAAAAACCAGAAATTTGTACCTCACAAGTCGTAGAATTGCTATAAGTTTAGGTCTATTTAACATAAAATTGTTTTAACTTAGACGCTACGTCCTCTGGATTTGTCCGATCAGGAAATACTAAAATAGCCTTAATTTTGTTATTAGCTACTATTTCTGGCAAGCGATGGAATTGTTGATCGGAAATAGCAATTCCATCATAGGTTTCGGCATAATCTACTTCTTTGGTAAAATTTTTATCATTATACGCTTGAATAAAAACTCGATCTACATTCCATTTTGGCCAGTCAGCAGCAAAATATTTTTTAGCCCAATAAGGATTATGATGACAAAGATCAAAACTAACCTTTGGGTTAGCTTGTTTCATAGCACCGATCATTTCTTGTGAAAAAGTGGTTAGCTTATTAGTGCGATTTACTTTACCTGGCAACTCAGCATGGTAACCCAGATAATCATCCCATTGTACTGCATCAATTTTAGGATATTTTTGGACAAATTCTACTAAAATATCTCTAAAAAAATTAGCAACTTCAGGAATTTCTACATCAAGAATGTAATGCTCGATTCCCGGATAGGTGCGGTCAACGCCGGGTACCACCCATTTGCGTTCAATAGCTAAATCAAAAATCGGGCTATTTTTATCTATTTTGATACCTTTTTCAAAGTAAGCATGAACTTCCATGCCGTGTTTGTGTGCTTCATCAATTAGCCAAGTTAACCAGCGGTCGCGAAACAGATTGGGACAACTTTTATAACCGAACGTTTTTTGCATCACTTCACTAGTGTACATAGGACAAGCATTACCCCATACACCATGAATAATCGTATTAATACCTTGAGAGTGATAATGACGAACTTGTTTTCTAATCTTCTCTTCACTAGCATTATTAGTTACGTTATAACGACTTATATAAATTCCTCTGATTGCTTTTTTCTCCCAAGGAGTTTGAGAGCTTTGAGTTATTTGAGTTGTTTGAGGTGTTTGAGCTGTTATTGGTGTTGAGGAAGCTGGCTTATCATTAGGTTTAACAATTGGTGTTTGAGGTGTTTGAGCTGTTATTGGTGTTGGTGAAGCTGGTTGATTATTAGGTTTAACAATTGACGAATTTGGTAAGGAAGGTGCAGTGGTTACAGGAGGCTTAGTAGGAGCCGAAGGTTGTGGTTCGGCGGTCGTGGAATTTAAACCAGGAATAGTTATTGGTAGATTTTGAGGAATAGCTATGGGGAGATTTTGAGGTAATTTGCTAATCATGGCGAAACCTCCTTGATGGTTCAACCACCAATAGCCACCTCCTAAAACCAGTAAGATTAGAGAAATAGGAATATTTGCGCATCCACATCCACTGTTTTCATTCTTCTTATTCGACATACTAAACTTATTCCCTAGCAATAGTTTAATATATTATAGCAATTATCCTAGTCATGATATACAAATTTAGGGGTTTTATGAAACAGATATTAGGCGAGAGTAAATAGGTAAAAAAATCTGTGTATATCATAGCTATCAGAAATGCTATAGTTTAAGTTATACCAAGGGGCTGAAGCCCAAAATCCAGGTATAGCTAGGGTTTTAGTCCCTTAAACTAACAGTATGCCATACTAACTCTGGAAGAGGGCAACTTTCGAGGATACGCACGCAGATTCTCTAGTTGTTTGGTAACCCATTCAGGATTAAAAATTGCTTTATATATAGGGTTATTAACCCTTAGCCATCCTTGTTTATTAAGCACCAAACCCGATAGCAGCAATTCGTTACACTGTTCGCTGTTATCCATCGGTACATCATCTCCAGCTAAAATCTGCTGATAAAGTCTCAGCAATTTGTCAGCATAGTATTTATTACCCAAAAGGCGAGCCGAGATACTTCGCAAATGTTCGGGTTCATCCTGGGATTTCCAATTATCAATAATGCCAGTGTGTACAATTCTCTTTATCCAAGATGCCTCATTACTAGGAGCAATAGTCAACCCGACTCTTACTGAATCTACTACCAACTGACATAGTTTTTGGGTCAGAAAAGGTTGTCCTCCTGTCCAAGCCAGTATCTCCTTGAGAATTGTTTTAGGGTTACCCCCTGTTTGCTCTAATCCCTTGGCAAGGGGATATGCTTGATGGAATTCAAAGCCATTTAGTTCTATGGCTTTCCCGATATTAAACGGTGTCCGCTTTTTGCCAGTCATCAAATCCCTTGGCTTAGCTACCCCGAATACAGCAAAGACAATGCGCTTATACTCAGGATTAATTGCTCTTTGGTTATAGCAGAATCGGATCAGGGCAAAAAAATCATCAACGGGAAAAGGTAAGTTTATAATAGTATCAATTTCATCAATGAAGATAACAATTTGTTCAGTATTAAATTTGGCCAGCAGGATATCTTCCAGGAAATTACTCAATCGCTGAAGCAGTGAAAGATACTCTTCCTGGTGCCACCAGGATTGTAAATTAAAGTCACCGAATAACTTCAAGCCTCGTACTAACTCAGCAACCACTCCTTTGTACCACTGAGTTGGAGTAATTGTTTCGCTACCGATGCGTGTCATATCAATAGTACTGCATCTTATACCTTCTTGTTCTAGCTGATGTCTGATTCGCACCGATAGAGAAGATTTGCCCATTTGTCTGGGAGCCATCACATAACAAAACTCACCCCTTTTTAAGGCGTTATAGAGTTGGACATCTGCTTGTCTTTCTACATAGCTAGGTGCATCACTGGCTAGACTACCACCGACTTGGTATAGAGGGTAACTGTTAATCATAAAGTTGTTAGTAATTTTTCTCTGGTTTGCATAAATAAATCCACAAAATTCACTTATTTGTTCATAAAAAAAACCAGATTACTATAACGCTAATAGATAAAAAGTATAATCATAGCTTGTGAATAAAGTGTGAAAATACCGTAGGGACTGGAATTGTAAAATTTTATATTTTAGCTAGGTAACGGGGAACTTAATATCGGCGAAAAGAGAATTAGATCAAGTCTGGTTAATCATTTTAAAAATAGCCGATTTAGCAGCAATAGCAATCAAGAGCTTAGATTGTCCGGAATACACCCACAACGTAACGAAAAAATATTTAACCAAGGAATTTAACTGGGCTTCCCATCGGTGGAGGTTAGATCAAATCTGCTTGACTAATCATCCTATGGCTGAGTTTGACCCGGTGGGTGGAATGGGCATCTTGCCTGTTTCGGGAATCTTGGTGGAACGGGCATCTTGCCTGTTTCAATTTCCGGGCAGCAACCTAACACTGGCGGTGCGTTACGGGGCGGACTATCCCAAGGCTGGCGGTCGAGGCGAACAATAAGGGCAAGTCCGCCCCTAACGCACCCTACGCACTAATTACTGATTACTAATAATCGATTGTTTAAGAGAAAATTATGTATCAGCGCATCAATAGCACAGTTTTCTTGGCTTTAGTGTCCAGCATTATGGCACTCACCAATCCAACTAAAGACGCTTATCTTGATCATGCGGCATGGCATTTACATGATACTTACTGCCAGCAGAAATCCCTTCCTCTTGGGGTAAAAGCAGCTTGTTTTGTCGGTAAACCTTTACCACCTGATGCAGTTAAGCCAGTAATCGAAAGCTACACTCGTCACCAAAACTATTTCCTTTTCAGTATCTATACCACCAACTTCTGGGGTAAAAAATTCCACACTGTTGGGCTAGGGGGTAAATTTTTGGTGTTTTAATTATATAAGCTATCAGCTATTAGCTATCAGTTATCAGCATATGCTTACGGTGGTTTGCATAACTATCAGGTACACAGGATTGTTTTTCCTCTTACCTCTTTTCCCCTCTTGGGAGGGGTTAGGGGCTCACAGGGGTAGGTTTTTTAGATTAGGGTCAAACATGGGACTTAACCTCAGTATAGGAAAAGGAAAACAACGAATAAATGATGATTTTTAACGACAAATTAAGTACATTGTCTTGATGCAGTCGCTCATGGGGGAAACCCCCTGTTCCCTTGCTGCATCGCTTTCTTATACCCCACACCCCACACCCCACACCCTAAACCCAACACCTGAGGTCTTTGTAAAAAACCTACCCTTATGAGGGGCTTAGGGGTGGGTTCCTGCTGCCTGCTCCCTGCTCCCTGCTCCCTAAAAACCGATAATTTTGTACCTAACAGCAATTGCAAACTGCTGTACTTAATTCTATCAGAATTGCAGCCCTATAAGAAACTATGATCGTGAAAAATCTTCTATGTCAAGGGATTCATAGTCTAATTCAGAAACTGTAAATTTATATCTTTTACCTCGTTCTAAACTCCTGGTTTTGATAGTACATTCTTTAGCATTGCTTCCATCCTTTGTTACTACAGAGCAAGATTGAAACTTTATGTTTAAAAAGTTATTGGTATAGATTCTATCGCTTCCTGATGACAAGTTTTGTATCCTATCATTGATCCAATACTTTACCGAGTAGAGAGTCTGATTGGATATAAGTGTACCAACTTCAGTGGTCTTTGGCTTGAGAAAGCTTCGGATAACGCCGCTCCCACATTTGTACTCAGTAAGAGTCCTGATATCAGCACACAAAGACATAGGAACTTCTGAGTTCATACAAACTGATTTCGTAATAGGATAGGAATCTCTTTGTCTGACATCAACATTTCTTTTAATTACAGCAGTGAAAACTCCAGACTCAAGTACACGATCGCGTTCTTTAATCTCGTACTCAAATGTATTCTCTCCGTCTAAAACACGAAAATATTTACTATGATGTTTTGTTCCAAAAATTATCTCTGTCCCTTCTGAAGATCTGCCTTCATAGTACTCTCTGTCAGTGTAAGGATATGGGTCACTAGCCACTCCTCTGGTAATATTTCTAACAATTACACGTCTTTTACGAGCTGCTGGAGTAGTACTGGAAGTAAACCGAGCCTCCCGAGAGGACCAGCTGTAACCTGGGCACTCACCTTTATACTTAGTTTCGTTAATTTCTACTTGATTGAGTTCTCGGCTACCTAAGAACTCCCATCCGATTTCCGGTGCAGGTTCTGTTTCCAAATCCTCTTCAATTCCGATTTCCGGTGGAGGTTGTATTTCCAAACCCTCTTTAATTCTGATTTGCAGTGGAGGTTGTGTTTCCGAACCCTCTTCAATTCCTGTTTCCGGTACAGGTTGTGTTTCCGAACCCTCTTCAATTCCTGTTTCCGGTACAGGTTGTGTTTCCGAACCCTCTTCAATGGGCAATTGTTTTAGTGGCGGCAACTGTGCTAGTGAGGGTGCTCTAAAAAATATCAAAATCACACTAATGCTCAAAGCAGCGAGCAAAAAAAATTTGCTATTTGATGTAATTTTAGGAACTATTTTGTTCCAGGATAGCTTGAAGTTAAACATAAGAACACATTACTTGAATCAAAGTATTTAAGTTGTCATCAAAGACTTGTTAGATTGTGCAATTAAATTAATCGGATCAATTGGATATGAATTTGGATCTGGATAATTTTCCGAGCACTTCGGATCAGGAATTGATCGGTTTGCGGAGTAAGGCTATTGATTCTAAACAAGTCCTTGAGTGTATTAAGGTGAGAACCAATAAGAGGCTGAACCTGAGTCATAGGATCAAATCTATGCTGATGATAGAAGTTGATGCCAGAGTTTCGGACAATGGTTCAAATCTTTAGCAGTGCAATACTAGCAGGGCAAATCACGGGCGCAATCAACATGAAATAGCCCTGAATGCTAAACACCAGTTAGGAAAGTGGTTTACCATCTTGCTGATCTGTGTAATAATTAGTGAATAGGATGGTAATTTTCTTGAGAAACTATCTGTTTAATACTGGTATCTACCTGCGGTATTAATTTAATTAAGCCATCGAAAACAGAAAGTAAAAACATAAAAAACAAGAAACTCATGGGAATCGAAATAATAACTCCGATCAGTGTCTGTCCTAAATCATTCCTAATGGATAGCCCCATCAGATTATCAACTCCATAGTCGATATGCGAATTTCCTTGTTCATCTTTATAGACGTCTTTAACTTTCATAAGTTTCCTCGCTCATCCAAGAAATTATAAAAATAACTACAAAGCTTATAGCTGACATTCCGCCCGCCCAAAAATAATTTGATAAAGGCAATGAAAAGATAGCACCAAAAATTAAGGGTATGACAACGTAGTATAACCCGATGTGATCAAGCTGCAAATAAAAGCTATAAATTGTAGTTTATGTAGATAACAAAAACCCACAAATTCCTAAGTTTTTGTACCTCAAAATATTATCGCTACCCTTTAGTTTCTCAAGGTTGACACCTATCAAGAGCTACAGGTGGCGTAGTATCTAGTCACGGAGCTGCTCCCCAAATTGATTAGTTAAGGTCTATATACTAATCAGGGCTGGCTCAGAAATTTATGAAATCGGATATTTTTTGGGTAAGGGCAGTGGCCAGGAATGCCTTAGCTTAGCGGCTCCTAAGTCCCATCCCATCCGCGTTGACTGATAAGCTGTGTTAATTGTGTCGCTGTTAATCAAATCACAACCATGGTGGCTTAGTCATCAAAAATATCCAACTGTTCGATGGTAATCTCTTGGTCGCTCACCTTTTGGCCAGTTGTGTTCCTAGCTGACAATTGTTTGCCAATCCCTTTGCGTAACCCCAGGGCAATTTTACTGTGCTTCTCAATTTGCTTCATCACCTGCTTCGCCCGATTAATCACTGAAGTTGGTAAACCCGCTAAACGTCCTGCCTCAATCCCATAAGAACGGTTAGCTCCTCCTGGCTGTACCTGATGCAAAAAGATGATTTCATTGGCTAACTCTTTTACGGTCACCTGATAATTAGCGACATTGGGCAAAATCGAGGCTAACTCATTCAACTCATGATAATGGGTGGCAAAAATCGTCCGTGCCTTAATTTCCATGGCCAGATACTCCCCCACCGCCCAAGCAATGGAAAGACCATCAAAGGTTGCGGTCCCTCGACCAATCTCATCCAACAACACTAAAGACTTATCGGTAGCATGATTGAGAATATTCGCCGTCTCGTTCATTTCCACCATAAACGTAGACTGGCCTGTTGCTAAATCATCCACTGCACCGACTCTGGTAAAAATGCGATCGCAAATCCCCAAACTTGCTTCCGATGCTGGCACAAAACTTCCCACCTGTGCCATCAACTGAATCAATCCTACCTGACGCAAATAACAACTCTTCCCACTCGCGTTCGGTCCGGTCAAAATAATCAAATCAGGATTATCCGTTTCGGTTGAAGGTTGTTCGTTATCGGGTTGAAGGTTAGAAGGTTGTTCGTTAGCAGGTTGTTCGTTAGCAGGTTGTTCGTTATCGGGTTGAAGGTTAGCAGGTTGTTCGTTATCGGGTTGAAGGTTAGCAGGTTGTTCGTTATCGGGTTGCTGCTTATCCGGTTGCTCGTTATCCGATTGCTCGTTAGAACTTTCAACGTTCAACTCAGAATAACCTTCAACCTTCAACTCCCCGTCAACCTTCAACTCCTCTTCAACCTTCAACCTTCCAACATTCAACTCCCCGTCAACCTTCAACTCCCCGTCAACCTGCAACTTGTTTTGACCTAAAGACGCGGAATTCGGCACAAACAAACCACTGGGCAAGGACTGCTCCACCACTGGATGCCGTCCATCTATAATCCGAATTTCCCGGCTTTGATCCATATAGGGACGACAATACCCCTGATAAACAGCTACTTCTGCTAATCCACACAACACATCCAATGCTGCTACTGCCCGAGACACACCCCGAATCCTGTCAGCTTCCAGCCCTACCTCATGGCGCAAGCCTACAAAAATTTCATACTCTAAACGATTCAAATCCTCCCGGGCCGTGAGAATCCGTGCTTCCCGTTCCTTCAGCTCTGGGGTTATGTAGCGCTCTTCATTAACTAACGTCTGCTTCCGAATATAGTTATCTGGTACCTGAGCTGTTTTAGCACGAGGTACACTAATGTAATATCCAAAGGTCTTATTAAACCCTACCTTCAGCTTGGGAATATCTGTCTTTTCCCGCTCCGTCACTTCCAAATTGGCAATCCACTGCTGATCCTCCTCGGCTTGACCACGCATTTCATCCAATTGCTGATTGACCTGAGGCCGAATTAATTTCCCCTCAGTCAGATGCAACGGTGGTGACTCTACCAGATGCTCCTGCAGTGTGTGCCCTAACTCTTCCAATTGTGGCGGTACATTCTGCATCACTTTCAGATAGGGAGAAGACCCATAAGCCGCTAGGTCAGCTAATTCCGGTAACCTCAACAGAGAATCCCCTAGGGCGACTAAATCTCTGGCATTGGCTCTACCAGAACTTGCCTTCCCTGTCAACCGCTCCAAGTCATAAATTTTCCGAAGCAGCTGCTGTAAGTCCTGGCGCAGTCCAGTATTATCCACTAATTCCGCGATCGTATCATGTCGCGCCCGGATTCCCTTAATCTCTAGTAATGGTTGCAGTAGCCAGCGCCGCAATGCTCTACCTCCCATGGCTGTACTGGTTCTATCTAGAGCCCAAAGCAGGGAACCATTAAAGGTGTTATCTCGGACAGTAGCAGTAATTTCCAGATTGCGACGAGTCTGGTGGTCGAGAATTAAATAATCAGCAATGGTATAGGTACGTAATATCTGTAACGCTACATAATTTTCTTTTTGGGTATCTTTCAGATATTCCAACAATCCACCAGCAGCACGGACACCAAGGGGCAGATGTTCACACCCTAAGCCTTCAAGCGATCGCACTCTGAACTGTTCCAACAGTCGCTGTCGGGCTTCGGCCAAGGTAAAGTGTCGTTGGGGACGGAGTGCATAACAAAATGAATTAGGTAAACAATCCGGTAAACTCTCAGAGGTTTGACCAGGTCGTAGCATACTCCCCAAATCGGGAGCATTGGTGGGAATTAATACCTCCGACGGCTGCAAGCGCATCAATTCCTGAACCAGCAGGTCTAACTCTCGGTCTTGAGTAGTCAGAAATTCCCCAGTGGAAATATCTGCATAGGCTAAACCCCAATGATTCTTTGCAATCACTACTGCTGCCAGGAAATTGTTACGACGAGCATGGAGCATCTCCTCTTCCATCAAGGTACCGGGGGTAAGGACACGGGTGACTTCCCGGCGCACCTGACGTCCTTCTTTGGCTGCCACTGAGGCATCTTCCACTTGGTCACAAATTGCGATCGCATAGCCTTTTTCCACTAGCATGGTGCTGTAGCGGTCTAAAGCATGGTGAGGAACCCCTGTCATTGGCACCCGTCCCACTCCCTTACCTGCTTCTTTGCTAGTTAAGACCAGTTCCAGGGCTTCAGAAATTATCCTGGCATCCTGAAAGAAGGTTTCATAGAAGTCCCCAACTCGGTAGAGCAGCACAGCATGGGAATACTGGTCTTTTAGTTGAGCAAAATGCTGCATCATCGGTGTCAGCTTACTGCGGTCCACTGTCCGATGGTCAGTATTCTCAGGCGCAACTTTCCTTGCTGCTTCAGTTGCCCTTTTCGGAAGGTTATCGTTGGATTCGGGAGTAGATGCTTGAGGGGATCTGCTCATCTGTGCGCCTCCCGGTCGTCTCCCGCTATAATCTTTGATTTAGCGGTGAGACGTGCCATATAAACACCTGGGGAAACCCCAGGTGACAGGCACTCAGGAAAGGGAGGACAGGGTTTAAATCGTATAAGCATAACCATCCTTTCTGTGAATAAACTGACAATATTTGTGGCTAATTCCCTGTACTAATCCTGATTTAGTGGAGATATTGAAAGAACCCGATTTTCGAGTTGCGACTCTCCCCACGTAAGTACCTATTTTTTTACCTTTAGTTACCACAGCACGAACAATGTCCCCTGTTTGGAACCCTTTATGCACTTTGGTTCTTGAGCAGTAACGAATGGGGAATCCGTACTTGTTGGTTCGACAAAGTTGACGAGTGCCGTGACCTTTGGCGGTAATTATCAAAGGATGGGTTACTTCGATCACCAATGTTTCAATTTTTCCGACGTTTGCAGCATCTAACCAATGAGTCTTAGGGAGGTTTTGGCGACATCGGTTAAACTTAGTCAATCCGCCGCTACCAACTTCGACAGGCAACCCAATAGATTTTAGTTCGTGGTACAACTTCCAGCGAGTCGCATTAACAGCTGCCGCATCAGCTAAAGGTCGTTTTGCTTGAGCTTTAACCCGCCTCAAGACATCAGGCTTTCCAGACAAGAAATGCTCAACCTCCTGATTAGACTTAGCTTGATTACATGAATGACACGCGATAGCTAAATTAGAAATTCTATCAGAACCGCCTTTAGATTTAGGCTTGATATGCTCAATCTCTAACTGAGTATCTGTTGTCCCACAGTAAGCACATTTACGATTCCATTTTTCAAGTAGATACTCTCGAAGCTCGTAACCGTAAAGCGTACCTTGCTGATACTCGATCCCAGATATTTCAGGATTTTGCAGTTTCTGAGTATCAAATCTAACCAACTCTTGAGAGATACCTGTAATTGGACATAAACGAGTTAGTTTTTTGACCCAAGTTAAAATGTTGTAAACTCTAGACATCAGACTAGGAGCTAACCAGCCTTCTGACCATGGTCGGTTAAGAAACCTGGGCTTGCGATACCGAGTTTTACGATTGCGACGGGCGCGCCTTAACTGTCTACGAGAAGTCAAAGCGTCTCTAATTTGAAAGCCTCTATGGTTAAGTTCACCTCCCCAAACCACTCTGCTATTTTGAACAATGGCCAAACCACTTGTTTTTGCTCCAGGGTCTATTTTGAGCTGATGAGTATGAGTTATTGGCTCTTCTATTTCCTCCGTTAAAATTATAGTAAATGGGTAACGACGATAGACCTTAGCTTTGCCTGTCGAAAGTAGAATTCTAGCTCTCGCCGGTTTGCAGGGGTCTAAAGGTTGTCGATTTTTATTTAGTACAAATACACGCATAATTGTGTTTCCTCCTATTGCTAGGGTAAAGTTAGCTTCGTCAAAGTTATTTCTCGGTACTTTCCTGATCGCACTGACTTAACTCAATTACATCTGTTTAACGACCGGGTTCTAGAGCTGGGGACTAGCTACGCATCCCCAGGTAGGACTTTAACTCTTGGAAATAACGGAGTTCTCATAGAACTTAGACTGGTCAACTATGAGCTTTTCACAAGCTCCCGCTATAGTCTGTTCGCGCAGGGTCGGCCGTAGGCCACGCGGGGCGCGTTCGGCTACGCCGAAAGACTTAGCGGTGAGTTATTGACTGACTAAGCTAGAAATACCAATATTCTATCCTAATCGGTAAATCCAACTCATCTTCGGTTTGTTAGATTGATTTCCACTGGGCTTCTAGTACTCTATCGCCATAGTTTTGTCAAGACTAGGGAGTAGAGTCAACACATCTAATGGATTGATTCATACATATAGTGTTTATTTATTTCAATAAACACTATATGTAGAAAATATCTTGTCAATAAGCACAATAATACCGGGTTTATTGAGAACTACCCCCTTGAGAGCATTGGCGTAGCCTGCGCGTAGCGCAATCGCAGGATTTTACAAAAGTTAATATAGTGCCGTTTACTTTTGTCCGACTACTTATAGCAGTTCTAAATGATTCGTGAAATATATTGGCTAAAGTGTTCGCTATAACCTTTTTCCAGCAACGATTCCAGATTTGTCTGATTTTACAAATGATTTATAATTGCTATAGTGCTGTTTACTTTTGTTCGACTACTTAGTAATAAATTGTTATGTTTAAAAACACAATTTATTACTATAATTTGTTTTAGTAATATTGGAAATTAATGATGTTGAGTAAACTAAGCACTCTATCTATTATAGCTTTGCTAAGTATGACCCTAAACCAAGGAGTAGCTAAAGCACTTACTGGAAGTGTACGTAGTACAGGTTGGAGGCAGGTTAGTTCTCAAAGAGAAAGAAGTTGTGCTCGTAAGGGTATAGAAAAAATGAAGATTCTTGTATTTGAAGGCTGGGGGGGCGACATGAGAGCTAAAAAGTAGACTGTATAAGCTTCATAGCTCTCATACCTCGTAAATAATTATCGAGCTTATGACGACTTAAACGCATCAAAGCATAAACTAATTCCCAACATTTATCCATAAAATGAATCCATTTTTGAGCATACATTCCAATATAAAAACTGCTATGTCTTTTAGTTAATCGCCCATATTCTTTGACTCTCGCTACATAGTCCTGAACTCCTTTTTTATTAATTATTTCTCCTTTAATTGTGGCAATAAAGTAAGCAAAAGAGATTATAATAAGTAAAGATATAAAGCGTTTACCGACAACATTACTGCCTTCCATATTATATCCACCGCTTTTATAATCTCGGAACATTTCCTCAATATCAAAACGTTTTTTATAAGCTGATATTGCCTCAGACAATTCGCTCATATTTGTTAGGATAAACCAACCTTCTTGGCTTACTGACTTTCGATAACTTTTCTTCCATTTACAGGCAATACTAAATCCTGATACTTGTTTAGTTTTTGTGACTTTAACCTTTTCAAAAAATAACGAAATTCCTGGTTTTAATCCCGAGTTTTTCAGGGAAATCCACCCCTGATTTTTTAATTCAATTTGCTCATTTTTTTTAAGTCTTAAACAAAACTTAAACCCTTGTTTGTCTAGCCATTCAGCCAATTTAACTGAACAAAACTCTCGGTCTCCCAAAATAACAACATGATAGCTATCAAATAGCCCTATAATAGTTGATAGTATTTGTTTTTGCTCTAAAAAATTACTTGAACCAAGTTTTGAAAGAAGTTCAAAATAAATTGGGATTGCTCGGTTTTTATAAATTATACTAACCACCAATAAATTTTTGTTATTCCAATTAGTCCTATCGATGGCTAAATAGATTTTTTTGTGTTTATCAAATTTTTGAGTGAGCCATTCTCTAACAAGTGGAAACCACATTTTTTTTATTTGAAATATTGGTAATGAAAAAAATCTCTGTAACTTTTTACGCCTTGAGTTACATTTAATAGGCAAAGGTAAAGATTCAGCAATTTTTTCGAGTTTAACATCCTTGATATCTTGTACAATGATTACTACAAGGTAAAAAAACAATAATTGAGATTCGGAAAGGAGATTTTTTAAATGTTTTTGATATAATTCTGGTAGCATTTTGAATTGATAGGTCGTCTTGACAATTTCTGACCTATCTTTTTTTACCATAATTCGCTCAATTTAATATATATCAAGGGTTACGGGGCGCTTGTCGCCCCCCCAGATTTGAAGGTCAAATCCAAAATGTTCCAGGACACACAAACAATTCTACCCGCTGGATAAGAGGAAATAATGCTATTTACAATCTTGTTTGTTCTCCTACTGGTGGTCATATTAGAGTAGACCTTATTTGTGTTGATTCTTGTGATAGCGGTTCTCGGAATATTTTGAGTGAAATAAAGAACCTTATGACTTGGTAAATTATAATTTTTCAAGTCACTTTAAAAAAGCCTCAGTTATAGCTGATGCTTTTATTTATAATGTGAACTTAAGAGGTTGTCTGAGAAGTCCCATTTGCTACATCCAAGCCCCCTAAATCCCACAATTTTGCGGTGCGACCCGTGGCGAATTTAATTCGCCTAGCGATGCAGAGGTGCGACCCGTGGCGAATTTAATTCTTAATACGGAAAAAGCACCATTACGGTCTTGGGGAGGCAGCGCGGTCTTGGGGGTTTCCCCCATGAGCGACTGCCGTTCCCCCAGCGACTGCATCAAGACAAGGAAAGCGCACCGGGGGGGACTTTTAGAAGCAAATTGACTCTTGTTCCCCCCAAAGTTGGGGGGCTAGGGGGGCAAAATTCAGTATCAAAAAACTTGGGAGATATCCTCTAAGTTACAGTTAGGTTGCTTATGATTTTACTAGTTGAGTTACTAGACTATGCGCCTCTGTATATTTTGAACCCTTACGCCCACCTTTAGCCAGCCCCCAGGACATTCGCATCTAAATTGCAAAACCCTTATCCAGTAAGGATTTCATCAATTGATTTATGGGTAGGACTCGATCGCTGAAATCCTCACCCCGCCAGCATGTACAAAAATAAGATGCGAATGCCCCTGGACTAGCTATTTGATCAATCTAGTCAAATATGTCACTTAGGTTTTAAAATACTCGTGAATTAGGGTCAATACTGCTTTGGTCATGAGGGTGCATCTATCTTACTTGATCTGATTTGTAAAGTATATTTCTAAGGGTCTGAGTCTCGTCAGGGAAAAAACATCAAACAGCATTTAACACAAAAAAATAGCAATTTTACAGCAATTAGGGAGCTTTATAACTACTTTATCTATGTCTGAACCATCAATCACTGTTACAGTCAAGCTTTTTGCTGCCTATCAAGAAACCTATGGCTTGCCAGAACTCCAGTTGGGATTTCCCCCTCAAACATCAGTATCAGCCGTGCTAGACCGTTTACTGAGTGAACACCCAGAGCTGGAGCAATGGCGTGAAGTAACCCGCTTTGGCATCAATCTGCAATTCGTTCCCCCCGATACCCCCTTGCAAGATGGGGATGAAGTGGTTCTGATTCCTCCTGTTAGCGGTGGGTAATCGATTGTTTTGCCTGCAAGGCTTTTGCTTCTAAGGGTTGTGTTTCTCAGAAAATCTTTCTCATAAAAATTGACTGATATGTAGCGTTGCTTCACCATGATCAGGAATCCAGGATACCCACTGGTCTTCTGAAATCTGACACAGCAGTAGCGCTTCATCAAAGCTATAGGGATTAGGTAGCTCTAACAAATGTACCCAAGTCCCAGGTTGGAACGCTTCCTGGGACTGATCTAAGTTGGGATTAGGGGAGCTGTTCCAAGTCGGGGTTTGGGTCTGCGATTCTAAAAGTTTCATGATTTTCTCATCAAGGTAAAAAAATTCCCGTCTACCCTAGCTGAGACTGCTGCGAGCCAAAATCTTCCCAGACAATGGGTAAACTTTAACTATTTTCTGTATTTAATTTTACAAAAATAACTGGGCAGCACTAGCCTTGTGAGAGCTAATGTAATTTATCTTTGGATAACTTTACAGGATGCCTCGCCAAAGGGCATTGCTTAAAGTAGGAGTAATGTGTCGGTGGCAAATGGCTGATAGCTGATAGCTGATAGCTGATAGCTGATAGCTGATAGCTGATAGCTGATAGCTTACCTAGAAAATAAACACAAGTTGCAGCTGCCATTCTTTTACCTGACGCAGGATTTCAATTTTTTGAATAAACTCCCGAAAGTAAAACCTACGCTCTGATTCTGATAAATCAATCCAGAATTGAGGAATGGATACTGTCTTAGCGATCGCTTTTAAATTCACTGGGGGCAAAGCAGCTAGCTGCTGCTGCAATTGGGAAATTTCTGTCCGTAGTTTGTATGCTCGTAAATCAGCAGTTTCTTGATCAAGCACCCCACTAGAGGTTAACAGGGTTAGCTGCTCTAAATTATCTTTTTTTTGAGTAATTTTACCCTGAAGGGATTCCTTAAGCCCATCCAAGCTGGGAGCATTCATAGCAGCAACAGCACGGGGTAATTCCTGACAGATCAGTTGAATGGTCTGCTCCAAAACCTGTTCATAACTAATAGCACGACATTTGGGATGCTTAGGACAATTGATCGGACGTAGGTAGAGATATTGTTTGTTTTTACGATATTGAGTAACACTGACAACGGTCATCCCCGACTGGCATTCCTGACAAACCACCAACCCTGCTAAAGAACGGGGAGCACTGGCGGTGCGAGGAGGTAATTGTCGGTTGCGCCTGAGCAGTCGGTCAATTTGTGCCGCTTCTTCCCGATTCAAAATGGCGCTATGGGTATCGGAAATAACCTCACCATTTTTTTGATAGCCAAGGTCTCCCCGATAGACTGGATTTGTCAGCCAACGACGCCCGGTAGTCACGGAAATCCGTTTACCATATTTTTGCTCTAAATACCGTACTGCACCCCGCAAGGAACCATAAAGCAGAAACTGTTCAAAAAAATCCTTAACCACCGGTGCAGTACTGCGGTCAATTAGATAGCGGTCTTTGCCCCGCCGATAGCCATAGGGGGCTTTTCCTGGTGGGGGTAAGGCTTTGAGGCGATTACGAGCGTGCCCTTGCCGAAGGCGGCGGCTGTTGACTTCCTGCTGGATTTCGTGTATTAGTTTCAGTAAACTAGCGCGAATCCCAGTGTAGTTGGTAGCATCCGTTAGCTGAGCAGAATTGTAAGATTGCTCTGTGGCAATCAAGCAAACACCAAGGGTTTCAATTTGGGTAATGCGATCGCTAATTTCAGCTAAACACTCTCCGAGTTCTTCCAGACGACGAATTAGCAAGTAATCAGGGGGTTGAGCTTGGCAATCCGCAACTAACTGCTGCCACTCTTGACGTCCTCCCAAATCTAGATAGACCTGATCCACCTCCAAACCCCAAACTGCTGGGTCAGGCACTGGGTCAAGTAGGGGATTGCTGTACAGGTAGGCAATGGTTTTCATCTATTTTCCCGAGCCCTACCTTAAACCCCTAAGTGGTCATCTGACTAATCTGACTAATTTCAATAATATTACCATCTGGATCTCGGGTAAACAATGCCGCACGACCAGATGAGCTCAATTGAATCGGGTAACCATGAGCTTGTAGAGATTCCTTCGCTTCATCTAAATTTACTACGCTAAAGGCAATGTGGGGATTACGACCCCATTTTTCAGGATTTTTTAGCTCAACTTTAGCATTACTATTAACCATCAAGTGAATTTGGAATTGACCAACTTGGTACCAAGCACCAGGAAATCTCAGCTCTCGTTCAACTTTAGATAATCCCAAAATATTACCGTAAAAATGCTCTGCCTTTTCCAAATCAGAAACTAAAACAGCAACATGAAGACACTGATTAATTTCCATAGTCTTTTAAGTTAAAGTTACACGTTATAGGTTACGCTATCAGCTATCAGCTATCAGCTATCAGCTATCAGCTATCAGCTATCAGCTATCAGCTATCAGCTATCAGCTATCAGCTATCAGCTATCAGCTATCAGCTATCAGTTATCAGCTATCAGCTATCAGTTATCAGCTATCAGCTATCAGCTATCAGCTATCAGCTTTTAAATAAGCGATGCAGCGCGGTCTTGGGGGAAACCCCCATGAGCGACTGCATCAAGACAACAAGTAAGCATTTTTTTTATCTTTGTTACATCAGCTGTTCGCGTAGCGTTGGCCTTTAGCCCACGGCTGACGGCTGAATGCTGAATGCTGACGGCTGAACGCGCAAGCGTGCGCGTAGCGCATATGCAAACCCCTTCAAGGTAGCCAACGAGCATTAAATCCAGTTAGGAGTGGTTCCGCTTCCAGCTTCACTGGAGTATCTGAAGATGTATCATCCACTAAAGGTAATAGCCAGAGTCTAGCATTGGCAATTATTTGTCCTTCATCAGTGATCAAACCTTCCTCAGATGACTGTTCAGGGACTATTTGATCAAAGAGTATACCTAAGTCATCTGGGGACAAACTCATATGAACTTCCTGTTGCTCCGGTAAAACTATCAAGCGCTTTAAGGTATACTCATTCTTGTCATTAGGTTTAAGGCTAATCGCTGCTAGGAAAGGTTCTTCTTTGAATTCTTCCCCAACAATGAGTTGGCTGAGCAGACAATAGAGAATCTGGTTTTGCGCTGAGAATTCACAACTATGGACAGAACCAGTGGTGCGCAGTATCTCTTGCTCAGAGCCCTGGTTTTTGACTAAAAATAGCGATCGCGTATAGTCAGAATTAAACTTCACCATCACTGCTGCTGAACCATCCTTAGCAAAGTTTATAACCATGCCAAACTTTGGTAAAAAGTCTAGGGGTTGAGCATTTGGTGTCAAGGGTAAAATGCCCACTCCCTGACCTTGAGCCATCGCGATGGCGTTGCTATCAGGAGTAATTAGAAAATCTCCTCCTGGTTCATGGTCTAATGGTCTCGGTTTGGCACCAGGTTGTATGGTCCACAGCCCAAATTCCGAAGGATTACTCCGACTGACCCGCTGTACCACAATCGTTTTACCATCAGCAGACAAATCAAACTTCAGATTCTGGTAGTCTTTGCTATCGAGAACCTGCTCAACTTTACCCGCAGAGTCTGACGATACGGTCGCTTGAGCTGGGGCACGAGTAGATATGCCGGTGGTCACAGTATATAATTTTGCGGAGAGCAAGTCCTGTTCTTGATTCTGACTTCTAACACCAGAAAAAAGAATTCGGCTGCCATCAGGATAGAACTTAAAGTCCATAACCAGCAAATCTGGAGGCGTCAAGATAGTTTTTTGTTGGCGAGTGAGATTATAGAAAATTAATCGCCCCTGTTCTTCTGCTTTAACACCCACATAGGCAAAGGCTCGGTCACGGGTACGGAAGGATGCCTTAAACGGTTCCATGGCAGTCTTATTGCCAGGCTTAGCGAATTGGTCTACTGCCCCAGTGAGTTGGAATTGATACTCGGTGCCATAGGGTAAAGGGAGCAGCGGAGTATAAGCCATTTTACGTCCAGCCCAGCTAATTTTGCCCGGGATGGGTGGAACAATGTTCAGATTCGCTTCTACACTAGTCTGATCCATAGGACGGCTGAAGGTTAGGATAAACGCTTTATCCTCCGCACCGACTTGTTTATCTTGCCACGTAAATTCCCGTACCCTGGGCGCAGTGCGATCGCCAGTCCACAGTAATATACCAATCAGTAGACTCAGTATAACTATGACTACCCCAGCAGTACGGTCAATGGGTTGAAGAAAAGTTTGAATCTTCACGGTTTCAGTTGCTACTGATAGTTTAATCCCTTGAACTCTTCTAGCTCAGTCATTGATTTCTATGAGGGGCTTTACCCCCAATTTTATTTACCAAACGTATCATAGATTTGTTGCCTAAGCCCTGACTAACTAATCAGTATAGCCAATCTGTCAGTATAGCCAATCTGTCATCGCCTCAAGCCAATACCCCAGTATTAGTCAGTCCAATCCTCACTAACAGGGTAATTGACCCAAAAAATCGGATATAAGTTCAAAAAATTCGAATTTTGAGACTTATCGCATTTTCTAGTCAAAGTAGAAAAACGAAAGTGCGTTCGCTTTTAGCGGAAGCTGAGGCCTTTGGCCAATCGCTAATTTTATCAGAGGATTAAACTCTGATTAATTGCAAATTAAATAAAAACTTGATTTATTCTGACTCGAAGCTCCTGACTCGAAGCTCCTGACTCGAAGCTCCTGACTCGAAGCTCCTGACTCCTGGATAACGTTGCTTATGTCGAAATCACCTTGGCACGATATCGACTGAAAACCATAAGTAAAATTACTCAACAGTTCTAGGCTATAGTTTCCAGATCCAATCCCCTTCAATTTATCAAGAAGGGAGTTTGTTCGCGTAGCGTGGCCTTTGGCCAGGGAAAAGAATACCCCATCCCTCTTTCAGGGCTTAAAGTTACCGTAAGAATAGGGTCGCCTTAATAATAAAGTTTTAACCCTTTTTCTCATAGCCGACCAACCATAAAGGCGACCCTATTCTAAGGTTTCGTCTCCGGGTATGAATTTTCCCTCAATCAGGCAAAGTCCCAGTTCTTCCTAGGAACTCTAAGTATTCAGAAAGGCTTAACCCCGAACAAGCGGCCAAACGTTTCAATCCCTGCCAACCAGTTTCAGTAGCCTTGATACTGTAACTCTTCTTTGCTTCCTCGTGTAATCTGGGTCTTCCTACTTTTCTTTTAATTTGTTCAGACATTTCCTTGACACTATAGTTTTGGGGGTCTATAATTAGATTAGCACTAAAATAGGTCGAACAGATGCAACTAGGATACTCTTACAAACTCAAGCCCAATCAGCAACAGAAATCTAAAATGAACAGATGGTTGGATATGCTGAGATTACAGTATAATTACCTGTTGAGAGACAGAAATGATTCTTACGATCAAGCAAAAACTCCCAGGTTAGGCAATTACTGTGAATTAAAAAGTGGTGGGGAAGCGTGTCCATTGACCTGTTCAGTGAGTAAAAATTACTCTATAGGCTACCCTTGGAAGAAAAGTCATAAAAATCCAAGACGAAGTGCTTACGAAGCTCAAAGTTCCAGTCTGCCCATACTCAAGAAAGAAAGACCTTGGTATAAATCGATTCATTCAACTGTTTTACAACAGACCCTAAGACAGTTGGATGTCGCATTTGCTAAATTCTTCAAAGGAGAAACTGGATATCCAAAACCAAAAAGAAGGTCACGATTTAGAAGCTTCAAATACGCTCCTGGTCAGGTGAAGCTTAATGGAAACAAAATATACCTCCCAGGAATTGGATGGATGGGTTTTTATAACTCCCGTCCTATACCTGAGGGTTTTACCCTGAAGTCAGTCACTGTTCGCAGAAAAGCTCGTGGGTGGTTCGTAAGTCTTCAAATCGAAGATAAATCGGTTCCACCTACTCCAGTAAAAGATAATACCGAAATTGACCCTCTGAGAGTCAAAGGCTGCGATCTAGGTATCAATAAGTTAATAAGCCTATCTAATGGAAAAACAATAGCTAATCCGGCTAAACAAAAATCCTTTAGACGCAGGGAAAGGCGTTTGAAGTTGAGGCAGAAAGCTGCTAGCAGGAAGAATAAGGGGTCTAGGAATAGAGGGAAGTCTTATGAAGCGGTTGCTTCGCTTCATGAGCGGATAACAAATAATCGTAGTGCCTACCATTGGGGTATTGCCAATCAATTAGTTGACGGAACAGATGCTTTAGTATTTGAAGACCTCAATATTAAAGCAATGAAATCTCGGTGTAAACCTAGACCCAATGAAAGTGGTAGCTACGATTCGGCAAAGCCGACGTTTTACGAACGCAATGGGCAGTCGGCAAAAAAAGGTTTAAATAGGTCAATATCTAATGCAGCTTGGGGAGAATTGGTTAAAAAAGTAGAAGTCGTGGCTGCAAAGTCAGGCATACCAGTAGTCAAGGTAAATCCCAAGCACACGTCTGTTGAATGCCCAAAATGTCATCACGTCAGCAAAAGTAACAGAAAAAAAGAAAAGTTTGTCTGTACCAACTGTGGTCACTATGACGATGCTGACATTAATGGGGCAATAAACATCAAGTTGCGGGGTCTCAAAAAACTGGGAATTGACCCATTAGACGCGCGCCTTAGATAGGGTCGCCTTAATTACAAATTTTTAACCAAAGGTGCGCTTTCCGGAGACAAAACCTGTTTATTAGGGCAGCCTTAAAACAATAACCATTACCCTTTGACTCATAGCCTGCCGACTATAAAGGCTGCCCTATTCTTGCGGTAACTTCTAACCGTAGGCGAATTAAATTCGCCACGGGTCTTGAAGTTACCGTAAGTGTAGTGGAGCCTTAATACAATAGTTTTAACCATGCATCCTCATAGCCAGTCCCCTGTAAAGGCGACCCTCTACTTACGGTAACTTCAAACCACTATCTTACGGTAACTTTAAACTCAGCTACCTCCGGTGCGGGGGAAAGTCACGCCCATGGAGATAACAGCAACATAGTTGTTGTGCCTGGGAATCCCCACCCTCTTACAGGGTGGGGAGGTTCAAACAGTTAATACTTTATCTAGCGGTTATAATAGTAATTAGGGATACATTTTTTTTGACCTATTCCCTATTCCAAATTCACCTACTACCTACTCCCTGTTTCCTGTTCCGGGAGCTAAATTCACCTTTGCTATAACAATACAAATCGTCAAAGTCAGATAAGACAAATTGTAAACCTTTTTGGCTTTGTAATAAATCTTAAAACTTTCTGAAAAATCTACTAATACTAAGGGTTAGCTGGCTATAGTAAAACCAGGTGATATATCTAAAGTCAGGTATCGCTATCCTTGCTCTATATAGTTGCTATATCTACTAACTGGAGCTAGCTGCTTGCTTTGTAAACCCTGTAATTGGAGTCAATTAATTTGACACAGTTAGTTGTTTGCTGAAAAATTAGCGGTCACTAACTATATATCTGCTCAAGTCTAAGTCAATACTCATTAAATGAGTATTTTTATCTAGGCAAATAAACTAATTAGGAGAATTACAGTGATTTTTTGGAAAGGAATAAAGCCCCAACAATTTTATGTTATTTTCTTGCTGATCAGCCTGAATATAATTGTTTTTATGGCTCTAATGTCAAAGATGCCTAATAATTTTATACTAGCGTTTTAGTAATTATAAAATTATTACTATTAATTTAGTAGTATTATGAACAATTCGGTAGTGGTAACGATGTAGTGATTTTGCTACGGTAAGCGTCAATGTTTCGGGGGTTAAAGTCACTACTAGTCTACCACTACCAACAATTCCTCATTGAAACCTCATTGAGAACAATATGCTAGAGTATCTCCCCCCACTCAACGATCACAACTTGCCATATCCCGATACAATTCATCCGATCGTGGTTCATTTTGTGATTGCCATGGTATTGTTTGCCGTCTTTTGTGACGCTGTCGGCTACTTTAGCCGTAATTATCGCCTGTATGAGGTAAGTTGGTGGAATTTATTTTTTGCGACTATTTCTATCTTTATTGCTGTTATTTTTGGGCAAATTGAAGCCGGATTAGCAGAGCCTTACACAGCAGCAGAGGGAACATTGAACCTGCATACGCTGATTGGCTGGTCTCTATCTGGCATCATTGCAGCGGTGACAGCATGGCGCTACATTATTCGTTCTCGCAATCCCAAAGAGTTACCCATCCCTTTTTTGGGAGTGGGGGCGTTGTTAGTAGGGTTAGTATTTGTCCAGGTCTACCTGGGTGACTTACTCGTTTGGGTCTATGGATTACATACTGTTCCGGTAGTAGAAGGGACTAGGGAGGGCTTGTTGCAATGAGTTCAAACCTAATTGACCAACTGGGGAGCCAATTGGGAGCCAATGGCTTGCCTTACCCGATTCCGATTCATCCCAATCTGGTACATCTAACCCTTGGTTTATTTATCGTGGCCATCGGCTTTGATATTGTTGGGGTCTTGTTTCCCCTGGAAAAACCAGTCTTTAAGATACTGGCAATTCCTGCCACAAGATCCAATTTTTTTGATGTCGGCTGGTACAACATGCTGGCAGCAGCAGTGGTTACTTTCTTCACCGTTGCAGCCGGTTTCTATGAAATCATGCTGGCAGACCCACCCACAGAGGTTAGAAGTGCCTGGGGATTACAGGCCATGGAAACCATGCTTTGGCATGGAGTTGGCGGAGTCTTGCTGCTGCTGCTGATTGTAGCAATGACAGTATGGCGCGGATTTCAGCGATTTGTTTGGAATAAGGATAGGGCCAGACAAGTACAATGGACCTATTTGTTAGCGGGACTAGGGATTTTTGCACTGATGTTTGTTCACGGTACCCTGGGAGCGCAACTGGCGGCAGATTTTGGCCTACACATTAGCGCCGATCGCCTGTTGAGACTGGGAGAAGATCCAAACTTACTGTTGAAATAAATAAGCTCATGAATATTCGCAGGATTTTGACCTTGGTTGTCGTTGCGATCGCATTAGCCGGGATTAGTCTGTGGATGGGTCAACAGGCTTACTCTTGGTTTCCTCCCCAAGCTTCAGCTGAATCCCTGCTAGTTGACGATTTATTCAGTTTCCTTGTGACACTGGGAACCTTTATTTTCTTAGGAGTAGTAGGAACCCTAACCTATTCAGTCTTGTTTCAGCAAGCAGGCAAGTATGACTTAAGCGATGGTCCAGCAATTGAAGGAAACATCACCCTGGAAATCGTCTGGACAGCGATTCCCTTAGCCTTAGTAATTTGGATTGCAGCCTACAGCTACCAGGTCTACGACCAGATGTCGATTCTCGGTCCGATGGAGCATGTTCATCTAGAAATGGCAACCGCTGAGGCTGCACCCATCGAGCCAAGCACTCACTCACAAATGCTTGAGAGGCGCGAACCAATAGAGCGCATCGAAGTCTTGTCTCGTCAGTGGGCGTGGGAATTTCGCTATCCGGAGCAGAGTATCAGCAGCACAGAACTTCATTTACCCAACAACCATCGCATCAAGCTTACCCTGAAATCAGAGGATGTGATACATGGGTTTTATATTCCCGCCTTTCGAGTCAAGCAGGATATTATCCCAAATCAGGCGATCGAGTTTGAATTTACTCCCATTCGCGAAGGCAACTATCGGTTGCGGGATTCTGAATACAGTGGGACTTACTTTGCAGCAATGCAGGCGGATGTGGTAGTAGAGTCCCCGGAATCCTATCAGCAGTGGCTTGCTCAAGCAGCGGTTCAACCACCCGCAGCAGCCTACAATCCAGCCTTCGAGGAATATCGTCGAGCCTCTGAAACAGCAATTAGTGCAGGCTGGAAAACGGTGGTTCCAGCTGCGCCTCCTATGGTGAATTACTCCGGTTCAAATGTGCCAAATAAAGAGTTATGACCAATCTTTCTTCGGTTGACGCGATCGCTTCCTTGGGCAACCAGCCCTCGCCCGGTGCCCCTGAAGACTGGAAACGCTTTTTCAGCTTCAGCACCGATCACAAAGTGATTGGGATTCAGTATATTGTCACCTCTTTTTTCTTTTTTCTGATTGGTGGAATCTTTGCCATGATCGTCCGGGGTGAACTGATTACCCCAGAAGCCGATCTGGTTGATCGCACCGTCTACAATGCTATGTTTACCCTCCACGGAACAGTAATGCTGTTCTTGTGGACTTTTCCAGTGTTAGCCGGGCTGGCCAATTACCTAGTACCCCTGATGATTGGGGCACGGGATATGGCATTTCCCCGGCTGAATGCCCTGGCCTTCTGGATGGTGCCCGTCTTTGGGATTGTCCTGATGGGAAGCTTTTTAGCTCCAGGAGGCCCAGCCCAGGCAGGTTGGTGGTCTTATCCACCCGTGAGCCTGCAAAACCCTACTGGTGCTTTGATTAACGGTCAATTTCTCTGGCTACTAGCCGTGGCGCTTTCGGGAGTATCCTCTATTCTAGGAGCTGTCAATATCGTAACCACGATTATTCGGATGCGATCGCCCGGAATGACCTTCTTCCGAATGCCTGTATTTGTCTGGGCTGTACTCAGTGCCCAGATTATTCAATTATTTGGCTTACCTGCCCTGACTGCTGGAGCCATCATGCTGTTGTTTGATTTAACCCTAGGCACCAGCTTTTTTGACCCTGCCAAAGGGGGCGATCCCATTCTGTTCCAGCACTTTTTCTGGTTCTACTCTCACCCAGCCGTTTACGTAATTATCCTGCCGATTTTTGGCATTTTTTCAGAAATATTCCCAGTTTACGCCCGCAAGCCCCTTTTTGGTTACAAAGTAGTTGCTATTTCATCCCTAATTATTGTTGGGTTGAGCGCTATAGTCTGGGTGCATCACATGTTTGCTAGCGGCACCCCCGGATGGATGCGGATGCTGTTTATGTTCTCCACAATGTTGATTTCCGTGCCAACTGGCATCAAAGTCTTTGCTTGGGTAGCAACCATTTGGGGAGGTAAACTCAGACTCACCAGCGCCATGCTTTTCGGACTAGGTGGCTTGGTGATGTTCGTATTTGCGGGCATTACTGGCATTATGTTAGCAGCCGTTCCAGTAGATATTCACGTCAACAACACCTATTTCGTTGTTGGTCACTTTCACTACGTTATCTATGGCGCAACAGTTATGGGGATTTATGCCGCCTTCTACCATTGGTTCCCCAAAATGACAGGGCGCATGTATAATGAAGGGTTGGGAAAACTGCACTTTGCCCTGACCTTTATCGGAGCCAATCTCAATTTCTTCCCCATGCACCCATTAGGACTGCAAGGCATGCCCCGCCGAGTTGCGTCCTACGATCCCGAATTTGCCTTTTGGAATGTGGTTGCTAGCATTGGAGCGTTCCTGTTGGGCATGTCTACTTTGCCCTTTATCCTCAATATGGTCGGTTCCTGGGTACAAGGAGAAAAAGCACCAGCCAATCCCTGGCGGGCGATCGGGATAGAATGGCTTGTCTCCTCCCCGCCCACTCACGAGAACTTTGAACAGTTGCCTGTGGTGGTTGCCGAACCCTATGGCTATGGCAAATCTGAACCTTTGGTTTCTAACCCTGATGCGCTAGAAGTTATTCATGAACCCAACTGAAATCGATCCATCACTCACCTCTGGTGTAATACCCAGTCAGACCCATACCTCTGATGGGACGGCAGAACATAGCCATGATGAAGCAGGCAACAGCATGTTTGGCTTCATCATTTTCTTGCTTTCGGAAAGTGTTATCTTCCTGAGCTTCTTTGCTGGATACATTGTTTACAAGACTACCACAGCCGACTGGCTCCCTGCCGGTGTCACAGGGCTAGAGATCAAAGAGCCAGCTATTAATACTGTAGTGCTGGTGTCTAGTAGTTTCGTAATTTATATTGCCGAACGATATCTCCATGTCAACAATCTGTGGGGCTTTCGGGCATTTTGGCTCCTGACCATGGCAATGGGGAGCTACTTTTTATATGGTCAGGCAGTGGAATGGGGCAGTCTCCCCTTTGGATTTACCGATGGGGTATTTGGCGGCACCTTTTATTTGCTTACCGGGTTTCATGGTTTGCACGTGCTGACAGGAGTCTTGCTGCAATTGATTATGCTGGGACGCTCCTTCATTCCCGGTAACTACGACAACGGTGAGTTTGGGGTTGCTGCCACTTCCCTGTTCTGGCATTTTGTCGATGTGATCTGGATTATTTTGTTTGTGCTGATTTACATCTGGCAGTAGCCTTATTCCTAGGTTGGGTGAGCAGGAGCGTAACCCAACCAGGTAAGGCTTTCGTCACGTTTAGTGAGATTTCCTAGAAAAAAATGCTCTATGAAACTGACATCATCCAATGGGTTGAACAACAAGTTTCCCTGATCAAAGCACAACGGTATAATTAGTAGTTAGCCCTCAAAAAAAATTCTCAAAAAAGTTGTAATATAGAAGGATGTGAATAACAGAGAAACGGAATATCTAAAGACTTTCCTTGCACCTATCAAGAAGTGCAAGACCTACAGACCCAAGTTCGGGCAGGGTAACAGCGATAAGGGGCTATCCCTGAGTGGATTCAAGACGCTTTACGGTTCAGACCCTTTCTACGCATGGGTAGGTCTTGACACCGATCTGATGTACGCTGCACATCGTGCAGCAGGTGGAATGACTTCCGTATATCGGCAAATCGGCATTGGGTGTGAACGTCTATTCCGTGCAGTTTTGGTAGATACAACTGGTTACACAGACCCCGTTTATGCAACGTGGTCTTACACAGCAAAGACTCGCTCTGGGAAAGATAAAAAGCTATCCCTTGACGGCAGACTTGAACTTTCTGAAGTTAAGAATCAAACGATTCTCAACAACGTCAAGCAATGGATTAAAGACTACTGTTCTGACTTAGGTGAAGTTACGGAACCCACTAACGGGATCGTTTTTGAAGTGCGTCAGGGTTACAAAAGCAAAGACTCCAAGCGTCAGAATGCCGACATTGATAATGCTGTAGTAGCATGGGCAAACGATTATCTTCCTGTATTCGCAATCTTTTCTTCACAGATTGATTCTGACATTGTACTGAGATACCGGAATAACCGTTGCGGTATTCTTATTGGTACAACGAATAGCAACAATAAAGAGTCTCTGTATGCCTTCTGTGACCAGGTTCTTGGGTATGACTTAGCAGACTTTTTCAACCGTAATAGCACAGAGATTAAACAAGAAATCCATGATGTCCTGGAAACGTTATTGAGGGCTGAGTAATCGATATGACGGTTAAGCAACGTTCGGATTACACCTTCAAATACAACAAGAAACTTGGTAGACATGGATGGTTGCGGCTAACCCCCGCTTATTCCGTCAAGCTAGTAGAAGAAATTATTGATAACATCCCTGAAAATGCTTTCATCCTTGACCCGTTTTCAGGAACAGCAACAACTGGTATTGTGGCGGCTGAACATGGTTTTTATTCACACTGTTTTGATATAAACCCCTTCTTGATATGGTTAGGTAATGCTAAATGCCGTAACTACACAAAAACGGAACTTAAAAAGCTACAAATAGGGGTTAAAAAAGCGCTGATAGAATCCAAATATTATCTTAAGAAAGATAACTGGTTGCCAAAAATACATAACATTACAAGGTGGTGGTCCGTAGATACATTAAAAATTATAGCTGCACTTCGTCAGGTGCTTGTTAACGAGTTTGGCGAACCGAAAGACAACAATGTTTCTTCTCTGGCATGGATTTCTTTTTGCCGGTTGGTTATTGAAACATCTTCCGCAGCATTCAATCATGTGTCCATGTCATTTCACGATCAAGTGACAACCTTTGAGGTAGAACAGATTGAATCTCTGTATTTAGAAATCTTGGATGCGATCGTTGAAAGTGCCAGTGAAGCACTTCCCGGTTCCGCATCGGTTCACTCCGTAGATTCACGGGAACCTGTTTCTATTGAAGAAGTGAAGTATTCCCACGTTGTTACCTCCCCACCTTACCCAAACCGGATCAGCTATATTCGAGAACTTCGTCCTTATATGTACTGGACAAAGTTTCTTGATACTGCCCGTGAAGCTGGTGAACTTGATTGGAAAGCGATCGGAGGCACATGGGGAATTGCTACCAGCAGACTTCAGAACTGGCAATCAAACAGTATTGAATTGCCGGAACTTATAAGGCTAGTAGTTTCCGAAATCCTTGAGACTGAAGAAAAGAATACCTTGTTGATGGCCAATTATGTCTATAAGTATTTTCATGATATGCACTTACATTTTCATAATCTAAAAAGTATACTGAATAAAGGTGCTGTACTGTCGTATATTGTGGGCAATTCTAGTTTCTACGGTGTTCAGGTACACACGGAAAAACTACTTGAAGATTCGCTAAATTACCTTGGGTTCACAAACGTGGGTAGCAAGGCGATCAGGAAACGTAACAGTAAGAAGGAACTGTTTGAATACTGCGTTTATGCCACATGGAAGTAAAATAAAAAAAAGTTCATTATCCTGTTACATCTGGCAGTAGCGTTATTCTTAGGTTGGGTGAGCAGGAGCGTAACCCAAGCAGGTAACGCTTTCGTCACGTTTAGTGAGATTTCCAAGAACAAAATGCTCTATGAAACTGACATCATCCAATGGGTTGAACAACAAGTTTCCCTGATCAAAGCACAACGATATAGTGAAGTAGACTGGGTTAATCTCCTAGAAGAGATTGAAGACTTGGGTAAACGAGAGCGAGACCGCTTTTTATCCTCGATTCGTTTAACGATTCAACATCTGTTGAAATGGGAATATCAACCTGAAAAACGGTCTAGGTTTTGGGAAATCACCATCAAACGAGAGCGCAATAACCTTAAACGCTATCTCAGAGATACTCCTAGTTTAAAGCGATACTGGGCAGATTTATCAAAAGTTTATTGTGATGCGAGAGCCGATGCTGCCAATGAAACCGGAATTTCCGATTGGGACTTTCCTGACAACTGTCCCTATTCCCCTGAGCAAATCCAATCGGATTGGTTTCCTCCAATTGGAGGTAAAACAATGAATACCCAAACGACCTATCGAGAAATAATAAAACAAGTTATTTTAAAATACGCTCAATTTCGTCCCTCTCATGGAGACATCCGACTTGATCCCATTTTTGACGAAACACGAGAGCACTATGGATTAATGCAGGTAGGATGGTCACAGGGAAAAAGAATCAGAGTAAACCTAATATATATTACTCTAAAAAATACTAAAATTTATATTGAATATGATGGAATAGAAACGGGTATCACTACTGATTTAATTAATGCTGGCATTCCTAAAAAAAATATTGTTTTAGCTTTCTGTCCTCCCGAAATGCGTCAGCAAACTGAATTTGCTGTCAATTAAAAATTGATTCGTGTTTGATAAAATCAAGGCTATAACAAATTTAATTTTAAATGACCATGGATAAAAAATCTAGGTTACCGCTTATAGGAGTAGGGTTGACTATTAGCTTAATCTTAGTGGGTTGTAATCCCTCTGATGATGCGTTAGAAAAATCTCGTTATCAACCCTTGAATCTAGCTGAAATCAAAGGTAAGGGAATAGGAGATGATCCGAAAGCGATCGCACTAGAATTATTTGGTAACAAGGAAACGGTCGAGAGTGACTTTACTGAAGAAATAAAGGTGATTGATCAGCAAGCTTTTGAGAAAATCGTGATTCTAACCCAGATGAATCTACCTGATGACAAAATTAGGGGCAAGCGTTATCGACTTGAGTTTCAATTCGATCAATCTACCGGTAAATGGAATTTAAAGGAAGCAGGTCGTCAACAGTCCTGTTATAAAAGTGAGAAACCTAAAGATTGGACAATTGAGCCTTGTCCCTAGCTAAACTTGTCGATAGCGTTTATCGTAGTTATGAGGTAAGCTATCAGCTATCAGCTATCAGCTATCAGCTATCAGCTATCAGCTATCAGCTATCAGCTATCAGCTATCAGCTATCAGCTATCAGCTATCAGCTATCAGCTATCAGCCAATGCGCTACGCGCACGCTTCGCGAACAGCCATCAGCCCTACTAGATTCAACATTTCTGGGGAATAACCTATCACTAACCTATAATTGTACTAAGTTACTGCTATGTCAATCAGCACCGAAGCTATCAAGCAAGACCTGGATATACTTACTGCTGAACAACTTCAGCAAGTCGCTGATTTTATTGCATTTCTTAAGTTTCAAGATAAACGTCGTCGGATTGTTCTTGATCCTGCTCAGTTAAAAGCCCTTTCTCATGAGTTTGCTGAGGAAGACCGCGCTCTTGCAGAAGTGGGAATGAGGGATTATTCGGCAAGTCTTGATCAACAAGATAAGCTATGACCAATCAATATCAAAGCAGTATCTCTACTACCAAAAAAATATAACCAATCGCTACACCTGATCGTAAAATTGAAAATTTATTATTACTATTAATATAGCATAAGTTAATAATTTTAAGCTCCTAAACTCCTGTAACTCCTGAACTCCTGTAAGATCATGTCGGGATAATTAGTTATAAAAAACCATTACCCTTGAAAGCTTCCTCTTTTACTTCTGACTTCTGACTTCTGACTTCTGACTTCTGACTTCTGACTTCCGACTTCCCACTTCAAACTTCGGACTTTTACTATGATTATCGACGACCAATACTACGACTTGATTATTATCGGCACAGGGGCTGGTGGTGGAACGTTAGCCTATAAACTTGCGCCAACGGGGAAGAAAATTCTGATCCTAGAACGAGGCGATTTTATGCCTCTAGAAGAGCAAAATCGCAGTAATGTCGATATTTTTAAGCGAGAACGCTATCACGCTCCTGAAATTTGGTATGACACTGCTGAAGAACCCTTTTTCCCCCAAATGAATTACGCTATCGGTGGCAATACTAAAATCTATGGTGCAGCATTGCTACGACTGCGGGAGCGGGATTTTGAAAAAGTGCAACATCAAGAGGGAGTGTCGCCGGAGTGGTGTTTGAAATATTCCGACTTTGAACCCTACTACACTGAAGCGGAACAGCTTTATAAAGTTCACGGTCAGGCAACCAGCGATCCCACCGAGCCATTTCATAGTCAAGACTATCCCTTTGAAGCAATCCCCCAAGAGCCTCAAATTGCGGAAATTTACAATGCGATCGCTCAGCAAGGTCTGCATCCATCTTACCTACCGTTAGGACTGACGCGCCAAGACGACGACCCAACCAATGATTCCGAGGTCAGCGGAATTGTGCCAGCTTTGAAACATCCGAACGTGACCTTAAAAACCAATGCCAAGGTAGTCTGTTTGCACACTAACCCCTCAGGTTTAGCAGTCAAAGGGGTCGAAGCCGAAATTGCCGGACAATCCTACCTGTTTATGGGGGAGATTGTCGTGGTTGCTTGTGGTGCCGTGAATTCAGCAGCATTGCTATTACACTCTGCCAATGATCGACACCCCCAAGGACTTGCCAACAGTTCAGGGCAAGTGGGACGGAATTTGATGAAAAGCCTAATGACTGCTGTAGTGCAACTGAGCACTAAGCCCAATTCAGGTGCTTTTCAAAGAAGTATTTATCTCAATGATTTTTATTGGGGTGATCCCGATTTTCCTTACCCAATGGGTCACATTCAAAATTCCGGTGGATTGCTCACAGATATTATTTTTGCTGAAGCACCACCACTGTTATCGGTTCTGGCAAAATTTATGCCAGGATTTGGACTGAAGCAGTTAGCTACTCGTTCCATTGGCTGGTGGGTGCAGACGGAGGATTTGCCCGATCCCAATAATCGAGTACGAATTGATGGAAACAAGTTGTATATTGACTACACTCCCAATAATATCGAAGCCCACGATCGCCTGATTTATCGCTTGACTGAGGTACTAAAAGTTATTGAAAAACGTCTGGATAGTTTTCAGAGCGGTAAAATATATCCTCGTGGAGAAGTGCCGATTCAGGTAATGGCAAACCAGTGTGGCACCTGCCGTTTTGGAGACGATCCTGCTACTACTGTACTCAATCGCAACTGTCGCAGTCATGATGTGGAAAACCTTTACGTAGTCGATGGCAGTTTCTTTCCATCCAATGCCAGTGTTAGCCCAGCGTTAACCATTATTGCCAATGCTCTGCGGGTGGGGGATCATCTGATTGAACGGTTTGGGTAAGTGCTAGTGGTGCGTTACGGGGCGGGCTTGCCCTCATTTTCACAGTCGCCAGTGTTTGGAGAGCCCGCCCCGTAACGCACCACTGGGTCAAACAGCAAATGGGTTTCGATTGCCAAAGGGCGATATTAATTATTGTAACTATCCCTCTTCTGTCACTCTCCGAATTCAATGATTAACAAATAAGTCAGATTATCCAGAATTAAAAAAGAATTGATATTGATTAATTTCACTAATTAGCTGATTCAATCCCAGCAATAATTTACTATTAGGCAAAATATCTAACCAGGGAAAAATAATCCATAACATCATAATTGGTTGAATCAGTAAACGAAAATTGTTTAACACATTCTTCCATCCACCTTTATGATTCCATTGTTGATGATTACTCACCTGGATATCATCAGCATCTTTCACCTTATTGGCTACTTCTGTCGATTTATTTAAAGATAAAAAAGCTGGAGAATTTAAACTAATCATGGTGTACACACAAAAAATTATTTCCCACCATTTTTCGATATCCTTAAACTTAGTAAAACGGTAATCTGTCCATCCTAATTCTTGTTTACACTGACGAAAAGCATACTCTACCCATGTTCTTAATCCATACAAATCTCCCAAGATTTTCTTGAGATTACCTTTCAAATTAGTCATCACAAAAGATGTTCCATTCTCTGGCATAGTTTTTGGGTCTGTGGTTATTTCCCAGTAAGTTATGGCTCTCTTTTTTCCATATACTATTTCTCTAATGTATCTAGTTTCGGATTTTTGATTACTAAATGTTCTGGTAAATTTACACCACTTATTCGCTCTAACCCTCTGTTCACTTGGCATCCAGACTCCATGATTACTCCTAATTGCTACTACATAAGACAATTTAGTTTTCTCTAATGTTCTAATAAACTGGCTACTTTCACCATACAGACTATCCGCTAATACTCGTTCTATATTTAATCCTTCTTCTACTAATTCTTCTAGGATTTCTGAGGCTAACTCTATTTTAGTTTTGTACTTATCTTCCCATTTTAATGTTCCTCTTGGTTTGAAGATTTTGCCTACCAATGGAAATGTTATATTTTGATACACCCCGTAAGCATTAACTGACACTATTCCATTATCTACTTTTCCGATACTTCCTAGATATTGCCTTGCTACATAGTCCGTTTTTTTCCCTTTCTTTCTATCCCCGGTTTCATCAATTATTACCGTGATTTTTTCCGAGTTTAATGCTTTGAGCATCCGACTTAATCTTCGGGATTTTAATTCAGTCGCTGACCAAGGAGAATTGGCTAAAAAATGATGGAGTGACTGAGCAGATTTTATGCCTACTACCTTAGCTATTTCTGGTAGCGACTTTCTCTTTATCGGTGAGATTATTCCTAAATGTAAATATTTGAAACATTCATAACTTCTTACTTCTGAAAACAGGTCTTTATAAGCCTCACAATATTGATCAATAACCGAAACTGTTGGTTGTGCATCTCTGGCACTATGTTTGAGAATCTGTAACTCTACATCCATTGCCCTATCTACTTTTGAGCTACCCAATCTGTTTATTCTCTTATTTTACTGCTCGGAGAGTGACAGAAGAGGGCTATAGCAAGTCTTATACCCATGAGGTACAAATCTCTGGGTTTTAGGGAGCAGGGACTTCGGAGCAGGGAGCAGGGAAGTCGGAAGTGGGAAGTCGGAAGTGGGAAGTCGGAAGTGGGAAGTCGGAAGTCGGAAGTGGGAAGAGGGAAAAAATAATGTGTACCTCATAGCTATGATAAACGCTATATACGTCAAAATCTAAGACTTGATCCCAGTTAACTTGGTACTATAATTAACATAAGTCTCAAAAAAGAATATATCCTGGACTAGGCTATAATACGATGGGATCCTATGGAATTCCACACCAGCCCTAACCCTTGTATGATCAGTAATATCCTCAGTAAATCATAACAACAATGAGCGACTTGATCCCTCCTCAGGGTAGGAAAACTACTGAACAAATAATTTCCGAAATCTTAGTCAACTATCAAGAGTATCATGATCGAGATAATATTCAACATTTTTGTAAGGATGTTATCGAGAAGCGTCAAGGCATAAAAGACAAAACCAAAACCCTTACTGATATCAACAATGCGTTAGATACTATCGACCTGATTGATAGTTATCATCAAAGCTTAATCAGTGCTCAAGAACAAGGTAAATCAAAAGTAAATTGGCTTGAATCTACCCTTGAAGAAATCACCGATAGAGAAAGTGTGATAAAAAGAGGTGAAATTGTTCAAGAGATTCAAGAAGCCTTAGTTTTAGCCAATAATCAGCAATTAGCGTCATTGTCTGGTGAAGCAACGGGCGTATATACTCCTCTGAAGGAAATTGAAGTTGAAGCCATCAACAAGCCTAGAGTTATGGAACAACAAGTATTAGATGATATTCAGAACAACTCCATGCTATCTTCAATTTCCATGGCCCAGCAGTTTGATATGCTTTCAGACCCTTTAAATCTAGATTATTTTAATAATTTTTCCTTTCTGGACGTTGCTGATAATTATTTAAATCAATACCTTGGGCCCTTAGATAATACCTTCAAACAACTAGTTACCTTAGGCACAGTAGTTGCTAAAGAAGAGGGTCACTTAGGCATACTTGATGAAGTAGATATAGCCGAAATTGCTGCTATGATTGATATGGGACTTACGCTTCCCCAAATCGGCTATAAACTTGGCAAAGGCGAGATTACACTGATTGAGGCTGTAGAAGATTTATATGATAGACAAGTTGCAGCTACCTCTACCTTAGTGAGTCTAAACACCAAGGCTGTCGGTTGGTTATCCGGTACAAGTATCGGAGCTCCTGTTGGAACTGTATTTGGACCAATTGGCACAGCAGTTGGAGGGATGCTAGGAAGCTTTACAGGTAAAATTGCTGGAAAAAACATTGGTCAAACTATTGCCACTGGTATCAAAAAAGTAGCCAATTTTGGTAAAAAAGCAGTAACCAAAACAGTAAAAAAAGCCTGGGCAGGAGCAAAATCTTTTGGGCGAGCTTTTACTAAAAGTAAATTAAATCCATTGAATTGGTAGCCTTTGACAGCAAAATTAAATTATTAAAATTAAATTATTGAGGTGGATAAAGATGGCAAAGACAATTAAGTTTAGTCTTATTTTGGATAATACTCCAGTCAGAGATTTAGATGGTGTTAGGGAAAATTTTAATATCGATGATATCTTGAGATATTACAAAAGTGGTCTATTGCAAAAGTGGCTTGCTGTTAGGGGATTTACAGATATCTTATCAAAAATAAAGGATATCTCAGCCGAAAGTGACCTAGAGATTAGCAAGGAACTAGTGAAAATTTTCGAGATGGAAATTGAAGCAACTAAACTAGAGGAATCCTTGTATAGTATCCAATTCCATGAAGAATTCCAGAACAAGGTAAATAATTATGCTAAGAACAATTTTAATCGCAAAGCCATTATTAAGGATTATCACCAGGGTTACTATAGAGTATTGACAGGGATGTTGGAGGATCCCGATAATATTGCGTTGATTAAAAGTAGTGTAGCACAAATTGCTAAAAACTATTTCTGGATATTTAAGTTTCACTTACCAGGCTTGTATGATGAATTTTTTGACAAAGTCCCCTTATCTCTTTTTGTATCATTCATGAATCCCACTTTGAGAAGATTAGTGTTAGGGTCTGACATGATGGCTGAAAGAATAGAAAACTTGACAAATAAAATTAATCCTAATACAGCCAAAATGTTATCTGAAGGATTTTTAAAACATCCTGATATACTTAGTCTAAAACCTATTCAGCATAAAGCAGACACTAATCGTAGGTGGCAGAAACTTGTTACTCCAGAAAAAAAGTGTTTAATTCTGGATTTAACTGAGAGTGATGATGTGATGGTATCTCATTCAGAACCAAGTTTGAGGTCCGATCAATTTAAAAAAGAAGATGCAGTGGGAAAAATCATGAATGGTTTAATGTTTTATTCTAATAGTTCTAATGATTATGTGGAATACATGATATTTCCTTCCGAACAAAATTTGGTACTTTCAGAAAAAGAATTTGCAATTCATAAAATGTTTTATTTAGTCAGGAATCATCTAAAAATATTTAAAGGTGAGACAAAAGAGTTTTGGAAAGATATTGAACCCAAGGGTAAGCGTTTTATGATTTTAGGTATGAACGATGGAAATTATGTAAGAAACTCTGGTAAACATGGTGAAGAGTTATCAGCCGATGATGTTAATGGTAAATTTGTCATTCTAGATGGGATAGATTACAAGAGTATAAATCCTGACCATGTAATTGGTTATTTGGAAGTTTGAGATTATATAGCATTTCTCATGTTAGCTGTCAGCTGTCAACTGTCAGCCGTCAGCTGGTGAGTGATAGCTGACTGAATGCTTACCTTTCTTCCCCACTCCCGATTCCCGATTCCCGATTCCCGTTCCCCTCCTGGGAGGGGTTAGGGGTGGGTTCCGATTCCCGATTCCCTATTACTGATTCCCTATTAACAATTATCATGAACAATACAAGTCATAAACTCGCCTCCTATGTTGATTCCTTAAGACCAATCATTTATATCAATCATTTTGATTTCCATTCTACTGATTTGCTGATTAAGGAGATTGCTACAACAGCTAAGGTTTATGAATATAATGATGCTGGTGGTCATGTTGATTTTGATACCAAAAATTCTAAATCTAACTTTGACTTAGAAACCTTCTTGTCAGCTTTTGATAATAATGAAACTGGAGAGAGTTTTCTGGTACTCAAGGATATTCACTTTTATTTAGATAATCCCAAAGTCATTGCTCTGCTCAAATCAATTGCCCTCAAGACCCTATACAAGGAGAATTTTTATACCACTAGTTTTATTGTTGCTAGTAAATTAATTATTCCGGCTGAACTTGATAAATTTATTACGGTCTTTGAAGTCCCTATTCCCAATCTTAATCAAATTAGAGGAATAATTAAACAATTTTTGCAGGATTTACAATTTGATATGACTGACAATGTCATTGAAGAATTATCCTTATCCTTTAAAGGATTAAGTAAATTTGAAATTATCCAGAGTTTAAACCTAGCCTATCAACAGGGTGGCTGTATAGACAAAAATGATAAGCACCTAATCATCCAAGAAAAAAAACAAATTATCAAAAAATCTGGCACCCTTGAAATTCTTAATTTCAAAGAAACACTAGATGATGTTGGAGGGCTTGATAATCTCAAGTCCTGGCTGACTAAAAAAGCTAACATATTCAAAAATCTGGACCAAGCTATCAAATTTGGAGTGGATATACCTAAAGGTATGATGCTAATTGGGATGCCTGGGTGTGGCAAAAGTTTAGTCGCCAAAGCTACTTCTCATCTGTTTGAAGTTCCTTTACTGCGGCTAGATATTGGTAAACTACTTGGTAAGTATGTGGGAGAGAGTGAAGAAAACTTAAGTCGGGCAATTAAAATAGCTGAGGCGGTTAGTCCTTGTATTTTATGGATAGATGAAATTGAAAAAGCCTTTGCTGGCATTGGCGAAAGTGGAGGCGCAAGTGATATCACAACCAGATTATTTGGTAATATTTTAACTTGGATTCAAGAGAAAGAAAACACTGTCTTCATTGTGGCTACCTCTAATGATATTGCCAAACTTCCGGCTGAATTTCTCAGAAAAGGAAGATTTGATGAACTGTTCTTTGTAGATTTTCCTAATGGGGATGAGCGCAAAAAAATATTTGAAATCCATCTAAAAAGGAGAAATAAATGGAATAGGATGATTGATATAATTAGCTTGCTAAAAGAAACCGAGGGTTATAGTGGTGCTGACATTGAAGCTGTTGTTAAAGAAACCATAGAAAATGTTTTCCTTGATCCAGAAAAAGATACAGTAACAACAGATGATTTGCTTGCTGTCATTAAAACCACCAAATGTCTTTCAGAATCTCTCAAAGATAAAATAGATAAAATCAGAAAGTCTTTATCTAAGATGAATGTCAAGCCAGCAAGTGAGATTAAGAAAGTCAAGCCAGGAAGTAAAAAAAAATAATCTCTGATTACCTATATAGCGCTACGCGCAAGTCAGAAGTTAGAAGTTAGAAGTCAGAAGTCAAAAGTAAGCTAGAACTAGGTTTGCTGAGTTTAGGAATGTCCTAATCTAAATCCGTAGTGCTATATATTCATAAATGAATTGTGGTAATTTTTGTTCCCTATTGCTAGCATGCCTACTCCCTACTCCCTACTCCCTGCGCTATATTACCAAAACCCCCGCTTCCCAGTAGGGAGTACTGTTGTCCAATTAGTCTTAGCTTGGGTCAACTGTTCTTGAGTAACTTTAGCATTAGAAAGATTGGCTCCACACAAATTGGCTCCCCGCAGATTAGCATTTTCGAGATGAGCATAACTAAGATTTGCCCCACGCAAGTCTGCTCCGGTCAAAATAGCTTTCTTCAGGAAAGCACGGCCCAAATTGGCATTACGTAAGTCCGCTTGATGGAGATTCGCTTCACCAAAATTAGCAGTGGATAAATCCGCTCCCTTCAAACTAATATTTAACAGTTTTCCCTGGCGGAAAATTATCCCAGATAGCTGAGCATTATTAAGGTTAAGTCCCCTCAAATCTTTAGCAGCAAAGTCTCTTCTGCCAGAGTGATAAGCTTTTAATAACGTTTCCGCATCCAACTTGGCATTACCCTTCGACTTGCCTGTGGTGGTAATCCTACTACCGTTCAAAGCTGTAGAATCCCTGTAACTGGTAAAACCTCCACCGTTTCTACGTTCTGATCTTCGACCATTGCTCAATCCCCGACGCTCCCGGAATTCTCTAATTTTCTCTGCCATTCTTCGGGATTGAAGTGACGAGGGGGATGAATAACCATTCCCAGGAGCCAAATCCCCTGAATTGAAGTCAGAATTAGCGTCATCAAGGGGTTTTGACACTAAACTTTTGTTTAAACTCTCCAGATATGGCTCTAGGTCAAGAGCTCTCAGGATGTCTTCTGAGCACTGATAGCGATAACGGACAGAAGACTCCAGCATTTTTCTTAAAACCTTAGCAAAGTGGTCACTAACGCTGACAATAGTCTGCCAAACTATTTCTCCGGTTGAAGGATTATAATCGAGGTCTTTGGGAGATTTACCCGTCAACAAATAAAGGCAAGTAACCCCCACTGCATAGATATCGCTAGCATAAACAGGTCGCAATGCCATTTGCTCAGGAGGAGCAAAGCCTGGAGTTCCAATGGCATAGTTGGTCAATACTGTGTCTGAGGAGTTGGAGGGATTGGTTTGGCGGTTTTTCACAGCACCAAAATCAATCAATACCAATTTTCGGTCTTGCTCACGACGAATTATATTGGCTGGTTTAATGTCCCGGTGAATTACTTTTTTCTGATGAATATATTGCACCAGTGGTAGAATTTCACTGAGAAATTGTTTAACTCCTTCTTCCGAGAAGGAACCAGACCGTCTGACTTGCTGTTGCAGTGTCAAACCGCTAATGTATTCCTGAACCAGATAAAACTGCTGATTGTCTTCAAAGTAATCTAATAACCGTGGCAATTGGGGATGATTCCCAATTTCTCCCAAGGTTCGGGCTTCTCGCTCAAACAGATCCCTTGCCATCGGTGAAATCTCTGAGCTTTTGGCGCTTGGGCGGAGTTGTTTGATTACACAGGTCGGCTTACCAGGCAAGGATTGATCTGTTGCTAAGAAAGTTGCTCCAAATCCGCCTTGACCGAGTGGTTTGATCACACGATAGCGGTCAAGTAATAATAATTTAGAACTGCACGCCTGACAAAAGTCGGCGTGTTGTGGGTTTTGTGCCTGAGTGCAGGTAGGATTTAGACAGTAGCTCATTCAGCCTTACTGATGTTGCTTTGCCCATACTGAAACTAAAACTTTTGCTCGGAGCACCTGAGCAGCAAAGATGATTTATAGTCTTTTACTTTTCTTTATTTTCTGCAAAATGTCTTTAACTACCCCCTTAGTTAGACAACTATTCCGGTGAAACCTGATCCTCAACCAGGATACCCTATTTTTGGCATCCATCTAAGGGTCGACAAGACAATTTTGAGTTAAGTAAAGGGTGATTAAAGTAAAATGTATATGAAGCTACCTATATTTTAGAGCGTTTATTTAGTATTGACCATAGGTAGTGTACTTTTTTGACACTCCCCATCCTAGAAGGACGAGGATTCTTTCTTCATAGGGATTCCAACAAACTTGCCCTCGGAAAGCATCTTGACCGTGTGTCCCACGGCTGCAAGTCCACGTAGAAGGACTACTTGAGCAGCTGCCACATCTCTATCGGTTGTGTAGCCGCAATTTTCACAACGATGTACACGCTCAGCTAACGTCTTTTTGCCAGTTTCAGTTAAGCAATTGGGGCAGACTTGACTAGTCTTTTTAGAGTCTACTTTTTGGAAATAAACGCCACGCTTAAAACAGCATTGCTCTAATACCTGGAAAAACTGTCCCCATCCTGCATCTAGGCAGTGCTTACCCAACATCCCTCTAGCCAAGCCTTTGAGATTTAGATCTATGTCCTTCGGACAGGCTTCGCCAACAACAAAGATCATCCCAGCCCAATCGCAGAGATTATGAGCTAATTCCCAATAGTAATTTTTTCTGATGTTAGCGATTCGTTCGTGTAACTTGCTGACTTTCTTTTGTGCTTTGCGACGGTTTCCACTTCCAATCCGTTTCCTACTTACCCTCCTTTGCAGCAATTTAAGCTTGCGTTCGAGGCGTTTGAAAGGGCGCGGATTAGGAAACAGAGCACCGTTGCTGACAGCAACAAAATGCGAAATTCCCACATCAATCCCCAATGCTTCTCCGTGAGGCATAACTTGGGGAATATTTACGTCCCACGCTAACGTGAGCATTACATACCAACCCGAGGATCGTTTAATCACTCTAGCTTGCTTGACTCTAGCTAAGCCAGGTATCTCCCGTGATTGTCTCAACTTCACCCAGCCAATCTTGGGTAGTTTTACTCTGCCAGGTTCGAGGGGTTTAACACCTAGTTGGGGAAAAACAAAAGACCGCATTTGTCCGTGCTTCTTAAACCGAGGAAAACCATGGCCTTGCTCCCACATACTAACAAAAGCTTTTTCTAGTCTTTTTAGTGTTTGCTGTAAAACATGAACTTGAACAGCTCTTAATTGTTCAATAGTTTTCCTAGCAGCAGTTAACCCACGACACTGACTGGCATAAGTAGGACGCGCACGCATTTGTTGGAATAATGTACTCACTACGGACAGAGCAAGCGTTAATCTGACAGCTACGAGACTTATACCAATCCTTGCGCTCAGCTAATCCATAATTATAGACCTTGCGGCATTGCTCCAACCAGTCTTCAAATATTTTTGATTGTTGTTTGGTCGGTTTTAGCTTGAACTCGTAGGTGAGATTAAACACTTTGCTTACCTCCTTAGCCTAATTATCACCCATTCTTGAGCTATGATGCAAGCGTTAGCTCAAGAATGGATGCCATTAGAATTAAAGCCGTCCTTTTAGGACGGGGCTTGAAACCCATTATTTTTGGTCAAGCGTTAAGCGGTTATCCCGATCACAATAGAAAAATGTTTTGGTGGAAGTAACCAGCAACTTGCACCTTATTTATTACCTTATATAGAGTTAAGCAAAAAAATTTAGGAGTCCATGCGTATATCGTTAAACTGGCTGCGAGAACTAGTAGAGGTAACTCTGACACCAGAAGAGCTAGCTGAAACCCTAACTATGGCTGGGTTTGAGGTAGAAGATATTGAAGACCTGGGAACTCTGGCCGATGGCGTGGTGATTGGCAAGGTTCTGGAGGTAGAGCCTCACCCTAATGCAAATAAGCTTCGGGTCTGTCAAGTGGATATTGGTGGCAGTGACCCATTGAATATTGTTTGTGGTGCGTCCAATGTCCGACCAGACATTTACGTGCCGGTTGCCACCATCGGAACCTACCTACCAACTATTGATTTGAAAATTCGCGCCTCAAAACTGCGCGGTGTTCGTTCAGAAGGGATGATTTGTTCCCTAGCAGAAGTGGGCTTGGCCAAGGAATCTGCTGGCATTCATATTTTCGAGGCAGAAACTATACCCCTAGGCAGTGATGCTCGTCCTTTACTGGGGTTAACCGATACCATTCTTGATGTTACGTCTACTGCTAATCGGGCCGATGCTCTAAGTATGGTGGGCGTGGCCAGAGAAGTAGTGGCCTTAACTGGGGCATCATTAACCTTGCCAGAAACTGTTGAGGTGTCTATTCCAGAAGCATCTCATGCCTTGACCTTGAAAGTATCTGAACCCAAAGCTTGTCCCGCCTATATTGGCACTGTGATTGAAGGGGTTAAGATTGCTCCTTCTCCCGATTGGTTACAACAGCGCTTGGAAGCGGCTGGAGTACGACCGATTAATAATGTAGTGGATGTCACTAACTACATTCTCTTGGAATGGGGTCAGCCCCTCCATGCCTTTGACCGGGAACGTTTGCAAGCTGTTGCTGGTGAAGAAAACCTGACCATTGGTGTCCGCTTTGCTAACAGTGAGGAATCCCTGACTACTCTTGATGGTCAAACCCGTTCCCTGGAACCACAAGCGTTACTGATCACAGCTAACGACCAACCCGTTGCGATGGCTGGGGTTATGGGTGGGGAAGCCACAGAAGTGAACGACAACACCCAAAGTATTGTTTTGGAAGCAGCACTGTTTGATCCAGTGACTGTTCGTCGTTCTTCCCGTAGTCAAAGCATACGGACAGAATCATCTACCCGTTATGAGCGTGGTGTCAATAAAGCAGAATTGGATATTGCTTGTAAAAGAGCGATCGCATTAATTACTGAGTTAGCTGGTGGTACCCCCACAACCCAGAGTATTGCTGACCAGCGCCCTGACCCGTCTACTTGGGCACGTTCCATTGAGTTACGTCTTGACCGTGTCAATCGGATTTTAGGACCAGTTCATAAGTCAGAGGAGCTTGGGCAAATCCTGCCAGAAGATGTGGAACGAATCCTGACTGCCCTCGGATGTCAACTACAACCGATAGGATCGGAGGATTCTTCCCAATGGAAAGTGACTGTACCCCCCTACCGCTACCGGGATTTAGAGCGGGAAATTGATTTAATTGAGGAAATTGCCCGTCTCTACGGCTATGACAACTTCTGTGATAGCTTACCAGACAAGACTGAACCAGGTTATCTATCTGCTGAGGAATTTTTAAAGCGAAAACTGCGATCGCAATTTCGTGCAGTTGGGTTGACCGAATTAGTCCAGTATTCCTTGGTCAAGCCAGAGGAACAGAACCAAATTCGTCTTGATAATCCCTTGTTTACAGAATACTCATCCCTACGCACGGATTTACTATCAGGGATTATTGATGCCTGTCAGTACAATATCGAGCAAGGCAACGGCGTACTCAACGGTTTTGAAATTGGTCGGATCTTCTGGCGAGCAGAAGAGGGTTTCGCAGAAGCTGATGCTATTGCCGGGATTTTAGGGGGAAATATCACCCAAGGTAACTGGGTCAGGGGAGGGCATTCCGAACCTATGACCTGGTATGAGGCTAAGGGAGTACTAGAGAGAGTGTTTTCCCGTTGCGGTCTGACAGTAGAATACCAACCAGACCACAGCGATCCCCGTCTTCACCCAGGACGCACTGCATCCTTGTGGTTGCAAGGTGAAAAATTAGGCAAATTTGGGCAATTGCACCCCCAGCTAAGCTCAGAAAGAGGTTTTCCCGATCAGGTTTATGTATTTGATTTGGACTTGGATCTAATTTTAGAGGCTCTTGATCGCGATGAAATTTTGACTCCCCGGTTCCAAGTCTATTCCACCTACCCAGCCATTGACCGGGATATTGCGTTCTTTGCCCCACTACAAGTCTCTGTGGCAGAAATCGAACGTTCAACCCGGAAAGCTGGGGGGAATTTGTTGGAGTCAGTGCAATTGTTTGATGAATATAAAGGGGAGTCTGTTCCTGAGGCACAGAGAAGTTTGGCATTTCGGCTAATCTACCGTGCTAGCGATCGCACTCTTACTGATGCAGAAGTCGAGCCAGTACATCAGAAAGTGCGAGAAGCCCTAGAGGAAAAATTTGGGGTTAGCCTTAGAAGTTAAACCCGCTTTGAAGTTAAAGGGTTAAAGGATGAAGTATTCATACTTCATCCTTTACATACTTAATCCTTTAAGCTTAATTCATCTCGTCATAAAGTTCATCTAGGTTCTGGTGCTGAGTACGGCGGGAGCGACGGCGGTATTTTTTTGTTTCTAGCTTGGGTTCGTATTGACGCCGACCAGAAGCTTTAATTTTTAACTTCATAGTGGATTCAAGATCAGCTTTTTGCTTCAAAGCCTCTTGCCGTGCAATCACTTCTGCTAAAAAATCCAGATAATGCTGGTACCGTTCCCAGTCTCCTCGCACAGCACAGTTTGGCTCATCCCGATGTAGGCAATTACTGAATTGACAGCGGTGTTGGGCTAAACGCTCTGTTGCTTCTGGAAAGTAATGGATTAAATCCTCAGGAGAACAAGTCAAGTCAGGCTGATTGAATCCGGGGGTATCTGCCAAAAAACCACCTTTAGGCAACTCAAATAATTCCACATGCCGAGTGGTGTGGCGTCCTCGACCCAGTTTCCCAGTCACTTCTGCCACCCGCACCGTTGTTGCTGGAATCAGATAATTAATTAGACTGGATTTACCGACACCGGAAAGACCAGCCATAACGCTGATTGTCTGACTCAACAGGTCAGTCAGTTGTGCTAAACCAGTACCATTATGAACGCTGATCAAGACTGGCTGATAACCCCATGCTTCCAGACGCTGTTGGCAATGCTGCTGTTGCTGTTGTGTTACTAAATCACGTTTATTCAGACACAAACAGACCTTAAAACCAGTAGATTCTGCCTTCACCAAAAACCGACTCAGCTGATAAGCATCCAGGGTCGGTTCTTCCAGAGCAAAAACTACCAGAATTTGCTGAGCATTGGCAATTGGTGGGCGGTCGAGCTGGGTTGTCCGGGGCAGCACATCAGCAATCACCCCTCGTCCACCAGCCCAGTCAGGTTCATCTACTACAACCCGGTCTCCCACCATCACCTGCTGGCCAATTTTTTTTAACCGGGCTCTACGGGTACATAAGAGGGTTGAAGGTTGTAGGTTATTTACTTGAAGGTTATCTTCACAACCTACAACCTCCAACTTGTCAACCTTCAACTGATCTAAACGCACCTGATAGAAATTTGCCTGAACCGCCAGCACGGTACCCAGCCAAGGGGTTGACAAGTTTGACGAATTAGTGTATCCTAATTCAATCATGAAGATGCTGGTGTGGACGACGCACCTTCAGAGCAAAATAGCGATCGCGTTCTTCAACACCCTCTATGGGGTAACCCTCCATAGTCAGACTATCAGGAACCTGTTCAATGGGTTCTCCTGGGTCGAGCCACACTTCTAATAGGGCACCTGGAGCCATTTTTTCTAGATAGAGTTTAGTGCGAACAAAGTTAATCGGGCAAGGGGTACCCCGCAGATCCAGCTGATCATCAGGTTTAGAACTGATCTCGGAGGAGGCTAGTCCACTCATGAGCCAAACAACCCTCCCAAGAATCCTTCTATACCACCTTTACCAGTGCGCTCACCCTTAATTTTCGCTAGCTTCTCTAGCAATTCCCTTTCGTCAGGGCTAATCCGAGTGGGGATATCCACCAAAATCGTGATTAGGTGATCGCCCCGACTGACTGGGTTACCCAATTTGGGGACACCATGATTCTCTAAAGTTAATACAGTATTGGGTTGAGTACCGGGTGGAATAGTTAATTCCACTGGACCGTCTACTGTCTCTGCTTCGATAATACAGCCTAAAATGGCTTGTAAATAGCTAATTTTCATTTCAGACAGAATGTTAATGCCATCCCGCTGAAACTGACTGTCTTCGTTTACAAATAGATAAACGTATAGGTCTCCTGGTGGACCAGCACGTAATCCAGCATCTCCTTCTTTAGAAACCCGTAGCCTGGTGCCATTATCCACCCCTGCTGGAATGGTTATTTTCAGTTTTTTGGTTTCTTGTTTACGACCAGCACCACCACAGGCTTCACACTTATCCTCAACGATTTGACCTTCACCGTTACAGGTAGGACAGACTGAGACTTGGGTGAAACTACCAAAAGGGGTACGAGTAGCACGCCTTACTTGACCTGTACCGTTACACGTTGGGCAAGTGCGGGGTCGAGTTCCTGGCTTTGCCCCTGTGCCGTTACAGACTTGACAAGTTTCTAGGTGAGGAATGCGGATTTCCTTTTCACCACCGAATATAGCTTCCTTGAAAGCCAGCTTCAAGTCTAGTCGCAGGTCGTCACCACGCACCGGGCCACTACGCCGACGACCACCAGTTTGCTGACCCATACCACCAGCAAAGCCGCTGAAGAAACTTTCAAAAATATCAGCAAAGCCCATATCGCCAAAATCCGAGTAGGCTGCTCCCGCACCTGAGGAAACACCAGCTTCCCCAAAACGGTCATATCTTGCTCGAGTTTCTGGTTCTGATAGGACTTCGTAAGCCCGGTTAATTTCCTTAAAGCGCTCTTCAGCTCCTGGTTCTTTGTTAACATCTGGGTGGTACTTCCGTGCCAAGCGACGGTAAGCACGTTTAATTTCATCTTTGTCGGCATCACGAGAGACACCAAGGAGATCATAATAGTCAGCCATAGAGCGCTGATCGGTCTTCCATTTATATAGTGGGGGCTATTGTTATTCCTCAGGTTATTGCTATAAAAGCACAAAGAGCGCATTCCAGCATTACCTGCATCCTATATCATTGTCTATCAAAAAAATCAGCTGATTGCCACCTGCTTATGTGACCATAATCTCAAGGTTGGCTTGAGCTAGTCAAAGCAAGGAATTGAATTATCTATCTTTCAGGGAGCTGTTGCCGTAATCAACAGCTTCGTAGTCAACATTTACTTCTAAGGTTTCATCCTCAAAATCAACCACAAATTCTCCTAAAGCATCTGGTTCTATTTGGGTGGAGTCGTTTGAATTGGACTCTTGAACTGTTTCGTCAGACGGGATAAATTCCGGGTCTGACCCCAGGCTGGCACTGGCGTAAATGATCCCCCCAATTTCCAAGACAGTTTTCTGCAAAGTTTCAATAGCTTCTTTCACCTCCTCGACCTCAATTGAGGGGTTAGTCATTATGGTGTCTAGGTGCTGCTTTTGTTGATCTGCTTGCTCCTTTAGTGCTTGAGCCTGAAGGTTAGTGCTAATCAATTCCCCATGGTCTTTGATAGTAGATTCATAGTTATATAGTAAGCCATCGGCTTGGTTTTTCAGTTGCACCAATTCCATGCGACGGCGGTCTTGGTCAGCATAGTCTTCTGCCTCACGGCGCATCCGTTCCACTTCCGCTGGACTTAATCCACCCGTATTGGTAATCACAATACTTTGCTCTTTCCCAGTTCCTCGATCACTGGCAGCGACTTTAAGAATGCCGTTGACATCGATTTCAAAGGTAACTTCAATTTGAGGGACACCACGGGGAGCTGGGGGAATACCAGTGAGCAGGAATTTTCCCAGGCTTTTGTTATCTCTAGCCATGGCCCGCTCCCCCTGCAATACGTGGATTTCTACGGAGGTTTGTCCATCAGTAGCTGTGGAAAATACCTGGGACTTACTGGTAGGAATAGTAGTATTGCGCTCGATAATTTTGGTGAACACTTCTCCTAAGGTTTCTATACCCAGGGACAGGGGAGTCACATCCAGTAGCAGGACATCCTCTACTTCCCCGCCCAAAACACCAGCCTGAATTGCTGCTCCCAATGCCACAGCTTCATCAGGGTTAACCGAACGATCGGTAGCCTTACCATTAAAAAACCTTTTAATAGCATCCTGCACCGCCGGGATACGGGTCGAACCCCCTACCAGTAAAATCCGGTCAATGTGCTCTGGTTTGAGGTCACTATCTTTGAGCGACTGCTTGACCGGTTCTATAGTTGCGTTAATCAGGTCCCTGGATAGTTCTTCAAACTTAGCCCGGGACAACTCCATCTCTAAGTGTTTTGGTCCTGTTTCATCAGCAGTAATGAAGGGCAAGTTGATGGGGGTGGCTACCATGCTAGATAGTTCAATTTTTGCCTTTTCCGCCGCCTCTCGCAAACGCTGAAGAGCCATTTTGTCTTCGGTGAGATTGATGCCCTCTTTGGCTTTAAAGTTTTGAACCATCCAGCGGACAATCACATTATCGAAGTCATCTCCCCCCAAGTGATTGTTACCAGAAGTTGCCTTTACTTCAAAGACCCCATTCCCCAGTTGCAGAACTGAGACATCAAAGGTACCACCACCCAAGTCAAACACCAAGATAACTTGGTCTTGATCCAGCTTATCTAAACCATAGGCGAGAGCAGCAGCAGTCGGTTCGTTTATAATGCGCAACACTTCCAAGCCAGCAATGGTACCCCCATCCTTGGTGGCTTGCCGTTGAGCATCGGTAAAGTAGGCAGGAACTGTGATCACAGCTTTAGTGACTGAGTCCCCAAGAAAGGTTTCAGCATCAGCCTTGAGCTTTTGTAAGATCATGGCCGAGATTTCCTGAGGGGTATACTCTCGATGCCGAATCTTTACATCTACCGTCTCATCACGACCCTTAACACAGGTATAGGGGACACGGGAACGCTCTGTAGCGGTTTCATCCCAACGACGTCCGATAAAGCGCTTGATACTGTAGACACTGTTTTCCGCATTGGTCACTGCTTGACGCTTGGCCAGTTGACCCACCAGGTGCTCTCCTGACTTGCCAAATCCCACAATACTCGGTGTGGTTCGCCCACCTTCCGAGCTAGAAATGACTATGGGTTTACCTCCTTCTAAGACAGCAACACAACTATTGGTTGTGCCTAGGTCGATGCCAATAACTTTTCCCATAGGGTTGCGGCTTAACGGTTATGTTAAGTTATTTTAGTTTGATTTTTGGTTGAGTTAGTCAGAATAATAGAACTTCCCTTGGTGCATTCGTCCCTTTTCGTAGGATGGTCAGAGACTGACACCAAAGGAAGGTTAACCACTCAATCGCAGCTAATTTTCTGCCTCAGCAGATTTCTGAGCTTCCGAGGTTTCCTGTGGTTCTGCGGCAGCAGCTACTTTCACCATCGCGTGACGTAACACCCGCTCCCCAAGCAAATAACCCCGCATTAGCTGTTCTATCACTACTCCTTCTGGATAGTCATCCGTTGGTTCTCGCATAACCGCTTCGTGGAGATTGGGGTCAAACTCTTGCCCTTCCGGTCGCATCGCAGCAACCCCAAGGCGCTTGAGACTGTCTACCAGCTGTTTATAAACACCTTGATAGCTTTTGTGAATCGACATTTCCCCATCATTTTGAGGCTTAATTTGAGTGCGCGCCCGTTCAAAATTATCTACGACTGACAATAACTCAGTGATGGTGTTTCCTTTAACTTGATGTTCCAAGTCTTCTTTCTCTTTAGTTGACCGTTTGCGGAAGTTCTCAAAATCTGCCGCAATCCGGATGTATTGAGATTTAAAGGAGTCACATTGCTGAGTTCGCTCTTCTAGTTGAGCTTTGAGGGCTTCATTTTCCTGCTTGATGGTTTCTAGAATCTTGGCATCGTCCTCGGTAGGTGATTCATTGGTAGTAGCTGTTGCAGCTACCTCGGTCTGGGCTTCTTGGTCTACCGACTCTGGCTCAGATGCTTCCGCAGCAGGGGGTTCAGTTGGTTGTGCTGCTTCAGGGTTAACATCTGACTCAGAGGCTACGGCTACCGCTTCCGCCTCACGATTGTCTTCGAGTACCGTGGTGGACTCTTCGTTTGTCTGCTGCGAAGTGTTATCTGACTGTTTTGCTTCGTCAATCATGCTCCACTTATCCCTATTCAATAAACTGCTAGTTTATCTTTGACACTCCCGACGGATGAATCCGGGGGATTCTTGGTTCACAGAGCTGTGGACTCCATCGAGTCACCATCACCTAGCAGGCTTTCGCCAACTAAGCCAGAGGGCAACTCTCCCCAAGCGTAAGTTCCGGTGTGCCCCACCGTACTGAGTGCTTTTCTCAAGATGTTAATAGCGGCGTTTACATCCCTATCCTCAACATAGCCACAATGTGGACATACATGGGTTCGAGTTGATAGGGACTTTTTAACTTTTTCACCACAGTTAGAGCAATTTTGAGAAGTATTGTGTGGCGGTACTGCAACAGTAGCTTTACCGTACTTAGACCCAAAATACTCTAACCAATGACGAAAAGTTGACCACCCAGCATCTGATATGGATTTAGCTAGATGTCGATTCTTTACCATGTTCTTTACACTTAAATCTTCATAGGCCACCAAATCGTTAGATTGGATGACGCAGTATGCCAGTCTCTTGCAATACTCTACACGTTGCCTACTTACTCTTAAGTGTTTACGAGCATACCGATTTCTAGCTTTATGGTAGTTTTTTGATTGCAGTTTAGCACCCCTGACGTACTTTTTGGACTTTTTGCGGTTAGCACGATTTAACTGTTTCTCTGACTTTCTGTAAAACTGTGGACAAGGTTCTGTAGTCCCTAGGCTATCAGCATAGAAATATTTCAAGCCTAAATCTAAACCAACTGCTCTGTGGGTCGGTTCAGTTTCAATTTGAACATCTACACTAATAGCAAACTGGACATAATAGCCATCTGCTCTACGGATTAACCTTACCCGTTTAATTTTTTTAAGGTCGTAATAGTTGAGGTCATAGGTACCCTTGAGTTTGAGAGTTCCGATACCTTTCTTATCAGTGAAGGTTACCACTTTACGGTTAGGTGAAAGCTTCCAGCCACTTTGTTTATACTCCACAGAGCGGGAATGCTTCTTAAACCGAGGGTATCCTTTCTTCCCTTTAACTCTCTTTTTACAGTTGTCAAAAAATCGAGCGATTCCTGACCAAGCACGTTCAGCCGCTGCTTGTCTAGCCGTTGAATTGAGTTCATTCGCAAATGGAAACTCATCAGCAAGTATCTTGCAATATTTATTCAGGTCATATTTGGTGATAGACTTCTTACCTTTATTGTCCATCCAAAGTCTCAAGCATTTGTTTCTAACAAATTGAGACGTCCGAATAGCATCATCAATTGCTTGATACTGCGGCTGTTTTCCGTATGCTTTGAACTCGTATATAATCATCGGCTCGACCTCTACCTACTAGAGTAGAGTATAGCACTACGTATTAAGGTGTTTGACATTGATACAAGCTGAAACGCTCTTTTAGTGAACTTTTGCCTCTTGCCTCTTGCCTCTTGCCCTTGCGCGTAGCGCTATAACACACTCAGCACAAGATATGTGGGGTAGGGGAATAAATTACCCTGCGCCCTACATCCCCTAGATTCATCTATGGGGATGTAGGGCGCGGTCTGGATAATATTTATACAGCCAATTTTATACAGCCAATGACTTTACTGAGTTTTTATGATGTATAATCCTATATTTAGCTACGACCAATTATCCGAGTCCGTCAATCTAACTAAAACGTAAAAATAAGGGAGTGGCAGCCACTCCGATGCAAGTTAACATAAGGCTTTTGGGAATACTGTGTAAAGTAAGGAGAGCTCCTATTCCGTCATGACTTACTCCTCATCTCAACGACGCGCCCTAGTAGTCCGTAACGATTTTTCTCCCTTTGGTAATAAACTGATTCAGGCTGGTTACGTTAATGTTGACCAGATGCAGCAAGCTTGGCTGGAAACTCGCAAGTCCGGAAGACCCCTGACGGAAGTCATCGAAGCAATGACCGGACGTCAGTTACCACCTGATTTGATACGCCAATACAAGAAACAGCAGTTGTTTGAACTGAAAGTTCTGTTTGGTGTTGAGTCTCTAGATCCGGAAATTAGTGATATTTCTACTCAGCAAGTCGGTGGCTTGATCGAAACCCTGATTCCCATTGATATTTGCCGTCGCTATCACCTGCTCCCCATATCTAAGCATGAAACTGAGCCACCATCGGTTTTGGTGGCAATGGTTTCTCCTGATGATCTAGAAGCCCAGGATGATTTGAATCGGATTCTACGACCTCAGGGAATAAAGTTGCAACGGATGGTCATCACTAAGGAAGACTATCAGCAAATCATTAGTCAGTATCTTGACGATCAGTTGGCACGGCAAAAGCAACTAGATCAACAAAAATCCGTAGATGTAAAGGAGGATTTAGAGAATTTAGGCTCATTCGATACTTTACAGGATGCCCCAGAGGAAGCCGAAGCAGACCTAGATTCGTCTTTGAATGAGGCAGGGGGGGCTCCGATCATCAACCTGGTCAACAAAATCCTGGCTAAGGCTTTACAAGAAGGGGTTTCTGACATTCACATCGAACCCCAAGAGGAGCAGTTGCGGGTGCGCTATCGCAAAGATGGGGTACTGCGTCAAGCCTTTGATGCTTTACCACAGCGAATACATACAGCGGTGGCGGCTCGTTTCAAAATCATGGCAGATCTCGACATTGCGGAAAGACGCTTACCCCAAGACGGTAAAATTCGACGTATGTTCCAGGGGCGCAAAGTTGACTTTCGGGTCAATACCTTGCCCAGTCGTTATGGGGAAAAGGTGGTTCTGCGGATCCTAGATAACGAATCCACCCAGTTGGGGTTGGATAAGTTGATCACAGACCCAGACACCTTAGAATTAGTCAGGGAAATGGCTAAGCGTCCCTTTGGATTAATTTTGGTGACGGGTCCGACGGGATCGGGGAAATCAACCACCTTGTATTCAATTCTGGCTGAACGTAATGACCCTGGGGTTAATATCAGTACTGCAGAAGACCCGATTGAGTATTCCTTACCTGGGATTACCCAAGTCCAAGTTATCCGGGAAAAAGGCATGGATTTTGCCTCAATTCTACGAGCCTTTCTGCGCCAAGACCCGGACGTGATTCTGGTGGGTGAGACCCGAGACAAAGAAACAGCTAAAACCGCGATTGAAGCAGCTTTGACTGGTCACCTAGTATTGACTACTCTACACACTAATGATGCCGCTGGTGCGATCGCTCGTTTAGATGAAATGGGTGTTGAACCCTTCATGGTTTCCGGTGCCTTGCTGGGAGTGTTGGCTCAACGATTGATGCGGCGTGTTTGTTCCAATTGCCGCATTTCTTACCAACCAAGTTCTGCGGAACTAGCCCGCTATGGTCTGTCTGCTTCTAGGGATGGCGAGATTACCGTCTATCGCGCCAATACCCTAACACCGGAGCAAATCGTTGAAGCTAGGGCACAAGGTACACTGTGTAAAACCTGTAATGGTATTGGTTACAAAGGACGGGTTGGTGTTTATGAAGTTATGCGCATCTCTGAGAATCTGCAAGGCTTAATCAACCAAGGAGCTCCCACGGAGAGGATTAAGGAAGCTGCTGTAGAGGAAGGGATGATCACCATATTAGCCTATAGCTTGAATTTGGTACAGCAAGGTTATACCACCTTTGAAGAAGTGGAACGAGTAACCTTTACTGATTCCGGCTTAGAGACAGAAATGAAAGCTAAGCGCAAGAGTTCTCTAACCTGTACCACTTGCTCAGCTCAATTGCAGCCGGAGTGGCTAGACTGTCCTTACTGTATGACACCGCGTTTCCAAAATTAAATTAGTTATTAGTCAATTATTAATAACTAATTGGCTATTTGATTTTGAGTAATAAGTAATCACTAACTACTACTGAGGTTTTTAAGGGATAGAAGATTATGGAACTGATGATTGAAGACTTGATGGAGCAGATGATCGAGATGGGGGGGTCAGATATGCACATCCAAGCGGGTGCGCCAGTCTACTTCCGCGTCAGTGGTAAACTCCAACCCATTGATGACGAATCCTTGAACCCTCAAGCCTGTCAGCGATTGATTTTCAGTATGCTTAACAATTCACAGCGTAAGGAATTGGAGCAAAACTGGGAACTTGATTGTTCCTATGGTGTTAAGGGGTTGGCTCGTTTCCGTGTCAATGTTTACAAAGAACGGGGTTGTTATGCCGCTTGCTTGAGGGCGTTGTCTTCCAAGATTCCTAACTTTGACAAATTGGGTTTACCGGATGTGGTGCGGTCGATGAGTGAACGACCAAGGGGAATGGTATTGGTCACCGGACCGACTGGTTCTGGGAAAACCACTACCCTAGCAGCCATGATTGATTTAATTAACCGCACAAGGGCAGAACATATTCTGACAGTGGAAGACCCGATAGAATATGTGTTTCCTAACATCAAGAGCTTGATTCACCAACGTCAAAAAGGTGAAGATACTAAGACCTTTGCCAATGCTCTGAAGGGGGCACTGCGGGAAGACCCGGATGTGATTTTGGTGGGTGAAATGCGGGATATGGAAACTATTGGTCTAGCTATTTCTGCCGCTGAAACCGGTCACTTGGTATTTGGAACGCTACACACTAACTCAGCTGCTCAAACCGTAGACCGGATCATTGATGTGTTTCCATTTGGACAGCAAGCTCAAATCCGAGCTCAGCTGTCTAACTCTTTGATTGCAGTATTTAGTCAATGTCTAGTACCGAAGAAAAATCCTAAACCCGGTGAGTTTGGTCGGACTATGGCTCAGGAAATCATGGTAGTGACACCTGCTATTTCTAACCTGATCCGGGAAGGAAAAACGTCTCAAGTTTACTCTGCTATCCAAACCGGTGTGAAATTGGGAATGCAGACCCTGGAACAAGCTTTAGCTTATCAGGTGAAATCTGGCTTGATCTCTTTGGAAGCAGGACTTAGTAAAAGTTCTAAACCTGATGAATTGCAACGTATCGTTGCTGGTTCTGGAGGGATGAATTCTAAGGGCGGTAGAGCAAAGGCGACCCGCTAGTCGTAAGCTATCAGCTATCAGCGTGTCGCGTATCAGCTATCAGCGTGTCGCGTATCAGCTAATGCGCTACCTCACAGGCTAGAAGCCTGTGCCACGCACGCTACTTGAGGTGCTATCAGCTATCAGCTAATGCGCTACCTCACAGGCTAGAAGCCTGTGCCACGCACGCTACGCGTTCAGCATATGCTTTGATGGGCTTTTGCCCAGACTTTCAATTCTCTAAAATCTCTTAATATTAAATTATCCCTTTCGAGGTTTATTTTAAGGTGACGGCTGAACGCGCACGCGTGAGCTAAAAGCTCAGGGCTGAGGGCTGACGGCTTACCGCTAGTCTAGAGAAAGGACCGACTCGTACCATCAAACTTTCGATTAGACTTAATCTAGAAAAAAGCCATGCCTACTTTTATTGCTCAAGTTCGGGACAAATCAGGCAAATCCAAAAAAGAAAAAATTGACGCTGCTACTCCTGAACAAGCCCGCAGCATGCTAGAACATCGGTATGCTACTGTTGGCAGCGTCAAGAAAAGCATAGATATTGACTTTAGCCTATCAAGCCTTTCTGAAAAATTTACCAATGTCACGATCAAAGACAAAGCGGTCTTTTCTCGTCAGTTTGCCGCTATGGTTAATGCTGGTGTGGCTATCGTCCGATGTCTTGGGGTATTAGGGGAACAGTGTTCTAATCCTAAGCTGAAAAAGGCGTTGATGAACATCAGTGCCGAGGTTCAACAAGGAACTAATCTATCGGATGCCATGCGTAACCATCCAGATTGTTTTGATGATCTTTATGTGAGTATGGTTCAGGCTGGCGAGGTTGGGGGTGTACTTGATGAAGTGCTCAACCGATTAGCTAAGCTGCTCGAAGATATGAATCGCCTGCAAAACCAAATCAAATCAGCTATGGCTTACCCTAGTGTGGTAGGATTTTTAGCCTTACTGGTTTTTCTGGCAATGACAATGTTTCTGATCCCAATCTTTGCTGGGATATTCCAAGATTTAGGAACAGAATTGCCATTTTTAACCCGATTTATGCTATGGTTGAGCGGCATCCTCAGAAGTTGGAAAGTTCTGATTCCTATTGTTGTTGTAGGTGCTTTATATACAGCTTTTAAGTATTACTACAAAACCCCCATGGGTAAATTGCAAATTGATGGTTTGCAGTTGAAACTGCCTCTGTTTGGTGAGTTGAATGAAAAAGGCTCTGTAGCTCGCTTTTGCCGAGTCTTTGGCTCCTTAACTCGTTCAGGAGTCCCGATCCTGAATTCCTTAGATATTGTCAGAGATACAGCGGGTAACCAGGTAATTTCTAATGCTATTAACTCAGCTAAGAATGAGATTCAACAGGGTGGGATGATTAGCCTCGCTTTACAACGAGAAAACATTTTTCCTCCTTTAGCAATTCAAATGATTAGTATTGGTGAAGAGACGGGTGAGTTGGATTCTATGGTGATGAAAGTTGCTGACTTCTATGAAGATGAAGTGGAGCAAGCGGTTAAAGCACTAACTAGTATCTTGGAACCAATTATGATTGTGGTTTTGGGAGGCATGGTTGGTGTGATCTTGATATCTATGTATCTACCAATGTTTAAAGTGTTTGAAACTATGGGCTAATTCGATGCCTGTTCAGAAATCTGATTACGAAGCTTGGCTAGCAGAGTATAGTAACCATGATGGTGCGATCGCACTCCTGAAATCCTATCGACCTTACCTGGAAATGATTCCTAGTATGCGCCGACCTTACGAGAGTGTGATCACCATTCCCTTGCCAGTGGTGAGAATTCGTCACTCGCCATCCTCCTTAGGGCATAAAAGTGTCAGCCATGGCACGATCACCGAAACTGTAGCTTTACCCTGTGATCTAGCTATGGTAATGTGCGATCCCGAATGGAAAATCAAGATGGAGATTGAGATTGTTCTATTCATCCATCGCCCCCATGAAGACTTTTCTGACTTGCTCAGTCGCTGGCGTCAGACCCAAGTGTTACTAGACAAAGACTATGAATGGCTAATGCCTCCTGGCTATCAACACATTCTTAGTGATGGCGTCAACCGTATCTATCCCCTGTTTGTGGCTTTCCCAGAGACACCCCAAAGGATCCAACGAGGCTTACTAGGGGCTAGTCTACCATTTGTGGTACAAACCACTGATGCGATTAATCTGGAACAGGAGGAAAAATCCAGCTTAGTTGAAGAGGGTGGGGAGATGGGGAGATGGGGAGATGGGGAAATGGGGAGATGGGGAGATGGGGAAATGGGGAGATAGGGAAATGGGGAAATGGGGAGATAGGGAGATTTTGATTAATGGTGGTTATCCCAACATCCTATTATAGCGTTTTTAATAGCTATACAGAGCAGAGCTACACAGCATTTCTTACCTATTCCCTGTTCCCTGTTCCCTGTTCCCTGTTCCCTGTTCCCTGTTCCCTGTTCCCTGTTCCCTGTTCCCTTTTCCCTACTCCCTACTCCGTAAAACCGACTATTTCACAAACTGCGGCATAACTTCAGCAGCAGTCAATAGACCATAAATCCCTTTGTGATGTAGGGAAACTCCTGCTTTTAGATAGCCAAAGGCGGGACCACAGACATTAGCAGCCATGCTGGTTTCATCACCAAGGGTAAAGGTGTGAGTGGAAATCTTACCCTCAAAGGTGCGACCTGTGATTTGGACATTGGTACTGAGGGGTTTTTTAGGATTGCGGGTATCAACGACACCACCAACAGAAACGCGATCGCGTGAGCAAATCCCTGCTAGTTCCAGCATCACATCATCAGCGTGTTCCATATTCTCTAGGCTGATGATGCCTTTGGTTTCATCTAATAAGGCTTCGACTTCAGCATCACTCATGGCTTTGGCTCGTTCTACATCATAACCGGGAAGGTGAGCAATATCTTCTCGAATGGTGGCTCGATAGGCTTCCCAGTTAGCAATCCCTACCCCAAAGGTAATCTTGACACTGTGAATCTCGGCATAGCTTTGAGATGCGATCGCAGCAGCAGCGGTCAATAATCCTGGTGTCGCACCGCAGCCAGTCATATAGGTAATTCCAGCAGCTTGCAATTCATCTTGGAGTTGCAACAGTTGTTCTAGAGCACTAGTGCGCTTGAGAGCATCTACTAACACTCCCTTCCAACCCGATTGAATAAATTGCTTAACCACCGATGCCATAAAGGTATTCGGTAAATTTGGCAGTGCTAGGAAATATCCATCTACTGTCGCGTTTTGGATTAAGTCTTCGATACTGTTGCTACTTAAAGTGCCACCTGGTTCTAGATAACCTAAAGAACCTTGGGATTGGTAGGTCTGGATACAACGCTCAGGATTTAACCCAGCTGCGTCATACGCATAACCTTTTCGGTCAGCTGCTGCTACCCAAAGCATTTCTCCCTTGGGAGCTAACACTCTGGTAGCCGCTTGACCTAATCCCCCAAAGCCTAAAACCCCTACTCGTATTCGCTCTAATCCATTGGGATTGGCGGTTTTGGGGTTATTTACACCTCTGACTTGCGTTTCACTCATAACTTATAGACTCTTTAGCCGAACTTTAATAATTCATACTTCATACTTCATACTTTGCCCAGTCCCCAGGGTAAGGGAAAAAATCAATAAAGAAGAATTATTATCAATATTATTGATATAATCATGCAATAGTGCTGAAAAATCTTGGCGTTATATAGTCATAATCCTTGACCAATATCACATTCTGGCTCAATTTTTTTTTTGGCTTACCCTGGCCTAGTCCCCTAGGTTTATATATAGCCGTTTATAGCTTGTGCCCCACGGCCTCAGTCCCTTAATTAAAAACCCCTATATTTTTGTTAACAAACCATTTTTGGGTTACACCACCCCTTGACTATTCCCTAAAGTTACGAGAAACTTACAAAATATTAAAGTAAACACTCGATTTACTATAAACTTATGTTAATGTTGTTTGCGCCATGATCTGAATTATTATCATTTGATTAGTGACCAGCTATAGCACTGGTCAGTGATCAGTGATATAGCGCTACGCGAAAGGCAAGAGGCAAGAGGCAAGAGGCAATAGTTTACTAGAACTACTTTTGCTGCTTGTATCAATGTCAAACACCTTAATGCGTAGTGTGATATCAATCCGGGATTACATACTCCTGGACAGGTGCAACAACCGGTGCCACAACCTCTAAATAGGCATAAACCGAGCACTAAGGCGACTATGGAAACATTAGAGTTTGTCATTTATCCAGATGGTCGAGTCCAGGAAAAAGTCACTGGGATCATCGGAGCCTCTTGCGCAGAGGTAACAGCTGCTATTGAAGCTCAGCTAGGACGAGTCGTATCTGTTGAGAAAACATCAGATTACTTCGACCAAAAGCTTGAACTGTCGGCAACAGCGACAGCTCAAGCTACGGTTAGCCATTGGTAAATTTTTCAGGACTTAGCCATTGCCCCCTAAATCCCCCAATACTGGGGGACTTTTGCCCCCTAAATCCCCCAATACTGGGGGACTTTTGCCCCCTAAATCCCCCAATACTGGGGGACTTTTGCCCCCTAAATCCCCCAATACTGGGGGACTTTGATATCATTACCCCCCAGTATTGGGGGGCTAGGGGGGCAAAACCAACTAAACTTCGTAATTACCCCCCAGTATTGGGGGGCTAGGGGGGCAAAACTAACTAAACTTCGTAAGTCCTATTTGTGTTCCAGTTAGTAAATTCGTTTAATTACCAAACATGTCTCATTTCAGCACTATCAAAACCCAAATCCGTAACCGTTCATCCTTAGAAACTGCTTTAACTGACTTAGGGATTGATTGGCAATCTGGTCCTAGCTCTGTGCGCGGTTATCAAGGTCAAACTCGCACTGCTGAAGTAGTGATTGAGCAAGAGAATGACTACGACATCGGTTTTAGTTGGAATGGTAACGCCTACGAACTTGTTGCTGATTTTCAGTATTGGCAACAGCCTTGGTCTGTAGATGGTTTCCTACAACGGGTAACCCAGCGTTACGCTTACAACACAGTAATTAAGGAAACTGCTAAGCAAGGCTTTGAGGTTGCTGAGCAACAAGATAATAAAGATGGTTCAATTCGTTTAGTCGTGCAACGCTGGAGCGCGTAATGTCTGAGTTCTCACCGACGCCAGAGCGTTCAGGTTTAGAACCAGAGTTAGGGGGTGTCTTTCGAGATGCTCCAGAGCGGTCTGGTTTTGAGCCAGAGCTAGGGGGTATTCTGCGACAAAAAGGTGTTTACGTTGATGAAATTACCTGCATTGGCTGTAAACACTGCGCCCACGTCGCTCGCAATACGTTTTACATGGAAGAGGACCACGGTAGATCCCGGGTTTTTCGGCAAGATGGCGACTCAGAAGAGGTGATACAAGAAGCGATAGACACTTGTCCAGTAGATTGTATCCACTGGGTTGATTACACTAAGCTTAAAAATCTAGAAGAGGAGCGACAATATCAGGTAATTCCTAGAGCAGGATTGCCTATTGAACCAAGTGTTGTGGCTGCCAAAATTAAGGAGAGGAAGCTGGCAAGAAAGCGTAGGAAAAAACGGTAAGCATTCAGCTATCAGCCATCAGCTTTCAGCTTTTAATATTACCAAATCCTCGATGGCTTAGAGCCGTTGGGGGTTTTATGTTGTTTTAACGCAATGGTTGGATTTTAGGGAGTAGGGAGCAGGGAGCAGGGAGTTTGGAAATGCGATCGCGTCCTTCAAAACTAATTCCATGAGTAGCATGATTAGCAATGCGATAGACCTTTGGTCACGCTATGCGATCGCATTCAACAACAACGATACTGTAAAGCTGAACAATCTTTAATTGTAGCACAAACATATTTTTATTTCTAAGAATATCAAAAACTCTTTAGATTTCTTTCCTACTACTCCCGACTCCCGACTCCCGACTCCCGATTCCCTATTCCCTTCCTACGACCAAATCCCACAGGGCATCAATACCTCTGCCCACATAGTCGGAATCCTGGTGTTGTTCAATCCATTCAATCACACTAGGGAGAATATGATTGGATGTTTTGCCCAATCTGCCCAAGGCTATGACTGCCCTGTGATGCACATTAGACTTGGAATTCCCAAGCATTGCTAGTAGGGTGCTCACTACTGTTTCTGAGCTGTTGCCCAATTTAACCAAGGTTAAGGCTGCCTCCATATGCACGTCAGACTTGTTATTCTCAAGCAATGCTAGTAGGGTGCTCACTACCGTGTCTGAGCTATTGCCCAATTTAACTAAGGCATCGGCTGCCCTCCAACGCACAATAGAATTTTGATCTTGAAGTCTTCCTCGTAAAGCGCTGACTACGGTTTCTGAGCTGTCGATCAACATGCCCAACACCAAGGTTACCCCTGCACGCACATCAGAGTTGGGATTATCAAGCTGTGCTAGTAGGGCGTTGACTGCGGTTTCTGAGCTATTGCCCAATGCGCTTAAGGCATAGGCTGCTGTTATACGCATATGAAAGTGATTATCTTGAAGTAGTGGTAGTAGGGCATTGACTACTTCTGAGCTGTTGCCCAATTCTCCCAAAACGTCCGCTGCCGACATACGTACATCAAAGTGATTATCCTCAAGCAGTGCTAGTAGGGTGCTCACTACTGTTTCTGAGGTGTTACCCAACTTTCTCAAGGATTGGATTGTCGTTATACGTACATCAGAGTGATTATCCTGAAGTAGTGGTAGTAGAGCATTGACTACTTCTGAGCTGTTTTCCAATATGCCCAAGACTTCCGCTGCCTTTGCACGCACACTAGAAGATTTATCCTGAAGCAGTGGTAGTAGGGCATTGACTACTTCTGAGCTGTTGCCCAATTTAACCAAGACTTCCGCTGCCCTCAAACGTTCATAAGGATCAGGATTTTGAAGTAGTTGTTGAAGCAAGTTGACTACGGTTTCTGAACTGTGACCCAAATTGACCAAAGCGAAGGCTGCCGTTATACGCACATCATAGTCATCATTCTCAAGTAGTGCTCGTAGAGCATTGACTACGATTTCGGAACTGTTGCCCAAGTCATGCAAGACTGCGGCTGTCTGCTCACGCACACCAAAGTTATTATCTTGAAGTAGTGGTAGTAGGGCGTTGACTACGATTTCAGAACTGTTGCCCAATATGCCCAAGGCCAAGGATGCCTTCATACGCACCAGAGAGTCATTATACTTAAGCAGTGGTAGTAGGGCGTTGACTACGGTTTCTGAACTGTTGCCAAATATGTCCAAGACTTTGGCTGCGCTACTACGCACATCAGAGTCATTATACTTAAACAGTGGTAGTAGGGCGTTGAGTAGAGTTTCTGAGCTGTTGCCCAATCTGCCCAAAGTCAAGGCTGCACTACTACGCACATCAGAGTCATTATCCTTTAGTCGTTCTTGATATATTTCAATTACCTGATTTTTTTCCCCTAACTCAACTTGATACTTTAGCAATTGTTTCTCAGCAATTAAATCAGATCGCTCTTTCAACAATTCCAATACCGGTGCTTGAAAATCTGTTTCAGACAAACTGCAAATTATTTGATAAACCTGCTTGCGAATCTTATTCACAACGCGCTTATCTTTACTTACCTTCAACTCAACCAAGCGCTTTAAAATCTCTTGCACCAACCCACTCTCAGCACCGCGCAAATTTTTCGGGTCTTCTGCCAAACAATTACCAGCAAACAACAAATCCCGATGTAACCACTGCTCATAGTTACTATTATTAGTCAATACTGCTCGAATTGCCTTTGCCGCATTTTTCGGTTTTTGTTGTGCTATCAGCAATAATAACACTTCGCGCCAGTGGGAGTCATGCAAATGCTCCCGAATCGGATCCAAAACAATCTCAGAATCTCTCTCATTATCCGCTTGATAGTTAATCTCTTCAGCACACAAATATTCCTGAAAGGTTTTATGGACAAAGCCATAACAATCTTGCCCCTGCTCATTTAATAAACCAGTGCGCTCCCGAATCAATTCCACAAATCTTTTCGCCTCTTGCTCGGCCTGATGGGGCTGCACCTGCTTCAAGTCTTTAATCTGCTGCTTCAACTGATCAATCAAATCATTTTTATCAATTAAGGTGCCACTGTCGTTATCTTCAATATTTCCCTGGGTATGAATCCAATAAGCCAAAGATTCCATCAACCGGCGTAAATCATCCTCGAAATCCAAATATTTCAACCGCTTATCACTACTTAAGTCTTTAAGCTTATCCCAATTGATTAACAAGGTTTCTACCGCCTTGTCATAAAGCTTATGGCGTTTTTTGGGCAATACTGCTTGATACCGATGAATCAAGGCAATAATTGTCAACAATAACGGATTCCGTGCCAACAAGGTAATCCGGTCATTATCATCCAGAGCTTTTCGTAAACTCTGCTTCCACCTTTGAGCTTCTGCTTGGTCTTGAAAGCGACTGTTATACCAGTTATCAATAAAAGCCGAAATCTTCTGGTCATCAAAGGGTTGGATTTGATAGTGGGGAAATTCCTCAGTGCGGAAAAAGTCCCGTCGATAGCCAGCCGGGCGAGATGTAATAATAGCGCAATTTCTGTCAAATTGTCCTAAAAAATTCTCGATGCGCTTGACTACATTATGGCGTTTAGCCTCTTCTGCTACTTCATCCAAACCATCCAGCAATATCAACGCTCTACCATCAGACAACCAATGCTCAAAAAATCCCACTGGTAACGGTTTGACTGACATGGTGTTTTCGGCAAATATCCGAGCATAGTCGATCAAGCTTTTATCGAGATGTCTGGCAAAATCTCGCATCCTGATTAAAATCGGTAGCCAGTCGGTATCACCATCTAATCCTAAAATGTCAGGATTTTGCTGAGCTAACATTACTGCAAAATAGCTCATCAAGGTGGTTTTACCAGAGCCTGGCGCACCCAATATTACCACTCGTCTCCACTGACTTTGGCTCAATAACTGCTGAGCCAAAAATTTCCTACCACTTGTCTTGTCCAAGATTAGCCTTTCTGGCTTTTCCCCACTACCAGCTGCTAACAACTCCCGCTCCCAAGGGCGAGCAGTTGATACGTCTTCCACTACATCTGGCATTACAAAAATCTGAGCTAACTTCTCCGATTTTTCTACTTCTTGCCCAGGCACAGCAATGCCAGCAAATTTGACATCATCAAACCAGTTGGCTAACTGTTGATTATAATCCTGTTTAGCTACCTGAAATTTTAGATAAGTATAAGTCTTCTTAAAATAAGCATTAATAAATGTCTCTACCCAAGGCTTGAGACTGTTTTGATTTAGTTTAATAGTCTTGGCGTCAGCTTCTTGTTGAAATACCGTGCTTAAAATCTCCCGGTCTGGCTTCCCTTGATTAAGTAACGGTTTTTGTAATTCCGCTAAAACAGCAGAATGAGTAAAATAGTGGTTCAAAAACCTACTAACTCCATTCCAGCCATCCGGGGGAGCGTGAAAAAATAAGCGCTGTTGACTATCCAGTTGTTTGTCCCATTGATCAACCGCTTCTGCTCCCGCTTTGATGGCTTTTTCGATATCGCTTTTAGTCAGAGATTTAATTATATGCTTCCCTGCTTGTCCCGCAATAATACCTAACAACGGTGACGCTACTTTCGATAGTTCTAAACTAGCCAAAAGGGACAAGACTGCCATAATTTATAGGTAGTTATGTTGGATTGGTTTAATTATAGCAATTTCGGGAGCAGGGAGCAGGGAGATGGTTTTTTGCTTAGGTTGTGATCCCCCTAAATCCCCCTTAATAAGGGGGACTTTCTAGAGCGATTTCCGGACTTACCTCTTATTAAGTAAAGGGAGAAAAAGTAGATAGATTTCCGGACTTCCCCTTTATTAAGGGAACGGAGAGAAACTAGATCGATTTCCGGACTCCCCCCTTATTAAGGGGCAGGGCTGTTTCAAAGTCCGACTAAAACGTCATTTGTGGGGAGGTGGGGAGATAGGGAGATAGGGAGATAGGGGGGATTAAAGCTAATAAAAAGTTATTTTTAACCTGAAAAAAAACCTCTCCCCAGCACCCCAGCTCCCTTTCACCCGTAGAAAAAGACAATTTATTCCTGAAAATGAAACAGCCCTGCCTTATTAAGGGGGGCTGGGGGGGATCGAGTTAGGAAATGGGATAGAAAGGGTTTGCTCTCCCCTTGGTTATTTGGGCGGAAGGGAGAGAAACTAGATCGATTTCCGGACTCCCCCCTTATTAAGGGGGGCTGGGGGGGATCGACTAGAAAATGGGATAGAAAGAGTTTACTCTCCCCTTGGTTATTTGGGCAGAAGGGAGAGAAACTGGATCGATTTCCGGACTCCCCCCTTATTAAGGGGGGCTGGGGGGGATCGAGTTAGGAAATGGCATAGAAAGAGTTTACTCTCCCCTTGGTTATTTGGGCAGAAGGGAGAGAAACTGGATCGATTTCCGGACTCCCCCCTTATTAAGGGGGGCTGGGGGGGATCGAGTTAGGAAATGGGATAGAAAGGGTTTACTCTCCCCTTGGTTATTTGGGCGGAAGGGAGAGAAACTAGAGAGATTTCCGGACTCCCCCCTTATTAAGCTATCCATTAGGCAAAAGTAGTCGAAACAGTGATAGAGACTAGGACGTAGAAGCAAGTTGTGAACCTTCAAATAAATGGTAAAAGGTAGAAAGCCCTCGCGGCTAGAGTTTTCAAGCCAGGTTCGCCATCTCCGGTACGGGCCAAAAATCCACCCAAACGTGCAATCGCTCATCAGAGCTTGGCGAAGAGTAGGAGGTTTTTTCGAGCGGTTTTTGGGTTGAAATTGAAGTCGCTTGAGCTTCCATTCCTGTGGAGATAAAACTACTTGGCAAGAAGCATCGGGATTAAGTCGAGCGAGATTACGTTAACCACATTAATCGCCAAGCAACAATGTTATAAGTAGCCAGTGCTTTGAGTAAACGCTCTCTAGTTTGAAGTTGAAGTTTTTCGCGTGCGTCAGCCACTTTTAAGGGTAAAGTGAAAGCGTTCGATGAGCCATCGATAACTATACCACTGCACGCATTGCCAAGCTTTTTGGAAGTCGTCAATTGGTAGAGTTGTGAGCAACAACCAACGAATGGGTTGACTACCATCAGCCGGTTTCTCAGTTTCTTCTACCAGTAGTACGTTGATTTCCACTGGATGGAGATTGTGGGGTTTGGGATGATGTTGAGGCACTTCCAAAGTGACTCTTATCCCTCGGATTTGTAATGATGCCTGACGAGCTGGACGTTTGGGATTACGCTCTAAGTTGATGGTCATTGTACCTAAAATTGGTCTTTGTTCAATCATCGGTAACAGATATCCCATCTCCTCTTTCACCCTGCGATTATACTCTCGAAGAATCAGTAATTCGCTATTAGCAGAACGCTTTTGGGCGAATAACTCGAAGATATCAGCCTCACGATCTGCAACATGTATGAGCTTGGCTTTTTCCGCTAGTCCTTCTTCAGCTCCCTTAACTGTCTCTAACCATCGATAACTTTCTTTTTCTTGAATCGCTTTTTTCTTGCGTTCTTTTTTCAAACCACTCCTGTGCTTTCTGGTCCAACTCTGTTGATGTAGCAGTCCTAATGGTTTTCCTTTGGCACTGACCGCTATACAGCTATGAACTTTAATTCCTTGTTGAAGGGTCTGATTTATATATCCCAAACCTTTTGTGGCTTCATGTGTCGTATACTCCAAGTCGGTCGTGTCCTGTATTGCCAGCACTACTCCTGCTTCCACACATCTCCTCACTACGCCTTCCTTGTGTGAAGCCAATATTTGTGTTCTTGTCACTTTCTCATTTGACCAAAATCTGTAAATACTTTGGCTGTTGCTGGCATTACCACTCGCTTTTGGTACTGTTTCTCCTGGATGCTCGCTTAAGACCACAAGTGTCTTTCTCAATCTTTTGGCATGACGTATGTCCTGAAAAATTTCGGATTTATTTCCTGGCTGATCCAATCCTTCATTTGTTCTTCTTCATCTCCTGATTGACTTTTTCCTCTGATACTCTCATAACCAATGCCTCCCTGTCCACTCCCGTGAGGGTGCTCCTACTTAGGGCTTGCTGAATAAGTCTATTGATTCGGGTAATAAGTAATAAGTAATAAGTAATAAGTTAAGAGTTCACTATCGCTTGCTGCACAAGTCTTTGGGGAAATTTGCGGATCTGAAACTAGCTCTTGAAAAATATGCTTATTTTTCCCTCACATTCCGAATATAACCAAGTGTTCCCCTACGATGGTGCCAGGTTTTTGTATCGATGGGCTCAAAATCCTGGCACTTTTTCAGGGTAAAAATGATTGAAAGCCCTGTCTGGTATAGTTTCCATACTTGTGCAGCAAGCCCTACTTAAGTGCGATCAGCGCAAGCTGCTGCCGTAGGCGATCGCGTTTGTGATTTTGCGATCGCGTTTGTGATTTTGCGATCGCGTTTGTGATTTTGCGATCGCGTTTGTGATTTTGCGATCGCGTTTGTGATTTTGCGACCGCAGTCTTGGGAAATCCCTGTTAGTTTAATAATGGCTCTCACCACTCCTCTCCCAATCCTTGCCTAAATCCTAGTCTCTATCACTGTTTCGACTACTTTTGCCTAATGGATAGCCTTATTAAGGGGGGCTGGGGGGGATCGACTAGAAAATGGGATAAAAAACGCGATGTCACTCCCCCAATCTAACTCTATTATCCTAATCCCTAAAAAAAATCGATGATCAGCAAAGATTCGCAACTTATTGAATTTTTAAACAGCTCTAGGTTGTGCTAGGGGGAAGCTCACTGCTGATCCGAACGCACACTGCTTCAAAATTATGCAATACTTCATCATTGGTAAATCGAATTACTTTTAATCCATAACCTTCAAGAATGTGAGTTCTTTCTTCGTCATAAGCTTGGCCAGCTTCTGTATAATGAGAATCTCCATCAACTTCAATAACTAATTTTAAAGCAGCACAATAAAAGTCAACAATAAAATTCGCTATTGGTCTTTGTCGCAAGACTCTAAACTTAAAATTTTTCAAATAGTCAGACCACAGCTTTTTCTCGGCTGGAGTCATAGTTTTCCTTAATTCTCTAGCTCTGCTTACTAAATTGTAATTATAAGGAAGATGGAATTCTTTTTGTTGGCGATCGCACATTTTAAAATAATCGAGTTTGTGGTTTGTTGCATGGGTTGAGATCCCCCTAAATCCCCCTTAATAAGGGGGACTTTTCCGATCGATTTCCGGACTTTCCCCTTTGATAAGGAAATGTTATAAACAGCGATGGTATGTAGGAGGCGCTACGGGAACGGATTCCCCCAATCTAACACCTAATCTCTAATTACTAATTCATAATTCATAATTTATAAACAAATGCGATAGTCTGATCCGCTACGCGCTCCAATGATTACGCTCTCAAATTCAATGCGATCGCTTTTATTAAATAATCAAATAAATAAAAAATACTTGACAAAATAAATAATTATCTCTTACCATAAAAATGTCAGAAATCCAACAACAAAAAACATTATGGACATCGAAAACTTTCTCCCAAATTTTGAGTATAATCCCAACAATCCTAATTTCCCTGAATTATTTGGCCAACCCCAGCCAGGACGGGAGCAAATCAAACATATATTGATCGGTTCTCCCAAAACTGTGCGGGTCACAATCTATAATCTTTATGGCCGTGGCTACGCCCAAGTTCATGAGTGGAGCGCTCCTCAACCTACCGGAAATCCTGGTGAGGTGATCAGTATATTGATTCGACATCTGTTGGTAGATTAAAATAGCAAGTTGCCAGGGATGTCAATCCCTGGCCACAGGTCAAAACTGAGGAGAAAGTACGACGTCTGAAGTCTAAGACCTAAGTTTGTCTGTTGTTGATTTGGTGAACACATAGTCAAGAACCCTAGGGCTCTTGACTATTACAATAAATAATTCGGTCAAGGATTGGAATTAACCAGAACTTGACCGAATTTTTTTTATTTTGATTAGGGAATCGGGAATCGGGAATCGGGAATCGGGAATCGGGGAGATTTTGCGTAGGGTGTGTTAGGGGCGGGCTTGCCTTCATGTTCAATCTGTTGCCTGGGACAGCCCGCCCCGTAACGCACCAACCAAAGCCTTACTTGCGACAATGCAATAGTTTTTTAAAACACCCACATAACCCACATAACCCATTGCATCTTTTCAGAAATCCTGTTACTATAACAATATCGTTAAAGCAATGGTTTTACCGCCATGATGATTTCTACCGCACAAGCTGCTGAATTACTAGGTATCTCTGCCACTCGCGTCCGTTTCCTGTTGAGCAAGGGCAGAGTCAAAGGAGCTTATAAAGTCGGTAGAACTTGGGTGATTCCCTTATTTGATGGCATGCCAGTAGTTACCCCTGGCACTCGCGGACCGAAGCGGAATTGGTCAAAGCGTACAAATTATACGAAGGCGGTCATCCACGTTAATCAGAAAGTGATTCGCCAAAATCTCAAGACCGGCGAACGCAATCCAGTGATTACGGTAAAACGAGGCTCTAACAATACTTACGGTCATACTGTCGAAGTCAATGGCCCTTGTCGGGTCATGTATCGCCCAGATAATCCCCTACATTGTGGAGCACGGGTATGGATTGAGACGATTTCTGATTTTAAGGTGAGCTGAGCGGGGGTGAGGTAGGTTTTTAGTATTTAGCGATTTCCTTTTCATTGGAGAGAGTAAAATTCTCTAAAGAAACCTTTGCTGAATAGGCAATCCCATCCCGCTGATACAAAATTAATAGGCTATTTGCCTTTAGAACCTTGTAACCCAAAAATTTATCTACTCCACTTAGGACTTCCTGATAGTCATTACCATTGGGATGTGTCAATGCTATTGTGAGCATATCATTGTTTGTTAATCTTCCATCACCATTGGTATCTTGTTTAATAAGTTGGTATAAAACGGCTATAACTGGTTTCGATTCAAGCCTATTATTCTCTTTATCATTAGTTTCTGAAATGAAGCGATCGCTAGCAATTAAATAATCATTCTTAGCAAAGAGCCATTTGCTATTACCTGTTTCACTATCCAAAAACAAATAGTTTCTAGTTGAGCGTGTCGATTTGCTATAATAGGATTGGCTATAAGATTGATCTGAGTAAAGCGGCACCATTAGATAGGTTGTGCCATCAACTTCCTTGAGATTACCTAGCTCCCACTCTTGAGAGCTTGAGCTATCGTCATCAACATTAACAATGTTAATCCCCTGCCGGTCTCTGGTAGTGCTTCTGACTATCTCGATAGCAGCAAAAGCTAAAACCGCTATTGCTAGCAATCCACTAGCCATAATAACAATAGCATTAAAGCGCCACACAAAACGAAAAAATTTATTGTCTTCCATTTTTTTTCATCGTTGACTATTTCTCTGAGGAATAAGACTCAAGATGAGGTAAAATTAGGTAATATTATTAAACTATTGAATTTTCGGGGGATACTATGATCTCTGCAGCGATCGCTTACTTTGGACTTCTAGCTGGTGCTACTGTTGTGGCTCTGACTCTATTTTTTGGACTTAGAGCAGTTAAGTTGATCTAACTACTTTTGTTTCCATAATCATTAAAGCAGTATGGCGGATTGAAACATTTAATTGTTTTGATTATTTCCGCCTACTGTAGCGCTATATATATAGCAAGTCTTATAACCATGAGGGACAAATCTCTGGGTTTTAGGGAGCAGGGAGCAGGGAGCAGGGAGTAGGGAAGAGGTAAAAAATAATGTGTACCTCATAGCTATGATAAACGCTATAAAAATATCTATTTCACCAGCTACAATTACCCAACACTAGTCAAGCATATCCAATCTCTAAGCCAAACAAGCTTCAATTGTTGCTACCACGGACTGAGCTAGAGCAGTGAGTTCATACCCGCCTTCTAAACCAAAAACAATCCGACGAGTTAGTTGCAGACAATAGTTAGTAAATAACCCATAATCTTCTGGCTGCAAGGCAATATTTGCCAAGGGGTCGGCGGCATTAGCGTCATAACCAGCACTGACAATCAATAAATCTGGCTCAAATTTGGTTAAACATGGCATCACTTTCTGTTCAAACATAGGCTGGTAATCTGCTAACGTGCTGCCTGGTGCCATGGGAAGATTGAGGACATTATTGTGAAACCCCTGTTCACTGGCTTGGCCTGTACCAGGATAGCAAGGGGATTGATGAAGGGAGATGTAGGCAATGCGAGCATCTCGTTCCACAACATCTTGAGTGCCATTGCCGTGATGGACATCCCAGTCTAGGATGGCAACTCGTTCGACTCCTGATTGCTCTAAGGCATAGTAAGCTGCGATCGCAGCATTGGAAAATAAGCAAAACCCCATCCCTCTCTGACGTTCAGCATGATGACCAGGGGGACGGGCTAGAACGAAGGCTGAATTATTGGTAGTGAGGACTTGATCTACCGCATCTAGCCAAGCACTAACGGCGAGTAGGGCAACGTCGTAACTGCGGGGGGATATCCCTGTGTCCGCATCTAACCTGCCACCATTACTCAAAGCGATTTCTTCAACTGTCTCAATGTAGCGCTGGCTATGAATTTGTTGTACTAGGGGCATCACTCGACGAGTTTCCACCGCTGTCGGTAACTGCCACTTAATTTGGTCAGCCCAAGGTGCAGCTTTGATGGCATCCACAATGGCAGTTAAACGTTCTGGTCGTTCTGGGTGAAACCGACCGTTATCGTGTTCAAGAAACTCATCGGAGTAAATGACTGGAAACATAGTATAGCACGATTCAGCCAAAATGATGGAAAAACGTTTCAGGTCAAGGTACTTGTGAATAAATTAACCTTGCGGATTACTTCATCAGGTGATCCCTAAAGATACCAAACACGACACCAAAGGCGATTATAGCTAGAGCGAGGGAGACAGGGATTAAATCTGGTCTCAAAACGAAGGCAAAAATAGCTAAGCCAATCAAAACATAGGATAGTTTCATCAAAAACTCCTTAGTTATTGGGAACCGATACTTTTTAGCTACCAAAGTCTACCAAGATAGACCAAGGCCCGCCAAGGCAAGATGCGATCGCATCCAGGATGTATCTACGCGCTTCACAGTGAGGCGAGGGATTGCTCGCCTCACTGTGCGCCATAAAAATGTCAAAAAATTTTGTTCCACCGGGATAGAGAGCGCAACTATTAAACCCTTGGTTTTCGGCTTTAATTTAAGTTACATAATAATCCTTTTCGGTGTTACCCTAATTCAAGTCTAACAAATAATAAGATTTTTTGGTAGACTATGCGACATTTTCGATTATATTTTACTCACCTCTGACGTTTTGTCAGGGGAGGAAAACAACCTGGTGGCATAAACCGCCAGTCAACATGAACAAGAACAGGTGAAATTCCTAAGCTACCCTAGGAAATTTTCTGTCTTTTTCCCATAATTTTTGCACAAGAACCGCGAATCTGCTCATTGTCTAAGCCTTGCCTGTGGTTCTGTTAGCGGCTATAGTATAGATTTTGTGTTAAAATTTAAAAATAACCAGCCAAATTTGAAAAAAAAACGTGTTAAAAGCCTCTTTTAAGAGATTTTAACCGATTTATTTAGCAAAATCCTCGATAATAAGGGAGTTTGTCCAACTATGAGTACATCCCAAGAACGCATTGTCCCGACAAATTTGCGGAACGAAATGTCCCGGTCTTATTTAGAATACGCCATGAGCGTTATTGTAGGTCGGGCATTACCAGATGCCAGGGATGGGCTCAAGCCAGTACACCGAAGAATTCTCTATGCCATGCATGAGCTGGGTTTAAGCCCAGACCGTCCATTCCGCAAATGCGCTCGTGTGGTAGGGGAAGTGTTGGGTAAGTATCATCCCCATGGGGATACTGCTGTTTATGACGCTTTGGTGCGCATGGCTCAGGATTTCTCCATGCGATCGCCTCTAATTAATGGTCATGGAAATTTTGGCTCAGTAGACAACGACCCCCCAGCGGCAATGCGTTACACAGAGTGCCGCTTGCAAGCGATCGCTACCAATGCCCTACTCCGGGACATTGAGTCAGAAACTGTAGAATTCGTTGATAACTTTGACGGTTCCCAGCAAGAACCGACTGTCTTACCGGCACGGATTCCCCAATTACTGCTCAATGGCTCATCGGGGATTGCTGTGGGTATGGCAACCAATATCCCCCCTCATAACCTGGGAGAGTTGGTGGATGGCTTAGTTGGCCTGATCCATAATCCCGAAATCACTGATAAGGAGTTAAGGCGGTATATCCCTGGTCCAGATTTCCCCACTGGGGCACAGATTTTAGGCACATCGGGTATTAAAGATGCTTACACCAGTGGTAGGGGTTCTATCACCATGCGAGGTGTGGCAGAAATTGAAACGATTGGGCAACGAGGTCGTCCAGACAAGGAAGCCATTATTATTACTGAGCTACCTTACCAAACTAATAAGGCAAGCTTAATCGAAAAGATTGCTGAATTGGTTAATGATAAGCGCATTGATGGCATTTCCGATATTCGGGATGAAAGCGATCGCAATGGCATGCGCATCGTAATCGAACTAAAGCGCGATGCTTATCCCAAAGTTGTCCTGAACAATCTCTACAAGCAA